>NZ_JBDMSL010000011.1:0-83258 GCF_039758965.1 Collinsella aerofaciens | reverse complement strand
GAACGACTTTGCGCAGCAACCGGAGTGAAGATGAAAACACCGGGCCGCCGCAGAGCACCAACAGACCGCAGGGACGGGAGCAGCTATACTACTCTCAGTAGTTAAGGGTCGCGGATTGGCCGCGTCGCCGCTCTCAACAGGAGGTCTTTGTTTATGGCAGATCAAAAGCCGGTTGTCGGGATCATCATGGGCTCCAAGTCCGATCTGGGTGTTATGGAAGGCTGCACCGTCGAGCTCGAGGCGCTGGGCGTGCCCTATGAGCTTGTCATTGCGAGCGCACACCGCACACCGGCGAAGGTCCACGAGTGGGCTTCGACTGCTGCCGATCGCGGCATCAAAGTGATTATCGCTGCCGCCGGCAAGGCCGCTCACCTGGGTGGTGTCGTGGCTGCCTTTACGCCGCTGCCGGTCATCGGCGTGCCTATGAAGACGAGTGACCTGGGCGGCATGGATTCGCTGCTGTCGATGGTGCAGATGCCTTCGGGCGTGCCCGTGGCCTGCGTTGCCATCAACGGCGCCAAGAACGCCGCCATCTACGCCACGCAGATTCTGGGCGCTTGCGACCCCGAGTACCGCAAGGTTATCGAGAAGATGAAGCAGGAGATGGCCGACGCCTAGGCGTTCCGCCGTTTCACCGCAGTATAAGGAGAGCCATGTCCGACTATCAGGGAAAACGATTCAAGGCTTCTCAGATTCCCGATCCGTCGAAGCCGGGTGCTGCCCATGCGGCACAGCAGGGTCGGACATCCTCTCCTCAGCAGCCGCGCGCGCCGCGCCCCGTGACGCCGGCGACGCATCGTCGACAGGACGCGCCAGCCGCATATCGACCTTCATCTTATAGCAACGCTAAGAAGCCGCCCCGGTCTTCATCGCATGCCGCGCCGTCGGATTACACCGAGCCGCCGCGCAAAAAGCGCCGCTCCATTATTCCCATTCTGCTCATCATCATCGGCATCGGCCTGATTGTCGCCGCCGCTGCCATCTTTATCAACGCGCAGATTGGCTATAAGCAGGCAAGCGATTCGTACCAGAAAATCGAGAAGCAATATGTAAGCGATAAGGACGCCAGCGGCGTGCCGATTATTGACTTCGATGCACTTGCTCAGACAAACTCCGAGATTGTGGGTTGGATTTACGCGCCGGGAACCAACATCAACTATCCCGTGGTGCAGACCAACAACAACTCCAAATACCTCAACACGCTGTTCGACGGTACGGCCAATGCATCCGGGGCCATTTTCCTGGATAGCAATGACACCGCGCCGGGCATGGTGGATCAGCAGACCACGATCTACGGCCACCACATGAATGACGGGTCGATGTTCAACGTGATTTCGGACACCACTGATCAGGCAACGTTCGATAGCATCGAGTTCGTGTATTACATCACACGGGATGCTACGTATAAACTGCGACCACTGGCGACCAAAGTTGTCGAGGACACGTATGCCAAGGCGCGCACGACCAATTTTGAGGGCGACGACGGGCTCAAGAACTACCTGTCCGAGATGCTCGACGGTGCCTCTGCCGCAGCGAGCGATGCCATCGATCGTGCCGCTTCGGCAACCAAGGTCGTAACGCTTGTGACCTGTCGTTCGTTATCGCTGAGCAACACACGTGCCGTCATGGTGCTCACGCCGGTCGAGGAATAGATTATGGGCTACTCAATGACGGTGAAAGGAGAAATGATGCTTGAGAACGGCAAATCGATGCCTTCGGTTGATGCTTGGCTGCGCGAAGCCAAGGCCGATGTTTCGGCGGCTGATTGTGGGATGTACCTGACACACAACGGCGTGGTGCGCGCGACGCCCAAGGCCGAAGTGCGCGGAGTCGAGACCGATGGCGTGGCGCCAGGCCACAAGGTGGGCGGCATGGTGTTTGGCTTCGATGCCGAAAAGGTGCAGGCCGCTATCGAGGCGACGCGCACGATGCCGGGTATCGGCTATGTGCGCGTGTGGCTGGCGAGCGGCGAGCTTACCGTGGGCGACGACATCATGCTCGTGCTCATTGGCGGAGACATTCGCCCGCATGTGGTCGATGCGCTGCAGTCGCTCGTCGGCACCATCAAGAACGAGTGCGTGAGCGAGGTCGAGCGCGAGGCGTAAGGCCTCGTCGGCAATCCGAGTCTGTCTATAGCGAAAGCCCGCCGGCAGTTCATGTAGATCTGCCAGCGGGCTTTGATGTGTTGGAGCTATTTTGCTCTGGCGTTTGCTACACGCGTGTGGCGTCCTTGGGGCTCATGGTCATACTCTGAAAACGGTTCTCCATATATTCGTTATCGAAATGCTTGTCATAGAACTGTGCGACGGGAATATTTCGAACGGTTCCGTTGACGCGCTGATACCAATAGTCGAGCGATTGCAACGTCATGACGCCGTCGATCAACATGACGGCGGTCAGGATGACGGTAGCAGAGTAGCGGCGTTTCCATGGAATCATATTGATGAGCTTAAGCAGGCGCGGCAGCAAGACCTTGATCCAGATGAGGCCACCCAGGCCCCACATGCAGGCAAACGGCGTGCATGTGCGTCCCCCGGTCAATACCGCGATGGGATCGGGCATGCCGAATAGCCTAATGTGTGAATAGCTCCACGACACCACGCCAAATGAGGTCTGCATAAACCAGCCTACAAACACCTCGAAAGCGCCGCCGATCAGGGCACTTACCAGGAAAATGATCAGAGGATTCTTTTTATAGAAGCGGTTGAGCGCCATGGTCATGAGCACCGCGCCAAATCCGTAGATGGGGCTAAAGGGGCCAAATAGCATACCGGCACGGTCCTGATAGACGCCGGGATCGACGACGACCATATGCCAGACTTCCTCGAGAATGAGACCTAACACGCTGCAGACGAAGAATACCCAGAACAGGTTGAAGTAGTTGAGCTTGATGTAGCCCTCGCCAGTTTCGTCGCGGCCGAGCATCCCCTCGGCGGCGGCATCGCGGTCGAGCATCTCTTGCAGACGGCGCTGCAGTTCGCGCTCCTGGCGTAGCGTGGGGTCGACGGTGGCCGACAGCGCAATGAGGATGACAAGCTGGACGGCGGGGCGCAGCAGGAAGGGTCCGATGCCCTGGAGCATCACGTCAACTAAAAGCTCCACGACGGTAAATGCGATGAGGACGTAAGACAGGCGGGCGGCATTGCGGCGCTGGTTCTTGATGAGGTCAAGGCCAAAGATGATCAAGATGACGGCACTGGCAGCCGAGAGCATGATGCCGGCGACAATCAGTCCGACCGCGACGAGCGTGTTGTCGCCGAGCTTGGCGGCGGCGTTGCCGTTGATGAGCGCAGTGATGACCTGCCACATAAAGGCGCCGACCGACGGGAGCGTGCCCACGCCGGACAGGATGCACAGGACGGCGTATACCTTAATGATGAGGGGGATCTTCTTGACCTCCGTGGCGCTGGGGACGCTGGGGTCGAGTTCGTTTCGATCCATACATAACCTTTCTCGTTTTGCTGTAGGTACAAGGATACGCCGCCGACCTGCCAAAAGACAGGACGAACGTCCCAATTGCAACAATGCAAGCCCCAACGGCGGGCGAGACGCGTCGCAACGGAAGTATGCGGGATCGTCGGCCCCGAAGCGGTTGCCCAATAAAATGTTTGGCTGCAAAACGGATTATAAGCTCGGTGGGCTTTTAAAAAGCGCTGTTCATGCGCGGGAGTGCTTGTCTTGCCGTGCGTATAATAGGGCAGGTAACGCCAAATAACGAGGCTCTGAGGGGATGCCATGTCTCAAGAAACCATCCGCGCGGCCGAGCGTGCCGCGGGACAGGTGAAGACCATGTCGACGTATGATCCGGACTCCGACCAGCTGCATGAGGAATGCGGCATTTTTGGTGTGTGGGCACCCGATCGCGATGTGGCTCGACTGACGTACTTTGGTCTGCGCGCGCTGCAGCATCGCGGCCAGGAATCGGCGGGAATCGCCGTGGGTGATGGCGGCACGGTTATGGTTCGCAAAGACCTGGGACTGCTCGATCGCGTGTTCTCCAACGCCGACCTGTCGACGCTCTCCGGCCAGCTGGCCGTGGGCCACGTGCGCTATGGCACCGCCGGCGCCAAGAGCTGGGAAGCCTCGCAGCCGCATCTTTCTACCATCAACAGCATCATTATCGCGCTCGCGCACAACGGTACCCTCGTCAACACCGACGAGCTGCGCCGCCAGCTGATCGAGCTGGGCGTGCCGTTCCTTTCCAATTCGGATTCCGAGGTCGCGACTAAGCTTATCGGCTACTTTACTCAGCGTACAGGCCATCTGCGCGAGGGCATTCGCAAGACCATGGAGCTCGTGCGCGGCGGCTACGCCATGACGCTCATCAACGAGCAGGCACTCTACGCATTCCGCGATCCACACGGCATTCGCCCGCTCGTGCTGGGCAAGCTGGTGGACGAGGGCCTGGACCAGGCCGATGCCGCATCCGTTTCGCAGCTGCCGTCGCAGGACGGCGCCGCGACGGTCGACTCCGCCGTCCGTGTCACGCGCGCCGGCGGCTGGGTCGTTGCTTCCGAGACCTGCGCACTCGACATCGTGGGTGCCGAGTACGTCCGTGACGTTCGTCCCGGCGAGATTTTGCGCATCAGCGCCGAGGGTCTGGTATCCGAGCAGGGCGTGCCTGCAGCCGAAGAGCCCGCAAACTGCATCTTTGAGCAGGTCTACTTTGCCCGCCCCGACTCCATCATGAACGGCAAGAGCGTCTATGCCTGCCGTTATGACATGGGTCGTCAGTTGGCACATGAGGAGCCCGTCGAGGCCGACCTGGTCATCGGCGTGCCCGACTCCGGCCTGCCGCCTGCGGAGGGGTATTCGCACGAGAGCGGTATTCCCTTTGGCGAGGGCCTCATCAAGAACCGCTACGTGGGACGCACGTTTATCGAGCCCACGCAGGAGTTGCGCGCCATGGGCGTTCGCATGAAACTCAACCCGCTGCGCGACAACATCGAGGGCAAGCGCCTGGTCGTCATCGACGACTCCATCGTGCGCGGCACCACCATGGTGCAGCTCGTCAAGATGCTGCGCAACGCCGGCGCCAAGGAGATTCATATCCGCATCAACTCGCCCGAGGTCATCTGGCCGTGCTTCTACGGTATCGATACCGACGTGCAGTCGCAGCTTATCAGCGCCAACAAGACGGTTGACGAGATTTGCGAGTACATCGGCGCCGATTCGCTGGCCTTCCTTTCGGTCGAGGGCCTGCTGAAGGTCATGCCCAAGGGCGGTTACTGCGATGCGTGCTTTACCGGCCGCTATCCCGTGGCGATTCCCGAGAGTTTTGGCCGCGACAAGTTCATGGAGGGCTTTAAGCCCCGCAACCTGGACAAGCCGCTGCACTTTGACGACGACGCCGTGGTCGAGAAATACGACGACCGCAGCTGGGAAGAGGAGCACGGCGAGGCCTAAAACCTGCTATTTGGGGACAGGTTTATTTTGATAGGTTTTACCTGCTGTTTTGTTGATATGACGGCGCGTGCTGTTATGGCGCGCGCCGAAATGAACGCAACTATGAGCACCGTTTGGCGCCCGCGCGGCGCCACGGTAGTGGGAGAGGAAGGCTCAGATGAGCGACAGCAAGCATGTGACGTATGAGGACGCCGGCGTCGATACCGCCGAGGGCGGCCGCGCCGTCGACGCTATTAAGCAGATGGTCAAGGACACCAACCGCCCCGAGGTTATCGGCGGCATCGGTGGCTTTGGTGGCCTGTTCTCGGCCGCCGCGCTTAAGGATATGGAAGACCCGATCCTGATCAGCGGCACCGACGGCGTGGGCACCAAGCTCGTGCTCGCCCAGATCATGGACCGTCACGAGACGGTGGGCCAGGACCTGGTCGCCATGTGCGTCAATGACATCTTGGCTTCGGGCGCCGAGCCGCTGTTCTTCCTGGACTACGTCGCCATCGGCCACATTGAGGCCGAGCATATGGCAAAGATCATCAAGGGCGTGGCCGATGGCTGCAAGCTCGCGGGCTGCGCGCTCGTGGGCGGCGAGATGGCCGAGCACCCCGGTGTCATGGCTCCTGCCGACTACGACCTCGCCGGCTTTACCGTGGGTGTCGTCGACCGTCCCAAGATGCTCGACCCCGCGAACGTCCGCCCCGGCGACGTCATCCTGGGCCTGCCCTCCACCGGCGTGCACTCCAACGGCTACTCGCTCGTGCGCAAGGTCATCGGCGTCGACGGCATCAAGCCGGGCACGCCCGAGGCCGCCGCTAAGGCCGAGGAGCTGAACCGCCCGCTCGAGGAGCTCGGCGGCGCATCGCTGGCCGACGCCCTGCTGGCCCCCACGCGTATTTATGTGAAGCCGATTCTTGAGCTGCTGCGCGGTGGCGCTCCGGTGCACGCCATCGCCCACATCACTGGCGGCGGCATCACCGAGAACCTCAACCGCGCGCTTGCCGACGACGTCGACGCCGTGGTCACCCGTAATGGCGCCGAGATGGGCTGGGACGTTCCGCCCGTCATCACCTATGTGTCGCGTCAGGCCGAGCTCGCGCCCAACGAGGCATGCAAGACCTTCAACATGGGTGTCGGCCTGTGCCTGATCGTCGCCCCCGAGGACGAGGCCACCGTGACCGAGGCTCTGGTCGCGCTGGGCGAGAAGCCGTTCCGCGTGGGCGAGTGCGTCGAGGGTTCCGGTAAGGTCGTGTACTCCGATGAGCGCTAACGAGCAGATGGCTGCTGCCGAGGGCCTGGGCTTTGTGCCCTACACCCGTCCGACCGGCACCGATACGGCTGAGCCGCTCAAGATCGGCGTGCTTATCAGCGGTTCGGGTACCAACCTGCAGGCGCTGATCGACCTGATCGCCGCCGGCAAGCTCAACGCCTCGATTGAGCTTGTGGTGTCGAGCCGTCCTTCGGCCAAGGGCCTGCAGCGTGCCGAGCGTGCGGGTATCCAGACGCTCACGCTGTCCAAGGATGTCTATGCCGACCCCATCGCGGCTGACGAGATCATCGCGCATGAGCTGCTCGAGCGCGGCTGCGAGTACGTGGTGATGGCCGGCTACATGCGCATGGTGCACACGCCGCTGCTGGCAGCGTTTCCCAATCGCGTGGTCAACCTACACCCGGCGCTGCTGCCGAGCTTTACCGGCGCCCATGCGATTGACGATGCGTTTGCTCGCGGCGTCAAGGTGACCGGCGTGACCGTGCACTTTGCCAACGAGATCTACGACAACGGCCCCATCATCGCCCAGCGCGCGCTGGCTGTCGAGGAGGGCTGGGACGTCGACACGCTCGAGGAGCACATCCACGCGATCGAGCACGTGCTGTATCCCGAGGTCGTGCAGATGCTCGCCGACGGTCGCGTTCACGTGCTGGAGGGCGGCAAGGTCGCAATTGATGCGCCTCGCGGCTAGCGGCGCACAGTACAATTTAGCCGAGTAGTCAGGGTGGTCATTGGCGCCAAGGCGCAAGTGGCCATCCTTTGTTTTAGGTAGTCATTGGGGACGTTCTTGAATGACTAGTCGTTTAAGAACGTCCCAGGTGACTAGGTGAGAGAGGTGAGCGCATGGCGGATAACGAAGCGCTGTTTACGCCTGAGCTGGTGTTTTTTGATTGGGAGTGCGTGTCGCCGGGCGAGGTGTTTGCGCGGCTCGAGGGCGAGCTTGCCCCGCGCGGCTACATTGCGCCCGGTTGGCTCGACGCCGTCCGCACGCGCGAGGACGCCTATCCCACGGGTCTCGCCATGCCGGCGGCAAACATCGCCATTCCGCATACCGATCCGGGATTTGTGGCCAAGCCCTATATCGCGGTGGTGAAGCCCGCTGCACCTGTGACGTTCAACGCGATGGCGGGCATGGGCGCCCCGGTGCCGGCGCAGATCGTCATCAACCTGGGCATTGCCGAGCCGGGCGGTCAGGTCGAGGCGCTTCAGGCGCTCATGAATATCTTTATGGACGCCGACGCTGCAGCCGATGTGCTCGGCCAGACCACGCCCCAAGGCATGGTCGACGCCATCCGCCGCCACTTCTAAGCCGTCACTTGGAGACTGTCCCTAACTGCCGGCAGAAAAGGAACGTCCCTAACTGCCAACTGCCAGACCTGTCCCCTTTGCACCAAAATGGTGCAGATTAACCTGTCCCCCATGCACCAGGTGTGCCGCGGGGGCTGCGTTGTGACACAATGGCGTTTGTTCGATTCGTGATGCGAAAGGCCAAACATGGCAAATAAGAAAAAGAACCTCGAGGCCGCGCCGACGCCCGAGCAACAGGCTCGCGCCGCCTCCAGCTCTCGCAAGAAGCAGCGCAAGACCTATGTGTCCAAGACCGTCAAGATTGTCCTGGTGGTCATCGGCGTGCTGGCGATGCTGCTCTCCGTCTCGGCCATGGCGTGCTCCGGCCTGATGTCGCAGACCGAAAGCGCCGGCTCGGGCTATAAGCTTACTGGTGGTGTGGCGGCCACTATCGACGGCACCAACCTCACCGAGGACACCGTGACCAAGCAGATCATGAGCATGCGCACGTCCTATGGTTACACCAAGGACAAGGACTGGGCGCAGTACCTGGTCGACAACGACCTCACACCCAAGAAGTATCGCAAGCAGCTCATCGACTCCTACGCGCAGCAGATCCTGCTTCAGCAAGCGCAGAAGGAAAACGGCGTGACCGTCTCGGACGAGGAGGTCGAGAAGGCTTGGAAGGACGCCTGCAAGAGTGCCGGCGGCGCCAAGACCTTTAAGAAGACGCTTAAGACCTACGGCTACACCGAGGACACCTACAAGGATTCGCTCAAGGAGAGCCTGGCGCAGCAGAAGCTCAAGGATGCCGTGGCACCCACCAGCAAGCCCAAGGACAGCGAGATTGTCGATTACATCAATGAGAACCTGTCCAACTACAACGACGCCCGTCGTTCGTCGAATATCCTGATCAAGGTCGATTCCGACGCATCTGACGAGGACAAGGCTGCCGCCAAGGCCAAGGCGCAGGAGTGCCTGGACAAGATCAACTCCGGCGAGCTGAGCTTTGAGGATGCCGTGGAGCAGTACTCTGACGACACCGGCTCCAAGGAGAAGAAGGGCGATGTGGGCTGGGACAAGCTCACCACCTTCGTCGACAGCTACCAGGCGGCGCTCGAGGGACTCAACAAGGGCGATGTGAGCGGCGTCGTCGAGTCGACCTATGGTTATCACATCATCAAGTGCACCGACTACTTCCATGTCGATAATCAGGTCGATGACATTAAGCAGGTGCCCAAGGACATCAAGAAGTACGTCTCCAACGTTGTGAAGACGCAGGCGGCAAGCACTGCGTACAGCGAGTGGCTGGAGCAGTACAAGAAGGACGCCGACATCACCGTTAACCCCATGCCCAAGGACGTGCCGTACAACGTCAGCCTGAAGGGCGTCACCAAGAGTTCGACCGACGATTCGTCGACGACTAAGTAATCATGGGGCGGTGCCCGCGTGAGTGCCGCCCACGCTATTGAGGAGGATTTGCAGATGACCAACGAAGAGCTGCAGAAGGAAATGATCGCGGCCATGAAGGCCAAGGACAAGGTTCGCCTGTCTATCATTCGCCAGGTTAAGGCCGAGGTGAAGAATATCGAGGTCAACGAGCGTCGCGATGTGACCGAGGAAGACGTCAACAGCATGATCAAGCGTCTGATTAAGCAGACGAGTGAGACGCTGGAGATGTCCATTAAGGCCGGTACCGACCAGGAGCGTACCGACAACCTGACCGAGCAGGTCAAGATTCTGGAGAGCCTGCTGCCCGCGCAGGTTTCGGGCGAGGAACTCGAGGCCCTGATCGAGCAGGTTATCGCCGAGCTGGGCGCGACCTCTAAGAAGCAGATGGGCCAGGTCATGGGCGCTCTGGGTAAGGCCACTGGCGGTAACTTCGATAAGCCGGCAGCAGCAAAGATCGTCGGTGCCAAACTCGCGTAATTTGTTACGCGGTTTTACCAAACCGCGTAACGGCTCGACGCTGCAAACCCGTACACGCGGCAATCTGGCGTTCAATTTCAAGGGCGCGACCATAAGGTCTGCACCCTTTCATTTCACGTCACCTTGCTCGCGTGTGCGGGTTTTCGCTGACTTATGCTCAACAAGGGCGGTTGTATTATTTTCGGGTCTTGAGGGGGCGTGACCATTGCGGTCGCGCCCCTTTTTGCTGGGCTGGGCACTCATCGGGGACAGGCTTAAATGAGTGCCCAATGAGCGGGTACTCATTTAAGCCTGTCCCCGATGAGTGGGTTAAAGGTTGCGGGTTCTTTACGGGAATGTAGTGTGGGCTGCGGAAACGTGGTTCTTTCCGTACAATAGTGCAACTCGTGTAAACGCAGGGAAGGGACATTCATGGCAGACATGATCGAGATCAAGCATCTCAACAAGTACTTTGGCGACCTGCATGTGCTCAAAGATATCAACCTCACCGTCAAGCGCGGCGAGAAGCTCGTAATGATCGGGCCTTCCGGTTCGGGTAAGTCGACGCTCATTCGTTGCGTCGATTATCTGGAGGAGCCCACGTCGGGCGAGGTCGTCATCGACGGTACGCCGCTCACCAAAAAGAATCACCTGGAGATGGCTCGCAAGTACAGCTCCATGGTGTTTCAGCAGTTCAACCTGTATCCCAACATGACGGTGCTGGGCAACCTGACGCTCGCGCCCATCAAGCTGCAAAAGAAGAGCAAGGAGGAGGCGACCGAGATCGCCATTGCCGCGCTCAAGCGCGTCGGCATGGCGCATAAGGCCGGTGAGTATCCGCAGAATCTCTCGGGTGGTCAGCAGCAGCGCATCGCCATCGCCCGTGCTCTGTGCACCAAGCAGCCCATCATCCTGTTTGACGAGCCGACCTCGGCACTCGACCCCGAGATGGTCCAGGAGGTTCTGGACGTTATGATTGAGCTCGCGCAGGAGGACATCACCATGATCTGCGTGACGCACGAGATGGGCTTTGCGCGCCAGGTGGCCGACCGCGTCATCTTTATGGAGGACGGCCGCATTCTGGAGGAGGGCACGCCCGGGCACTTCTTCGATAACCCCGAGAACCCGCGCTGCCGCGAGTTCCTGTCCAAGATTCTGCACTAGGCGCGGTGATGGACATGACGGATATGACGAGGGCGGCCGTGTCGCGCCGTCACTTTTTGCAGCTGGCTGGCGCCGGCATGCTTGCGCTGACGGGGACCGCGCTTACCGGTTGCGGCAACTCCACCAGCGGCGAGGGCTCCGACAAGGGGTCTAAGCTTGCGGCCATCAAGTCGCGTGGCCATCTGAATGCCGGCGTTAAGAAGGACGTTCCCGGCTATGGCTATTACGACACCGCCAAGGGCCGCTTTGAGGGCATGGAAGTCGATTTGTGCTACCAGATCGCCGCTGCCGTCTTTGGCGTGAGCTACAAGGAGGCCCGCGCCCAGGAGCTTGTCGAGTTTACCGACGTAACGCCCAAGACGCGCGGCCCGCTGATCGATAACGGCCAACTCGACGTGGTCGCGGCGACCTACACCATCACCGACGAGCGCAAGAAGAGCTGGGATTTCTCGACGCCGTATCGCACCGACTACGTGGGACTCATGGTCAAGAAGCGTTCGGGCTTTACCTCGATTGAGGACCTGGACGGCAAGGTCATTGGTGTGAGCCAAGGTGCCACCACGCAGGGCCTGATCGAGCAGATGATCAAAGACAACGGCTTTAGCTGCAAGCCAGAGTTTAGGGCCTTTAGCGGCTACCCCATCATCAAGAGCTCGCTCGACGCCGGCAATATCGACGTCTTTGCCATGGACCGCTCCACGCTGGCCGGTTACATGAACGAGACCGTTGAGCTGCTGCAGCCCGAGGTCAAGTTTGGCGAGCAGGGCTACAGCGTGGCGACCAAGAAGGGCTGCGACCTTTCGGCCGTGGTCGATCAGGTGATTTGCGATCGCCTGGCCGACGGCTGGCTCGACCAAGAGGTCAAGACCTGGGGTCTTGTATAGGCGCATCGTCCAAGGAAGGAATCAAATGCTCGAAGGATTATTTGACGCCGACCGTTGGTCGACGACATTTCAAAACATGGGGCCCTTCTGGGAGGGCTTTGGCGTGACGCTGCAGGTGGTCGTTGCCGGTCTGCTGCTGTCGCTGGTGCTGGGCACGCTGCTGGGCGTGTTCTCTACCACTCGTTCGCGCGTGCTGCGCGCCATAAGCCGCGTGTACGTGGAGTTTTACCAGAACACCCCGTTGCCCGTACAGGTGCTCTTTATGTACATGGCCGGTCCGCAGTTTTTGCAGGCCATAACCGGTGCCGACCAGCCGGTGCGCATCGCTCCGTTCGTGCTGGGCTTCTTGGGTGTGGGCCTGTATCACGCGGCCTACATTTCGGAGGTCATCCGCACTGGTATCGAGGCGGTTCCGCGCGGTCAGATGGAGGCGGCCCAGAGCCAGGGCTTCACCCGTGCGCAGGCGTACTGGTACATCGTGCTGCCCCAGACATTCAAGATCATTCTGCCGCCGCTGTGTAACCAGGCACTCAACCTGGTCAAGAACACGTCGGTGCTGGCGCTTGTGGCCGGCGGCGACCTTATGTACCGTTCCGACAACTTTGTGAGTCTGTACGGTTACCTGCAGGGATACATCGTCTGCTGCCTTATGTACTTCATCATCTGCTTTCCGCTCGCCATGCTTGTGCAGTGGCTCGAGCGCCGCTCCAAGGAGCGTCCGCGCGGCGTGAGCCTGGCCGAGCTGGGGCTCGACAACGTAGAGGAGGCCTAGCGCATGGAAATCTTCAACGCGACCAACCTGCTCTACATTTGGGGCGGCTTTGTTAAGACAATCGAGATCTCGGCGCTGTCGATCTTTTTCTCGCTCATCTTTGGCACGGTGCTGGCGCTCGTTAAGAGCTATGCGCCCCGCCCGTTCCGTATTTTGGTGAGCGCCTATATCGAACTGTTCCGTTGCACGCCAAACCTGCTGTGGATCCTGTTTATCTACTTTACGGTGCAGGGTTTGGACATTGTGATTTCGACCATCGCCTTTACGCTGTTTACCAGCGCTGTTATGGCCGAGATTGTGCGCGGCGGCCTCAACTCGATTCCGCGCGGCCAGTTTGAGGCAGCGCAGAGCCAGGGCTTCGGCTTCTTTGCCACCATGCGCTACATCATTCTGCCGCAGACGTTTAAGACGATCATTCCGGCGCTGTTTAGCCAGTGCACGACCGTCATCAAGGACAGCTCGTATCTTTCGGGCATTAACGTGGCCGAGCTCATGTACACGGCAAACGTCGCGATGGCCCACGCGATCGACCTGTCGCAGGTGCTTATGCTCTACGGCCTGGTGTTTGCGATGTACTTTGTACTCAACTTTGGTATCTCGCTGCTGGTCCGCGCATATCAGAGGCGAATGGTGGCAGCGTAGAATGTGGCAAAGGGACAGCCCCTTTGTCACATAGAGAAAGGAATCGCGATGAGCGATCTGGAGAATAAGAAGAGTCCTGTGGTCATTACCATCGCGCGCGACTTTGGCGCCGAGGGCCACGAGATTGGCCGCATGCTTGCCGACGAGTTGGGGATTCCGCTGTACGATAACGAGCTGCTGGTACGTGCGTCGCTGCGCGCGGGCGAGTCGCTCGATAAGATGGCCGCCTATGATGAGCGTCTGGCCGTGGAGAACATGGCGTTTCTGCCCGACCGCTACGATGCGCGTTCGTACTCGGATAAGTTGTTCCAAAAGATGAGCCAGGTGATTTTGGATCTGGGCGAGACCGAGAGTTGCATTATCGAAGGCCGTCTGTCCGATTACCTGCTGCGCAACAACCCCAACCACATTGCCGTGTTGGTGACCGCACCCTTTGAGGACCGCGTCGAGATTGTGCGCAAGAAGCGTGGCCTTAACAAAAAGAAGGGCGCCAAGCTGGTCAAACAGCAGCAGAAGGCGCGCGAGGCGTTCTATAAGCGCTACAGTGCCGGAAAGTGGAAGATGACGAGCGGCAAGGACATCGTCGTCAACCGCGCCAAGCTGGGCCGCGAGGGTTGTAAAGACGTTATCGCCGCTGCCTACCGCTACAAGGTGGCGCAGCTCGAAGGCTAACCGACCAAAACCATCACAAAAGTGCCTGTCCCCTTTGTGGTGGTTTGGGCGGCCGGCATAGAAAAAGTCCCCGCCGGGCGTGTGCTCGACGGGGACTTTGCCGTTTGATGGCTAACGCTGAGGGTGACTACTCGCCCAGCAGGCTCTTGGTGATGGAAGCGGCGGCCTTCTTGCCGGCGCCCATCGCCAGAATGACCGTAGCGGCACCGGTGACGATGTCGCCGCCAGCCCAGATGCGGGGATCGGTGGTCTGGCCGGTCTCCTCGTCGGCGACGATGTAGCCCCACTTGTTGAGCTCCATCTTGCCGCCGATCTTCTTTGCGAAGGGGTTGGCGTTGGTGCCGATAGCCGAGATTGCGACGTCGCAGGGGATCTCCTCGATGGCGCCCTCGATGGGCACCGGGCGACGACGGCCGGACTCGTCGGGCTCGCCGAGCTCCATCTTCTGGACCTTGACGGCGCACACGGAGCCGTCCTCGCCAGCGACAAACTCGAGCGGGGAGACGAGCGGCAGAACCTCGACGCCCTCGGCCTTGGCGTGGTGCAGCTCGGCACGACGGCAAGGCATCTCATCCTCGGTACGACGGTAGGCGATGATGGCGTGCTCGGCGCCCAGGCGCTTGGCGGTACGGACGGCGTCCATAGCCACGTTGCCGCCACCAAAGACAACGACGTTCTTGCCGTGCTTGGTGGGGGTGTCGTACTCGGGGAACTTGTTGGCCTTCATCAGGTTCACGCGGGTGAGGTACTCGTTCGCGAAGAAGACGTTGGGCAGGTTCTCGCCGGGGACGTTGAGGAACTTGGGCAGGCCAGCGCCGGTCGCCACGTAGATGGCGTCGAAGCCCTGCTCGAACAGCTCTTCGGCCGTGGCCATGTTGCCCACGACGGAGTTGTACTCAAACTTAACGCCCATGTCCTCCAGGCCGTCAATCTCGCGCTTGACGACTGCCTTGGGCAGACGGAACTCGGGGATGCCGTAGACCAGCACGCCGCCGCCGGTGAAGAAGGCCTCAAAGACGGTAACGTCAAAACCGTTACGGGCGAGCTCGCCGGCGCAGGTGATGCCGGACGGGCCGGAGCCGACGACGGCGACCTTCTTGCCGTTCTTGGGGGCCATCTTGGGCGTGGAGGCGAGCTCGGGGCGATCACCCAGGAAGCGCTCGAGCTGGCCGATGGCCACGGGCTCGGACTTTTTACCACGGATGCACTTGCCCTCGCACTGGTTCTCCTGCGGGCAGACACGGCCGCAGATGGCGGGAAGCATGGAGTCCTCGCGGATGGTATCGAGAGCGCCGCCGAAGTCCTTCGCGCGGATCTGCTCGATAAAGCGGGGGATGTTGATGTTGACGGGGCAGCCCTCAACACAGAACGGCTTCTTGCAGTTGAGGCAGCGCTCGGCCTCGGCCAGCGCCATCTCCTCGGTGAAGCCCTTGTCGACGGGGCGGAAGTCGCAGGCGCGCTCGGCAGCCGGCTCCTCGTTATCGGGGGTGCGGGGCGACTTCATATCGGCAACGAAACGACCGTTAACTAGTGGCATGCGCAGCTCTTTTCCTCATAGGCCTTGAGGGACTCGCCCTCTTCGGAACGGTAAGCGGCCTGGCGGGCACGAAGGTCATCCCAGTCGACCAGGGTGGCATCGAAGTCGGGGCCGTCGACGCAAGCGAACTTGGTCACGCCGCCCACCTCGACGCGGCAGCAGCCGCACATACCGGTGCCGTCAACCATGATGGGGTTGAGGGACGCGGTGATGGGGGTGTCGTATTTCTGGGCGGTGAGGGTCGAGAACTTCATCATCGGAACGGGGCCGACGCAGAAGACCTGGCTCACGGCCTTGTCCTGCAGCAGGCGCTCCAGCGGAGCGGTGACAACGCCCTGCTCGCCGTAAGAACCGTCATCAGTGGTGATATGGATGTGGTCCTCGTCGAGGAGCTCGCGGAACTGGTCCTCCATGAGCAGGAGGTCCTTGGTGCGGGCGCCCATGATGGCGTGCACCTCGTGGCCGGTCTCGACCAGGTGCTTGGCGACCGGGAAGGCAATTGCCAGGCCGACGCCGCCGCCAATGACAGCGCAGGGGCCCTCGGCCATCTCGGTGGGAACGCCCAGCGGGCCCACGACGTCGCGCAGCGACTCGCCGGCTTCGTAAGTGGACAGCATCTCGGTGGTCTTGCCGATCACCATGAAGATGAACTCGACCCAGCCCTCGTCACCGTTCCAGCCGGCCAGGGTAAACGGGACGCGCTCGCCCGTCTCGTTGGCGCGGACCATGAGGAACTGTCCAGCGTGCGCATGCTTGGCGATTGCGGGCGCCTCGATGCGGAACTTGAACACCTTCTCCGAGAACTGCGTCTTCTCCAGGATCTTATACATAGAACCCCTCTCTTGTTAGGGCCGCCGAACCGTGCCTCCACGGAAATGGACGGTAGCCCGAATAAAACCGTACGCGCACAGGCGTTGTGCAGACATACGGTGCAAATTATACCCTCATGGACATGTCACTTACGTGTGTCTTCGGCGGTTGGGAGCAGGGTTTATCCACTTCGACCTGCCAAAGGGGGAGAGGTTTATTTTGGCAGGTTTTATCAGGCAAAACGGCAAAGGGGGCCGGCCTCGCGCTTCGGTGAGGCCGGCCCCCTTTGGAGCGTTGCATATGTATAGCGGCACAGGGTTTATTGCGACGCAGCCGCCGCGGCGTTTCCGCAGATGAAACCTGCCAAAATAAACATCTCTAAATGGTAGGTTTTAGTGCTTGCCGTTGGCGGAAGCGGCGCCGTTTACGTGATCGCGGGCGTAGATTACGCCGTGGACGATGGCCAGACCGGCGACATCTGCGGCGCGGGCGCAGGTGTCCTGGAAATCCTCGGCTTCGCGGGCGCGCAGCTGCTTGAGCACGTAGTCTGCCACGGCCATCTTGCCGGGAGGGTTGCCGATGCCGGTGCGGATACGGCTAAAGTCGCGGCTGCCCATCTTGTCGATGATGGAGCGCAGGCCGTTGTGACCGGCATGGCCTCCGCCCACCTTAACACGCACGTCGCCGGCGGGAATATCGAGCTCGTCGTGGATGACGAGCAGCTCCTCGGCCTTGATCTTGTACTCGCGGCAGAGCTTGGAGATGGGCCCGCCCGAGGTGTTCATGTACGACTGCGGCTTGACCAGCACAATCTGGCGCTTGCCACCCTCTTCCTCAGCATCGTTGATATTGATGAGCGCGACCTCGGCGCCCGCCTGGTTTTTCCAGTACGTGACACCGGCCTGACGGGCCAGCTCGTCGATCGCCTTAAAGCCGGCGTTGTGGCGGGTCTCGGCATATTCCTCGCCAGGGTTGCCAAGCCCGGCAACCATGCGAATCTTAAGCGGCTGCGCAGCTGCCATACGCTTCCTTTCGTTACACAAATAGTTCAATCAACGACAAAGGCTACCACGCCCGCCGAAGGCGAGGCTTTGCTTCAGCGAAATCCCACCAGACAAAAGCGCGGCCGCGGCAGAGCGAGCCGTCGGAACAGAAGAAACCCCCGCGCGACCTTTGCGAAGCAAGGGGGAGCGCGGGGGTTTCTTCTGTTCCGACGGCGATGCGCCGGGTTGCAAGGACGATGCGACTACAGCGCGAAGTCGCCGCCGACGAGCGTGGAGACGGGCTCCTCGTGGTAAACGGCGGAGATGGCCTGAGCGAACTCCTCGGCGACCGAGATGGTCTTGATCTTGCCGCCGACCTCGACGGGAATGGCGTCGGTGACGAGGCACTCGACGATCGGGGCGTCGTTCAAGCGCTCGATGGCCGGACCGGAGAAGATGCCGTGGGTGGCGCAGACGTAGATGTCGCCAGCGCCCATAGCCTTGAGCTCCTTGACGTTGGCGCACAGGGTGCCAGCGGTGTCGATCATGTCGTCGTTGATGATGCAGGTCTTGCCCTTGATGTCACCGATGATGCCCATGACCTCGGCGGCGTTGTGGCGCGGACGGCCCTTGTGGGCGATGGCCAGGTCGCAGCCGAGCATGTCGGACAGCTTCTTGGCGGCCTTGGCGCGACCCACGTCGGGGGAGACGACAACCAGGTTGTCGGTGTCGAAGTGCATGTCGTTGTAGTACTGGCCAAACAGCGGCAGCGCGGACAGGTGGTTAACCGGGATATCGAAGAAGCCCTGGATCTGGCCCTGGTGCAGGTCGAGGGTGATGATGCGGTTGACGCCGGCGCGCTCGAGCAGGTTGGCGACGAGGCGGGCGGTGATGGGCTCGCGCGGGCCGGCCTTGCGGTCCTGGCGGGCATAGCCGTAGTGGGTGATAACGGCGGTGATGGAGCGGGCGGATGCGCGCTTGGCAGCGTCGGTGGCGATGAGCAGCTCCATGAGCATGTCGTTGACGTTGCCGCCGGCCACGGACTGAATCAGGAAGACGTCGGCGCCGCGGACGGTCTCGTCGTAGCGGGCGTAAATCTCACCATTGGCGAACTGCTTTAGCGTAAGGCCCGAAAGCTCGACCCCAAGGTACTCAGCAATCTTCTGAGCGAGGGGACGGTTGGAGGAACCGGAATACACGCGGATGGACTTGCGCATATTCTCCGACTTCTCGGGATCATTAATCGGCATTACCCTTCTCCTTTATATATCGAATGCCATATAGATGCCTTGTTGCATTGTAACCGCGCGGCGGGGTTTATCGAGTCTTGATAACGTCTTTACCGCCAACGGACACGAACCGACCACTCATCTGGCCGCGCAGGTCAGCATAGAAAAAGGAGCCGTCCCCATGGGAACAGCTCCTTAGATGCTTGGTAAAACGTTATACCTCGTCGTCCTCGTGCAGACGGCGGCGATAATCGGCGGCCCAGCCCTCAATGTTTACCTGACGGGCGCGGCCCAGGCCGAGTGCGTCAGCCGGGACCGGCTCGGTGATGACGGAGCCGGCGGCCACGAGCGCGCCGTCGCCGATCTGGGCGGGCGCGACCATCATGGTGTCGGAACCGATGAAGGCGTCCTTGCCGATGACGGTCTTGTGCTTGTGCACGCCGTCGTAGTTGCAGGTGATGGAGCCCGCGCCCACGTTGACGCCGGAGCCCATGGTGGTGTCGCCGATGTAGGACAGGTGCGGCACCTTGGAGCCCTCGCCGATCGTGGACTTCTTGATCTCCACATGCGTGCCGGCCTTGGAGCCGTCGAGCATGTGGGTGCCCGGGCGCAGGTAGGCGCGCGGGCCGCAGTCGACGCCGTTCTCGATGACGGCCTCGATGGCGATGGTCTCATCGATGGTGCAGCCGCTGCCGACGGTGGTGTCGGTGAGGCGACTGTTGGGGCCGAGCTGGCACTCTTCGCCCACGGTGACGTGACCGATCAGATGCGTCTGCGGCCACACGATGGTGTCTCGGCCGATGGTGGCATCGGGGCCGATCCAGGCCTGCGTGGGATCGATGAACGTGACGCCCTCGGCCATCCAGTGCTCGTTGATGCGGTCGCGCGCGATAGCGGTGAGCTGCGCGAGCTGAATGCGGCTGTTGACGCCCAGGCCGTCGCGGTAGTCATCGCAGTGGAAGATGGAGACCGCCTGGCCGTGACCCTTGAGGATCTCGAGCATGTCGGGCAGATAGTACTCGGACTGCGCGTTGTCGTTGCCGATCTCGTCAATGTGGGCGGCGAGCTGCGCGCCGTCAAAGGCGTAGCAGCCGGCGTTGCACTCCAGCAGCGTGGTGGCCTGCTCGGGCGTGCAGTCCTTCTGCTCGATGATGCGCTCGATCTGGCCGTCGGCACCCAGCTTGATGCGGCCGTAGCCGAAGGGGTCGGGCGGGGTCATGGTCATGACGGTGCAGGCGAGCTCGCCGGTGGCGACGGTTTGTGCGAACTTGGCGACGGTGTCGGCGGTGATGAGCGGCAGGTCGCCGTTGAGCACGACGACGGGGCCTTGCGTGATGCCGCAGGCCTCGAGCGCGACCTTCACGGCGTGACCGGTGCCCAGGCGCTCGGTCTGCTCGACGCACTCGACCTTGGTGGCGCTGCTGGCGTAGGCGCCGTCGATGAGGGCGCGCATTTCGTCGGCGTGGCTGCCGATGACGACCACGACGCGGCTGCAGCCGGCCTTGATGGTGGCGTCGACGATCCACTGGACCATGGGCTTGCCCAGGATCTTGTGCGAAACCTTGCAGTGGTTCGACTTCATGCGGGTGCCCTCGCCGGCAGCGAGGATAATTGCGGTTGCGTCCATGTGATCTCCTGTTACGTTATAGAGACGTGTGTTTGGAAACGATACACGGCGCAATATGATACCGCAGGCATATGTTGAGCGCGTAGCGATTGGTTTGCGGCGGTTGAGGCTTGCGCCGCCGGCGTGGCGTTTGCGCTGCTTGCGTGCGGCGTTGGCGGTGCTGCGGAGCTGTCTTTTGAGCGAGGGGACGGGGGTGCCCGTGGACAACATACAAGAGGAGTTTGGCGGCGAGCCCGTCGCGGCGTTCTCGATGTCGCATCCGGCTGTGCCGGCACTCTATATTGTGCTGACGCTGGGGCTCACCATGTTCTCGATGCAGCCGGTGCTGATTGCGCTGTCGCTTGCGGGCGGGCTGGCGTATGGATTTGCGACGCGTGGGGCTGCCCGCACGCTGGGCGCACTTCGCTGGCAGCTGCCGGTGATTTTGATTATCGCGCTGGTCAATCCGCTGTTTAGCGCTTCGGGTTCGACGGAGCTGTTCCGTATTGGCATGCGCGCGGTGTATCTGGAAAGCATGGTATACGGCCTGTGCATGGGCGGGCTGTTTGTGGCGAGCGTGCTGTGGTTTGAGGCCGCGGCGTCGATGCTCGAATACGACAAGGTGCTCGCGCTGCTGGGCAATGCCGCACCGGTGATTGCGCTCATGATTTCGATGTGCATGAGGCTTATCCCGCAGTTTTTACGCCGCGGTCGTACGGTGCTGGCGGTGCAGGATGCGATTGATGTGCCGGGCCGCGCGCCGGCCGACCCCGTGCGCTCGCGCCTGCGGGCATCGAGTGCATTGATGGGCTGGGGCATGGAAGATTCGTTGGAGCGCGCGGACGCGATGCGCTCGCGCGGGTGGGGCGCCGCGACGCGTCGTACGACGTATGCGCGGTATCGACTGGGGCGCAGCGACGTTGCCGCGCTGGTTGGGCTTGCACTGTTTGGTGCTGCCGCGGTGGCGGTGGCGTGGACTGCGACGACGCAGTATTCGTTTTATCCGCAGCTCTCGGTGCCGGCGCCGTGGCCGGGCTATGTTGTGTACGCTGCCTGGATGGTGCTGCCTTGTGCGTTGCACGCGATTGATGAGAAGAGGTTTGGCTGATGGCTCGGTTGGATAGGGGCCCGGTGTCGGGCGCGGCGTGCGGCCCGGATATGCCGGCGATTGAGGTGCGGAGCCTGAGCTTTGCCTACCCCGATGCTGATGCTGCGGTGCTCGAGGGGCTCGACTGGTCTGTTCCCCAAGGTGCATTTGCGCTGCTTGTTGGCGGTACCGGATCGGGTAAGTCGACGCTGCTGTCGCTGCTCAAGCCCGAGATCGCTCCGGCGGGCGAGCGCACTGGCGAACTGAGCGTGCTGGGCGAGAACGTTGCCGACATGGACGTGCGGGCATCGGCGGAGCGCGTGGGTTATGTGTTTCAGGATCCCGAGAACCAGATCGTGTGCGAAACCGTGTGGCACGAGATGGCGTTTGGCCTGGAAAACCTAGGCATGTCGCGCGACGAGATGCGCCGTCGCGTGGCCGAGACCAGCTATTTCTTTGGGTTGGAGGATTGGCTTCATCGTGATACCGATACGCTTTCGGGTGGCCGCAAGCAGCTGCTGTCGCTTGCCGCCGTCCTGGCGCTGCGTCCGCGTGTGCTGCTACTCGACGAGCCCACGTCTCAGCTTGATCCGGTTGCGGAGAAGAATTTCCTGCACGCGCTGTTTCGTGTGAATCGCGAGCTGGGCTGCACGGTTGTTGTGGCGACGCATCAGCCGCGCCCAATGCTCGAATACGAGACGTGTGCGTACCGGATTGAGGGCGGGCGCGTGCGCGAGGTGGCGGATATGGCTTCTTTGGGACGCCGAGAATCGCTGTTTTCCGATGAGATGTTGGGGTGGGGTGCCATCCGATGTGCAAAAAACGGAGTATTCAGCAGGCGTGAGGACAATTTGGGCTCTCTGGAGCCGCCCGGGGACGTATCGAGCGCGAAAAAAAGTTCGGAATTGGACAAATCGTCCGAATTTGTGGCGCAAACGTCGCTCGAGAACGGCTCGGAAGCCTTCCCGCGCACGGATGGAAGCAGAATACTCCAAAAAATGCACGGCGGGTCGGCTACCACCCTGTCGGAAGGCTGGTTTCGCTACGATCGAGCGTCCGGCTGGGTGCTGCGCGGGCTCGATGCGTCGTTTTCGGCCGGTGCGGTGCATGCGATCGTGGGCGGCAACGGATGCGGTAAGTCGACGATACTCTCGGTGCTGGCGAAGACCGCCAAGCTGCAGCGCGGCCGCATGGTGCGCGGAGCGGCCTCGGCGGCGCTGCTGCCTCAGAATCCCAAAGCATTGCTGGTTGCCGAGACGGTTCGCGATGAGCTGATGGAATGGGCCTCGACCTGCGGATATGACGAGAACTTGGCGCGGGAGCGTGCGGCGAGCTTGGGGTTGTCGGGTCTGGATGGACGCCATCCGTACGATCTTTCGGGCGGGCAGCGTCAACTGCTTGCATTGGCAAAACTGCTGCTAATCGGCCCCGAACTGCTATTGCTCGATGAGCCCACCAAGGGTCTAGACCTGTTCAGCCGCCGCACCATCGCCCGCGCCCTGCGTGACCATGCGAAGGCTGGCGGCACCGTCATCATGGCTACGCACGATTTGGACTTTGCCGAGCAGGTAGCCGACGATGTCGCCATGATGTTTGACGGCGAGATTGCCTGCATGGAGTCCCCGGCCGACTTCTTTGCCGACAACGTGTTCTATAGGGCGTGATGGGATGACGGACTGTCGTTTCTCGCGTTTGCTTGCAAAACTGGAGATCCCGCTGTTGTTGGCGGTGCCGGCGGTGATGGCTGCCGCGTTGCTGGCGGGTGTTGAGCAGGCAGCGTTGGCCATGCTGGTTGTGGTGGCGTTGGTGCTTGCGCTGTTCTTTGCGGGCTATGAGGCATCGCGTCCAGGCCTGCGTCAGATTATGCCCACGCTGGTGCTGGCGGCGCTGGCGGCGGCGGGGCGCATCCTGTTTGGACCCATTCCCGACTTTAAACCCGTGAGTGCCATCGCCATTATCGCCGGGGCGACACTCGGTCGTCGTAACGGCTTTATGGTCGGTGCGTTGGCGGCGCTGACCAGCAATTTCTTTTTTGGGCAGGGCATGTGGACGCCGTGGCAGATGTATGCCTGGGGGCTCGTGGGATACGTTGGCGGTGCGCTGGCGCATGCCGGCGCTTTTGATCGCGCCGATGGCGCCGTGCGTATGTCGGCGCTGCTGACCTACGGCTTTGCTTCGGGTTTGCTGTACGGCGTTGTGATCAACGCCTACGACATTATCGGTTTTGTTCAACCGCTCACGTGGGCGGGTGCCATGGCGCGTCTTGCCACGGCAGTGCCGTTCGATATCACACACGGCCTCGCGACCTGCGTGTTCTTGGCCGCCTTGTACAAGCCTTGGTGCCGTCGCATTAACCGTGTCGTCGTGAAATACGGACTGTAGGGCATTTCGCGTTCCCACACGAACTTGCGGTGGAATAGTTCTCGTTTTTGGCTATTTGCTGCCCAAACAGGAACTATTCCACCGCAACTTATAGGGGGAGAGGGGTCACATGATCTGTTTTCCTCTGTCCCCTAGAGGAATTACTTGGGGCTAGAGCTCTAGCGTGAGGGTGACGGGGCAGTGGTCGCTGCCAAAGATGTCGCCGCGGATGCCGGTGTCGCGTACGTTGTCGGCGATTGCGTCGCTTACCAGGAAGTAGTCGATGCGCCAGCCGGCGTTGTTCTTGCGGGCATTAAAGCGATAGCTCCACCAGCTGTAGACGCCCTCGACGTCGGGGTTTGCCGCGCGCCAGGTATCGGTAAACCCGGCGTTGAGCAGCTCGGTAAACTTGCCGCGCTCCTCGTCCGAAAAGCCCGCGTTGCCGCGGTTGGACTTGGGGTTCTTAAGGTCGATCTCCTCATGCGCCACGTTAAAGTCGCCGCAGGTTACGACGGGCTTACCGGTCTCGCGTTCAAGTGCGCTCAAAAAGTCGCGATAGGCATCGTCCCAGGCCATGCGTACATCGATGCGCGCGAGCTCATTTTGGGCGTTAGGCGTGTAGACATCCACAAACCAAAACTTGTCGAACTCGAGCGCGCAGACGCGGCCCTCGGTCGCGGCTTGGGCGACGAGCTCGGCCGCCTCGTTCTCGCCGGCGTAGGGTAGCAGTGCGTCGGCGTGCAGCACGCGCAGCGGTTCCTGGCGGCTAAAGACCGCAGTGCCCGAATAGCCTTTACGCTCGGCGTAGCTCCAGGTTTGGTGATAGCCGGGCAGGTCAATATCGACCTGGCCCTCCTGCAGCTTGGTCTCTTGCAGCGCCAAGATATCGACGCCGAGTTCTTGCGCGATCTGGATAAAGCTCGGGTCCTTTTTGAGCACGGCGCGCAGGCCGTTGACGTTCCACGAGGCGAAAGTGTAAGTCTGAGGCATGGTGTCCTTTCGACGGGGTTGGCAGGCTTAAGATTAACGCAACAAGAGCGGGGCGGAGTCCGCGAGTGATAGTGCGAACGCCGCCGTCCCGGAGACACGGACGGAGGACTCATATGACGCAGGCGATAACGGACTCCAAACAGGCCTCCGCCGCGCTGGCGGAGCTGTTTGGCACCCACAAGCGCGTGGTCTTCTTTGGCGGCGCGGGCGTTTCCACGGCGAGTGGCATCCCCGATTTCCGCAGCGTGGACGGCCTATATCACCAACAGTTTGCCTACCCGCCCGAGACCATGCTCTCGCATAGCTTTTACGAGGTGCACCCGGCCGAGTTCTTCGACTTCTACCGCACCAAGATGATCGCGCTTGGCGCCAAGCCCAACCGCTGCCACACCAAGCTGGCCGAGCTGGAGCGCGCCGGCAAGCTAAATGCCGTGGTGACGCAAAACATTGACGGCCTGCATCAGATGGCCGGCTCACAGCGCGTGTTCGAGCTGCACGGATCGGTCCATCGCAACATTTGCCAGTCGTGCGGCGCGGTCTATAGCGCCGAGTGGATTTGCTCGCGCGAGCACGAGGACGCCGCGGGCGTGCCCGTGTGCCCCGCGTGTGGCGGGCGCATTAAGCCCGATGTGGTGCTCTACGAGGAGCCGCTCGATGAGCACGTGCTGACCGGCGCCGTTGCCGCCATCGCCGCGGCCGATGCCCTCATTGTGGGCGGGACCTCGCTCGTGGTGTATCCGGCGGCAGGCCTTACGCGATACTTTACCGGCGATACGCTGGCCATATGCAACCTTGCTCCCACCGATCAGGATGCAAATGCCGACCTGCTGATTTCTTGCGACATCGCGGCCGCGTTTGCGTTCTAGCCCGCGCGCGCGGATACAATAGAAAGACTGAGTGCAAAGCGACCCCGCCGCCAGCTCCCCAGGCTCGGCGGCGTGGGCATTTTAGGAGGATGTTCATGGCGAACGACAGCAAGACATGGCGGTGCGGAAAGTACGAGCTCAGCTTTGACCGTCCGCGCATCATGGGCGTCCTCAACGTGACGCCCGATTCGTTTAGCGATGGCGGGGAGCACTTCGACCCCGATGCCGCCATCGAGTACGGCCTGGCGATGCTCGACGCCGGCGCCGACATCATCGACGTGGGCGGCGAGTCCACGCGCCCCGGCTTTACCCCGGTCAACCCCGACGAGGAGGCTCGCCGCGTGCTGCCCGTGGTGCGCGCGCTGGCCAAGGAGGGCGCCATCGTCTCGATCGACACGCGTCATGTGGCGGTTGCCAAGGCGGCCGTGCGCTGCGGCGCCTCGATCGTCAACGACGTGACCGGCTTCACCGATCCCAAGATGGTCGAGTTTGTTAAGACGAGTACCTGCGGCGTCATCGTGATGCATGCCGGCGAGGTCGCCGCGCCCGCCCGCACGCACGCAACGGTGCAGCTCGATACCTCGGCAGCGGCGTTTGTTGCCGAGAAGGCCCGCGAGGCGGCTGCCGAGGCCGCGCGTGAGGCCGAGAAGCCGGCTCGCCGCCGTCGCGGCAAGTTGCTGGGCGAGCCTAAGCCGGAGGCCAAGCTTCCGGGCGGCGTGGTGCAGCCCTCGTTGCCGTTTGGCGAACCGGAGCCCACGTCCGAGCCTTCAAGCGAGCAGGAGACGCCGGCCGCCGAGCAGGCTGCTGCCGCCGAGACCGTCGCGCCCGCGCCCGAGGCCACCGAGGCCGCATCGGAGTCCAATGACCGACTGGCCGCCATGATGCGCCGCAGCGCCCGCCGCGAGGAAGCCTACGTGCCCACCTCGCAGCTCCGCCGCTTCACCCTGCCCGATTCGGCGCCCATCATGCGCCGCGTCATGGGCTTTCTGTCCGACCAGGCCCGCACGCTCATCCATGCCGGCGTGTCGCGCGACCGCATCTGCATCGATCCTGGCCCGGGCTTTGGTAAGTCGGCTAACGAAGACATCGTCATCCAGCGCGAGACTGCCAAGATGGCGTCGCTGGGCTATCCGCTCATGTGCGCCGTGTCGCGCAAGCGCTTTGTGGGCGCCGTCTCGGGCGTGACCGAGGCCGCCGAGCGCGATGCCGCCACGTTTGGCGTGTGCCTGGGCGCCATCCAGGCCGGTGCCAACATCGTGCGCGTGCACGACGCCGCGGGTTTTGCGCAGTTCCTGAACGGTTACTGGGCGGTTGCCAAGCCGCAGTCGCGCCGCGCGTTTGTGGCTGTGGGCTCCAACCTGGGGCATCGCTGCGACAACATCCGCGCTGCACGCGAGATGATCGCCGAGATTCCACTCACCTGCGTGTCCAACTCCTCCAAGATCTACGAGAGCGAGCCTGCCTACGAGACGCGCCAGGACGCGTTTGCCAACGCCGTCATCGAGATCAAGACCGAGCTGGCGCCGTTGGTGCTGCTCGACGAGCTTATGAAGATCGAGGCTGAGCTGGGGCGCGACCGCTCCAAAAAGGCCAAGGCCAACGGCCCGCGCACCATCGACCTGGACCTGCTGTGGATGGACGGCGAGACCCACGGCGGCAAAAAGCTGCGCCTGCCGCATCCGCTGATCGGCGAACGCGACTTTGTGCTGGTGCCGCTCGAGGACCTGATGCACGACCCGGCGCGGTTCTTCCGCTACAACGGTGTCGAGGTCAAGGAGCCCGAGGACCGCGTGGGCCATATCGTGGGCGAATTGGGGCGTATGTAGATGATCGAGATGAATGCTGTTGCCGCCGGCACCGAGCTCGACGCCGCGCGCGATGCGGGCCGCGAGGGTGCGTCCGCGGGCTGGTGCGCGTGGAACGCGGGCGATGCATCGCTGACGTTTTCGCTGGTCGTGCGTCCGGATGTGAATATGCATGCCTTCCACGGCCTGCCGTTTGTGGCCGCGATGGGCATGATGGACGCGCTCGTGGGCACGGCTTCGACGCCGGGGTTGGGCCTTGCCGGTAAGGTGGGTATCCAGTGGCCGAGCGATATCGTGTGCGGTGCGCCTGCGTTTGAGACGTCGCTCGCGCGTGTTGTCGTCAACGGCGGTGCCGGAGCTGCGGGCATGTTCGGTGCCGTGACGGTGGATATTGAGCGTTCGGCGCTGAGCGAGCTCGGTGTAGATGTGGCCGACGAAGCGCTGGTCGAGGAGTTGGCCGCCGCCGTGCTGGCCCGCGTGGACGCCTGGGCGGTTGTTGCCAACACGCCGCAAGGCGCCGCAGGGCCGCTGGCTCCCGTACTGGGCGAGTACTTTGACATGGTGCCACTGCTGGGTCGTCAGGTCGCGGCGGTGTCGCCCAACGGTTTGCCGCTTGCGGTCGGTGTGTTTGCGGGCCTGGACATCTGGGGTCGCGCGACCATTAAGACCGACGCCGGCGAGCAGGAGTTTCCGCCCGAGGCCGTACGAATTCGCGGGCTGTAGCGCGGGGCGTTCGCGCCCAAAGATAGACATGACAACAAGACCCTCCTCGGCCTGTGCCGGGGAGGGTTTCGCCTGTCTGAGGAATAGGCTTGGCGAGCATTTGCGGGGACTGTGGCATCGGGCGCGCTCGACTTAAGCCCCTGCTCTATCCCAGCTTCTGCATGCGGCGGTAGATTTCGCAGATGCCCTTGATGGTGAGTTGGCCGTCTACCACGTCGAAGGCATCGGTCGAGCCGGCGACGATGCCGGCGAGGCCGCCCGTGGCGATAACGGTGGCATCGTCGCGGCCCAGCTCGCGCTTCATGCGCGCGACCAGGCCTTCGGCCATGGCGGCGGCGCCCATCACGGCGCCGACCTTGATGCACTCCTCGGTATCGCGGCCGATGGCGTGCTCGGGCGCCTCGAGCGGCACGCTGGCGAGCTTGGCGGCACGGGCGGCAAGCGCGTCCATGGAGATGCGAATGCCCGGCGCGATCGCTCCGCCAATGTAATAACCGTCCTCATCGATGACGTCGATATTGGTCGCGGTGCCAAAGTCCACCACGATCGCCGGCGCGCCATAGAAGGTCTCGGCAGCGACGGCGTTGGCGATGCGGTCGGCACCAACGGCCTGGGGGCGCGCCGCCCGCAGCTTGGTTACGGCGGCCGTCTGCGGCCCGATGACGATGGCGTCCGCGGCAATGCGGTCGGCCACGGCGTGCCACTCGCGCGAGAGCTGCGGCACCACGCCCGCAAAGGCGATCGCGTCGACCGCATCGAGCGAAAGGCCGTACATCTTAAAGAAACCCATCAGGCGCACATGGATCTCGTCGGCGGTATAGGAGCGGTCGGTGGGCATGCGCCACGACTGCACCAGCTCGTCTCCGTCAAACAGGCCCATGGCCGTCTGCGTGTTTCCCATATCGATAGCGAGCAGCATGTCTACTCCCGGTGTCGGCATAAAAGGACGCGCACCATTGTATACGTGCCGTCGACGGCGCTCGGCTGCGATTCGTTTACGGTGATAGGGGCTGAGGGGTTTAAATATGAAGGAATTATGCTCTACGAGATTTTCCTTGCCGTTTACCGAACTCCCGCGTAATATTCTTTCTTGCGCACATGAGGCGCCCAGACATTGCGGGGTGGAGCAGTCTGGTAGCTCGCCGGGCTCATAACCCGGAGGTCGTAGGTTCAAATCCTGCCCCCGCGACCAAGACTTTTAGCAGCTCAGAGGCATTGTTCCTCTGGGCTGTTTTCTTTTGGCTAAATAGTGCGGCGAAGAAATAGCGAAGAAAATAAGACGGAACCACGCACAAAGAAGCCTACCGGAGTGCAATAAAGCCAAACGCTGGTAAAAAAGACCGGACTAGCACGTAGAATCTTTCTTAGTGGAAAAGGCTATCAAGTGAGGGTCCGTATGCCGGGGAAGAAAGCCGATGCAGAAGCTTTTGCAAGCAGGTGGGCGAACAAGGGGATCGAGAACCAGGACACCCAGCGGTTCTGGATCGACTTCTATCAGAACGTTCTGGGCGTGGAGGATGCGGTCTCGAGACTTGAGTTCGAGAAGCCCGTTTCCACCGACGCAAGCGCGCACGATGGGTATATCGACGTCTTCATACCGTCGGCCAAAACCCTTATCGAGCAAAAGTCGCTGGGAATCGATCTTGCCAAGGAGGAGACGCGCCAGGGCCGCAAGGTGACGCCCGCGAAGCAGGGCAACGCCTACGCCCAGGGTATGCCGCTCTCGCAGCAACCGCGCTATATCATCGCCTGCAACTTCTCGGATTTCTGGGTCTTCGACCGCGAGAGAGATTCACTCTGCCGGGAGCCTCTCTTCAGGTTGTCGCTTGCCGAACTTCCGAAGAACCTCGCCGCCATCCAGTTCCTCAAGGGCGGGGCGGAGGCCCCGGCCACGATCTCCCGCGCCGTTTCCGTCGAGGCCGGCAAGATCATGTCGAAACTTCACGACCAGGTCGCCGAGGCGTTCGATGACCCCGACGCGCCCGAGAACCACCATGCGCTCTCCGTGCTCATGACGCGTCTCATGTTCCTCATGTTCTGCGAGGACTCGGGACTCGTGGCCCCCAACGCCTTCCGCGACTACGTCTCGCACTTCCAAGCGGGCGATCTCAGGCGAGGTCTCAAGGACTTGTTTGTTTGGCTCGACACCAAGGACGAGGACCGCGACAAATATGCCGAGTCCTGGCTGAAGAAACTGCCCTACATGAACGGTGGCCTCTTCCGCGAGAAGACGGAGATTCCGCCCCTGTCCGAGAACTTCCGCCATACGCTCATCGTCGAGGGGTGCCAGGAGTTTGATTGGTCGGGCGTGAGCCCCACGGTCTTCGGCTCCATCTTCGAGGGGGCGCTGTCCCATGACCACCGCCGCGCAAACGGCCAGCACTTCACGAGCCCCGAGAACATCCACAAGGTCATAGACCCGCTCTTCCTCGACGGCCTCAAGGCCGAGTTCGACGAGGCGTGCGCGAAGCCCGTCGCGGGCGGCGCGAGAACCCGTGCGCTCAAGGATCTTCACGAGAAGATCGGTGGCATCTCCATCCTCGATCCCGCTGCCGGATCGGGTAACTTCCTCACAGAGAGCTATCTCTGCTTAAGGCAGCTCGAGAACCGTATTCTCTTCGAGCTCCAGGGCGTGCAGGCGTCAATCAGTTTCGAGGAATCCGGAGACCGAGATGTTCTGGTGAGCCTAAGGAACTTCCATGGTATTGAGCTGGAGGACTTCGCTTGCTGCGTTGCCCGCACAGCGCTCTGGATCGCTGAGAAGCAGGCGGACGCTGACACCGCAAAAGTGACTCAGCGCGTCTACCAGGAGTTGCCGCTCAGGGACTACGAGGGCATCGTCAACGCGAACGCTCTCCGCATCGACTGGAACGATGTCGTCCCGTCTGATGAAGTTGACTACATTCTCGGAAACCCCCCATTTATCGGTAATGCGCGTCTCGAGGATTCCCAGAAAGAGGACCGTGCCAACATATTTGGGAAATCGGCCGGATCGCTGGATTATGTAGCTTGCTGGCATAAAACGGCCTCGGAGTATATGGCGGGACATCACATCCGTTGCGCCTTCGTCTCAACAAACTCTATCTGTCAGGGCCAGCAGGTTGAGCCCCTTTGGAAGCCCCTGTTCGAAAACGGGGTTCATATTGACTTCGCATATCCGACTTTTGAGTGGGACTCTCAGGCCTCAGATGAAGCGCACGTCCACGTAATCATCGTCGGCTTTTCAAGGGAGCACATAAAAGAAAAGGTGTTGTTCGATCGGGAAGGGACCCCAAAGGTTGTTGGCAACATAAATGGATATTTGGCCCCAATTAAAGATATGTTCGTATCTCGTCGTTCGCGGCCCCTCTGCGACGTTCTTCCAATGGTTAGAGGTTGCCAGCCAACCGATGATGGGAACCTGCTCCTTAGTGCAGAGGAAAGAGATGCCCTTGTCGCACGTGAGCCGGAAGCGGAGGGATTGATCCGCCCGTTTTCAATGGGTGCAGAGTACATAAAGGGTACTTCGAGATATTGCTTATGGATGGATGGCATCGACCCCGCAGTCCTCACAAAGATGCCGATCACGAGGGAGCGAGTGCAGCGTGTTCGCGAGTTTAGACTCACGTCTACAAAAGAGGCAACTCGTCGAAAAGCAGAGACTCCGTGGCTGTTCGATGAGGTAAGGCCGCCTCAGGAAAAGAGTTACATTGCCTTCCCCGCTGTGTCCTCGGGCAGGAGGAAGTATGTCCCAACGGGTTTTGTAACCAACGGAATGATTCCCGGAAATAAGATTTACTACGTAGACGGTGGCGGACTATATGAATTTGGAATACTAACAAGTGCTATCCACAACTGCTGGATGCGTGCGGTCTGTGGGCGTTTGAAAAGTGACTTCAACTATTCCAATACGATCGTATACAACAACTTCATTTGGCCGAATTTGACAGATTCGCATAGGGCCGAAATTGAAATGTGCGCCCAGGCCGTCCTTGATGCCCGCAGCTCACATCAGGGGTCAACTCTCGCCGACATGTACGACCCAGACAACGAGTTTCTCTTTCCGGATCTCATGAAAGCGCATGCGGAGCTTGATGCAGCAGTTGAATCGGCGTATGGCGTCGACTTTAATGGCGACGAAAACAAGATCGTCGCTCATCTGTTCAACCTGTATGCCGAAAAGGTCGGTGAGTAGCGTGAAGGGGAGTGCCGTAAAGCCGAAAGAGGGAGCGGAGCTATCCGATCCCGATTCCGTGGAGGAGGGTATCAGGGACCTAAAGGCCGAAGCTGATCGGCAGGAGGAGGAAGCCCAGAGATATGCCATTGCTTTCCTGAAAAAGGTGATGAGGCTGAAGGGCGTGGCGATCGAGCGCGACCGTTTCCTCCGTTCTGAGTTCCGGAAGCGAGGCGTCTCGGAAGAGCGAGTGGAGCTCGCGATTTCAGCAAGTCCGGCTGCCGCTGGGGTGGATTCCAACCTTGTCGACTCTATTGCTATGGACGTTATTGATTTCGAGACGAAGAAATCGACCGTTCTTTCGTTCTCCGCGGGATTACCCGGCGGGTTAGCGATGCTCGGAACGATCCCGGCGGACGTGACGCAGTACTATGTCCACGCCTTTCGAATCATGCAGAAACTGGCGTATCTCTACGGCTGGCAGTCCTTCATCGACGATTGCGACGAGATGGACGATGAGACCTTGGCGGCTTTTGCCCTTCTCCTGGCCGTGATGGTCGGAGTGAGCGGGGCCAACTCCGCGTTGACGGCGTTTTCCAAAACGGTCCAGTCGAATATCGCCAAGAAGGTCGCCAACAAGGCTCTTACGCAGACAAGCTACTACCCGATCATCAAAAAGGTTCTTGCCGGAATCGGCGTCAAAATCACCAAAAGCAGTTTCGGCGACGCGGTGAGCAAGGTCGTTCCGGTCGTCGGCGGTCTCGTCTCGGGAGGCCTCACGTTCGTCAGCCTCAAGGGCGGGTCGAGGAGACTTGCAGGGGAGCTCAGGTCATTGCCGCAGGCGACAGGTCCCTTGACCGCAGCGGCGGTTGATTCTTTTACTGATTTTGCCGAAATGAAGGGGATGATGAGCGATGACGATGCCCAAATGGCATGAGACCATGCGGCCCATCCTTGAAGCGCTGGCGCATGTCGATGGATATCTGGCAGGCAACGACCTCCAGGATGCCGTGGCGATCGAATTCGACATGACCGATGACGAACGGGCCGAGCGTCTCAAGAGCGGCCAGTCGAGACTCTACAACCGCGTGTACTGGGGTATCACCGATTTGGAGAAGGCTAAGCTCCTGGAATACGGCGAGAAGAAGGGAACCTACCGTATCACCGATGCCGGCAGGACGTACCTCTCTGATTATCCCGGACCCATTACAGCCAAGGGTCTCTATGAGAACTGCATGGCATTCAAGAAGTGGAAAGACGGCTATCAGGCCGCAAGCAAGGCCAAAAACGCTTCAGAGCCCGAGGGCGTTTCGACGCTGGAGGACCAGGAGTCCCCTCAGGAGGCGATGGAGTCTGCCTACGGCGAGATTCGCGACGCGCTCGCCGACGACCTCATTTCGATCATCATGGGAAAAGATCCGTATTTCTTCGAGCACCTGGTCGGAAAGCTGCTCGTGGCGATGGGTTACGGCGAGAGCCTGGACTCCCGTGCCGACGTCACCAAAAAGAGTGGTGACGAGGGGATAGACGGCGTCGTCCGTGAGGACCGACTCGGATTTGGAACCATCTGCTACCAGGCTAAGCGGTGGGATCCGCAAAGGACGGTCGGACGGCCGGAGGTTCAGGCATTCGTCGGGGCGCTTTCCGGAAAGGGCGTATCGAAGGGCCTTTTCATCACCACGGCTCGCTTCTCCAAGGATGCCCGCAAATATGCTGAGGGCCTCCTGGGGCAGACGGTCGTGCTCGTCGACGGCCCCGCGCTCGCCGGCCTCATGATCGACTACGGCGTCGGCGTGAGCACGAGACAGGTCTACGAGATCAAGGCCGTTGACACGGATTTCTTCGAGGAATGACTGTCTTGGTAAGTTTGTCTGCGGACCCGGGCCACATCAGCGGTTGCTAGATCAGCCTGCCCTGAAGCCGTTCGTTGGGCATTTCGTCGCGCCGGGTAGGACCTTGATCCCGTTGCCGTCGTAGCCGTGCCAGCATGCCCCGATCCCCGCGTCGTCCGGGGACACGGTCCAGTAGCGGCAGTAACGGCAACGCGCTTCGTTCTTGTCGGGTGCCAGCAAGTCGCCAAAGGCCTCGGCCGCAGCGCGCTTTGCACTGTCGTCCGTATGAGAATAGCGTTTCAGCATTTCGACTGTCTTATGGCCGGTAATCTGCATCGTCGTCGCCATGTCGACATGGCAGTCCCTTTGCAAGATGCTGGTCGCGGTATGGCGCAGTCCGTGTATTGTGATCTCCGGCGGCAGATTGTAATTGTGCTTCTGTAGCCTGAACCACTTCTCGAACGATGTCTTAAGGGTGTGCTTGCCCCGCCTCGCCTGAACGATGGGGGTCGATCCAGTCTGGCTCAGGCCGACGCGTTCGAGCTGGGCCGCCTGCAATTCCTTCCACTCTGCTAGGACGTCGACCAATATCGGGGGGCAGGGGTCGTTCCTCACGTCCCCCGTTTTTGTCTCCTTGGTCTCCTGGCTATCCTTTTTCATCGCCTTGCTGATGCGGAGGGTGCCGCTGGAATAATCCGCCCAGGTCAATGCGAGCATTTCCGATAAACGTGCGGCGGTGCACAGGCAGATAAGGAGGCCGACGCTCTTCGCCTCAAGCCCTTTGTCAAGCACGGACCCGATGAATGCGCGGCACTCATCAACCGATAGGGCATATTTCTCCTCGGTGTCCCTTTTGGGTTTGTCGACATCCTTGCAGGGGTTCGAGCCAATGTAGCCGTATACGACCGCTCGGTCGAAGACCAGGGACAGGGTGCTGTGTATGTGCTGGAGGTACGTGCCACTGACGGGCGCCGCCCCACCGTTGCGGCGGTCGTTGCTCCGGAGGCCGGAGTACATGGCGTTAATGTCCTTGGGCCCGATGGCGCTTATTGGCATGCTTCCGATATACGGATCGATTCTCTTCAGGTGGGTGCGGTAGTCCTTGATGGTCCGTTCTGTGACCGCCTTCTGTTTCTCTCGGTCGGCGACGAAATTCGCCGCGAATGTCCGGAAGGGCTCCGCCTCCTCCTTCGCCTTGGCATCTTTTTTCATCCTATGGGCGGGCACCTCGGCGGCGGTGCCGCCGTGGTAGATGAAGTCGTTGATCTCCTTGATTGCCGCGATAGCCTCTGCCTCTGATGGGAAGTTTTCGTTGTAGACGCCGTACTTTCCGGTTTTCTCGTTGAACCCGAGGGGGAACTTGATCTGGGCCCGTCCGTCTTTGTAGACACTGTAGGAGCCCTTGTTGCGCGGGACCTTGGCCATCTCTTTCCTTTCCGGTTATCGATATAGGACACGGCGAATCCTTCAAGCGTGAGGGCGTCGCCCTCGGAATGCCCTTTTGCCCTGCGTCTCCACTCGGGCACGTCTTGGGGAAGGCCTCCATGATAGACATAGTCGTTGATGGCCTTGATCAGCGCGATGGCCTCGGCCTCCGAAGCGACCTCTTCGCGATATTCGTCGTAACGCTTCTTGCGCTCATTCCAGCCGAGCGGATACTTTACCTGCCAGGAGTTGCCGCCCGCTCTAGATGCGTAGCTTCCCTTGTTACGAGGCACCGTCGCCATGCCAACAGACCCCCTATTGAATAAAAATAGTTGCCACGCCGGCGACGGCAAACGCGAGCGCCGCGAACAGAAGCCCGAAACCGATCGACGACATAGCCAAGTCGCGCCAAGACGCCTCGACCATCGAGCCCCGATCCCCGAGCTTCCTGCGGACCACTTGATACAGCAAGGTTGCGGTGGCGACCGCCAGCCACACCGCGCCCGCGATGATAAACGGATTCATCTAGAGCCCCGCCTTTCGATTCGAATACTGCGTCCTGCACGACGGGGAACAGAACTCGCGCCTCTTCCCCCTGGTTTTGACCAAAATGCCGTTTCCGCAATTTTTGCACGTCGTGGGGACACAGCCGTATCGGTAGAAGATAGCCCCGAACATCGCCGCCGCCGTCGAGTGGAAATGGTATCTGGGCACCGGCACATCATCGAAGATCGAAGGCCCGCCTACAGACCACCCAAGTCGATCGCCGTCCTTCGTCGTCAGCCCGGCCAGCATTTTGGCAACGGACTCCACGAAGGCAATGGCCTCGTCTCTCTGGGTACCCCCGTCATCGATACCGAGATACAGCTGGGTCTTCTCGACCTCCGGCTTCCAGCCGATGTCGAAAAACGGTGCGCCCTCGCCGGTCTTTATCTGCGCGGTTATCAAAACCGCGTTGGGAACCGATCCGAAAAGAACCTTACTCTTTCTCGGCCTAAGATCGAGGATGCGCGTCTCAAGCGGATTAATGACCATATAGGAAAAGACGTTCTTGAACCACTTGGTCGAGTAGTTGAGAGTCATATCGAAGGAGGAATTGTGCTGGAACGGCAGAACGTAATAGGAGTCCTTGAGCTCCCCAGTAATCCACCAGCGACGTTTCTTTTCGAAGCGCTTGAACCCGCTTTTCTCAAGGACGTTCTCATGCCCCGACATGATGTTTGCGATCAACCTGAGCAGAACCGAACCGAGATTTCGGCATAGGACGACGTCCCTCAAGGGTTCAATCACAACGACGCAGCCGGGATCTTCTTCCCGCCATTTCTTCAACTCGTCAAGACCGTTGGACTCAATAAGCCCATGGCGATTGAGGTCGCGAGCAATGGAGGCCTGAGAGGGATAGAGTGACGAAGCACTGCCCGTCGTAGACATCCCCTCAAGGCACAGCTGGAGATAGAGGAAGTCTTCGTCACAACGGGTGAAACCACGCTCGCCGCCGACGGACTCCTCCACGACCTCGATGGCCTCGTCGATAGACAACCGCCTATTCTCCTCTTTATAGATGCTGCGGTCGATGAGGGGACCAGACTCCGAAATGGCCGTGACGAGCTCGTCGAGAGTGCCCCAGCGCATGAGGCGCTCCGCAAGTTCGAAGTCCATTGGAGCCGACTTCTCCGCCGCCTCAACCCCACGAACCACCTCGACCAGGGAGTGGAATCCGGTGCTTCGGTTCCTCGCGATGAATACTTTTCTAGCCATTACTTAATCAACTTTCTAAATAAAGCTTTATAGCGATGTTGGTTTCAACTTTAGCCTTTATCTATATCTCATTTCAATTTGATTTTTATTTTACCTTGTTTCTCTTTGTTAAGAGTGTACAATGGAATTAACGAAAAGAGAGGAGGTATATATGGACAAGCTTCTGACCCTCGAGGAGTGCGCGCCCATCCTGCGCTGTAGCTATTCCAAGGTGTATAAGATCGCGCGCGCCGGCACGTTGCCGTTCAAGCAGATTGGCAACGCATGGCTCATTCCGCGCTCCAAGCTCTACGCCGCTCTCGGCCTCGCCATTGACGACGAGGGCGGCGAAAAGAAAGGCCGCTAGCTCCCCGACCAAAGTTCGCTAGCGACCGACTGCCCCCTAATCTACGATAAGGAGAACCATGAAGGATTATAGCGGCCTCAACGCCGCGCGCTTGCGCACGCTCCTGCGCGAGCACGATCTCGACCATCCGCTCACGGATATGGACCTCGCGCTCCGCATCCTCGACATCGAGAGCCGCCTCGACGGCATCCGCGAGGATATGATCGCCGTCGACACCACACTTCAGGACCACGGCATTGAAGTCCATTATTCCTGGGAGGCCTAGCATGGCCGCCCCAGATAATGCCCGGTCCGTTCCCGGCGCGCCCGTGCCGCAGCCGCAGGAGAAGAAGGCCCCGACCGTTCATCAGGTGGTCGCGGCCATTATGTCCGATGGCATTCCGCTTGCCTACAACGAGCTCGCCGACGCGACCTTCGCGCTCGGCCCCACGCCCTGGAACGGCGTCAAGGGCGTCCGCTCCTGGACGCCGCTGGACGACGCCGAGCTCTATGCTCACCTCCAGGACACAATTGGCCTGCGCTCCGACAAGACTCTCGACCATGCCATGACCATCGTCGCCTATGGTAACTCGTTCAATCCGCTGACGCAGATGCTCGACGGCCTCAAGTGGGATGGCGAGAAGCGCGCCGGCACCCTGCTGCACACCTACCTCGGCGCGGACGACTCCCCGCTCACGGTTGCAATCGAGCGCCTGTTTCTCTGCGGTGCCGTGAAGCGCGCCTTCCATCCTGGTTGCAAGTTCGACTACACCATGGTACTTGCCGGCCGTGGCGGTATCGGAAAGTCGACTTTCGCGCGCCGCATCGCCCTCGACGACCGCTACTTCTGCGACAGTATCTACGACCTCGGTAACATCAAGGCAACGGGCGAGGCCCTGCGCGGCAAGTGGGTTGTTGAGCTCGCCGAGCTGACTGGAATCAGCGGCCGCTCGCTTGAGGCGGTGAAGGCCGGCCTAGTGCGCCAGACGGACACCTTTCGCGTAGCCTACGGCAAGCGGTCGACGGACTTCCAGCGCCGCTGTGTCTTCGTCGCTACGACCAATACCATCGGCTTCATCGCCGAGAAGTCGTCCGGCGCGCGCCGTTTTCTCCCCGTACTCTGCGGCACGGTCGAGCCTACGAAATCGGTGCACTCAGCTGAGTTTGCCCACGACGCGCGCCAGGCTATGGCCGAGGTCGTCTACTGGATGAAGTCCGGCGACCCGCGCTTCAGCGCGGTGCTTTCGGCCGAGATGGAGGGGGAAGCAGCGAAGCGCCGCGAGGGCTTCCTCGAGGAGGACCCGCGCACGGACGCCATCAACAGCTATCTCATCGCCCATCGCGACCATCCGGTTTGCACTCACGAGATCGCCGACTACGCCCTCCGCCAGGAGTTCACGCAGAAGCTCGCCAAGGACATCAGCGCCATCCTCACCGACCAGTGTCCTGGATGGCGCTTCGATGGAAAGCGCAAGTGCGGCCCCTACGGCAAGCAGCGGTGCTGGGTTTACGACCCCCGGCGCTAGTGCCAGCGGTGCCGATGTCAATGGCCGCCGGCACCGCTGACGCTACGGTTAGCTGGGATTTTCCGCGCGGTGCCGATGGTGCCGCGCCAAGCCCAGGATTTTTGCGTGCGGTTGAGGCGACCGCCGGATAGATTTCATCGACCAATCGGCACCATCGGCACCGTCATGCCGAGCCGCCCTTCCGACCAGCAGCGAACCGAAATACCTGTTATTTGCAGACCGGCACCGACCGGTACCGGTCTGCCTCTCCAAGAAAGGAACGATTCATGAACACTCTCGAAGAGAAGATCGCCCGCATTCCCGTCCCTGGTTACGCCCGTCGTCATGACGGCTACCCCAACCCGCTTCTCAAACGCGAGGTTGATGCGCGCATCGAGCGTCTGTTTGGCACTTCGACCATGACTGCCCTCGACTATATTCGCGCGGCTGACCCGGATATTCGCTTCTCGCCGGCAACCGTCCACGTTCACGGTCTGGGCATCAGGCTTATCGAGCGCGGTGGGGTTCTCTACATGGTTTCCAAGGCCTTTGCCGAACTCAACGGAAGCAACGTCCCCGGATGCGGTCTCCAGCTCATTGTAGGCGGCGACTACGACCAGGTGGGCATCCTCTATACCGCCGGAATTGACGCGAGCGGGCCGGAGGAGGCTTTCGCGCGGACCGCGTATCTCGTCGAGCTCGGCGTGCCCTGCGATCCTCTTGCTGTCGTCCCCGCCTATCTCCAGCCCCACATGCCCGTGAAGAGCCCGCGCAACATGTACCTTCTCTCTAAATACGGTGCCGACCTCGAACGCGCCTGGAAGTTCCATGAGTAGCAAGGCGAGGGATGGGCGCGTATACGTCAGGGTCAGCAGCGAGGAGCGCGCCGCCATCGTCCGTCGCGCCCGTGCGGCAGGTCTGAACGCGAGCGAGTACATGCGGAGGCGCTCGCTCGTCGACGGTGACCGGCCCGTGATTGAGACCGACGCTGAGACATTGAAACTGCTGTACCGCGATCTCAGGCTAGCGGGGTCCAACCTGAATCAGCTGTCGCGTGAGGTCCACATCACGCATGATCCTGGCCGTATCGCCCCGTTCCTCGATGCCGCGCTCGTAAAGGTCGGAGACGCAGCCGATGCCGTATCGGGCTTTCTTGCCGACGCGAGGAATGTATAGGAAGGGGATTTTCATGAACGATCTCAAGTTCAACGCGGTTCTTTCGGCTTCTTTCGCCGCCGCCCTCACCGTCGCATGCTATCCACTGACGGCACCCGTAATCTCCTGCGTTTTCGATTCACTCCCGGTCGATTGGCTCTCCTGGCTCGACTCCATCGGCTTAGACATGTGGTCGGCCTTCTGGCTCTCGGGAGCATGGCTCGGCCATATCCCGTTCATGTTCGCCGCGTTCTGCCTCCTCTTTCTCTTCCTCCTCGGCTATGTGGCCGCTAAGGACGCCGGGCGGACCCGAAGCGTCGACGACGGCATATACGGCGACGCCCACGTTGTCCGGGGCGCGGCGGGGCTCAACCGGGCTAACGATTTCTGGGATGGTCGCGGAACGCCGGCGAAGGCCGGCCTCGTCCTCGGCGCGACAGCAAAGGGTTATTGGTTCGATTCGTCCGTGCCTCATGCTCTGACCTGCGGAAAGACAGGTTCCGGCAAGACCCAGCTGCAGGTGCTGGAGACAATGCACCTGACGCTTGCGGCCGGATGGAACGTCGTCTCGACCGGCAAACCGGAGGTGCTTGAGCTCACGGCCGAAAAGGCGCGGGAGCTCGGCTACGAGATCGTCGTCCTTGATTTGACGGGATATCCGGGTGCCAGCCGGTACAACCCCATCGGGCTCGTCGCCGATGCCGTCGAGGCGGGCGACACCGATGCCGCAGTGAGGACTGCCCGGCAGGTTGCCGTCGATCTCATTCCCCTCGGCGGGGAGAAGAACACCTATTTCCCCAAGGCCGCGCGCAACATGCTCGCCGCCTGCATCCTCGTCGTCTGCACGGCCGACGTCCCGCGTAAACAGAAGAACCTTACGAGCGTCGCCGCGCTCGTCGAGCGCGGGACCGCCGGCGACGACCCGAAGGATCCGTCTGCTTCCCTCAAGGACTACATCCGCGGACTCGGCCCGACGCACCCGGCGTTCTCGCCGGCGTCCGACCTCCTCGGGGACGGCGGGGCGACGACGGCGGGCAAGAACGTCGTGTCCACCCTCAAGGAGGCCCTGAGCATCTTCTCGGACGGGGCGCTCCGCGCCGTGACGTCCGAGAGCAGCGTGTCGATCCGCGACCTCATCGAGAGGAAGACGGCCGTGTACATCGAGATGCTCGACGAGGGGGACCCGTACGGCGTCGTCTATACCTGTTTCCTCAACCAGTGGTGGCAGGTGGCGCAGCAAGTATGCAAGGAGAGCGGCGGCCGGATGCCGCACGAGACGGCTCTCGTGCTCGATGAGATCGGCAACCTTAACGTCAAGGTGGCGTGCCTGCCGGCCATCGCCACACTCGGACGAAGCATGAGAATCCATGAATACCTCTTCGTTCAGAATCTCAAGCAGCTGAATTCGTACAACGAACCCGGCGACGGCGGGGCCGGACGCGACAAGCTGGTCGGCTCCGTCGGCACCAAGGTCGCCCTGTCGCTTTCGGAGCCCGAGGATTTCAAGTTCTTCACCTCGCTCGTCGGAAAGCGCACGGTGCGCTCGATGGGGACGTCCAGCCAGAAGGGCCAGGGCCGCACGTCCGTTGGAACGAGCTACAACGAGGCGGCCGTCCCCCTGATCAACGAGTGGGAGTGGCAGCAGCGCATCCCCATCCGCGACGGCCTCATCGCCGTCAAAGGTGGTGAGAACTCGAAGCCCGGGCGCGAGGGCGTGTTCGAGTTCCCGCTCGACTACGCCAGCCGCACCCCGGCGGGCCCGTTCTTCGGGCTTGGCGACGAGCAGGCCGAGCGTGCGAAGCGGGTCACTTACTACACCCGTGCCAAGGCCGCAGCGGAGGGCGATGCGTACGAGGTTCCGGAGCCGTGGTGCCCCGAGTTCGAAGCCGGCAACGGAGCGGACGATGACGAGGTCGCGCCCGACGACGTGTTCAAGGCGGACGAGGACAACGCGACCCTTTCGGACGAGTGGGCCGCATGGGACGAGTAGGGGGACGGACATGACGGCTATCAAGCAGGTGGCGATCACGAGCGCGCAGCACATGAAGAGTTTGTCGGGCTATCTCGACCGAACGAGCGAGAAGCACGATGCGCTCGACTTCGACTCGCAGAACCTCAACGAACCGGAGAACTGGGCCAGGGAGATGGACCGTACGCGCGAGGCCTACGGCCACAACGAGCCCGGCCGCAAGGGCTCGAAATGCACCTACTGCTACCACCAGATCATCGCGTTCAACCCTGACGAGTGCGACGTCAACGGGGGAAAGATGTCCAGGGATGGCTGCATGGAGTTCGCCCGGGAGTGGGTTGCCCGCTACTACCCGAACCAGGAGGCGGCGTGGGCGCTCCATCTGGAGCACTCGAAGGACGGGACCGACCGGTACGCCGTCCATATCGCCATCAACCGGACCGACCTCTCGACCGGAAAGCGCCTCAACGACGGCAGGTCGTCCCGTCAGAAGACCCTCCACGCGGCGAGGATGCGCGAGATGGACGAGCGTTGGGGGCTCTCCCAGCTTGAGCGCGGGGCGCGCAACAGCCGCGTTCACGCCCGGCAGGAGTCGAGGGGCGAGCGGCGGGCCCGCGAGATCGGCTCGAAGGCAGCCCCGGGCTTCGAGACCGACCAGGACCATGTGCGCCGGGTCGTGCGCGAGAGCGTTCGCGAGGTCGCGGCGTCCGGCGCGCCGAACAGGATGCGCGCGCTCAACGAGGCCTTGGAGCGGAGGGGCGTCCACATGCGCCTCAGCCGCGACCGGAACCTCGGGGAGCGCGACCTCGTCTTCGAGTACCGCCCGACATACGACCGCAGGGATGCGCGCGGGCGCGCCGTCAGGAAGGCCGCGATCAGCGGCCGCAAGCTCGGTCGCGGCTTCACGAGGGGCGGCATACAGCACGCCCTGGGCATCGGTGCCGCCGTCTACCGGATGGCGGAGAGGTCGATGGACGACGGCCGGGACAACGAAATGTAGAAGGGTGCGAGATGCGCCCGGCGAGAGGAGTAATGGCTATGGAAATCAACATCAAGCTCGATGCCAAGCTCAAAATGCGCGATGGCATAGCCGAGCTGAGGCTTACCGACAATGTTCCGGATTCTCCCTGGTACCAAGATGGCGCGGGGAGGGATTTCTTCGACGCTCTCTGCCGCGTCGATGGAGATGGCGGGGGATTCCGCGTGCGCCGCGCTTCCGGTCACACGGCCGTCCTCGTGGTGCGCGACACGGGCATCGATACCGGTTGGGCGAACGAGCGACAAGCTTAATCGGCACATCTTGAAGAGGGGCCTTGGCCCCTCTTCTCGTCTCCCGGGACCGGAACGCAACAGGCGTCCCGCAAGCCCGGGGGACGGCCCCGCAGGGCAAGATATCTGTGCGTACGCGGAGGCTGCAAGTCGCCGCGTACGCACAGATACACATCTTGCATGTCCCGAGAAACGTGGGGCGAATAGCAGGAGTGCAACGGGACAGGTGAGCGGAGGTGCAGTGATGGCGACCCATGGGAGCCATCGAACGGAGCCGGAGCGAGAGCCGGCGGGGCGTGTGACACGGCGGGGCGATCGCGAGTTGAAGCCGAGTGATTGGCCCGCCGTTCACGGCCCGCCGGCGGCAGCCCGGGGTTCCAAGGGGACTCGTCCCTTTGGCGCACAGGGGTCCGGGGACGACGCGAAGCGTCCCTGGGAGACGCCGCGAGGGACACGCCGTCGCCGGCATGCCCGTGCGGGCGGCGGCCGGGGCTACTCCGCCCCGGCCGTGAAGACCGTCCGGCCCGTCTCGCAGTCGATGGTCTCGGCGTCCCCGAAACCGACCCGGACGGCCGCCCATCCGCCGGCGGCTGCCAGCGCGTCGGCCTCGGACCTCGCGGCGGCAATGATGCGCTCGAGCTCGGCCGAGCCCGCCGGCGCGGTCCCCACCTCGAACGCGCCGCCGTCGCCGCCCGACTCGTACTCGACGACGACCGTCGAGCCGAGGGCCTCCTCGAGGGTCTCGCTCAGGCCGCCCATGCCGCCGAGGGCGTGCTCGGCGACCGTGGCCAGCGGGTAGCGGGCCATCCCGGACGCCGCCGAGCGGTCGGCCATCCGGACCGTGCCGGCGGCCTCGAGCGCCTCGAGGAGCGCCGCGGGCGCGTCGGCGTCTATGGCGATGTTGCCCCGCCCGCGGCACCACTCGGCGGCCGCCGGCACGTTCGCCGTGAGCACGCCCCACTCGGCCATGTAGCCATCGGAGCGCGGGTCCGTGGCGTCGAGGAGGAGGACGGCCAGGCCGCCGTCCACGTACTCCCCGGCCACGAGGGCGAGGCGGACCGCCTCGCCCATGGAGTCGAACTCGACCGTCACCATGCGGCTACCCCCTCCTGACGGCGCTGAGCGGCTTCGGGGAGAAGTGCTCGTCGCGCTCGACGGCGGCAAACCCCATCTGGCGGTTCAGCTCCTCCATCTCCTTGATGCTGAAGTAGCCGAGCTCGTCGTCGTAGCCCTCGACGAGGCCGAACGCCTCGTCCGTTCCGTCGAACTCGAGCAGCCACCAGTCCCATCCGTTCACGCACGAGAAGTAGTGGGCGTAGACCGTGGGGTCCTCCGCCCCGTCCTGCTCGTAGAGCCTCGGCACCGTCTTGGCGATTTTCTCGGTCATCAGCTGCTGCATGTCTTCCTCCGTTCCGGGCACATGGCCCTCAACATCTCGCCCCTGCGGGCAAAGCCGAATGGCGACGCCGCGCGTCGTCGTCGGCTTTGCTCCCTGCAAAGCCATGCCGGAGCGAAGGCCTGTCAAGGTCCTCCATGACGGCCTCCACCAACCGGAGCGGAGCGGAGGTTTGTGCGGGGCCTCATGGAGCGGCCTTTACAGGGCGCAGCGGAGGCATCACCCGGCCACGGAGCCGTGGCCGCCGTCGGCGGATGCCGTAAAATGTAAAACGCTGTTTATGCTGGCCCGAACAGCACCTGCTATCATCGCCTTTCTCGCATAGAGAGGATTGTTTCGGCATGGAAGAACGTCATGTCACGACGGGGGACGGGCCGAGCGAAGCCGCTCAGCGGCTCATGGACGGTATCGGGGTATTCTCCGAGATCGAGGATTATGGCAGAAGGATTGAAGTCCTCGCCGAGGCCATGTCGGTCGGGATCAGGATCGCGGACTACGAACTGCTCGCGGCATGCGGTGCGCTCCTCGCGGCGACGAGGAACCGGAGCGAGTGGACCGGAGCTTGGCTCTAGCCGACGTCACCCTCTGCGTTCCGCATGACGACCCAACCCGCGTTCACCGGACGCGCGTGTCGGCAGGCGGTGCGGAAACGTCGTTCTTCGAGCGGGTGTTCTCGAACGCCCAGACCCACCATCGCAGGCGGTCATCTGCCCCGTGAATGGGGTCCTCCCTGTGGTAGTGCTCCAGCATGAGCTGAGTGGTCCAGCCGCCGAAGCGCACCGTGTAGACCGCCGTCTGCGCGTCGTGGATGACCGCGCCGAAGGGGTCTATTCGAATGATTTCGTCGATCGTGAAGCCGCGGCCGTCCGGCCAGCAGACGCGGACAGGCACCGTCGTTCCGTCGGCGTTAGTGCGGGCGTAGACGTCTACGTACTGCTTATGGACGCGTCTGCCGGGCTTGTCGCCGTTGGCGCGAACGGTGATGCCGCCGCCGAAGTCCTTTGTGTGGCCTATCACTCGGGCATCACCGCCATGCCGCCACCGCGCTCGACGAACCAGTCGCCGTGCTCCCACCAGACCGTTTTGCGCTGCTTCGCGATGCAGACGTCGTAACGCACACAGAGGTTACCGAAGATGGCGCGGCCGAACTCCTGGCGGGCGTAGATGCTCTCAACCTTCCAACTGCGGCCGTCCGGCCAGTGGATGGTGACGGGATCGGACGGGCCGTGGTCGGGGTCGTCCGCGCCGTTGGCGTCCACGGGGATGTAGATGCGCTGTGCATCGGTGGGTATGCCGCAGGTTCCCGCAAGCGAGTGCTTTTTCATGATCATGCGCGTACCCCCGAACATCCGTTTGTATCTCACGGGCTTCATTGTCGAACGAATGTTCTTGATTGTAAAGCGAACGTGGTGTGGGGGTTCGGTGTGCGGTGTCCGGACGGAGGGGCATGGATGTATCGCGTGGAAAGCGCCCGCGATCCGGAAGACCCGCGTCTTGGTATCATTTTGCCATCCTTGGGGAAGGAAGAATGCCATGACTCAGCTCTATGAGATAGACGGGTACCACTATATAGTCGACCTGACGCCCTATTTCGTTCTCGGCGTGCTGGTCATAGCCCTGGTCTGTGCAATCGCGGTCCTGGTTCGCAGGATTCTGGCGAGCCCCTTTAGGTATCCCTACTACGTGGCCCGCTTCGATGTGTCTGGCAGGCCAACTACGTGAAGACGTCCTACAAGGTGTCGATGGATGATTCCGAGCTTGACGTGAACTGGGAGTGGATCGTCGAGCGCCGTATCCGCCTCGCCGCCATCAACGACGAGGCGACGCTCAGGGACTATCACGCCAAGAACCAGCGAAGGCTGATGACGAAGCAGCTGCGCGAGCAGATCGCCCGCCGGGACAACTACACCTGCCAGATATGCGGGAAATACATGCCGGACGGCGTGGGCCTGCACGTCGACCATATCGTGCCGGTCGCGAAGGGCGGCAAGACCGTTCCATCCAACCTGCAGGTGCTCTGCTCGAAATGCAACGGGCGGAAGGGCACACGGTAGCGGCGCGTTGCAGACACGCGCTATTCGTCGAAGAAATCGGTGTCAACGGCCTTGATCTCGTAGACCTGTCTCGTGCTCACGCCGACGCCGTAGTCGATCATGAGGCCGCGCAGCGGAGGTGCAACCCGGTCGCGGGGCCGTGGGCACATCTCGGCGGATGCCGAGTTTGGTTTCCCAGCGCGTTTTCCCCGGAACGTAAACTATGGTTTACGTCTGCTGTGCAGGTATTCCTATGCTCTTGGCTGGGATCGAGGAGGAAGGATGTCCATGAACCCCGATAAGGATGTTAATAGCCCGAACATCAGCCAGGAGGCGCGCCGGATCGCGAACGCAATCGGGGCGTTCGGCGACCTTGGCACCGCTGACCGTCTCAATCTCCTGGCTGAGCTCATGCAGATGGCGACGACATTGGCGGACTACGAGCTCTTTGCGGTGTGCGGGGCCCTGCTCGCGGCCACCCGCGTCCGCGCCGAGTGGTGGGATGCCGCCAGATCGTCCTGGCTGTAGGCCATTGACCTCGCCGGCTCGCGGCGCAGCGCTCAGGCGAGCTATTCAATCCCGGCAGGGCGGAGCACAATATGTTTGAGCAGGACCTTAATATCGGCGAAGTGGTCTCGAACGACCGCATCCACGATATCTTCGGATGCCAAACGCAAGGCGGGATACGCCTGAGCAACTTGCAGAAACGTCCAATCTTGCTGGAAGTCCAGGCCGATATTTCGATCGGATTTCGAGGTGTTTCGCTGCATTTCCGCTGCGCACATTGAGCGAAGATTCGAAGAAGAAAAGCGCCTTACGAAGAAATAGAGTAGAAAAATACGAGCAATAGCGCCAAACATCTACAAATAAAACCGCAGGTAAACACACATGTATATTATGAGTGCCAGCCTCCAACGGGCTCATAACCCGGAGGTCGTAGGTTCAAATCCTGCCCCCGCGACCAAGAACTTGCAGCTCGTCGGCCTAGCCGGCGAGCTTTTTTGTTATTCCGGGACTGTGTTTTCGGTCCAATTCTCGGCCTCTCAAACAAAATCTCGATCTGTAACATCTAGACCCGATTTGGGCGGCTTGGTGTTACAGATCGAGATATACCGGTGGGTTGGGTCGTGTTTGTCTAAATCTGTAACACGAGGGACGGTTTTTGCCGAGTAACCGTTACAGATTGAGATTTTCTAGCAGGCGGGTTTGGTTTGTCTCGATCTGTAACAGATAGGGGCCAAAAGTGGGCCTAGCTGTTACAGATCTAGATTGTTGAGGATGGGCCGAGAGGAATGTCTCGATCTGTAACAGTAAGACCCGGTTTTGCCGCGTAACTGTTACAGATTGAGATAAACCGGCGGGCAAACCGACGGGCCGCCCTGCCCCATCCACCTGCCGCTACCTGCTGTCCGCCGATTTCCGTTGCGCTGTTGTATTCCCATGCCATATCCTCTAGACAACTACGCGGCATCATCGCCGCCGCGCCTACAAGAGAGGAATGTTCATGACCGCACCTGCATCCAAGCTGCTCCAGCCAATTACGGTTGGCCCCCTTGAGCTCAAGAACCGTATTATGTTCCCGCCGCTGACCACCGGCTACGAGGAGCGCGACGGTTCCATCGGCGAGCGCAGCCTGGCTTTTTACGAGCGCCTGGCCCGTGGCGGCGTGAGCTACATCGTCATCGGCGACGTCGCTCCCGTTATGACCGCAAGCCCCACGCCCAAGCTGGCGACCGACGCCCAGATCCCCACGTTTAAGGCCCTGGCCGACACCGTCCACAAGCACGGCGCCAAGGTTGCGCTGCAGCTGTTCCACCCCGAGTACGACGTGCCCGGTGTCGGCCGCATGGTCATGGGCTCCATGGCTGCCGCCAAGGCCGCGCAGGAGGCCAAGGCCGCCGGCGACGAGGAGACCTTTGCCGCCAAGATGGCCGAGTCCAACGAGATCCGCAATCAGGCCTACGCCAAGCTGCACCACGACATGCAGCACTTTGTGAACGAGGCGAGCGTAGAGCAGCTCACCCAGATCAAGGAGGCCATCGCTGCCTCGGCCGCCCGCGCGCAGCAGGCCGGGATCGACGCCATCGAGGTCCACGGCGACCGTCTGGTGGGTTCGCTGTGCTCGGCCATCCTCAACCAGCGCACCGACGAGTACGGCGGCTCGTTCGAGAACCGCGTTCGCTACGCGCTGGAGGTCGTCGCTGCCATTAAAGAAGCCGCGCCGCAGCTGATGGTGGAGTACAAGCTCCCCGTGATCATGGAGAACCCCGACGGCACGCCGCGCGGCAAGGGCGGCCTGCTGCCCGACGAGGCCTGCGAGTTTGCCAAGCTGCTTGAGGGCGCGGGCATCGACATGATCCAGGTCGCACAGGCCAACCACACCGGCAACATGGGCGACACCATTCCGCCCATGGGCGCCATGCCCTACAACTGGACGCTGCCCGTGGCCGAGCGCGTCAAGGCCTTGGTCTCCGTGCCGGTGGCAACCGTCGGCCGTGTTGTTTCGGTCGAGGCCGGCGAGAAGATTCTGGAAGACGGCGCCGCCGACATCATCGCCTATGGCCGGTCGCTCATGTGCGACCCCGACATTGCGCTGAAGGCCGCCACGGGTGAGCCCATCCGCGAGTGCCTCAACTGCAACAAGGGCTGCGTCGATGCGATTCAAAACCGCAAGTACATCTCGTGCGTGCTCAATGCCGAGAACGGAGATGAGGCGACCATCGCCATTAAGCCGGGCGAGGGCGACAAGAAGATCGCCGTGGTGGGCGGCGGTATTGCCGGCCTGGAGGCCGCTCGCGTGGCGGCCAAGCGCGGCTACGATGTGACCGTCTACGAGGCGAGCGATCATCTGGGCGGCCAGATTGTGCTGGCGGCTGCGCCTCCGCGCAAGGACGAGATCATGCGCTCGGTCGAGTACTACGAGAAGATTCTGCCTGGCCTGGGCGTGAAGGTTGAGCTCAACCATGCCGCTACCGCTGAGGACCTCAACGCCGCCGACGCCGCGATTGTGGCCGTGGGCGCGCACGACGTGGTCATCCCCGTTCCGGGCGCCGACTCGGAGAAGGTCGTCTCGAGCTGGGACGTGCTGGCCGGCAAGGTGGAGCTCAGCGGCCGCGTCGCCGTCATTGGCGGTGGCCTGGTGGGCACCGAGACTGCCGAGTACCTGCTGCAGCACGGTTGCGAGGTGGCGATCGTGGAGATGCTCGACAAGATTGCCGCGGGCGAGTCCGAGACCATTCTGCCGCTGATCATGAGCGACTTTGCAGAGCACAACGTGGAGCAGTACGTGAAGACCCGCCTGACCGCCATTACCGAAGAGGGCGTGGAGGCCATTCGCACCACCGAGGACGGCGCCGAGGAGCCGGTGAAGATCGCCTGCGATTACGTGGTGATGGCCGTGGGCTCCAAGGCCAACGCATTTGACCTGGACGGCGTGACGGTGCCCGTGACCTGCGTGGGCGACTGCTCGGGCGAGCGCACCGCCGACATCGCGAGCGCCATCCGCACGGCATATCACGCGGCCAACGAGCTCTAGTTGAACATCGCGGCCAGGCGGGGCGGTAGCACGGACCTGTCTCGCCCGGCTGCGTCCTATCGGGTGTCAACCGGGGCGGGATCTGCAAGCACAGCAGGTCCCGCCCTTTTTGTTTTGCTCCGGTGGATGGCAAGCGCGCTAATCATGAGGAGTGAGGACGTCTGCTGCCTTGCAGACCGTTCAGAATTGTTGAGGGAGGGGTTAATAACTATATCCTCTATACCAAAGGACATAAAGAGATGCCAATTTTGTTGACAAGCGAATGACGATTAGCCGTGAGTCAGCTACCAGCGTAAATAATCGATAAAGAAATGTCGTAATTTGGTGCCAAATGCCCAGATAACGCCGCGTCTATTTTAATTAACTGCTTTGAGCAAACAGTAAAATGCTACTATCTAACTTGCACGTAAGAAGGCAGATTAACGGTTAAGGCTAAGAAGTGGCAGGTATGTCGGAAGCAACTAGGACTCGCACGCATGCGCCCGAGGTTAGGCAGCGCGCCGTCGAGATCCTCCAAGAGGGGGTCGGTCATCGCGCCCTCGCTGCGGAGCTTGGCATTCCCCAGGCCACGGCTCGTCAGTGGGCCCGCGCGTATGCCGTGGGCGGTGCCGACGCCGTTCTCAATGCCGGTTCGCATCATCACACCTATTCGTACGACGTAAAGCTCGCTGTGGTTAAGGACCGTCTGGAAAACGGCTTGACGGTTCGCGAGGCCATGATCAAGCACAAGATTCCCAGCGAGTCTTCGGTCAAGGCTTGGTGCCGTCAGTACCGCGAGAGCGGTGAGGCCGCACTGGTCGATAAGCCGCGCGGTCGCAAGCCGCGCGTTAAAAAGGCGGAATAGCAAACGGGATGGTGCGCCCACAGGGGCGCATTTTTCTTGCTGCCCCACTGCTCCAAAGCGGACGTGCCCTTACCCCGTACGCCTAAAACTCCCCAGTTGACCGAAAACCTGCCGCCGCTGCTCCTCAATTGAGCTATAACGTTAAACAATTGCAGCGTTTTTGCATGGGGGAGTGATGGTATGACGCTACTGTATTTCCTTACCCTGTTTCCGCTGGTACCGGCGCTGGGCATGCTGCTCGCGCGCGGTGACCGCGCCCGCGATGCGGTGGGGCTCATAGGTTCCGGCATTATTATGGCGGTGACAGTTGTAGTCGCCGTCATGTTTTTTGGCACGGGTCCGCAGAGCTTTGAGGTTGCCCCCGGCACCTCGCATGTGCTCTCGATCATCAGCTCCGCCATCGACGTGATTCTGTGCGCCGTTATCCTGTACAACGCGTTCAAATATGGGAACGCGCTCACAACGGTACTCGGCATAGTCCAGCTGGTGGGCTCGCTCGCCTTTGCAGCCATGACGCTGCCCGCGGCCGAAGCCGTCACGGCGACGCCGCTCTACCTAGACTACATGAGCGTGATCATGGTCCTCGCCGTCGGCATTGTCGGCAGCCTAATCTGCGTGTATGCCTTGGGCTACATGAAGGACTTCCAAGCGCACGATGAGCACGAGGCTGCGCTGCGCGGGCAGACCGCGCCCGACCGACGCCCGCAGTTCCTGGCGCTCATGTTCCTGTTCCTCTCAGCCATGTTCGTCATCGTGACGAGCGACAACCTTGAGTGGCTGTTCTGCGGCTGGGAAATCACTACCGTGTGCTCGTTCCTTATGATTGGCTACACGCGCACGCCCGAGGCCATCAAGAACGCCTTCATCCAGATCATCCTCAACATGCTGGGCGGTATCGCGTTTTTGGCCGGACTCATGTATCTGCACGTCAACGGCATGCCGCTGACCATCTCGGGCATGATCGAGCTTTCCGGTGCTGGAACCGCACAATCCGCGCTGCTGGTGATGCCGGTCATTCTGCTGTCGCTCGCCGCCCTTACCAAGGCCGCACAGATGCCGTTCCACACTTGGCTGTTGGGTGCCATGGTTGCCCCTACTCCCACGAGCGCCCTGCTGCACTCGTCCACCATGGTCAAGGCCGGCGTCTTCCTGATGGTCAAGCTCAGCCCGCTCTATGCCATCTATCCCGTGACCGGCTTTATGGTTACGAGTGTGGGTGCCATCACGTTTTTGCTCGCCGCTCTCATGGCCATTTCGCAGAGCAACGCCAAGCGCGTGCTCGCGTACTCCACCATTTCCAACTTGGGTCTCATCAGCGCCTGCTTGGGTGTCGGTGCGCCCGAGGCCGTATGGGCGGCCATCTTCCTGATCCTGTTCCACACGGTGGCCAAGTCGTTGCTGTTCCTGTGCGTGGGCACGGCCGAGCATCATATCGGCAGCCGCAATATCGAGGACATGGACGGCATGTTCAGCCGCATGCCTCACCTGACGCGCCTGATGATGCTGGGCATCATGGGCATGTTTGTGGCGCCGTTTGGCATGCTCGTGTCCAAGTGGGGCGCCCTGGTGGCGTTTGCACAGACCGGCAACGTACTCATGATCATGGTGCTTGCCTTTGGCTCGGCCACGACGTTCTTCTTCTGGGGCAAGTGGCTTGCCAAGCTTTCGGGCGTCGACCCCACGGCTCAAAACGTTGAGGTCAATGTCCATAAGACCGAATGGATGGCCCTCAACACCATCGCCGCGCTGCTGATTCTGTGCTGCGTGGCGTTCCCGGTTATCTCGAGCGGTCTGGTGTCGCCTTACTTGGCCATGGTGTTTGGCCGCGTGCCGTACGTTATTGGCAAGGACTCCATGTATCTGATGGTGGTTATCGTGGCGTTTATCGCCGTGGTGCTGCTGACGTCGTTCCGCGTGAGCAATAAGCCGCACGTCAACGTGTACCTTTCGGGCGTGGGAACCGACAAATATCGCCATTTCCGCGGCTCGATGGGACACGAGGTGAAGGCCGAAAAGCGCAATTGGTACTCGGAGGACGCCCTTGGCGAGAAGCGTATTGGCCCCGCGGGTAGCGTCGTGTGCTGCAGCATTATCTTGTTTGCGCTGCTGTGTTGCGCATGGATTGGGCCCGAGAGACTTGCCATGAGTGCGCCCTCGGTGCTGCGCGGCAAGTATTTTGAAGGTTCGGGTGTCGTGGGCATTTTTATTGGCACCGTGGCGTTTGCCCTGCTGGCGCCGCTTGTGGGTGGCATGATCGACGGCATCGACCGCAAGCTGTCCGCCCGCATGCAGGGCCGCGTGGGCCCGCGCCTGCTGCAGCCCTTCTACGACGTTGCCAAGCTGCTGCGCAAGGCCCCCGCCAGCGTAAACACCATGGACGATACCTATATGGCGTGCGCGCTCATCTTTACCGTGGTGGGCGGCGGCATCTTTGTGTCGGGCTCTAACACGCTACTGTGCGCTTTTATGGTGACGCTCGCCGCGATCTTTGTGGTGCTGGCGTCCGCCTCGACGCAAAGCCCGTTTGCCCAGGTTGGCGCCGATCGTGAGTTACTGCAGGTTATGAGTTACGAGCCCGCCGTTTTGCTGATGAGCGTGGGCCTGTACCTTGCCACCGACAGCTTTGATTCCATCGCCGTGACGGGGCAGTCGGTCCCCATCATCGTGTACAGCGCACCCATTTTCCTCGCGTTGCTCGCGGTGCTTACCATCAAGCTGCGCAAGTCGCCGTTTGACCTTTCGTACTCGCATCATGCGCATCAGGAGATCGTCCAGGGCGTCGCCACCGAGATGAGCGGCGGCACGCTGGCCAAGATGACCCTTATGCACTGGTGCGAGACCGTGCTGTTTTTGATGTGGGTGGGCATGTTCTTTGTTTGGGACAACCCCGTGAGCTGGGTTGTAGCCCTGGTCGTGATGGCCGCGACGTATTTTGTCGAGGTCCTGATCGACAACACCTTCGCACGCAGCACCTGGCGCAGCTGCTTTAGGCTCGGATGGGGCGTGGCGCTGGTGTTTGGCCTGCTCAACCTTATGCCCATCCTCGTCGACGTGTTTATTTAGGAGGCGGCATCCATGGATCATAAAATGTCGCGCTCGCCGTGGGTTATTCATTACGACGGTTCGAGCTGCAACGGATGCGATATCGAGGTGCTGGCCTCGCTCACGCCGCTGTTCGATGCGGAGCGCTTTGGCGTGGTCAACACCGGCAACCCCAAGCATGCGGATATCTTTTTGGTGACGGGGTCGGTCAATGCCCAGAACCTGCCCGTCGTGCGCCAGATCTACAACCAGATGCTCGAGCCCAAGTGCGTGGTGGCCTGCGGCATCTGCGCGTGTTCGGGCGGCGTGTTCCGCGATGCCTACAACGTGATCGGCGGCGTGGACCGCGCGATTCCCGTGGATGTGTACGCGCCCGGGTGCGCCATTCGCCCCGAGACCGTGATCGATGCCATCGTGGAGGCGTGCGGCATCCTGGACCAGAAAGAGGCCGTGATGCGCGCCGGTGGCGATCCGCTCACCGTGGGCGGTGCCGCAACCTGGGACGGTGGCGTTGAGCTGGGCGAGGACGGGTTTGTGGCTGCGGGGGCCGGGGCTGATGGTGCCGGTGACGCGCCTGCCGAGAAACCCGCAGCGCCCGTCGCTGCAAAGGAGGCCGAGTAATGCAAAAGGCTATCTATGCCACCGTTGGGATCGACGAGCTTCTGTCGCATGTCCAGGCGCTCAAGGGTGCCGGCGCGCGCTTTGTGCAGATGCATGCCGAGCGCTGTGTGGACGACGGATCGTATCGCCTGGTCTATACGTTTATCAACGTCCGCGCTGCTCAGGAGCATATTGCGCAGGACGGTAGCTATGCGATTGAGAACCTGGTAGTCGAGGGCATCGACCAGTACCAGGAGATTCCGTCCATCAGCTCGTACTATCCGGCGGTATTCCCGTTTGAAAACGAAGCGCACGACCTGTTTGGTCTTGCCATCACCGACATGCAGATCGACTTTAAGGGCTTTTTCTACCAGGTCTCGACTACCGAACCCATGAGCGTTATCACGCCCGAGGTGAAGGCCGCGCGCGAGAAAGCCATGAAGGTGCGTGCCGCTGCCGAGGCCAAGGCGCGCAAGGCCGCGGCCGAGAAGGCCGCCGCGGCTGCGGCTGCTGCAGGGGAGAGCGCTGCGGGCGCCGGCGATGCCGCGGGCGCCGCTGCTCAGCCCGCTGCGGCTGCCGGCTCCGATGCTCAGCACGATGAGGCTGCTGCGAAGGCCGCGCTCAAGGCTGCCGAGATGGAGGCAAAGCTCGCTACCATGGATCCCGAGAAAGCGGCCAAGGTCCGCGCGGCGCTTGCCGCCAAGGCCGCCCGCGACAAGCAGAAAAAGGAGGCGTAAGGTCCATGGCACATCGCTCCGTTATTCCGTTTGGCCCGCAGCACCCGGTGCTGCCCGAGCCGCTTCATCTGGACCTGGTGATCGAGGACGACCGCGTCATCGAGGCAATTCCGCAGATCGGCTTTGTGCACCGTGGACTCGAGAAGCTCACCGAAAAGCGCGATATGCACCAGTTTGGCTACATCGCCGAACGCATCTGCGGCATCTGCGCCGTGGGCCACAGCTATGGCTATGCCAGCGCCTGCGAGCGCATGCTCGACATCGAGGTGCCCGGCCGCGTGCAGTATATCCGCACCATTTTGCACGAGCTTTCGCGCATTCACTCGCATCTGCTGTGGCTGGGCCTGCTCGCCGACGCCTTTGGCTTTGAGGCGCTGTTCTATCGGTCGTGGACGCTGCGCGAGCAGATTCTCAAGATCTTTGAGAGCACGTGCGGCGGCCGTGTGATTCTGTCGATTAACGAGATCGGCGGCCTTAAGCACGACATCGAGGACTCCGAGCTGGCGGGTATAGTCCAGACGCTCGATGCCATGCGCCCCGACTACGAGGCCCTGGTGCATACGTTTTTGGACGACGACAGCTGTGGCGAGCGCCTGCATGGCGTGGGCGTGATCAGCAAGAAAGACGCGCTGAATCTGTCGATGGTCGGCCCGTTCGGTCGCGCCTCGGGCGTGGATTACGACGTGCGCATGTTCGGCGACGGCGCCTATGCGGATCTGGCTGCGTTTGAGCCCATCGTTGCCGCCGATGGCGACTGCTATGCCCGCTGCCAGGTGCGTTGTGCCGAGGTCACGCAGGCCATGGACATCATCGAGGAGCTTGTCGGCAAGATTCCACACGACGGCATCGGCGGGCGCACCAAGCTCACGCCGGCCGACGGCGCGCGTGGCGAGGTTGTGATTGAGCAGCCGCGTGGCGAGGCGTATTACTATGTGCGCGGCAACGGCACCAAGAACCTGGACCGCTTCCGCGTGCGCACGCCAACGTCGCAGAACCTGGCGGGTCTGACACATGCGCTGCAGGGCGTGCTCCTTGCCAACGTGCCCATGATTATCCTGACCATCGACCCCTGTATTAGCTGCACGGAAAGGTAGGCGCGGCATGAGTTTGCTGACATTTGCCAAGACGGCCTTGGGCTCTATGGTCAAGCAGCCGGTCACGGTGTGCTATCCGCAGGAGAAGCTGACGGCGCCCGAGCGCCTGCGCGGACATATCGTTAACGACATGAACGTGTGCATCTGCTGTGGCATGTGCGCGCGCCGTTGCCCGGCGGGCGCGCTCGCGGTCGATCGCAAGGGCGGTGCCTGGTCGATCGATCCGTACGCTTGCGTGGTGTGCGGCGAGTGCATCGAGAGCTGTCCCAAACACTGCCTGGCTATGGACACCGCCCGTACTCCGGTTGCGGCGGACAAGACTCCCACGGTAGAAACCAAGCCGGAGTAGCGTTGGTATAGAGCTGGAATAGGGGCCGGTGGGGCAAAATTGCCCCACCGGCCCCGCGCGTGAGCGCGCGGTCGGGCCACCACGAACAAAACTATGCCGGATTACGGGGCTGGATAGCGAACCTCCGACCATACAGAAAATCGCAAAAACAAAACCGCAGGTAGACTGCTTGCTGTTTTTGAAAAAATGAAGGTATGAATGAGGGCTCCGGCTTTTGCCCCGTAATCCGGCATAGTTTTGAAATAGCACCATATCCGTAACAGCCCTTTAACTCCCGTGGACGGAGGAAAACGGACCATTTTGGCCTTGCGAGGGCTGCCACGTGACCCGTCTGCCACGAAAGGGGCCCATCTACTACGTTTGGGTGGCTACCCTCAACCACGGCAAAAAATGCGAAAAGAAAACCACAGGTAGAACGCTTGCGGTTCTTCGTAAAACGCGGTTATGGTCAGGGGTATCGGGCTAAACGTAGTAGATGGGCCGGTTTCGTGGCGAGCGTTACCAACTGATCCCCCGGGGACGGAGGAAAACGGATCATTTTTGCCTGATGGCTCCGAGTCGCACCCGTTTTCCTGCGAAAACCCTCGTGTCTCAACTTTGGTGAGACATTTGTCTCACGCCCAAAACCGAATCTGGAACATGTGTCACCTGCCCTAATTGTGTCTCATTCCGTAACTTTAGGCTGATGCAAGGTCTGAGACCGCGAGAAGGGAGACGCGATGAGTAAGTACACGAGGGGTCTCTTGGCGGTGATACTTGCCGTAGTGCTTGTGTTGCCGGCTGCAGCATTTGCCATGCTGCCCGAGGCCAACGCCAGGTCCAGCACAGGAATGGACGGACCGGCCATGACCGGAAAAACGGTCGTCGACCCCGATACCAGCAACTATTGGAAGTTCTGGGCCGGCGGCTATGACGGCAAGGAAGTAACAACTCAAAACGTCGGCCGAATCTGGACCGACAAGACGGTCAAGGAAACCGCGGCAAACGAAGAGTCGGATTTCCTGACCACGCTGTCAGCCATCTCTTCGACATCCGATACGACGGTTTCCGGCAAGCCGCTCGATATCGTGATGGTGTTGGACGCTTCAGGCTCGATGGATGATGAGATGAGTAGAAGCGACCGTACCAAGCGTATTGACGCGCTGAAGACGGCCGCCAATCGCTTTATTGACACCATCGCCACGCAAAACCAAAGCATCACAGATGAATCCAAGCAGCATCAGGTTGCCATCGTTAAGTTTGCAGGCGATATGACTCCTGAGCTTGGCAACAAAACATATCACGATGGTTGGTGGGGAGGACCCATCTGCAACTACTCGCAGACCATGAAGAAGCTGACGCTCTGCAAGGGCGAGGACGCGGAGAGCCTTAAGGGTACGGTCGACTCCATCAGTCCCGCTGGCGCCACGCGAGCCGATTATGGCTTACAGCTGGCTGAGGGCATTTCGTCTGATCGCGCCGACGCCAAGAAGGTCGTCGTCTTCTTCACCGATGGCTCACCTACGAGTTCCAGTGGATTCGAGGCCGAGGTTGCCAATAGCGCCATCCGTAGCGCCAAGAACCTCAAGAATAAAGGTACCGACATTTACGCTATCGGCATCTTTGACGGTGCAAATCCCAATGACGTCCCCACGGAAAAGAGCACAAGCAGAGAGAATAAGTTCATGCATGCCGTGTCGAGCAATTATCCCGACGCAAATTCGTATAAGAGCGATGAGCTTGGCACACGTGCAGAAAACTCCGATTACTACAAGTCGGCAACTAGTGCCGACGAGCTCGAGAAGATCTTCGAAGAGATCTCGGGAAGCATTGTCCAAACTGGTTACCCGACCGAAGTTCACGGCGGTTATGGCGAGCATAAGTCTGGCTACATTACGTTTACTGACGAGCTGGGCGACTTTATGCAGGTCGACAACTTTACGTCTGTCGTGTACAACGGCGAAACGTTTGCCAAACCGGCAATAAAGACTGAGGGCAATGTCGACACCTATACATTTACTGGTGCCGCTGCGAACCTGGTCATCACCGTTCAGCATGCCGAAGAGGGCAAGCCTCAGACCGGCGATATCGTAACGGTTAAGATTCCTGCGTCGCTGATTCCGCTGCGCCACTTTAAGATCACCGACGGCGTGCTTACGGTCGACAATACTGAGCCCATTCAGGTGAACTACACCTCAAGCGTTAAGAAAGAAGCGCTCGATAACCTGTTTACGCCCAAGAACGTAAAGGGGCTCGAGGACTACATCAAGAGCAATACGACCACCGCGGAGAACGGTTCCAAGACCGTTAACTTCTACGCGAACAAGTGGAACGCTGGCGCGCTGGGCGATACGATCGCGAACTTTGAGCCTGCCGACACCAACCGCTATTACTATTTCCAGAAGCAGACTCCCATTTACACGGATAAGAACTGCACAACGCCTGCGACGGGCTCGCTGGCTGCCGAGGGCATCTATTACTACAAGGATGAGTTCGAGGCGCTGGGCGCAGACAGTAAGGCCGAATCCCGTATTGCCGTTATTGAGTTTACCGGCGGAGACGCCGCGAGCTTTGAGGGCGCCATCGTGCCCGACGCGAGCGGAAACCTGTCGTTTAGCAAGGGAACCGCGCGCTTGGCCTTTATTGACGAGCTCCACACCACCAAGGAGCGCGTGGGCGGTAACCCCACCGGCACTGCGGCCGACGTGCTCAATCCCAAGTGGAACAACACATCTGCTAAGTCGAACGCCACGGAGGTTGACGTTCACCTGGGCAACAACGGCAAGATCAGCTTTAACGTGACGCCAACAACGGTGGATACCAAGGCCGGCTTTGGCCTGACCAAGGTGCTCGAGGGCCGCGATTGGACGGATGCGGATGAGTTTAAGTTTGAGCTCTCAGCGACGTCCGAGAATGATGCCCCGATGCCCGACCCCGCGACCGTAACTGTGACCAATGCCGATCTCGACAAGGGCAAGGCAGCCATTAACTTTGGCAAGATTACTCATGCCGAGCCGGGCGAGTACACCTATGAGGTCCGCGAGGTCAAGGGCGACGCCGGTGGCATTACCTACAGCAAGAACGTTGCCACGTTCAAGGTGACTGTGACGGTTAACGCCAGGGGCGAGCTTAAGGCCGACGTTGAAAAGACCTCGGGTGAGACTAAGTTCACGAACACCTATAGCGCCAAGACGGAAACCCCGCTGACTCTTGAGGCTACCAAGACGCTCACGGGGCGCCTGATGGCCGACGGCGAATTCAAGTTTACGTTGAGCTACGCGGGGCACGACGAGGTCCTGCTGAACGCAACCAACAAGAGTGGCAAGGTTGAGTTCAGTCCGTTGACGTACACGACCAAGTCGCTTGCCAAGCTTGTCGAGGAAGACAAGGCGTCGTTTGACGCCAGGGCAGACAAGCCCACGTGGACCATTCATTACATTGCTGCCGAACAGACCGGCGAGCTGCCTGCGGGCGTGAGCGCTACCACGGCGGCAATTGACGCATATGTGACCGTTGTCGACAACGGCGATGGTACCCTGACGGCGACGGCTGTCTACGGCGACGCCGGCAACGAGTTTGTGAACACCTACACTGCCGCGCCTGTCGAGGCATCGCTTGTGGGCAAGAAGAATCTGCAGGTTCCTGATGACCTGACCCCGGCTGACATTACCGGTAAGTTCACCTTTACCGTGACCGGTGAAGAGGGCGCACCCATGCCCGCGAACGCGAGCGTGACCAATGATGCCAAGGGCAAGGTCGACTTTGGCAAGATCACCTTTACGCTCGACGATCTCAACAAGGCTCTGGGCAAGAAGCCCGAGAAGCGCGAGCACACCTTTACCTACACCGTGACAGAGTCCGGCGAGGTCGCTGGCGTGACCAACGACGTCGAGCCTTCGCGTACGGTTTCCTTCACCGTGACAGAGTCCGGCGAGGGTAATCTGAGGGTGTCCCGCAAGTCGGATGGCGATGTGGCATTTACGTTCACCAACACCTATAACGTGACGCCTGTTGAGACGCGCGTCACCGACCAGATCACCGCGACCAAGTTCCTGACCGGGCGCGAGCTTGCTGCCGGCGAGTTCTCCTTCGAGCTCGTCGAGGGCGAGGGCGAGGACGCCAAGGTTATCGCCACCGGCACTAACGCCGCCGATGGCAAGATCACGATGAACGCCGTGAAGTACACCAAGGCCGGAACGCACACCTACACGCTGCGCGAGGTCAAGGGCGGAACCACCAGCAAGGGCGTCACCTACAGTGATGCCAAGTACACCATCGAGACCACCATCACGGACAACGGCGACGGTACGCTCAGCGCCACGCATGTTCTGAAGGACGTCAAGGTTGCCGAGTTCAAGAACTCCTACAACGTGACCCCCAAGAGCTCCAGCGTCACCGACCTGATCACCGCGGACAAGGTCCTGGACGGGCGCGACCTCAAGGCTGGCGATTTCCGTTTCGAGCTCGTCGAGGGCAATAACGTGGTCGCTACCGGTACCAACAATGCCGACGGCAAGATCGTAATGGATCCCGTCACCTACACTGCGGCTGGCGAGCACACCTACATACTGCGCGAGACCAAGGCCGGCACCACCGAAAACGGCATTACTTACAGCACCGCTGAGTACACTATTGTGACCACCGTCAAGGATAACAACGATGGCACCCTCAGCGTGGAGCACAAGCTGCAGAATGTTGACAAGGCGACCTTCGAGAACGCCTACACCGTAACCCCCAAGAGCTTCAGTGTTACTGATCAGATCACGGCGACCAAGGTCCTGACCGGGCGCGATCTCAAGGAAGGCGAGTTCTCCTTCGAGCTCGTCGAGGGCAACGACGTTGTCGCCGCCGGCAAGAATGACGCCCGCGGCAAGATCAAGATGAGCCCCATCGAGTACACCGCTGCCGGCAAGCATACCTACACGCTGTGCGAGGTCCCGGGCGACGCCAACAACGGCATCACCTACGACGGCAAGACCTACACCATTGAGACGACCATCACCGACAAGGGCGACGGCACGCTCGAGGCGAAGCATGTCCTGAAGGGCGACGACGAGGCGAAGTTCAACAACAGCTACAAGCCGAATCCTGACGAGTTCAGCGTCACCGACCAGATCACCGCGACCAAGGTTCTGACCGGACGCGACATGGCTGAGGGCGAGTTCTCCTTCGAGCTCGTCGAGGGCGAGGGCGAGGGCGAGGACGCCAAGGTCGTCGCCACCGGCACCAACAATGCCGAAGGCAAGATCACGATGAACGCCGTGAAGTACGACAAGCCCGGCAAGCACACCTACACGCTGCGCGAGGCCAAGGGCAACGCCGGCGGTATCACCTACAGCGATGCCAAGTTCGCCATCGAGACCACCATCACCGATAACGGCGACGGCACTCTCAAGGCCGAGCATGTCCTGAAGGGCACCGAGCCCGCCGAGTTCAAGAACACCTACAGCGTGACCCCGATCGACACAGAGCTCGACTTTGGCCTGAGCAAGGCCATTGACGGCCGAAAGTGGACTGAGGGGGACAAGTTCAGCTTTACCATCACCGCCCCCGAGGGCACCCCGCTGCCCGACCCCGCAACCGTGACCGTGAGCAAGAATGACGCGAAGGACGGCATCGCAGCCATCAAGTTCGGCAAGATCCACTACACGGCTGCCGGAACCTACAAGTACGAGATTCGCGAGAATGCAGGCAACGCGGCAGGCATGACGTATGACGGACATGTCGCGACCGCCGAAGTGACCGTGACTGATAACGGCAAGGGCGTCCTGACCGCCAACGTTACCAAGAAGGAAAACGGCCGCTTCACCAACACGTACCGCTCTGAGCTCGATTACGCCGCGGCCGGCGGTCTTAAACTCAGCAAGACCCTCTCCGGACGTCCCATGACCGAGGGCCAGTTTACCTTTACCGTGACGCCCGTCGACGCAGCTTCTGCCAACGCGCTCGGCCTGCACGAGGGCGCCAACGTGTACAAGTCCCCTGCGACGGCAGAGGCAACGGTCGGCCTGATTGACATCCTGGCGGGTCATGAGGTCAAGTTTACGCAGGCTGACGCAGGTAAGACCTTTACGTACACCGTGGCCGAGAAGAATGACGGCCAGCCCGGTTACACCTACGACGAGGCCGTACGCACCGTGACGATCGCTATCGCCGACGATGGCGCTGGTACGCTCACTGCCACCACGACCGTTACTGGCAACCCCGACAAGGGAACGCTGGTAACCGAGTACAAGACTGGTGCCGCTACGGTCGAGAGCGCCGTGGTTCCGTTCCGCAACAGCTATAGCGCCACGACCGATGCACCTGGTGGTGCCGTTGCTCAGGTCGTTGCCACCAAGACCCTGACCGGTCGTCCGCTGGCCGACGGCGAGTTCTACTTTGGCATCGCCTATGCGGGCGAGAAGGAAGCCATCGAGGGTACGTGCGTTACCAACGTTAACGGCCAGGTGAGCTTTGGCGCTCTGCATTACACGACCGAGATGCTCGCCGATCTGGTAAACGCCAAGCGCGCCATCCGTACCGACACGGATGCGAATCTTGCGTGGACTATCAACTACACGGCGTTTGAGTACACGTCCCCGCTCGCAGCAAAGGGTATTACTGCCGCGAAGTCGAGCTTTAGCTTTAAGGTCATCGTCGTCGACAACGGCGACGGTACCCTGACGGCAAAGCCTGACTACGGTGGCGTCGAGCCCGTGTTCGAGAACGTCTACGGCACCGATGCCGCTGATGCCGCACTCGCTGGCACCAAGAAGCTCCAGGCAGCCGAGGGCCTGACCCCGGCCGACATCGTGGGTAAGTTTACCTTTACCGTGACCGCTGACGAGGCGGGTGCCCCGATGCCCGAGCGCACGACCGCAACCAACGACGCGGCCGGCAACGTGGACTTTGGCAAGATCCACTTTACGCTCGAGGACCTCAACCGCGCCCTGGGCGTGACGGACGATGCGACCGATAAGGCCGAGGCAGACGAAGCTGACGAGGCTGAGGCCGACGAGGCAGAGGCTGAAGAGGCCGACGCCGACGCTGATGCCAACGCCGACGAGCCCAGCGACGAGTCCGAGCCCGCAGATCCCGCTGCCCCGCGCTCGCACACCTTTACCTACACGGTGGCCGAGTCCGGTAGCGCCCCTGGCGTGACCAACGACACCAACGCCACGCGCAAGGTTTCCTACACCGTGACCGATGACGGTGCCGGACATCTGATCGTCAAGCGCGACGGCGGCGACGGTGCGGCCTTTACGTTCACCAACACGTACGGCGTGGCGCCTACCGATTCTTCCGTGACCGATCAGGTCAAGACGGTTAAGCGTCTGACCGGCCGCGACCTTGCAGCTGGCGAGTTCACGTTTGAGTTGCTCGAGGACGGCGTGACTGTCGCTAGTGGCACCAACGACGCCAACGGTAACGTTACGCTGAGCCCGATTCGCTACGAGGCGCCCGGTACGCACACGTACACGCTGCGCGAGGCTTGCCCCAACGCGCTCGGCCTGTACAAGGGCGTCACCTATGACGGCACGACCTACACCGTCGTGACCACCGTCTCCGACAACGGCGACGGCGCGCTGACCGCGACGCACAAGCTCGAGGGAACCACCGAGTCGGCTGGCTTTACCAACAAGTATCACGCCATGCCCACGCAGGTTTCCATCGGCGCCATCAAGGTGCTCGAGGGACGCGAGCTCAAGAAGGACGAGTTTAGCTTTAAGCTCGTTGGCGAGGACATCGAGTCTACGGTTACCAACGATGCCGGCGGCAAGATCAACTTCGACAAGTTCGAGTACGACGAGCCCGGTACGTACGTCTACACCATCAGCGAGGTCAAGGGCGACGAGGCCGGTATGACCTACGACAAGTCCGTCTTTACCGCGACCGTCAACGTGGTCGACGACGGCGAGGGCAACCTCAAGGCGAACGTTGCCTTTACCAAGGGCGACAAGAGCGTCGAGGGTATCGTGTTCAACAACACGTACAAGAAGCCCGAGACGCCCGTGCCGACGCCCGACCCCGGCACGCCCAAGACCGTGACGAACATCGTCAAGACGGTCAAGGGTTTCCTGCCCACCACGGGTGACCAGCAGGCCGCCGCACTGCTCATGGCATTCGTCATCGCCATGGCCGGCGTCGGAGCCCTGGTCTGGGGTATCCGTAAGCGCTAGGCACGCTGGCAGCGCCCGGGGCCAAAAGGCCCCGGGCGGCCGGCGGGGAGCCAGAACATAGCCCCCACCCCCACCCCCAGCCGCCACGGAGGTATCTCCCTCCTCCGTGGCGGCGCTTTTGTGCGTAGGCGAGAAGGGTTCGCCACGAAACCGGCCCATCTACTACGTTTAGTCCCTTACCCCCAACCATGCTAAAAAACGCGAAAACAAAACCGCAGGTAGAACGCCTGCGGTTTTTCATGAAAAGCGGGTATGGTCGGGGGTATCGAGTCAAACGTAGTAGATGGGCCCATTTCGTGGCGAGCGGTTCCGGCTGATCCCTTGGGGATGGAGGAAAACGGATCATTTTGATCCCGCAAGGCTTGCGGAGGCGCTCGTGCAGGGTTGCTCGAACAAAACTATGCCGGTTTACGGGGCCGGATTGCGAACCTCCGACCATACAGAAAATTGCAAAAACAAAACTGCAGGTAGATAGCCCGCTGTTTTTCAAAAAATGAAGGTATGGATGGGGGCCTCGACTTTAGCTCCGTAATCCGGCAAAGTTTTGAAATGGCATTAAATCGGTAGCGGCCATTTTGCTATGCCGGGGCGGTCGACCGTTGGGTAATTACCCTCGCAGGTAGGCAATAGCGATTTGGGTGCGGTTGCGCAGACCCATTTTGGCAAGGATCGAGCTGATGTGGTTGCGCACGGTGCCTTCGCCCATATAAGCGGTGGCGGCAATCTCCTTGTTGTCGAGGCCGCGGGCGATGAGCTCGGCGACTTCGAACTCGCGGTCGGTCAGGCTGACAAAGGCCGCGGGCCGGCGGAGCGTGCCCGCCTCGACGCCCGTTCCGTCAAAATCGATATCCTCGATCGCCTTACCCTCGAGCACGCGTTTGCCGTCCATGACTTGCGCCAACGCAGGAGGAATGGCGGCGACATCGGTCTTGATCAGGTAGCCGCGGGCGCCCAGTTTGAGCGCCGACACAATGTACTCGTCATCCGAGAATGTCGTCAGAAACACCACGCGTGCCGTAGGGTCGTGCTCAAGGATTTCGCGTGCTGCCGAAAGCCCGTCGCGCCCCGGCATCTGGATGTCGAGCAGCGTGATGTCGGGCGCGCGCTCGCCGTAGAGCGCGACCGCGTCGTCGCCATTGGCGCCGGTGCCCACTACCTCGATTTGCGGCTGGGCGCCCAGGATAATCTTGAGCGAATCGACCACCAAGCGGTCGTCGTCGACAACGATGAGCCTCATCGGCCCTCATCTCCTTGCTGTTTGGGAACGGTGGCAAACACACGCCAGCCGCCGGTGCCGGCGCGCGGACCGGCGGTGAAGGTGCCGCCAAGCGCCTCGACGCGCTCGCACATGGAGGCGAGCCCCATGCCTTCTGCGACGTTGCTGCTGCTCGCCGGGGTCGCGTCCGTGCCATCATCGGTAACGATGAGCTGGTAAAACGACGGATGCTCCATGCACCGCACGGCAATGGTTTTGGCATGGGCGTGGCGCATGGCGTTGGAAAGCGCCTCGCGCAGGACCGCCGCAAAGCAGTTGGCGACATTTGCGGGCGCATGCTCGGCCAAAACTTCAAGCTCAATCTGCGGGCCGCCGTCCGAGCGCGCGCCTTCAACAATGCGTTCGAGCTGCACGGAAAGGTCGACGGCGTTGTCGTTGAGCGCGTGGACGCTGGTGCGCACAAGCTGGAGTGCCTCGTCAACCGTGCGTTTGACGTCGGCGAAATCGGCGGCGACGCCGGGCTCGTCGGCGTGGACCACGCGCAGGGCTTCGGTCTGCAGTGAGGCGCGCGTCAGTTGGTGCCCGACGTTATCGTGGATCTCGCGCGCGATGCGGGCGCGTTCGGCGAGCGTCGCGAGCTCGACTTCGTAGTCCTGGCGGTCGGCAAGATCGCGGTTGCGCGCTTCGAGCACGAGGGCTCGTTCCTGCAGCTCGTCGCGGATACGGTGCATGCGCTGCTGCTCGCGCTCCAACTGGGCGGTACGTAGCGATAACAAGGTGGCGGCAACCGAAAGGATGGCGGTCAGCAGGAGCGTTCGGGAGGTGAGCGCGTCGGTGCGAAGGTCCGCGACGAGCGCAAAGGCAAAGACGGAACCAATGCCCAGCGCGACCCAGGCGTGTTCGCGGCGCACGCGTCGCGCGATGTCATAGAGGGCGAGGGGCGCAAACGGCACAAACGGCGGCACGAAGACGGCCGCGATGATGTAAGCGTAGCTCGCGGCCTTGCTTGTGCGGTGTGTGCGTTCTCCCTGTGCGATCTCGGCCAGCGAGGTGGCGATAACTCCAAGGCAAAACGCCGTGACCAAGCGAGTGTCCACGGCAAGACCCATTGCGGCCGCAATGCAGCACGCCAGCACGATCGATTTGTCGAAAAGCCTGTTCATACGGGTATTGTACGCGAAGCTGCGCGTGGTGGAGGGACCGCCTGCGCAACCGTGACATTCCTCCCGCGCGGCAAAGCGGGAGCGTCGGCAGGCCGCACGACCAAGACCCCCGCACTCGTGACAAAGCTCACTGGCGCGGGCCGGCGGCTCCTGCGATGATGCAATCGTACCGGGCCGCAATCAACAGAAGGGCCGCCTCATGACAGACATCGTCCACGTCGAAAACCTCGTCAAGCGCTATGACGACCTTATTGCGCTCGACCACTTTAACCTGAGCATCGCCCCCGGCGAGATCTTTGGCCTGCTGGGCCCCAACGGCTCGGGCAAGACCACGTCCATCAACTGTATTCTGCAGCTGCTCGCCTACGACAAAGGCACCATCGAGCTGTTCGGCGAGCCCATGACGCCCGCCCGCTACGACCTCAAGCGCCGCATCGGCGTGGTGCCGCAGCAGGTGGCGGTATTCGACGAGCTCACCGTGCGCGAGAACATCGACTATTTCTGCAGCCTTTACGTCAACGATCGAAAGCGTCGCCGCGCACTGGTCGACGAGGCCATCGACTTTGTCGGGCTGGGCGACTTTACCAAGTTTCGCCCCGGTAAGCTTTCGGGCGGCCTAGCACGTCGCCTCAACATTGCCTGCGGCATCGCGCACAAACCCGAGCTCATCTTTTTTGACGAGCCCACGGTGGCGGTCGACCCGCAGAGCCGCAACGCCATCCTGGAGGGCATCTGCCGCCTGCGCGACGAAGGCGCCACGGTGGTGTATACCAGCCATTACATGGAGGAAGTCGAGCAAATCTGCAGCCGCATCATGATCATGGACGGTGGCCGCGTGCTGGCGCAGGGCACCAACGACGAGCTCAAGCGCATGATTCAGATGGGCGAGCGCGTGACCGTCGAGGTCGGCGCCGTCGAGGCCGCCACGGTCGAGCGGCTGCGCGCCCTTGAGCACGTGCTTTCGGTTGAGCTGTCCGGCGGCGAGCTCGTCTGCGCCTGCGAGGCGAGCCCGCATAACCTGGTCGACATCCTTGACACGCTGCGCGCTGCCGACGTTGCGCTCGGCCGCGTGTGGAGCGAGCCACCGACCCTCAACGACGTGTTCCTTGAGATCACCGGCCGCGAGCTGCGCGACTAGGGGGCGGCCATGTTCAACACCATTATCATTACGGTCAAGACGCTGCTGCGCCGGCCGAGCACGTGGGTTTGGGGCGCTCTCTTTCCCATCGCGCTTTCCACGATGTTTATGTTTATGTTTGCGAACCTCAGCTCCGACGGCAAGATCGACCCGGTGCCAGTGGCCGTCGTAGCGGATGAGGCCTGGGACGCCTCGACCTTTAAGGATGCGGCGGCTTCGCTTGCCAAGGAAGGCGACGATCAGCTGCTCGAGATCTACGAGCTCGACGACGCAGCCGATGCGAACCGTGCGCTTAAGGCCGGCGAGGTTGCGGGCATCTATACGGTCGACGACGCGGGCGTACCCAAGCTCACACTGCTATCGAGCTACGACAGCTCGCGCGCATCGTCGGTGCTCACCGATCGCAGCATTTTGGAGACGGTGGCAAGCTCGTATACGCAAAATGCCGAGCTCATGCGCCAGATTGCCCAGGACAATCCGGCGGCGCTCGCCGACCCGGAGGCGGTTGCGCGCGCCCTGTCGCTCGAGGGCGGCACCCGCCGCGTAAGCCTGACACGCACCACGCCCGACGGCACGGTCATCTACTACTACGCGCTCTTTGGCCTGGTCGCGATGATGTCTGCCGAGTTTGCCGCCTTGAGCGTCGTCGACCTGCAGCCCAATCTGTCCGGCCTTGGTGCACGTCGCTGCGTGGGCGGTCTTTCCAAGACAGCGTCGCTGGCCGGCATCTTTGTCGGCTCGTGGCTGGTCTCCTTTGCCTCGATGACGATCGCGATCGGCTACGTGCGCCTGGTCGTGAGCGTCGACTTTGGCGGGCGCGAGGGGCTGTGTCTGGTGGGCGGTGCCGCTTCCGCGCTTGCCGCCACGGGCCTGGGGCTCTTTGTGGGCACGCTTCCCGTTAAGGGCGGCAAGGCGTCCAAGTCCGGCATCCTCACGGGCTTTGCTACCACGTGCGCCTTGTTCGCCGGCCTCTACGGCGAGCCGGCGATGGCGCTTGCCGACGACGTCGCCCGCGCCTGTCCGGCCGAGTGCTGGCTCAACCCCGTCAAGCTTATCTGCGACATGTTCAACCGCCTGTATTTCTTTGAGGACCTGGGTCCCTTTGTCATCCGTGCGGGCGCGCTGGTCCTTATGGCGCTGCTGTTCGTTGCCGCCGCTACGCTGATCTTTGGAAGGAGCCGCTATGAGCACCTTTAAGACCGCGCTTCGCATGGCGCTGGCGCACCCGTTCTACCTGATCATCTATACGGTGTTCATCTCGCTCATGGGCGTATTTATCGCGGCATCGGTGAGCTGGAACTCGTCGCAGCTCACCGAGTACAAGCCCTACGATGCCAACGTGATCGTGGTCGACCGCGACGACAGCGACCTTTCGCGTGCGCTTACCAAGCATCTAGGTTCGCGGTTTGACCTGGTCACGGGTATCGGCGACGACACGTACGACCTTGCGGACGCGCTCTCCAAGAGCAACAGCGCCAAGGGCAGCGCCGACTGCGTGTTCTTTATCCCGGAGGGGTTTGAGGACGACCTCGTTGCAGCCGCCCGCGTGGGGGAGTCCCTGCCCAAGCTCGATGTGACCTACGGTGCCGGCACCATGGCGGCGGCGCTTTCGTCTGCCGAAGCCTTGCGTTGGATCTCGCTCGCGGGCGCTGCGGCGGCGCTTGAGCCCGCCGCTTCTAACGGCAGCGTCGCCAAGGCCGCCGAGCATGCCGCTGCAAAGCGCGCGGAGGTCCAGATCGAGCAGGTCAAGGTCGACTCGACTGCTGCTGCCACGCTCGAGTCGTACTTCAACTTTGGCGCGTACGCGATTATCTCGTCGGTCATCGTATCGGTGGGATTGGTGTTCTCGGGCATGAACGAGCCCGAGCGCGTGCGCCGCATGGAGGCCGGCCCGGTCTCCGAGCGCCAGCGTTCACTTGCCGTGTTCGCGGCTGCCGCGGTGCTCACCGTCTGCATCTGGCTCGTGTCGAGCATGATGGGCATCGTGGGCTTTGCCAGCGCGGTTGCCGAGGTCGGCGTGGGCCGCGTGTGCCTTGCGCTGGCGGCAACGTTTGCCTTGGCGTGCACGCCGCTGGCCGTTGGCTTTACGCTGTCGAGCTTGGGCGCGCGCGAGGAGCTGCTCAACGGCGTGGGCAACTTACTCGGCATGCTCATGACGTTTTTGGGCGGCGCCTGGATGCCGCTGTCGCTCATGGGTTCGGCCGTGCAGGCCGTGGCGCACTTTGTGCCGACATATTGGGTGAACGACGCGATCGGCAAGGCGCTCGCGTCGGACCTGACGTCTGCCATGTTGGGCGACATCGCCTGCGACCTGGGCGTCACCGTGCTCTTTGCCGCGGCCATCGCCGCCGTAGGCCTGGCCCTCTCACGCACCAAATCCCGCGCCTAGTCACCTAGTCATCGGGTACTCATTGGGGACAGACTTAAACGACCAAGAGTGGTCATTGGGGACAGACTTAAACGACTAGTCATTGGGGACAGTCTTTGCCGAACCGCCGGCTTGCCGGCCGGGTTGCCAAGGACTGTCCTCAGCTGCCGGCAGAAAGGGAACGTCCCTAACTGCCGGGTGGCGAAAGAGTGTCCCCAACAGCTAGTCATTTAAGAACGTCCCCAATGACTAGTCTGAAATAAAATCCAGGCCTCGACCAAAAATAGTTCGCCAAGGTTTACTATTATGTTCATAAAGTAGTACAAGGCTAACAATGGGGGATATCATGGCAACGCGGGAGGCCTACGTCCAGGTTAAGGATCTCAAAAAGCACTACGGCGATGGAGATGCACGCCTGACGGTGCTCGACGGCATCGACACGTCCATCAACCGCGGAGAGATCTGCGTCATGCTGGGGCCTTCGGGTTCGGGCAAGTCGACGTTTCTTAACCTGATCGGCGGCCTGGAGGATGCCGACGGCGGCTCCATCATGGTGGACGGCTGCGACCTCACGGTGCTCAAGCCTACCGACCTGGGCGAGTATCGCCGCCGTGAGCTGGGTTTTGTCTTCCAGTTCTACAACCTGGTGCCCGATCTCACCATCAAGGAGAACATCGAGGTCACGGCGCACCTGTCCAAAAACCCGCTCAATGTCGACGACCTGCTGCGTTCGCTGGGCCTCTACGAGCACCGCAACAAGTTCCCGCGCCAGGTCTCGGGCGGCCAGCAGCAGCGCTGTGCCATCGGCCGTGCGCTCGTCAAAAACCCGGGCCTGCTGCTGTGCGACGAGCCCACCGGCGCGCTTGACTACAAGACGTCCAAGGAAATCCTGCAGCTCATGGAGGATGTCAACCGCACCTACGGCTGCACCATCATCATTGTCACCCACAATGCCGCCATCGCGCACATGGCCAATCGCGTGCTGCGCCTGCGCGACGGGCACATCGTCGAGGATGAGCTCAACGAGTCGCCCGTTGCGGCCGCCGAGCTCGATTGGTAGGCGGCGCCATGGCACCTCTCGCAAAACGTCTCCCGCGCGAGCTGCGCCGCAATATCGGCAAGTACCTGGGCATCTTTTTGCTTATGTGCGGAAGCATCGCTCTCACCTCGGGATTTTTGCTCGCAGCGCATTCCATCGGCTGCCTTATCGATGACATGCGCGATGCGTACGCGATTGAGGACGGCCGCGTGACCACCTCCTTCGAGGCTACCGACGATCAACTCAAGGCCGCCGAGGATGCAGCCGGCGACGTCGGCGGCGTCACGCTCTACAAGAATTTCTCCATCGACGCCATCATCAAAAAGACCGCCGGCGACGACGGCACCAAGCGCACGCTGCGCACCTATGCGCACCGCGCTAAGGTGGACATTGCGTCCTACTGTGAGGGCAAGGAACCCAAGGCGGATGACGAGGTGGCCATCGACCGTGTCTTTGCCACCAATAACAACCTGTCCGTGGGCGATAAAGTCGAGCTCGAGGGTCGCACCTACACCATTTGCGGCATCATGACCCAGCCCGATAGTCAGGCGCTGTTCCTCAACAATTCGGACTTTACGGTGAACACCATCACGTACGGCGTGGCCGAGGTCACCGATGGCGGCTTTGCCGCGCTCGAAGATGCCGGCGGCGCACCCGCCTACACCTACTCCTTCACCTTTACCGATCGCGACCTCCCCACCGCGGACCGCATCGACGCCGAGCAAGATATGGTCGAGGCACTGACCGACGCCGATGCGCGCGTGGACGATCTGACCGACGCCGATTCCAATCAGGGCATTGGCTATGCGCGCGATGACGTGGACGGCGACTCCATGATGTGGATGACGCTGCTCGACATCATCATCGTGATCATGGCGTTCGTCTTTGTGGTCCTTACCGACGCCACCATCGAGGAGGAGAGCGCCATCATCGGCACGCTGCTCGCCAGCGGTTATCGCCGTCGCGAGATCGTGCTGCACTACCTGGCACTTCCCGCCATCGTGGGCGTGGTCGCGGCGCTTTTGGGCACTGCGCTCGGCGTTGTGTTCTTTACCGAGCCCATGCGCAGCCTCTATTACGGTTCGTACAGCCTGCCGCCCTTCCAGGTGTACTGGAGCTGGGAGATCTTTGTGAAGTGCGCCGTGGTTCCCGCCGCCGCGCTCATCCTCATCACGCTGGTGGGCCTGTTTCGCAAAATGGGCAAGACGCCGTTGCAGTTCCTTCGTCACGAGGCGAGCGGCAAATCGGGCACCAAGCGCGGTATGCAACTGCCGGAGCGCATGGGTTTTGTTTCCCGCTTCCGCCTGCGTATCTTTCTGCGCAACCTGGGCAACTTTGCCACGCTCTTTGTGGGCATTGCGTTTGCCTCGCTGCTGCTGCTCTTTGGCCTGGCGATTCTGCCCACGATGACGCACTACGCGGACAACCTCGAGACAAGCCTGGTCGCCGAGCACCAGTACACGCTCAAGGCGCCGCTGGAGCTCGAGGGCACTGCCGAGGAGCGCGAGCAGTGGTCAGCACTCGAGCGCTTGCAGTCGGTTGACGGCGCGCTGCTTTCCGCCGCCCAAGATGCCGATGACGAGCTTGACGACGCGGCCGATGCGGCGCAGACGGCAGCCGATGCCGCGACCGCATCTCCGTCTGCCGAGAGCCTGACTGCGGCGCAGGATGCGCTTACCAAGGTCCAGGACAAGAAGGATGCGCTTTATGCGCGCCTCGATGACCTTGCCGATATCCTCGGCTGCAACCGCGACGAGGCTATCGACCTGATTGACAAGGCCTCTAAGATCGACACCGACAACGACGACATTCACCCGGTCAACACGATTGACAACGGCGCGGGCGCAATCGCGCAGGCCGAGAAATATGCCGTTTACCAGTTGCAATACGACCGAGGCGATGGGAATGGCGAGGAGACGATTTCCGTCTACGGCATTTCAACCGATTCGTGCTATTGGAAAGGGCTGGACGTCGGCGACGGACGCGTCGTCTTTGGCGGTGGCTTGCTCGACAAGTTTGGCTGGAGCGAGGGTCAGAAGGTCACGCTCGGCGACAAGTATGAGGGCGAGAATTATTCCTTTGAGTACGTGGGCAAGGACTGTGCCTGGGGCTCCAAGTCGGACATGAATATCTATATGAGTATCGATGACTTTAACGAGCTCTTTGGCAACGATGCGGCCTACTTCAACGGCTATGTGAGCGACGAGAAGCTCGACCTCGACGCGCGCTACTTTGCCGGCGACACCACGCCCGACGACATGCGCGCCGTGGGCGACCAGTTCATCGGCATGATGAGCAAAATGATCGGCATGATGGTCGGGCTCGCGGTGTTTATCTTCCTGCTGTTTATGTACCTGCTGACCAAGGCTGTGATCGACCACAGCGCCCGTTCGATTAGCTACATGAAGGTCTTTGGCTATCGCGATGGCGAGATCTCGCATCTGTACATCCGCTCGATCACGCTGTGCGTGGTGGCGTCGCTCGTGCTGAGCCTGCCGGTCATTATTGGCTCGTTCACGGCCATCTTCCGCTCGATGTTGCTCGCCTACAACGGCAATATCGAGATCTACGTGCCCGCTTGGTCCATGGCGGCGTGCGCAGGAATCGGCTTTGCGACCTACCTGGTCGTGGCGTTGCTGCACATGCGTTCCATCAAACGTGTGGGCCTGGCCGAAGCACTCAAAGTCCAAGAGTAGTCATTTAAGAACGTCCCCAATGACTAGGTGCCGTACTTGACTTTAACTCTGCTTTAACTGGTACCATCCTCTATGTCTGTAACGCCATATAGACCGAGGGGATATATCTATGACCGCAACTGCACCCGCAGCACCCGCCAAGGTGTACTTCACCAACCTGCGTACGCATGCTCGCGAGAGCCAGCTCGACAAGCTCAAGCGCCTCATCCGTCACGCCGGAATTGAGCAGATCGACTTTGAGAACAAGTTCGTTGCTATCAAGATTCACTTTGGCGAGCTGGGCAACCTGAGCTTTTTGCGCCCCAACTACGCCCGCGCCGTCGCGGATGTCGTCAAGGAGCTGGGCGGCAAGCCCTTCCTCACCGACTGCAACACGCTCTATGTCGGTAGCCGCAAAAACGCGCTCGAGCACATCGATACCGCCTACCAGAACGGCTTTACCCCGTATGCCACGGGCTGCCAGATCATCATCGCCGACGGCCTTAAGGGCACCGACGAGGCGCTCGTCCCGGTCGAGGGCGGCGAGTACGTGCACGAGGCCAAGATCGGTCAGGCGCTCATGGATGCCGATATCGTGATCAGCCTCACCCACTTTAAGGGCCATGAGCAGGCCGGTTTTGGCGGCGCCATGAAGAACCTGGGCATGGGAGGCGGCAGCCGTGCCGGCAAGATGGAGCAGCATGCCGCCGGCAAGCCGAACGTCGCGACCGAGCACTGCGTTGGCTGCCATGCCTGCGAAAAGATCTGCGCGCACAACGCTATCTCGTTCGACGGCACCCGCGAGCGCGAGCTTGCCAGCGGCGCTACTCGCACGGTGCACGTGGCTGCCATCGACCACGATCGCTGCGTGGGCTGCGGACGCTGCATTGCGGCATGCAACCAGGACTGCATCAAGCCCGGTTATGAGGCCGCAGCCGACGTGCTCAACTGCAAGATCGCCGAGTACACCAAGGCCGTCGTCGACGGCCGCCCGAGCTTCCACATCTCGCTTGCCATGGACATCAGTCCCAACTGCGACTGCCATCCCGAAAACGATACGCCTATCGTCAACGACATCGGCATGTTCGCGAGCTTCGACCCGGTCGCCATCGACCAGGCCTGCGCCGACGCCGTCATGGCGTCTGAGCCGCTGCCCAACACCGAGCTCACCGATAGCGCGGCCAAGATGGAGCATAACCACGAGCATCTGGAGGGCGAGCAGGCTAAGGATCCCTTCTGCATCACGCATCCCGACACCGACTGGCGCGTGTGCATCGCGCATGCCGAGAAGATCGGCCTGGGCACGAGCGAGTATGAGCTCATCGAGGTCAAGTAGCACCTAGCTATTAGACAAAACAAGCGCCTTTGTAGCACAACTGTTAGCAAAAGCCGCCCGTGAGCACAGTGCCCACGGGCGGCTTTTCGGAAGTGCTAGGGGGTCAGATAGGCCAGTAAACCGTACTATTTGCCTAAAAATACTCGTCGAGGAAGTCGTCGACCGTGTTCCAGTAGAGTTCGGGGTCGACCTGCGCGCTCTTGGCGTGGGTGGCGCCATGGACGGTGAGCTTTTGCTTGACCTTGCTGGCGCACGCGTCGTAGTTTTGGTCGAGCATGCTGTACGGCACAAAGGTGTCTTGGTCACCGTGGATAAACAGCATGGGAACCGTCGCACGCTTGAGCTGTTCCACGCTGCTCGCCTTATGAAAGTCGTAGCCCGCGCGCACGTTGCACACCAAGTTTGCTACATCGAGCAAGGGAAAGCTGGGCAGGCCGAACACGTCCTTGAGCTGCAGAGAAAACTCGTCCCAAACACTCGTATAACCGCAGTCCTCGATAATGCATTTCACGTTTGCGGGCAGAGGTTCCCCCGCGACGTTCATGGCGGTCGCCGCGCCCATGGATTCGCCAAAGACCAGGATGCGCGCCTTGGGGTCAGCCTGAACGATTCGCTCGATCCATGCGACGATGTCGAGGCGCTCGGGCCAGCCCATGCCGATATAGTCGCCGCCGGAGCGCTCGTGGGCGCGGGCGGCGGGTGCGAGTACGTTCATGCCACGGTCGTGGAAGCGTTTGGCGTATCGGGCCATACCGATGGGCTCGTTGGTATATCCATGCAGGCAGACGGCGTAGTCGTGCGTGCTCTCCGACGCAGCAAAATACCAGGCGGCAAGCTCGGTCCCGTCGTCCGCGGTGAGGTTGCTGCTCTTGCGGTTCTCTTTAAACCATGCCCGCGCCTCGGTATCCTCGGCATCCGGCTGCTCACCTTCTTTGTCGTTCTTGCTATCCTGCATCATCTTCATGGTGTATGGCGCGCGGGGATTCAGCGCGAAGTCAAACAGAAAGTTGCCGGCAAATCCGAGCAGCGCAACGACAACCACCAGTGCAACGATGCCGGCTATCTTGAGCTTTCGATGGGAACGTGCGTTTTGAGCCATGCGGTATTCTCCTATAAGATGTTAATACATCAACATTTAATGCAAGCGCATTATGGACGTTCGCCGTTGATGCGTCAACAGGCAAAGAATGGGTAAACAAAGGGTCACGTATGGTGCAAATTTCGCACGTACCTAGACGCTTTGATATAGTGTTGAGAACTCTTTACGTTGGAGGATGTAACCGGCATGTCCGATTCGAGCGACAGTTCTAAGCCGCGACCCAAGACCGCGGTCGTTCCACACTACACAGTGGGCGAGGAGATCATGAACTCCGTCACCCATGGTGTCGGCTGCCTGCTGGGTATCGCGGGCCTGGTGCTCCTGATCGTATTCGCCGCCCTGCGCGGCGGAGGCCCGGCCCATATGGCCGCGGCGATTGTCTATGGCGTCAGCATTATCCTCGAATACCTAGCCTCCACGCTCTACCACGCGATTCAGCCCGCGCGCGCCAAGCGCGTGTTTCGCATCATCGACCACAGCTGCATCTACCTGCTCATAGCCGGCAGCTATACGCCGTTTTGCCTCATCACGCTCGCAAACGACGGCGGCGCTGTGCTGTTCTTTGCCGTATGGGTCATCGCCATTATCGGCATCGCTCTCGAGTGCTTTATGCGCGAGCGTCAACCGCACTGGGTAAGCGGCCTGGTCTACCTGCTGATGGGCTGGCTCGTTGTCTTTAAGCTGCCCGAGCTCGTGTCTCTGCTCAACCCCGTGGCACTTGCCCTGCTCGCCGTTGGCGGCGTGTGCTACACCGCGGGCGTGCCGTTCTATATCGCCAAAAACGTGCGCTATCTGCACAGCGTGTTTCACCTGTGGGTGCTCGCCGGCAGCATCTTCCAGTTCATGGCGGTGATCCTCTTCGTAATCTAGCGATCGCGCCTGCGCCCGCGGGCCCGTCCGGGCGCCCGCCGGGTGCAACTGCCCTATCCGCCATCAACGTTTTGACCTGACGTCCCGAATCTTGGAGGTTCGAGAAACTCCCGATGGACATAACCATCTCCCTTATCACCACCCTCGTTTTGACCCTCATCAACGGCTACTTCTCTATGTCCGAGATGGCGCTCACCACGGCCAAGCGCGCCGTGTTGGAGCACGAGGCCGAGGAGGGCGACAAGCGCGCCGAGCGTGCCATTAAGCTGGCTGCCGACTCCGACCAGCTGCTCGCTACCATCCAGGTTGCCATTACGCTCGTGGGCTTCGCCTCGTCCGCCGTCGCCTCGACGAGTCTGTCCGACCCGCTCGCCACGTGGCTCATGAGCTTTGGCATCGCGCCGCTCTCCGCCATCGCGCGCGGCCTGGCGCCGGTCATCATCACCGTCGCGGTCGCCTTCGTGTCCATCGTGATCGGCGAGCTCGTCCCCAAGCGCATCGGCCTGGCCAATGCCGAGGGCGTGTCCAAGCAGGTCGTGGGACCGTTGTCGTTTTTCCAAAAGATCGCCCGTCCGCTCGTGTGGCTGACCGGCGCCTGCTCCGATGGCCTGGCCCGCATCCTGCGCATCAAGAGCGCCGACGACCGCCAAAACGTCTCGGAAGAAGAGATCAAGTACATGGTCTCGGAGCAGGACGACCTGCTCGACGAGGAAAAGCGCATGATCCACGAGATCTTCGACCTAGGCGACACCGTTGCCCGCGAGGTCATGGTGCCGCGCGTGGACACCACCATGTGCGAGGACGACGAGACGGTCGCCGACGTGCTGTCCACCATGCGCCAGACCGGCTTCAGCCGCATCCCCGTCTATCACGAGGACCCCGACAACGTCGCCGGCATCGCGCACATCAAGGACCTGATCCAACCCGCGCTCGACGGCAAGGGTGACCAGCCCATCGCCGGCTTTTTGCGCGACGCCACCTTTGTGCCCGACACCAAGGACATCCTGCCGCTACTGTCCGAGATGCAGACCTCGCACGACCAGATCGTGGTGGTCGTGGACGAGTACGGCGGCACGGCCGGCATTATCACCATCGAGGATATCGTCGAGGAGATCGTCGGCGAGATCGAGGACGAGTTCGACCCCGACAACAAGTATCTCACGCGCCTTTCGCGCCGCGAGTGGCTCGTTGATGGGCGTTTTTCGTGCGATGACGCGATTGAGCTTGGTTGGCCGCTCGAGGAAAGCGATGATTATGAGACCATCGCCGGCTGGATTTTGGAGCTTTGCGACTCGGTGCCCGACATCGGAGAGGTGTTTGAGGTCGCGGGGTACAAGTTTAAAGTTCAGTCGATGCGTGGCCAGCGCATCTCGCTCATTCGCGTGATCGCTCCGGCCGAAACCGATAAGAAGGATTCCGAGTCTTCGGTAGACGAGCCGACGACGTCGGGTGCGGGTTCCGCGAATCCGCACGACGGCGACGAGTAGGACAAGGAAGAGTAGGGGAGAGTTATGGCAGGCCTGTTCAACATCCTTAAGGTCACCGTCAGTGAGGACAAGATCTGCGCGCATGTGCTGGTGAACCCCGGCATGCCGCTCATGACCTCGGAGGACATCGAGGCCACGGCGCGCGTGTACTACCTGGTGCCCGCGATTGCCAAGCACCTGTGCCTGGGCGATTCCGGTCGCGAGTTCCAGGACTGCATGGGCCAGACCGAGCTCTGCCACTTGCTGGAGCACGTGACGGTTGAGCTCATGAACGAGACCGGTCTTGCCGGTAGCATCTCGTGCGGCCGCACGCGCGTAAGCGAGCACGACGAGCGCGTCTTTGAGGTTGAGCTTTCGTGCCCCGACGACGCGCTGGCCATCGGCGCGCTGTCTTCGGCCACCTTTATGATGGACTGGGCCTATCTGCACGCCGACCAGCCTGCCCCTGACGTGGAAGGCACGGTCGCGGGCCTGCGCAACCTGGTGCTGGGCATGCGCGCCGAGGCCGAGGGCAAGGATCCTCACGAGGCCGTCGCCGCTGCGAACGGCGAAGATGCTGCCGAGGACGAGGGCGCTGACGAGGGCGATGTGCCGGTCGACGCCGAGCCCGTTGCCGATGCGACCGCCGAGCCTGTTCCCACCGAGCCCCAGGGCGTCCCCAACTTTGACGACGAGCCCCAGGTGGCGATTGATACCGAGGGTGCGGTTGCCGAGAACCACGAGGCCTCCGCTGCCGTCTTTGGCGGTGCGGCGACGGTTCCGGCAGGACCTGCGCATGAGGGCGGTCTGCCGCTCGTGGACGGCGCCGGCGAGGACCCGGGTGCCACGGTGGCCATGCCGGCTATGCCCCAGGAGTAGGCCTAGGCGTTTATCACCATCACATACCTGCGCCTTTGCCGTACGCAGATGAGCGGAGCGGCAAGTGATGCGCTGCGGGTATAATGGACAGCATTCAAACGGTGGGCACCGACGTGCCCGCAGGAGAGGAATGATCATGGGTAAGACTTTCAGCTTTGTCTCCGGCGCACTTTTTGGTGCCGCTGCCGGCGCTATTGTCGGCGTTGCTCTGGCCCCGCGCTCGGGCGCCGAGACCCGCGCCATGGCTGCCGATATCGCCAACGACGCCTGGGACAATATGCGCGACACCTACGAGCACAGCGCCGAGGAGGCCCGTGCTGCGGTGAATGACTTTGGCCCGATGGTCGACGCCAAGACCGACGACCTGCGCGCCAAGGTCGACCTGGCCCGCGAGCGCATGGACCAGCTGCGCGAGCAGCTCAACGACGCCATTTCGGGCGGCAACGTGACGCCTGCCGCCGACGTCGTGGTCGAAAACGCCGTCGAGGCTGATACCGAGGCTGCGGAGCCCTCGACCGAGGCATAATGCGCGCCGGGGATTTTGTCGGCGCCAAGATCTATCGCAAGCCTACCGAGGACAAGCGCACCAAAAAGGACGGCACGCCGCGCAGCCCTAAAAAGCTCGGAAAGATTCACTTTCCGGTCTTTACCCCGGGCGGTACGCGCGTGGTCGGCTTTATGGTCCGCCAGTCCGATATCGCGGGCATGATCGAGCGTCCCGACCGATTCGTAGCGCTCGACGCCATTGGTGTCTACGAGGGCGCCATTGCGGTCGATGACGTCAAGGACACGTACGATGCCGCCGCTGCCAAGCGCCTCGACATCAACCTGGACGATTGCATCATCTGGGTCGGTATGGACGTGCGCACGGAATCGGGCGACGTCGTGGGCTATTGCTCGGACGTTGAGTTCAAGCCACGCTCGGGCATCGTGCAGGCATTCTATGTGACCGCCGGTGCTGCTTCGAGTGTTTTGGTTGGTGACACGCAGGTGCCGCCGACGATGCTGCGCGGCTATGAGAACGGCGCGATGGTCGTCTCGGACGAGGTCAAGTCGCTCGGGTATTCGGGCGGTGCGGCTGCCAAGGCCGCCGAGGCCAGCGTCGTGGTGGGCGACAAGGTCAAAAAGGGCGCCAAGGTGCTCGACGACAAGGGATCGGTTGCCGTGGACAAGGGCAGTCGCGCACTGGGCAAGCAGCTCGGCAAGACGCGCGGCATGTTCAAGGCCTTTAAGGACGAATACCAAAAGGCGAGCGGAGGCTCGTCAAAAGCTACAAAATAGCGACGTACCAAATGATGGGAGGCAAGCCGGAGACCTGTTGCTCCGGCTTGCTGTGTTTATGGGGGAGGGCATATGCGCCAAAACGGATCCAACTTAAACGGGCGTTCGGGTGCGCGTCCGACGGCGCGCCGCGACCTGGGGCAGCTGCCCAGCGGTCAGCGCAAGCGTCACCGTAAGCCCGGCGCGATGTATCTCAACCATAGCCGCGGCTTTAGCGACCGCAGCGCTCGCATCGGCAACAGCCGCACACCCCGTCGTTCGTCTCGCCTGCCCTATGCGCTCATCGCCGTGGGTTGCGCACTCGTGCTGTTTATCGCTGCCGTCGTGGGCTACGTCAACCGCAGCGTGGACGTGGAGCTCAACGGCCAGAAGACCGCAGTGCGCGTCGGCTCTACGCTACAAAACCTCATCGACGACCAGGAGTTGACTGACACCTACGACGCAGGCGACCTGCTGGCCGTCGATGACAGCGTGCTCAAGCGCCATGGGGGCGAAAAGCTGTCGGTGAAGGTCGACGGCAAGCGCGTGAAGCAGGGCAAATGGGATAGCCGCGAACTTGAGGGCGGCGAGAAGGTGACGGTCAAGGATGGCCGTAACATCTACGAGAAGCACGAGGTTCAGGCTACGGTTATCGAGCCCAAGCTCAAGGTCGAAGGCACGGGCGCTATCGAGTATGTGCAGGCGTGGGGTGTCCAGGGCCGCTCCGAGGTGTGGGTTGGTGAGCAGTCGGGCAAGACGCAAGACCGCGGCGAGGTTGTGCCCGCCACCGATTGCGTTGTTGCGTGCGCCAGCGTGGCGCCCAAGGGCAACAAAAAGTACGTGGCGCTGACGTTTGACGAGGGTCCGAGCGGCGCCACCAAACAGATCTTGCAGGTGCTCAAGGAAAAGGGCGTCACCGCGACGTTTTTCCTTTCGGGCGATGCGGCCGAGGCCTCGCCTGCCACGGCCAAGGCGATTGTCGATGCCGGGTGCGAGATCGGATCCAACAGCTACAGCGACGATTCGCTCAAGGATCAGGACCGTGAGGCGGTACGCGAGCAGATCACGAAAGGCACCGATGCGATTAAGTCGGCGACCGGCGTGAAGACGATGCTACTGCGTGCTCCCTACGCTGCCTTTGACGAGCAAAACTGGATTGATGCGATGGACCTGGTCTCCGCCGTGGTCTCGTGGAATATCGACTCGGGCGACTGGCTGCTCAACGGTGCCGACGAGCAAGTCTCGACGGTGCTCGATTCGGTGACGCCGGGCAATATCGTGCTGCTCACCGATAGAGACGAATGCGCTGAGCAGACACTCGAGGCGCTGCCGCAGATTATCGACGGCCTCATTGCCGACGGCTACAAGATCGTGACGCTCAGCGACCTGGTCAAGACGGACACGTCGCTGAGCAAAAAGCTCACCTCGCTGACGAAGGTCACCATGCCCAAGGACGCCGTGTTCCCCCAGCTTGCCGAGGACGACGACACCACAGAGTAGTCATTGGGTGGTCGTTTAAGAACGTCCATTACAGTCGAAATTGTCAGCCTGGGACCATCTCGGGCTACGATTGAGGCGCGCCCAGAACGGGCCG
>NZ_JBDMSL010000010.1:0-86388 GCF_039758965.1 Collinsella aerofaciens | reverse complement strand
ACGGTGGCCATTATTCGGTGACCGGGATTGGTCAAAATCGTTTGACTATTAGCGGCTAAAATCGCCCGGCGCTAACAGTTTGTCTTCCCCGAATCGTTAGGCCCGAAAATAAGAGTCTTTTCTCCAAGCTCAACAACAACGTCGTCGAAGTTGCGGAAACCCTTGATATGAACTTTTTCGATTTTCATGATTAAACCACCGCCGCAATTATCCCTTTTAGTTTCAGGCAATTATTTATTCATTGCCGCCCACGCATCGCCGAAGTCTTTGACCCACAAGCGCCATACATGCGTCATACTGAATTAAAAGTTCGTTCATTGCAGCATTCAGCTGTGATTCGCTATGCGACTCAAGCGTCACTCGGCGCGTTTTCTCTCGGTACAAAGTCATGGCGTCGTTCAGGTCATCTCCAGGTAAACGTGCGCTGAGTAGAAGGATATCCTCTAAATAATGCCGCTGAGCTTCAGAATAATTGCGTCAATAATCGCCTCGATATAATTTCTTCCGGTCGCGGCATACTCCAGCATTTGGGAATAGCACTTAGCGTTTGCGCGCATACTGTGCTGAATCGTCTCTTGAAGACGTGTCAGGTTCTCCCTTTCGTATTGTCGCCAATCGTCCTCAAGCGTTAACCTTCTTTTCTTGTCTTCAAGCTCGTTTTGGTGCCTGATAGTCATACGCGTAGCGAGCAGTGTTACGCCGCCGCCAATCAGGGTGCCGACTAGGGAGGGAAGCATTGACGCAACTGAATCAAGAATCGAGACAAGAATAGATTCATCCACCATCTTTGGCTCCCAACCAAATTAATAACCCGTTGTAAACCGGCTTGTTTTGTGATTTTACATCCAAAATAACCAACTATAGCCTTCGATACGAGTTCGTTGCCGATTCGAGGTGCACCTAGCACCCCCTCCCCTCCCCAACTTTGTGCAAAAAGTTCGCAGTTGTTGACTAGTGTTACCGTAAAATAACATCACTTACATATACACAGAGTGTTGGCCTGGCGCCGCCTCCGGGCCTTGGCGCCCACCTTATCGAGAAGCACCGCTATGAAACGAGTCTTTTACCGCTCGCTCTGCGCAGTTCTTTGCGTATCTATGCTTAGTGCAGCAATACCTGTAAGGGTTATAGCGGAAGAAGAACGGCGCCAAGAAAACACCTTGGAGCAGTCTGAGACTGGCGCAGCGGACAATTTGGGCGGCAGCATGACAGGCGACATCGATACAGGCGAGATCGGCAATGAGTCCATCAAAAATGATTCAGATCTCGCGAATCCAATTGCACCTCAGGTGGAACCTCGGGTTTCCCTAGCTTCCGACATGTCGCCCGATTCGGAACAATCCACAAAGGCCGCAGTAAGTGGATATCAGCACAGCGATAGCGCCACAAGCGGCAGTGTCACCCTCACCGTCGAATGGAACGATCCAGTACTTGGACAGCCAACGACTTTCCACGTGAGCGCAACAGGTGGCAGTGGCAGCTATCTTTTCCGCATGGATGCGCCCTCTTACTCCAACCCCAATGAGTATGCCTACGAGTCGGTCGCCGACCCAAGCCGCGGAGAGTGGACAAAGTTCACCGACGCGTGCGCTAGCCACGACTTTACGTTCACAACGACGGCTACCGGATCATATAACTTCCGCTTTTACCTCATGGACAAGGCGTCGGGCGTTTACTACTTGCGCACCAACTCGTATATCCAGGTTGCAGATGATGCGTATCCCAGCGTTGCGAGCATTGTCAATAAAGCAGTGTCGCAGGCCAAGCAAAAGACAGATGGTTCTGAATACGAAATGGCTTTCTATCTTCACGACTGGCTTCTCGATCAGCTTGAGTACGACAATTCGCTCAAGTGGTCTTCGGCAGAAAGCGCTCTTACGAGGGGGGCTTGGGACGTGTCAAGCCTATGAATCAGCGTATGCGAAACTACTTTCCGCCGCAGGTATAGAAAACGCCGAAACCCGCGATGCCTATGATGGGCACACGTGGAATGCGGTCAAGCTCGATGACGAATGGTATCAGGTTGACTGCACCTGGTACGATATGTCCGATAACTTCTACGGCGATTTAGATCAGCGTCATTTGTACTGCTGCCTCACCGACGAGCTCATGGCAATCGCGCATCCGGGGCATGAAAATATTTATACCGCCGACAGCTACGCTACACGTTCTACCAGTCTTAAAGATAACTACTTTATACGTAATGGTAAGGCTGATGAGTGGGCCGCAGGTATGTCGAACGAATTCAGAAACACCTTGACGTTCGCGATGAGGGCTTCTCTATCGATGCCGACAACCAGTCCTTCCCGCCCAGCATCAGCGGCATCCAGAACGGCATTATCGTCTGCGCCATGAATCAACGCGAGTGGAAGGCAGGCGACACCAAGGCCTACCTCTCCGCCGCTTCCAACGTCACCATGACATCAAGCAACAAGTGGACCGCAAAGTATGACTTCAAAAGCACATACCAAGGTGAGGCAGCAAAACCGGAACAAACCGTCCCCGACGGTGAGTACGAGATAGAAAAAGCCGGGTCGAGCATGACGATGCTAGACATCTCGGGCTGTTCGCCGGAGAACGGAGCGAACGCCCAGCTCTGGAAGCGCAACGGGTCCGGAGCTGGGCGCTTCAGACTCACCTATGACAGCAGGGTCGGCGCGTACAAGATCGTTTGCTCCGGGACCGGCCTAGCACTCGACGTGAAGAGCGCCAACTTCTCCTCGGGGGCTAACGTCCAGCAGTTTTCCAGGAACGGCACCGCCGCCCAGAGATGGGTAATAGAGGCGCGCGAGGACGGCGCATACGCGATAGATTCAGCGGGCAACCCCAGCCTGGCCCTCAACGCGAAATGGGTCTCCACTTCGGACGACACAAACGTGCGCATCTTCACGGCAAGCGGAGCCTCCGCGCAGGGCTGGAAGCTAGTGTCTATAGCAAATAAAACTGATAAGGTTAGATTAGACAAATCAACCCTAATCAATGAAATAAGGATTTAACGGGTAAGATAGCGCGTGTTACTTTACCCGCTCCAAGTAGCGTGAATCGCGTCAGCCATCTGGATATGGAGCCCTACCTTTCCGGTCCAAGTGCCCGGCTGCCATGGCGAGCAGGCGGTTCCGCCATTCGGAGATGGTCTTGCTGTTGGCGCCGCACAGCTCGGCCTCGTACTCAACTGGGGCGCGAGGCGCTTGGACGTGAAGAAGAGCATCCCGACACGGGCGGCTTGCGGAGCGCTCAAGAGCAATGCCCATTAGAGGGACGAATCTTCTCACTCATGAGCGGCAGTTTCTTTGTCGACATCCTCGCCGAACAACGGGAGCTCGTCGGCGGAGCGACCCGTCGCGAGCATCTCGAGGGGTCTCTCCTTTCATATCCATCTGTTCCATTCACCCGAGTGTCAACCGAAGGAATTGTCGATAAATATAGATTCGGGTGAGCATTCGGGCATATTCTCTATTTGGCTGAAGAGCATAGCATTCGGGGGCCATGCGACCGCCGAATCATAAACTGCTATTTAAACTGTTAGAAAAAAGATCTATCCAACCATTGATTCAATAGCTTTGACGATATCGCTATCGATTTCTGAATCGAATTTGCGCGCGAACATCATTCTTGAATTCCTGATGAGTTCTAAGTCTGCAATTCCCGACACACGGGGTGACTCATCCGCACCCCAATCGATAAGCCGCATTATCGCATCATCCCTTTGAGCGCCGGGGGCTCGAAAGCATCTAAATCTACTCCCCGCATCCCAAACCTCAGTTTGCAGGAAGATTCCATTGCCGCACATAGAATCCCAGAAAACCGAACGTATCGACGAGGCATTCTTGACAAGGTAACGAGCGAGGCCAACGGTGATTGAAAACCAGTTGTCAACTTTCATCAATTCCAAGTCTCTAGCAGGCTTCCTAAAACACTGCAAAAGACTCGATAGAAGGCCATCCATCTTTCGTAAGAAAACCTGAGATTTGCTTATCCCGAAAGTATTCTAGATAACATGCTCACCGATTCTTCTCCGATAGTCCCTGTTGTGGTTTTCGAAGCGAATGGACGCTTTATTTCCACAAGAGTCAAAGAATGAGTGAATCTGGTCCTGACTTTAAATAGAAAGATCTTGACCGCTCAAAATGTGAGAATAGGAATAGTGTCCCTTTGCAACTGTGGAGTTGAGAAAGCTGAGTTCACAGGCAATTTGCGAATACGCGCCCCAAGTGACTCTGATACGAGGAATTAAAAAGATCCCCGTCTTACTGACAGAAACCAACAAGCGATTTTCTTTCCATCCGCTTTTTTGCATCCATATGGATGAAGATGCCGTTTCGTTAATCATCGAGGGCTCTCATCAGGGTGTGAAGAACCTCATTGTCCTTATGAGCCATAACAAGGAAAGCGTGTTTGTCTCCAGTCGCATCGGAGCGAGTTGGCATTGGTATACAAACTTCCATATGTCTACCACTCGCGAGGTTTATACTCGCCTTCCTCGGCAACGATATAAGGTGAAGGCTGCTTATGTTCAATAATTCGCGGTTTATCGAGAACAACCGTCGAGTTATCGGGTACGTCTTCGAACACAACGCAGTTTGCTCCGATCTTGACGTTATTACCAACGCGAATTCCTCCGAAAATCTTGGCGCCGGGACCGATGAAGACATTATCACCAATAACGGGAGCTTTCCCTCTGCTGCGTCCTATAGTTACTTGGTGAAAGATGGTCACATTTCGCCCTATGGTTGCTCCCCCCGCAATGACTATACCGTTGATGCCGTGCGCAGTGATATTGGGTGGCGCCAAAAAATTCTCGCACACGCATGAAGCATCGTCGCTCCATCCAGGCATGATATCCGCAAAGCTCCTGCGCATCTCGTGGTGAACATACAACGAATAATAAGTTTTGCGGATACCCCGGGCACTTCCGGTAAGAAGGGCGTGTCGCCTTCTCCAAAACTTATCGTCATCGTACCTTCCGAAAACCATATTTCTGAAGCCATGCCAAATCGTCTTTGCGCCCATCAGCATCCCCCAGGATTATTGAGTGAGCGGAGAACACAAAGCGTTCTTGATATGCCTTCGGAGATGCCCATGCGCGCAGACCAACCAAGTTCGTTACGTGCCTTGTTTCCATCCATCAGCGCAAGCGTGGCCTTAGAGTACCCTGCCGCCTCCTGAGCGTCAGGAAATTTGAATACAACTTTAACACCACTGGCTTTAGCTACAAGTCCCGCAAGATCCTTCAACATTACATCGGATCCCCTATCTGCGAGGTTGTAGGCTTCCCCGTCGATACCAAGGAGCAGTATATGAAGCAGACCAGACACGGCGTCTGCGACGTGCAGGTAAGAGAACTTCTGCGTCCCCTCGCTCTTGAGTACAACGTCCTCGCCGGCAAGCGAGCGATGCAGGAACTGGGAGAGTGCCTTGGAATCATCGGGCAGTAGTGTGGGCCCGTAGACGCGCGCGATGCGCGCGATAACGGCCTCGACCCCCTTCTGCGAACGGTAAGCTTGACACATAGCCTCGCCCAGTCGTTTTGATTCGTTATAGCAGGCGCGAAGAGTGTTGCAGTCGATGTTCCCGCAGTACTTTTCATCATAACGTTCCACGTCACCGCGGTTCTGGCCATAAATCTCGACCGATGAGGCAAAGAGTAGCCTAGCACCGCATTCGGCTGAATAGCTTAGGAGATTCTGTAAGCCGTCCACGTTGGCTCGGATGGTGCCGATGGGATCGGTAGCGTACTGGCGCGGGTGAGTGGAGCTCGCTAGGTGCAAAACGTAGTCCGCGGGGGCGGCAGGGCTGTAACCTATCGCAGCAACGGAGCCCTCCTCAAACGAGAAGTGGTCTCGACCGAAGTACGCCAGTCTCGAGCGCGCTTTCTCGATGTTGCGCCCCAAAGCGATGACGCTACACCGCGCCCCATCAATGTCGTTCTTGCGCATCAGAACGTCGACGAGGAAGGTCCCGATCAAACCGGTCGCACCGGAGATGACGACCGTTTTATTCGCGAGCTTCTCCCATGGCAGGGGAAGCGAGCAAACTTTGTCAACGTCGGCGATATACTCTGGGCATTTGAGCCTATTCAACGCGGGCATCCCTCTCCGTCGCCCATGCGCGGAAGAACTCGAGGTTTTCCGGCGTGGTGAGCTTGATGTTGCGGTCCGACCCGACGGCGAAGTTGAGCCTCACGCCCAGCTGGACCATCATTGTGTTCGTGTAGTTGGAGCCGTCGATTCCGACACCTTTCTCAAAAGCCTCGTGATATTTGGAGTCGAGGAGCCCAAAACGGTAGGCCTGCGGTGTAGACACACGACGAAGCGTCTCGCGGGGGATGTACTGCGTAGTGGTGGCGGAATCCTTCTTGTCCACAAGGAAAATCTGCTCGTTGTAAGGCATGCTTGTGACGGCGTTGCCGCGCTCCTTAGCCACGCGGACGACGTCGGTGATAACCTCTGGGTCGAGCATGGGGCGCACGCCGTCGTGAACGATGCAAATGTCATCTTCGGCAAGCACACCCTCAAAGTTGTACACTCCGTTGCGGATAGACTCCTGACCAGAGGCACCGCCTTTGACTACCCACTTCAGCTTGTCAATTTTGTACTGCCTTGCATAGGCGCGTAAGACCTGCTCCCAGCCGGCTAGGCATACGACCTCAATGGCATCCACAAGCGGGTGCTCCTGAAAAGCCTCGAGAGTGTAGACGATGACGGGCTTCTCGCCAACATTGATGAACTGTTTGGGGATCTCTTGCCCCATACGCGAGCCTACACCGCCCGCGATGATGATTGCCACGTTCATGAATTATTTTCCTTCCCCGGAATTTACCTTCCATACCTTCATCCCATGAGTGACCCGCTGGTCCTCAGGCGGAAGCCGCATATAGTCGCCGTAGAGCCCCCTTAGGTACGCGTCCCAGTGCGGACACGCCTTGAAAGTACGACTCTCGAACTCCATATCGATCAAGTTGTCGAAGTCCTCGGTGGGAAAACCTGGCTTATCAGGCTTGTAGGGCCCCCAAACAACATCCCCCGCTTCATGCGTATCTCCGAACTGAAGACCACGAGCCCTCTCCCCTAGCTCGGAAAACTGCTTTTCCGCAGGAAACAACGCCCTATGAATCGGAAATAGGACATGTTTTGCGACCTTTTTCAACGGATTTGAAGTAGATGTTTTGATGTTTACGTATGACCGCAATGCCCTAAAGAATGTCTTTTCCTGAGCCGCCATTAGGGTCGCTTTCTCAGTATTTTCGTCAGGCATGGCATCAGCGGGAAAAATGTCGATCCAGAGAAACTCTTCGATCACCTCTTCTAAGTGCGGTTCCTGCGCCCTCCATGAAGGGTTGGTCAGTTTCATGAAGGGATAGATGTACCCCTTGCGTCCAGGAATATTGGCAGTCAACCCAGCAGGCACCCACTCGGGATGTGATGCAAGTTCATCGAAATCAGGCCTGGGCATAATGACGTCGATATCGTCATCCCAAGGAATGAATCCTCTGTGTCTCACGGCACCTAGAAGCGTGCCGCCATCAAGTGAATAACGAAGCCCATGCTCGTTTGTCATCCTGTCAAAATCGACGAGCATAGCAAGCAAGAGTTTTTGAATTTCCATTGTGGGAAGGTACTGCATCATTACTCCTTAGGATTCTTATGAAAGTCTGTCTTCGACCGCGCCGCGCGCCAGAGCATGAAAACTCTTACTAGCAACAACAAGGCATCGCAACCCCAGCGAGCAACACAGATAACATCAAGGGTTATCAACCCGGCAAGGTAAAGTGCCAGAAGCGAGACCACATTAACGATCCCAGTGAATAACGTCGAGACGGTCAGCTCCTTTACATGCCCCATGGCGCCCAGAACCGGCCAGCCAATCAGAATTCCGTAAAATGAGAAGATAAAGATCGGCGAGATCATCCACATAACATGGGCACCGCCAACGTACTCGGGTCCTCCGAGGACGAGCATGATAGGCTTAGAGAGAGCGCAATACGCAACGATACCTAGGACGAGAACAGGCAACGCAACCAGCGCCAACTTTCGTGCGAACCCGAAGTCTCTGTTCTTGATCATATGGGGGTAAAGGCTGTTAGCAATAGGCGTGTAGAGCGACTGCACGGCATTCACAGTCGTGAGCGTAAGCGACCAAAAGGCGATGTCCGTCTTGCTTGTGATCGCTAACCCGATAATCACCGTTGTGAATCCAGAGAAAAGAGAGGAGCTGACGTTCGAAACGCAATAGATAGCGGAGACGCGTAGTTCCTCGAAGCTCTCCTTAAAGGTGGGCCTTGCTATACCGACGCCGAACATGCGCTTCTGGGCGCGATAGCTCCATGCGATGTCGACGATCTCCGACAGTACGTCAGCTACGGCAACGAGGATAAGGTCCCCCGGCCCGCGTACGAGAAGGATCGTAAGCGCGACCTGCACCCCCTTGGATGCGAAATATCGGGTCGTCAAAGGCCCCATACGCTCATTTCCCTGAAAGATGAAGTCGGGCAGCACTGTGCGACCTGCCGTTGCAAAGAACGCCCAGATGACGTAGACCGTATTCTCGGCCATAATAGGAATAAAGCGTGTTACTACCATGACACAGAAGAAAAGGCCGCAGAGCAACATGAGGCGTGCGACCGTTATCGCCCCCACGAGGCGGGAGAGAGCTGCAGTGTCCCCCCTGAGATCAACTACCTTCTTGGTACCAGAGAGTGTAAAGCCGAAATCGGCGATGGTTTGGACCACGCCCATGAAGGAGAGAACATAGGCGTAAACGGCATAGCCCTCAGTCCCGAGGATGCGAGTAAGATAGGGAATAAGCAGCAGCGGAAAGAGATACTTGAGTATCTGAAGGCCATACTGCCAAAGCGTGTTCTTGTAGAATGTATTGTGCTTCACCGACAGTATCCTCCTTTAAAGACGAAGGAGACGTTAGCCAGTCTATTAAAATAGAATCGACGGATAGAAAACCGCAATTTCGCAACTCCAATGGACTTGAAGGGGGGGGGATGAAATACCTAAATGCAATAGCCCCGCAGAAAGAAGGCAATAAAGATGCAAGGCGCACTATATAGAACTCCGCCGAATAGCCTTGAAAACGCCAAGCGCCTTGCGGGAAGTTGAAGAAACAATGACGTTATTCGACAAAACCATGCTATGAACTAAATCAGGGAAGCCGCTAACGCGCTTACGATACTCAAGTTTGATCATTTTATCGAATGTATTTTTTGCCTCATCATCCAGATCGCAACGCCACAGGATCTCATCGAGATCGCAATAATGCTGACAAATGCCGCGCCTTGCATTTAGATGCGCGCTTTTCGACCATCTTGCCGCGTACTGAAGCATTTCATCGCACACTCGGCCCCAATCGGCCACCTGCTTTTCTTGGAATACTTTCGTACTGTTAGAGTCATGCTGTCGGTAATAATAGAGGGGCTCATCAATATGAAAGAGGCTACGCGCCTTATCGAAGACGGGAAGCAACTGACAAAGGTCCTCTCCGTGCATAAGGCCAATCCGGTTTGTATACCAATCATATCCAGGGAACAAATCGGTGCGAATAACCTTATTCCAAACGCTATTGAAATCGCAGCCGCATAACATACTTCTAATGGCATCAAAATCTCCGCCAACATGTATCCCAGGAGAAATGCAGGCCTTCAACGATGGCCGAACAGGATCTAGTTTCATGGTGAAATCGAAAGAAATGATATCCGCATTTGACGATGTGATGGCAGAGCAGACTTTCTTGAGACATCCCGCCAGAAGACAATCGTCAGAATCAAGAGCGAGGACATAGCGCCCCTTCGCCCTACGAAGGCCGTCCCGCCGCGCGGCTAATAAGCCTTCGTTATCCTTGTGGATTGCGAAGGCCTTTTTGTTCCCTTTGCAATAATCGTCACATATCTTAGGTGACCCATCAGTTGAGCCATCGTCAACAAGGATAACCTCATACGCTCCTTGCCCTTGGGCATCAATAGACTCCAAGCAGGCTGGTAGGAAGCTTTCGGTATTGTAGACAGGCACGATAATGGAAATATCGGGCTTCACATCAAGCATAAAAGACTCCTAAAAGCGCTGAGGAATACGGGAAAAGATTGCAGCTGCCGCCAAATACGAATGTGATAGCGAAATAGAGCACGCAAAAAGTAATTGCAAGTACCCCGGATAGCAAACGCTCGTTACCAAGGTTCTCCGATAAAAATGGATAGAGGAATCCCGAGATAAAAAGAAATGGGAAACTGAGTCTAATCAACTCGGGACTTATGCTTGCAAACTGAGCGAACACAGCCGAGGAGACGCCGCAGCAGATGTAAAAATTAAGCATCTCCCGATTAGCAGGTCCCATTGAACTTTTATGGCCCAAAAACAACATAATCATACAAAAAAGCAGGTAAATTAACATCGTATTGTTCAGTGAACCCATTCCAGCATGTTTCACTTGAAACGAATATGACGACGTAAAAGATGAGACTAGCTGCATCAAATCTGGCCCTATCAATACCGCACTGACGGCACAAACGGCAACACCGAAGCAAAACAACATAGCAAGGGTTTTGGATGAGCGAACACCCCTGCTCTCGCAACAAGCTATGTAAATGACCCAAACAAAAATGCCCACAATTGACATCTTATGAAAACCAACGGCAACCGCCAAAAAAACAAAAGCAGGTAGATTATTCCCGTGAATCAGTTCATAAACCATCAAGACGAGCATACTTGTTGCTAGGCACTGCCTGAGTATGTTTAGCGTGTATCCAAAGACAATGAAACAAAGAAAGAATCCGATGACAGGATACCCTTGAGGAAATTGCTTTTTTGCAACCAGAACATAAGGAAGGAAAATAATAAACTCACAGAAGAAAAGCACTGCGTTGAAATCGCCAGTCAGTCTCCCTAGAAACCAGAATAAAAGCACAAAAAGCGGTTCTTGATCCGAGCAAGCACTGAGGGCTCCTATAGGCGAATAAACCTGAGACGCATTAAAACAGCTTAGAGGATATGCCGAAGTATCTGTTCCAACGGTTATATCTCTAGCACCCGCCACCACACAAAGGGGTAGAACCGATATTATCGCGAGGACAAGTCCAAAACGCTTATCACCGATGCGTGCTGAGAGATATAGCAGAGCAATATGGAATACAAACGCAACTAGATAGATCTGCATCACTACACCTGCTCAGCAAGTTGTACATAGCCCTCAGAGATACCGTTAGTCGAGCCGTCGCCGACAATGACGACCTCGTACTCAGAGTAGTCCTGGCATGCGATGCTAGCCAAGCACTCGCCAAGGAAGTCCTCAACGTTGTATACGGGAACGATTGCAGAAAATCTCACCTTATCAACCCTTATTTCTTGGGGTTTATCCAATTGCTTTGCCCGAAACTGCTGCGTAGAGGGCGTAGAAGGCGTTGTGCGCCTTTGGGGAAATCGCGAATAGCATGCACCGCAACCTCCAGGTGCGGGATGCCAAACGGCTCCGCGAGGCTCGCCCCGCAAGCTTGCGAGCTCGTCTCAGATAGGACCGCCCTTCAGCCCTGTCGCCAAAGGTATTGAGATCGACGCGCATAGCGACGCGCAGCGTACAGTAAGCTCGAAAGCACTCAAACTCGTCTTTAAAGCCGCCCCCGGCAATTAGTCGCACGGTCTCGATAGTCTCATCCATGTCTTGCGCGTGCTTGGGGCCCTGCTTCTTAAACGTGGTGATGGAGCCGGGTCTCGTTACATACGCGTAGAAAGGAGCATCAGAAAAGGCAATCTCCCCGACACGCGAACAGATAGAGGCGATCACGCCCATGTCTTCGAAAAGCTGTCCCTCGGGAAAGGCAAGGTAAGGGATCAGGGACCGGGCGAAGAGCTTGCCGCACGCTGAGCCACTCTCCCCGTTGAATAAAAGCAGCTTAGTAAAACGCTCAGCACCGGACTCCACCTTGAACTCAGCAGCCTGCTCAATCTCGTAGTTCTCGAGAAGGGGCGTCTTGGCGAAAGACCCTGCAACAAGAGTCACCTGGTATTTCAGGGCAGCTTCAACCATAAGCTCAATGGTTCGCGGGTCGATGAGGTCGTCTCCGTCAACATACATGAGATAGTTGCCGCGGCATCGTTGCGTGCCATAATTGCGAGCGGAAGAGAGACCCCCGTTCTCCTTATGGTGAATCACAACGCGTGGGTCGTCTCCGACGGTGTCTTCAATCAAATCTATAGTATTATCTGTGCAGCCATCGTCCACGATAAGAATCTCGATGTTCGGATACGTCTGACTGAGCAGCGACCTCACACAAGGAAGTGCGAACTTCCCCACGTTGTACATGGGGACGATAATGCTTACCAGAGGGTAATCGACTACGGAAGCCATTTTGCTACGCCCTCCGTAGAAGAATTCGATAGATCAGCGACCTCAGCGAATTGGGCATAAGGCAGACCAGCGCGTGCGGCACATATGAGCAGACGTAGTCGCGTTCAGTGAAATAGCCCCGCTCTACCTGCGCTCTCTTGAAGGCCTTGGCGTACTTGAGGTACTGAACTCCGCCCCTGCGGGCGTAGAAGTCCTCACTTACGCGCATGGCAACTAAGGGCTCACCCAAATTGTCCGCACGGCAGCCGCACGCGAGCATTCTGTTGAAGAGGTCCCAGTCCTCAAAATAGAGGAAGTCTGAACTGCAGTTGCCCGCTTCCATCACCTTTGACTTTCTAAACGTCATGGGAGGGTGACGAAAGGGATTGCGTCTCTTGGAGTAGGCAAGGATTGCATCTAAGCCTTTAGGTAGTTCGGTTGTGGCTACGGGCTTGTCGGGCGAATCAATGAACTCGGAAACATCGCTGCCGACCATGTCGAGACCGCCATCTAGGGCGGCGAGCTGCTTCTCCATGCGGTCGGGTCGGGCAACGTCATCGGTGTCCATGCGAGCGACAATCTCGTTGGAGCAGGCGAGCATGCCCTGCTGCAGGGCATATCCGAGACCGCGGTTCTTAGCGTACGAAACGAAGTTGAACAATTTGGGGTGTGCGGAGTCATAATCCAGAAGCACGGCTTCCAGTTCGTCCGTCAATGGACCATCTTTGACCATGACAATTTCAGTCGGCGGCACGGTCTGAGCAAGCATGCTGTCAATCGACTCTTTAAGGTACTCTGGGCGCTCCTTAGCATACAGGCTCATAAGTACGGTATAGGCAGGGTATTGCATTATTATTTTCCCCTCCTCATCGCCTTGAACGTTTTGACGAACACGCGGGCGTCAAGTCCAAGCGACTGATGACGAACGTAGAAGAGTTCACGGGCCTGTCGCTGACCACTCCCCCAAGTCGAGTCATTACGATCCGTTGCGGCCCACCAGCCAGTAATGCCCGGCTTACAAGCAAGAACTTCGTCGCGAGCGTCACCGTACTCGTAGGTTTCTTCGTGCGTCACAGGCCTTGGTCCAATAACGGATAAATCCCCTATAAGAACGTTGATGAACTGCGGCAATTCGTCGAGCGAAGTGTGACGTAGAAAACGACCAACGCGCGTAATGCGAGGGTCATCGTCAACCTTTTGTTCGCGCTGCCATTGCGCCAACTGCTCGGGAGTCATGTACTTCTCAGGATGCTCGTAAGCATCAGAGATCATGGTTCGGAGTTTGAAGATATAGATAGGCTTGCCGCCCTTACCGACTCGTTTTTGGCGAAAAAACGGCTTGCCGGGAGAGTCAATCTCTATGGCGATGCATGCGGCTACGACGGGGATAGCCAATACCACACAGACGCCAGCAGAGAACACGATGTCAAAGGCTCGCTTGAAGGCAAAGTAGCCTGGCCCACCTTTCTTGGGAGCAGCAGCATTGGGATCGGCAGCGGGTGCCTTATAGCTTCCTGTCGCTACGAAACCTTGCGCCGGAGCAGGGTTCTCGACGGGAGGCGGAAATTCCGTCGCCACAGGAGCATGAGAGCCATTCTGCCGATCAATGACTTGACCGATCATTGACGTACCACAAGGAACATCAGTTATATATTCAGTTTTATCCGACATGTTCTCTTCCAACACTTCGTCCCCGGGTCGGGGATCCTCCCTGTTCTGTGTAGCGACCGTCTGCAGCTAGGCGATCGCCTTTTTAAAGTTGCGCATGACGCGCTGCTCGGCCGAAAGCACGGCAAGGCCAACGCGCGTAGTTACGCGTCGACCGCACAGGTCGAGCTCCAAATAAGCAGTGCTCTTGCGTCTGTTAATGGTTTTGATAAGGCCTTCGTGGCCCAACAGTGGACCTGCCGTAACTACGACCTGGTCACCTTCTTTTAGGGCCTCGCTCATGGGCACTACGCGGTCTCCCCTATGCGTAAAGCCGCCAATAAGCTGGACCTCTTCTTTTGCCAGCGGCACAAACTGACCGTCCTGGGATAACACCCGGGCAAAGTCGTCCATACGCAGCAGATACTGTTGCACGGTACGGGGATCTGCCGTATCGCAGATAAGATAACCGGGAAAGAGCGGCTTGGTCGTATTGACCCATTCGCCGTGTACTTTGATCTCGGTTTGAAATTGGGGATAAAAGAGCTCCTGCATGGTGCTCGTCGGCACCATGCGCTCGATGCGCTCGCGCATTACGTCTTCGCGACCGTTAATGACCTGGATCACATACCACACGAGCACCACCCCCTTGCTGTCTTACGTGTGGCTCACGGGGTTTGGGTATGGCTTCGCCAGGGCGCTTGTGCGCGAAGGCGCTCCATATTCAAACCCTGAGCCCAGTTAGACAAGCACGTGGCTCTGCCCCACCGTGAACGGTATGTATAAGTGCAGTTACTAGAGACGCGGACGTGTATCGCAAAAAGACCGCATCCCCAGCTGGCTGCGTGCGAGCCAGTCAAGCGGGTACAAAACTGGACCGCACGCAAACAGGTGCAGAACTGCTGTGGGTTGCCGTGGCAATTCATTGCACCATCTAATGCAAACTTAAAAGTAGCCATAAAAGCAAGTGCAAAATCGCGCATGACAATCGATATTGGAGCTCGTGGTTTTTCTAACACCGCCGTTACGGCCGGATGCTGATCGACCCTGCGCTTTGTGGCTTGCTGGAGCCGTGAGCACAGTTGAACTCATGTAACGTTAGGTATCCTAGCACAAGCTGTTAGCGAAACTGATTTGGGCTGCGTTGGACAACATATCGTTCATTTAGCGTGCTTATGGGGGTTATTTTGGGACGTTGTTCACGTTGATGCAGGTTAATGGGATGCTAACGGTGATTAGGCGCGTTCCTGAAGCCCATATGGAACGGCGATCTACACTGATAATCGCGTTTGGCTAACAAACTATGTACAGACATGGGAAATAAATTGTGCAACTTTTTGTTGGCGTAGGTGGGGTTTGCGGCGCGTGGTTTTTTGGCATGAAAAAAAGGCCTTCGGAATTCCGAAGGCCTTTGCATTCACGATGGTGGAGACGAGGGGGATCGAACCCCTGACCTCTTGACTGCCAGTCAAGCGCTCTCCCAGCTGAGCTACGCCCCCGTGACGATGAGATACTATAGGGGAAGACTTTCTTTGATGCAAGGACTATTTTGGGTTGAATCTCTTACTTACGGGTTTTCCTGGGACGGGGCAGAAATAATCACTCTTCGAGCGCATATTTCTGCCCACCGTCCCGATAAAACCCTGATGCGATAGACCTTACCTGTAGAGGTAAGCGATGGCGGTGCCGGTGTGGACTTGGATTGTGGCTGTTGACCTGACGACGTTGCTGATGCCCGTGTCAGCCAACAGGCCCAGCGAGGCGTGATCTAACTCCCACTCTAGACCGTGTTCGCTTACCACCGTCCCAGGCGCTATGGCGATGATGGAGAATGTCTTGCCTTCGGCGCCCTCGATAGTCCACGACTCACCTATGTGAAGAATGCGGGAGACCACCTTGTCCTCGGCAATCCAGACTGGGGCGTCATCGTAGCCCGCGAGCAGGCCCAGTACGGAAAGCGCCATGTCCGGACGGCCGCCTATAGCGCAAGTCGCAACCAATTCGGCACCCGGCCAGCGACGGCGGAGGGAATCGAGCGCCAGAGCCAGATCTGTATAGTCCTTGTAGGGGTCGTGGCATTCAACTTCAAAGTCGGTGGCGGCATCAACCAACACGCGACCTGCATCACTCACCGTGTCGGCATCCCCCACATACACGTCGCAGCCCAGCCCCGCGCTCAGCAGCGCGTCGAATCCGCGGTCCACGGCGACGACGTGGTCGCACTCCCCCGCCAGCCTACGTAACAGATCCGCGCTCGCCACCACGGGCGAGCCGCAGACCGCTAATACCTTGCAAGTCACAGCCCTCGCCTATCCCTCAAACGAAAGCACGTGGGCCAGGTCAAGCTCCTCGTAGCTGTCGATAAAGATATCGCAGTTGGCGCGCACATCGTCGCGCTTCATGCGGCCGTGCGGGTCATAGATGCCCACACGCTTAAAGCCGGCGGTGCCAGAGCTCTTAAGGCCAAAGACCGCATCCTCAAACACCCAAGCGCGCTTAAACTTGCACCCATGACGCTCCTCCAAGCGGCGCAGCGCCAGCTCGTACACATCGGGAAACTGCTTGGAGCGTCCTGCCTCACCCGTGGTGGTCACAAACTCCATGTACTCGTCGAGCCCCGCACCTGCGAGTGCAGACTGCACCAGCTCGGCCGGCGTGGACGTAGCTACGCACATGGCAATGCCCGCCGCCTTCGCCCGCTCCAAAAAAGCCAGGAGCCCCTCGCGCGGCGGCACCTTGGAGTACCCATCGATCAGGATGTCACTCAGCTCACAGTAGAGCTCCTCGCCATTCGCGCCAATGCCCCAGGTGTCGTGGTAGGCCTGGCACTCATCCTCAAGCGACAAATGCTCAAACTGGGCAAAATCGTCGACCGTCACGTCGACACCGTGGCGGTGCAATAACTCGGGCTGGGCATAGGCCCAAACGGGGGTGCTATTAACCAGTGTGCCGTCGCAATCGAAAATAAAAGCAACCTTGGGAGCGGCGGTATGGGACATAAACGAACCTTTCAATGTCAAATGGTAAACAACCTGCTAAAAACGTTTTACCAAACGTCAGGCTAACAATTTTGAAACCCTAATTGGTAAAACTGTCAAGAGTTTTACCACGGCAATTCTGCCAGTGGTATAAACATGTCGCTTACCGATTAAACGCCCCCGCAAATCCGCTTTCGTCCATAAAACTAACGCACAGGTGTTATCGTAGTTTCTGCCGAAAGTTCCACCGAGCACGCGAGGTGGAACGAATCACAGAAACTTCGCCGTCCCTTCGATTCGTGCAGCCTTGGACCTTTCGCATCTAGTCACCAAGGCAATACGCTGCCGCGTCATGATGGGATCAAACGTGAGCGATACAAAGCTAAAGCCAACGGCTAAAAAGCCCGCAACCCGCAAACCGGCTCCGCACGCACCGGAGCTCACCAAGGACGATGTCTATCTGTTTGGCATCGGCACGTGGGAGCGCAGCTGGGAAAAGATGGGCGCGCATCCTGACACGCAGCAGCGCACGCGCGGCTGGCGCTTTTGCGTTTGGGCGCCCGACGTAAAGAGTGTCCATGTCATTGGCGAATTTAACGACTGGGATGAGGAAGCCAACCCACTGGTGCCCGTGCATACGAGCGCTATTTGGGAAGGCTTTATTCCTGGCGCCGAACAGGGCCAGCTCTATAAGTACCTTATCGAGACCAACGAGGGCGAAAAGCTCTACAAGGCCGATCCGTATGCCTTTAAGGCCGAGTGCCCTCCGGGTACCGCCAGCGTGCTGTGGACCCTCGACGGCTACAAGTGGAACGACGCCGCGTGGCTCAAGCACCGCGCCGGCCACAACCACATGTCGCAGCCGCTCAACATCTACGAGGTGCATATTGGCTCGTGGAAGCGCCACGGCGACGCGCCGCAGGGCGAGCCCGACGAGTACGGCAACTACCCCGGCCCCATGGATCCCTTCCCCGCGCAGCGCGGTGAGTTTTACACCTACGACGACCTGTCGGTTGAGCTCGTGGACTACGTGCGAGATATGGGCTACACGCACATTGAGGTCATGCCGCTGATGGAGCATCCTTTCGACGGCTCCTGGGGCTACCAGACGACCGGCTACTACGCCGCCACCTCGCGCTACGGCAACCCGCAGCAGCTCATGCACTTTATCGATGCGTGTCACGAGGCGGGCATCGGCGTGATCATGGACTGGGTGCCCGGCGGCTTTTGTGCCGACTCCCACGGCCTTGCCACCTTTAACGGCCACATGCTGTTTGAGCACGAGATTCACCCCAATTGGGGCACGCACAAGTTTGACTTTGCCCGCGGCGAGGTCCGCTCCTTCCTGGTCTCCAACGTGCTGTACTGGCTCGAGAACTTCCACGTTGACGGTATTCGCATGGACGGCGTGTCCAGCATGCTGTACCTCAACTTTGGCATCGACGATCCCGGCCAAAAGAAGTTCAATAAGTACGGAACCGAGGAGGACCTGGACGCCAGCGCATTTATCCGCCAGGTCAACTGCGCTGTTGAGGCTCACTACCCCGACGTGATGATGATGGCCGAGGAGTCCACCGCGTGGCCGCTCGTGACCTATCCGCCGCAGGACGGCGGCCTGGGCTTCCACTACAAGTGGGATATGGGCTGGATGAACGACACCCTGCACTACATGCAGACCGATTTTCCGTGGCGCCCCGGCAACCATGGCCTGCTGACGTTCTCTATCATGTACGCCTTTACCGAGAACTTCATTTGCCCGCTCAGCCACGACGAGGTTGTGCACGGCAAGTGTTCGCTCATCGGCCGCATGCCGGGCGACTGGTGGCGCCAGTTTGCCGGCCTGCGCACGTTGGCTTTCTACCAGATGACGCACCCCGGTGCCAAGCTCAACTTTATGGGCAACGAGATCGGCCAGTTTATCGAGTGGCGCTACTACGAGTCCATCCAGTGGTTCCTGACCGAGCAGTACGAGACCCACCGTCATCATCAGGCGTTTATCAAGGCGCTCAACCACCTGTACACCGCCGAGCCCGCCCTGTACGAGCGCGGCTACACCGACGACGGCTTTACCTGGATCGATGCGGATAACTCCAAGCAGTCCATCGTGAGCTTTGTGCGCCAGGGCGAGGACGTTGATGACGACTTGGTGATCCTGATCAACTTTGACCCGGCGAGCTACGAGAGCTTCCGCGTGGGAGTGCCGCGCGAGGGTGACTGGGAGGTCATCTTTGATTCCGACCGTCCCGAGTTTGGCGGCAGCGGCTATGCCGGCGAAGAGCCTTACACCTGCTCGAGCGAGCCCTATCCCTGGAACGGGCAGATGGACTCCATCGAGATTAAGGTGCCTGGCCTGGCAGGCGTGGTGCTTAAGCGCCGCGGTCCCAGCAGCTATAAGCCGCCCGTGGTCGAGGAGCCCAAGAAGGCGACGCGGAAGCGTGCGTCCTCGGTGAAGCCCAAGGCCGCGGCTGCTAAGAAGGCTCCGGCTAAGGCAAAGGCTGCCAAGCCCGCTGCCAAGGCTTCGGCCAAGTCCAGCACGGCCAAAAAGGCAGCCACCAAAAAGGCTGCTCCCAAGGCCAAGGCAGCTGCTGTTAAGGCTCCTGCCAAGAAAGCGTAACAAAGGCGTTACCACTGTAATTACCCGCCCCGTGGGGGCGTAGGATACATGTCATAACCGTTCCGGGAGAAACATCCCCGGGGGAAAGGAACGTATGAATAAGATCTTCGACAACAAGCAGGAGTTTACCGAGCTCTATCGCGATGCTGTCATGAGCATCAGCGGCAAGAGCATCGAGGCCGCCAGCGACCTCGACCGCTTTAACGCCCTGGCCAAGCTCGTGGCCGAGAAGGCCCGCACCGTTGCCACCAAGAGCGACGCCCGTGCGGCGTCCGAGGGCAAGAAGCGCGTGTACTACTTCTCGATCGAGTTTTTGATCGGCCGCCTGCTCGACAACTACCTGCTCAACTTTGGCGTGCGCGACATGGTCGCCGAGGCGCTCGACGACATGGGTTTTGACCTGTCCGTCATCGAGAACCAGGAGCCCGATCCGGCACTGGGCAACGGTGGCCTGGGCCGTCTGGCCGCTTGCTTCTTGGATTCCATGGCAGCCGAGGGCATTGCCGGCTACGGCAACGGCATGCGCTACCGCTACGGCCTGTTTAAGCAGGAGATCGTCAACGGCAGCCAGGTCGAGGCCACGGACGAGTGGCTCACTCACGGGTATCCCTGGGAGGTCCGTCGTCAGGACAAGGCCGTGACGATTAAGTTTGGTGGCCACGTCGAGGGCTTTGAGGAGAACGGCCGCACGTTCTACCGCACGGTGGACACGCAGGATATCCTGGCCGTCCCTTATGACATCCCCGTGGTGGGCTATGCCGGCGAGACCGTCAACAAGCTGCGCGTCTGGGCCGCCGAGCCGGTCGAGGAGCACTTTGACCTTGAGGCCTTCAACCGCGGCGACTATGCCCTGGCCGACGCCGAGCGCGCCGAGGCCGAGGCCATCAGCGCCATCCTCTACCCCAACGACGCCGGCGAGCACGGCCGTCTGCTGCGCCTGAAGCAGGAGTACCTGTTTGTCTCGGCTGGCATCTACAGCCTGCTCGACACCTTTGAGAAGGAGCACGGCGAGAACTGGGAGCTGCTGCCGCAGTTTGTGGCCATCCACACCAACGACACGCACCCCGCCATGTGCGGTCCCGAGCTCATGCGTATCCTCATCGACGAGAAAAAGCTCGAGTGGGATGACGCTTGGAGCATCGTGACGCAGGTCGTGAGCTACACCAACCACACCATCCTGCCCGAGGCCCTGGAGAAGTGGCCCATCGGCATGTTCTCCAAGCTCCTCCCCCGTGTATACCAGATCATCGACGAGATCAGCCGTCGTTGGCACGAGTCGTTCGACACCACGCAGGAGGGCTGGCAGGAGCGTCTGCGCCAGACCGCCATCCTGTGGGACGGCGAGATTCGCATGGCCAACCTGTCCGTGATCTGCAGCCATAGCGTCAACGGCGTGGCCAAGATCCACTCCGACATCATCAAGAACATCGTGCTCAAGGACTTCTATGCCCTGACGCCCGAAAAGTTCAACAACAAGACCAACGGCATCTCGCACCGTCGCTTCTTTGCCGAGGCCAACCCCACCTACGCCAAGCTCGTGACCGAGGCCATTGGCGACGGCTGGCTGAAGGACGCCTTTGAGCTGGAGAAACTCAAGGAGTTCCAGAACGACACCGAGTTCCTGAAGGCCGTGGGTGCCTCCAAGCGCGCCAACAAGGAGCGCCTGGCCGCCTACGTTAAGGCCGAGACCGGTCTGGTCATTGACCCCAACACCGTCTTCGATGTCCAGGTGAAGCGCTTCCACGCCTACAAGCGCCAGCTCATGAACATCATGAAGGTGATGGACATCTACAACCGTCGCATCGCCGATCCCAACTTCCACGTGACGCCGACGACCTTCATCTTTAGCGGCAAGGCTGCCTCCAGCTACACCTTTGCCAAGGAGACCATCCGCCTCATTAACTCCGTGGCCGACGTCATCAACAACGATCCGCGCGTCAACGAGGTCATGAAGGTCTGCTTCATCCCCAACTTCCGCGTGAGCAACGCCCAGCTCATCTACCCCGCTGCCGAGATCTCGGAGCAGATCTCCACGGCCGGCAAGGAGGCCTCGGGCACGTCCAACATGAAGCTCATGATGAACGGCGCCATTACGCTGGGTACCCTCGACGGCGCCAACATCGAGATCGCCGACCTGGCCGGCCGCGAGAACGAGGCCATCTTTGGTCTGACCGCCCCCGAGGTCGAGCAGCTCTGGGCATCGAACAGCTACTTTGCGTGGGATACCCTCAACGGCGACCGTGAGCGTCTGGGCCGCGTGATGGACGAGCTCAAGGACAACACCTTTGCGGGTCTTTCGGGCAACTTTGAGAGCATCTACAACGAGCTCATGAACAACAACGACCCCGACCTGGTCATGGCCGATTTTCGCAGCTACGTGGATGCGTGGGAGAAGCTCACGGGCAGCTACGGCGACCAGGAGACCTGGAACCGCAAGGCCCTGCTCAACACCGCCTCGAGCGGCTGGTTCTCGAGCGACCGCACCATTCGCGAGTACCGCGACGAGATCTGGCACGCGTAAAGGCGCGCGAGCTCCCCTATGCCAGCACGGCATTACTCGACGGGCGTGACGTTGCGCCGCGCCCGTCGCTAATGGGTTTAGGAACATCGATGACAGAAGGAGAAATCGATGAGTAAGAAAGAATGCATCGCGATGCTCCTCGCAGGAGGACAGGGCAGCCGATTGGGGGCACTCACCCAAAAGATCGCTAAGCCGGCGGTTAGCTTTGGTGGCAAGTTCCGCATTATCGACTTTTCGCTGTCCAACTGCTCCAACTCGGGCATCGACACGGTGGGCGTTCTGACGCAGTACCGTCCCTACCTGCTGCATGCCTATGTGGGCTCCGGCGAGGCCTGGGATCTGGACAGCCGTGACGGCGGCGTATCGATCCTGCCGCCGTACGAGACGCAGACCGGCGGCGCCTGGTATGCGGGCACGGCCGACGCCATTACGCAGAACCTCGACTACATCAAGGCCAACGACCCCAAGTACGTCCTGATTCTTTCGGGCGATCACCTGTATCGCATGGACTACCGCAAGATGCTCAAGACGCACATTGAGAACAACGCCGACCTCACGGTGAGCGTTATGCCCGTGCCGTGGGAAGAGGCCAGCCGCTTTGGCATCCTGACCACCGACCCCGAGGACGGGCGCATCACCAAGTTCACCGAGAAGCCCGATAAGCCCGATTCGAACCTCGCGTCCATGGGCATCTACATCTTCTCGGCCGACGTGCTGATCGAGGCACTCGAAGAGGACGCTCTGGACCAGCGCTCGAGCCACGACTTTGGCAAGGACATCATCCCCAAGCTGCTCGGCGAGGGCAAGCGCCTGTACAGCTACGAGTTCCACGGCTTTTGGAAGGACGTCGGCACCATCGCCAGCTTCCACGAGACCTCGATGGACCTGCTGGGCAACAACCCCGAGTTCGATTTGTTCGACAAGCACTTCCCCATCATGTCCAACATCACCACGCGTCCGCCGCACTACATTGGCCCGGACGGCCGCCTGGACGACTGCCTGGTCTCCAACGGCTGCAAGATCTACGGCACCGCTCGCCACTCGATCCTTTCGACCGATGTCATCATCGAGGAGCGCGCCGTGGTCGAGGACTCCGTGCTGCTGCCGGGTGCGCACGTTAAGAGCGGCGCGCACATCTGCCGCGCTATTTTGGGCGAGAACTCCACGGTCGAAGAGGGCGTGAAGCTCGGCTCTGTCGATACCACCAAGGATACGGCCGTCGTTGGAAATGACGTCGTTATCGGGAAGGGGGAATGATCCGATGATCAATCGCAAGGCCATCGGTTATATCACCGCTAACTACTCTTCGAGCTACGGCAGCGTCCTGCTCAAGGACCGCCCTATCGCGTCCGTTCCCTTTTTGGGCCGCTACCGCCTGATCGACTTTCCGCTGTCCAACATGATGAATGCCGGCATTAAGACCGTCGGCGTCGTCATGCCGGGCAACTACCGCTCGCTGATCGACCACGTTGGTTCGGGCAAGGACTGGGGTCTGGACCGCAAGAAGGGCGGCCTGTTCATGGTGCCCGGCAACGCGTATGGCACCACCAAGGGCGGCATGCGCTTCCTGCTGCGCGACATCATCTCCAACAAGACGCTGTTCCAGCGCTCGGACAAGCCCTATGTTGTGATGATGGGCACCAACATCATCTTTAACATGGATCTCAACACCATCATCGACGCGCACGAGAACTCCGGTGCCCAGATGACCGTGGTGTACTGCAAGGCCACGCGCAACGTCGATGACGAGACCAAACTCGAGATTAACGAGAACGGTCGCCTGACGGGCGTGAGCGCTGGCGTCGCGTACGGCGACAACGCCTCTATGGACTGCTGCATCGTCAACCGCGAGACGCTGCTCGAGATTATCGACCACTACCAGGCCGCCGACTATCTGGACCTGCTCGAGGCACTCCAGGGCGACTTTGGCAACATCGACGTGTGCAGCTACGAGTACAAGGGCGAGGTCGTGGGCGTGTTTAGTGAGAAGTCGCTGTATCGCCGCAGCATGGACCTGCTTGACCAAACCGTGGCCGACCAGCTCTTCGATCCCGAGCGCCCGATCCTGACCAAGGCTCACGACGTGCCGCCTTCGCGCTATGCGACCGGTAGCCACGCGTGCAACTCGATCATCTCGGCCGGTTGCATCATCAAGGGCACCGTGCGCAATTCGATCCTGTCACGCGGCGTCGTGGTCGAGGAGGGCGCCTCGGTGACCAACTCGATCATCAACCAGAGCTGTGTCATCAAGAGCGGCGCACGCGTTGAGAACGCCATTCTGGACAAGAACAACGTGGTTCCCATCAACACCGAGCTTCGCGGCACGCCCGAGAACATCCTGGTGCTGGGCAAGGCTCCGTTAACTTCCGACACCACCATCGTACGTTAACGTTGGCACCGCAACATCGCTCGTAACAGGTAGAATAGCCGCCCGGTTAGCGCCAGGCGGCTATTCTCGAATTGCAACATGGGAGACAATATGGCAGATTCCAGCAAAAAGATGCAGATCGTGTTTGCCTCGGCCGAGTGCGCACCGTTTGTTAAGACCGGTGGCCTGGGCGACGTGGCGGGCTCGCTGCCTGCGGCGCTCGTGCGCGCCGGCGCCGAAGTCATTGTGATGGTGCCCAAGTACGCCACCATCAAGGATGAGTACAAGGCGCAGATGGAGCACTTTTCCGACTTTTACGTGAGCCTGGGCTGGCGCAACGAGTACTGCGGGCTGGAGAAGCTCGAGCACGACGGCGTCACCTATATGTTCGTGGACAACGAGCGCTACTTTGCGCGCGATTATCCGTACGGCTTCTTCGACGACGGCGAGCGCTTCGCGTTCTTCTCCAAGGCCATTACCGAGAGCCTGCAGCACCTGCCCGAGGGCTTTGAGTGCGACATCCTGCACTGCAACGACTGGCAGACGGCACTGGCGCCCGTGTTCTTGCGCGAGTTCTACCAGGGCCTGCCGCTGTACGACCGCGTCAAGACTGTGTTCTCGATCCACAACGTGGCGTTCCAGGGCCAGTTTAGCGACACCGTGATGGAGGACATCCTGGGTGTGGCGCATATTCCCGCGGCCGCCACGCAGTTGCGCTGCGACGCCTGCAGCATCAACTACATGCTGGGCGCGCTGCACTATGCCGACGCCATCACCACGGTGAGCCCCACCTATGCGGGCGAGATCCAGACGCCCGAGTTTGGCGAGGGCCTGGACGGTGTGCTGCGCGAGCGTTCCTACGCGCTGCAGGGCATCCTCAACGGCATTGACGTGGCGGCCTTTGACCCGGCAACCGACAAGCGCATTGCCGCCAACTACACGGTTGAGGACCGTTCCGGCAAGGCCGTGTGCAAGGCCAAGCTACAGGAGGAACTGGGGCTCGAGGTGCGCGACGACCGCCCGCTTATGGTGATGGTCACGCGCCTGACGCGCCAGAAGGGCCTGGACCTGGTCATGTACGCGCTCGACCGCATCCTGTCCGGCGGCGTTCAGGTGGCCGTGCTGGGCACCGGCGACCGCGACTACGAGGACGGTCTGCGCTACTTCCAGGACAAGTACCCCGGCACCATGGCCGCGCGCATCGAGTTCGATCCGGCGCTGTCGCAGCGTATGTATGCCGCCGCCGATATGTTCCTAATGCCTTCGAAGTTTGAGCCCTGCGGTCTGTCGCAGATCATCGCCATGCGCTACGGCACCCTGCCCATCGTGCGCGAGACCGGTGGCCTGAAGGACACCGTGATCCCGTATAACGAGTTTACCGGCGAGGGCACGGGCTTCTCGTTTAGCAACTTTAACGGCGACGAGATGGGTGACGCCGTGTTCCGCGCGGCACGCCTGTTCTGGGATAATCGCGAGGCCTGGGATCAGCTGGTCACACAGGCCATGAGCCAGGACTTTAGCTGGACGCGCTCGGCCGATAAGTATCTGGACCTGTACTTCTTTATGCACCCGGAGATTGAGAGGCCGGCGGCTGTGGAGTCTACGGCGGCTGTCGAGGAGCCGGTTGAAGCTGAGGTCGTTAAGGCCGATCCTGAGGTGAAGGTCGAGGCTACTCACGAGCCCGAGCCTGAGGTTAAGCCCGCTGCGAAGCCTGCCGCCAAGAAGACGACGGCCCGCAAGACGACGGCTAAAAAGGCCACGACCACGAAGACCACCGCCGCCAAGGCAACCACTACCAAGGCATCGACCACGCGCAAGCGCACGACCGCCGCTGCCAAGAAGGCCACCGAGGCCGAGGTCGCTCCCGAGGTAAAGGACGAGGCCGCCGCCGAGACTAAGCCCGCGGCACAGGCTCCGGCCAAGACCGCTGCCAAGAAGACGGCTGCGACCAAGGCCACGACTGCCAAGAAGGCCACGGCAGCCAAAAAGACCACGGCAACGAAGTCGACGACCACGAAGACTGTCACGACGAAGGCCGCCGCAAAGCCGGCCGCCAAAGTGGTGGAGACGACCGCCGAGTCCAAGACCGAGGTAACTGTCGAGGCAAAGCCGGCCGCCAAGACCACCACGCGCAAGCGCACTACGACGACGGCCAAAAAGGCCACAACCAAGGCTGCAGCTCCCAAGGCAAAGGCTAAGGGCGAGGAAAAGCCGTCAGTAAAGGCCAAGCCGGCGCCGAAGGCCGCCGAGGTCAAGACCGCTCCAAAGGCTACGACAAAGGCAGAGCCCGCCAAGGAGGCCCCGGTCTCCCCCGCCGCTCCCACTGAGGAAAAGGCTCCGACTAAGAAGACCTCCGTCCGCAAGGCAACGGCCGCCCGCAAGCGCCGCTAGCCCACAGACGATCCAAAACCTCATCAAACCCTAAGTAAGGGGCGCTCCAACCGGGCGCCCCTTCTCTATAGATAGTTGGTAAAACGATTTTCTAGGACAACCGTTCGCCGATGGTAAACGGATGTTGTTTATACAGCCTGTGTACAACAGATATACTTATATCTTGTGCGTAAAGCCCATGGCCCGCAGGCCGTGATTCTATTGAACTGGACCGTATTATGAGATTGATTCACAACAGCCGTCTACCGCAGTTTCGCACTCCGTTTGGCGCTGTGACCACTGGAACTTCCGTTTCGCTCTCGGTGATTTTGGAGGATGCCGACCCCAACCAGGCAACGCTTACGCTGCGCACCTGGGTCGATGAGATCGGTGAGTCTCTGTATCCCATGACGCACGAGGGCGACGGCATATTTACCGTAGAGCTTGAGTGCACCGAGCCCTGTCTTATCTGGTACAGCTTTATCTGCAATATCGAGGGTCAGCCCGAGGTCCGTTTGGGCGCACCGCAGGGTCGCACCGGTGGCGAGGGCGTAACTTACAACTACGCCGAGGTCCCGTCCTTCCAGATCACCGTCTACAAGCACCGCAAAGTTCGTCCTGAGTGGTACGAGCGTGGCATGGTCTACCAGATCTTCCCCGACCGCTATGCCCGCGACGAAAACTGGCGCGAGCGCACGCTTACCGAAGTTGAAAAACCGCGCAAAGGAATCCAGCGCCGCATGGTCGAGGACTGGAACGAACCGCCCGAGTACGAGCGTGCCGAAGACGGCTCCATCAAGACCTGGGATTTTTACGGCGGTTCGCTCAAGGGTATCCAAAATGACCTGCCCCGCATTGCCGAGCTAGGCTTTACGGCCATCTACCTCAACCCCATCTTTGAGGCCGCGAGCAACCACCGCTACGACACGGCCGACTACACCAAGATCGACCCGATTCTGGGCACCGAGCAGGACTTTACCGAGCTGTGCGAGGCGGCCGAGAAGCTTGGCATTTCCATCATCCTGGACGGTGTGTTCAACCATACGGGCGACGACTCGATCTACTTTAACCGCTACGGCAATTATCCCGGCGTCGGTGCTTGGCAGAGCGAGGACTCGCCGTGGCGCGATGCATTTTACTTCCATGAGGACGGTTCGTATGACTGCTGGTGGGGCGTGGGCAACATGCCCGCCATCAATGAGAGCTCCGAACTGGTGCGCGAGCGGCTCCTGGGCAAGGACGGCGTGATCCGTAAATGGCTACGTGCCGGCGCTCATGGCTGGCGCCTAGACGTGGCCGACGAACTTTCGGACGATTTCCTGGCCGAGATCAAGAAGGCCGTGCTCGCCGAGAAACCCGACGCACTGCTGCTCGGCGAAGTCTGGGAGGACGCTTCCAACAAGATCAGCTACGGCCATCTGCGCCGCTACCTGCAGGGCTCCGAGCTGGACTCCGCTATGGATTACCCCTTCCGCGACATGGTCATCGGCTTTTTGATGGGCTACAAAAACGCCTACCAAGCTGCCGAGGATATCGAGACCCTGCGCGAGAACTATCCGCGTGAGGCCCTGTCTTGCGCGCTCAACCTGCTGTCGAGCCACGACCGTCCGCGCATTATCTCGGTGCTCGGCGGCGGCCCTGACGAGTCACAGCTGCCCGAGTGCGAGCGCAGCAAGTGGCGCCTGGACGAGAACGCAATGGGCCTGGCCAAAAGCCGTTTTTGGCTCGCGACGCTCATGCAGATGACGTTCCCCGGTGTGCCTTCGATTTACTATGGTGACGAGTACGGCCTTGAGGGCCTGACCGATCCGGGTAATCGCCGCACGATGCCGACCAAGGAAGACCTGCACGACTTCGATACGTTCGCGATCGTCAAGAACGCATCTGCTGTGCGCCGCGCACTGCCGTTTATGATCGATGGTGAGATCAAGGCCTTTGCACTCAATGACGAGGTGCTGGCCTACAACCGTACGGGCAAGGACGGCGAGTCTGCGACCGTTATCATCAACCGCAGCCTGCGCAACTCGCATCGTGTGACCATTCCGGCACTCGGCGAATGTGCGAGCGATGTGATTAGTGGCCACGAATGCGAAATCCACAACGGCACGGTCACGCTCGACTTGTACCCGCTGGGCTCGTCGATCATCTATCACCATGCCGAGCAGCGCCTGCAGGAGCCGCTCGATTACGGTGCGGGTGTTGTGTGCCATATCACATCGGTGCCGACCGACGACGGCAAGCCCGGTACGATCGGCGCGCCCACGCGTCGCTTTATCGACCATCTGGCCGCCACGGGCATGCGCTACTGGCAGGTTCTCCCCGTAAACCCCACGGACTTCTTCCGCTCCCCTTACGCCGGCCCTTCGGCCTTTGCAGGCAATATCGACCTGCTTCCCGAAAGCCACGAGGAGCTGGCCGCCGACTTTGAGGCCTGGAAGGCCCGCGGCGGCGAGGATGCCGACCCGCTGTACACGGCGTTTAAACATCGCAACGCCGATTGGCTCGAGAAGTACTGCGTCTACATGGCCGTTAAGAAGTACTTTGAGGGCGAGTCGCGCCACGATTGGCCTGCAGATGTCGCGCGCTACAACGAGTATCTGATCGATGACAAGCGCTTCCACGACGAGGCCGAGCTGCAGGCGTACATGCAGTACCGCTTTGACCTGGCTTGGTGCGAGCTCATGAACTACGCGCACAAGAAGGGCATCGAGGTCATCGGCGATATCCCGATGTATGTCTCGGACGATTCGGCGGATGCGTGGAGCGAGCCCGAGAACTTCTGGCTGTCCGATACCGGCAAGGCGATCGAGATTTCCGGCGCGCCGCCCGACAACTTTGCACCCGAGGGCCAGGTGTGGGGCAACCCGACGTTCCGCTGGGACCACATGAAGCAGAACGGCTATAGCTGGTGGATGGATCGCCTGCGTCGTGCGTTTTCGCTCTACGACCGCGTGCGTCTGGATCACTTCCTGGGCTTCCACAGCTACTTTAGTATCCCCGCGGGCAAGGCTTGCGCCGACGGTCGCTGGCTGGCGGGCCCGGGCAAAGACCTGTTCCAGACCGCCTATGACGAGCTGGGTCCGCTCAACTTTATCGCCGAGGACCTGGGCTATTTGACGCCCGGTGTTCGCGCCATGGCTTCGACCTGCGGCTTCCCCGGCATGGACGTGCTGGAGTTTAGCAATTACGACGTCCGTTGCGGCGTGCATCCCACGCCCGGCAAGATTCTGTACACCTCGACGCACGATACGTCGACGCTGGCCGGTTGGTGCACACGTTCCTTTGCGGGCGGCGATGAACCGAGCGGTGTTGAGGTGGCGGCAAAGCTGATGAGCGACGCGCTTGCAAGCGACGCTCCCCTAGTGATGATGCCGCTACAGGATATCCTGGGGCTTAGCGACGACGCGCGCATGAACGTTCCGGGCGTGGCAACGGGCAACTGGACCTGGCAGGCTGACGAGGCGGACATTGCAGCCGCCGAGGACAAAACCGCACAGCTCCTGCGCAACAACCATAGATTCTGGGGCGAAGCGTGATAAAACCCCCGATATAGGGTACAGTTACAGACGTTTGAATTTATGCGGGCAGAGCGATCTGCCCGCTTTGTGCTGAAAAGGAAGTATTATGGCGCGCTACGATTACAAGTGCTCGAGCTGCGGCAACGTGTTTGAGGTTGAGCATCCCATGTCCGAGACTCCCGAGGTCGTTTGCCCGAGCTGCGGCGCCCCGGCGGCCAAGACGTTCTCGGCCAGCGGCATTAAGTTTGAGGGCAGCGGTTTCTACAACACCGACCAGCGAAGCGGCGGCTCCAGCACCAGCGCCACAAGCGGCTGCTGCGCCAACTGCCCGCATAACCACTAGGAACAACGCGGCCCCGCGATCGAAACCGATCGCGGGGCTGTTTCTTTAGCTACCCAGGTTTCCTTATGAGTTGCGGTGAGATAAGGACTGTTTGGTGGGCAGAAGCGGCTTTTCAATCCATATTTCACCGCAACTTAGTAGTTACTTGCGGACCAGTCTGGCGCAGAAGTGGCCGTCGTAGGAGTCGGCGTTTACCGGCACGCTTTGGAAGAGGCCTCGATCGTTCTGGCGTACGGATACGAGCTTCTTGGCCTGATCGAACTCGGGGAGTTGCAGAATCTGTGCCTCGGAGAGCGGTGCGACGCTAAAGTCGGCGCCCTCAGGAGAGGTCAGGAAGGCATCCACGACCTGTGTGTTCTCTTCATCAAAAACCGAGCAGGTGGCATAGATGAGCTCTCCGCCGGCGGCCACGCGCGCAGAAGCCTCCTTAAGCATCGTCAGCTGAAGCTTGGGTAACTCGGCCGTCACATCATTCTCGGTTAGGCGCCACGGGATCTCGGGATGACGGCGCATGGTGCCGGTGCCCGAGCACGGCGCATCGATAAAGACCGTGTCGAACTTAACCGGCTCGCCAAGCATGGCATCAAACGATGTGAGCACCGCATCAAGCTCGCAGGCATCACCCGAAACCGTACGAACGCCCCGAATACCCGCCTTATGCAGGCGCGCGAGATTCTGATCACATTTACGATCATGCAGGTCAAGCGCCGTATGCTGACGCGCATAGCCCGCACGTTTGGCCTGGCACATCATCACATAGGTCTTGGTACCGCGACCGGCACCAATCTCAAGGCAGCTTCCAGGGCGCGTGGCAGCTGTGGCGATAAGCTGCGCGTTGAGATCAGACGCCACCGCGGCAGCACGCTCAAACACACCCGAAGCAACGGTAACCTGGGCATCAACCGGAGCATGGCAGCCCGGGAAGAGAGGCGCGACGAGCTGCGAGATATACGGATCGGGCTTAGTCGCAAAGGCGTTCTCATGCAGGGCCAGCGGCGCGGGGGCCAGATTACCGGCAAAGCTAAGCGCGCCCTCCGGTGTGTCAAACGAAGCCATAATACGAGCGCACAGCCAACGCGGCAGGCCCATCAGGCGCGACAGACGAACCAAGCGTCGCTCAGACTCATCCACATCGGACGCAGTAGCAAAGTCCTCAACGTTGTCCGCGACCTTATGCAGCACAGCGTTCGCCAGACCGGCGGCAGACTTAGCTCCGCTGCGCACCAGCTCAACACCCTGACTTACGGCAACGCGGCCAGGCGTATGCAGATAGAGCATCTCGAAGGCCGAGATGCGAAGTGCCATGCGAACACGCGGCGCAACCTTTTTAGGCTTATCAAGAAACTGATCGAGCAGCTCGTCCAAAATACCCTGTGTGGCGGCCACGCCAAGCGCCAAGCGAGCTGCAAAAGCGGAATCGCGCTGGTCAATAGCCTTGGCCGATGCGCGAGAGGACAGCACGTCACGCGCATACATGCCGCGGCGATCGGCCTCCATCAGCACATCGAGCGCAAGCTTACGCGCGGGAGACAACTTGCTCATGACAAAACACCCCAGATAAGATCGGCGCCTTGCAGGCCAGCAGCCCAAGCAGAAGCGGCCATAGCACGCTTACCATCGGGCTTAACCTCGAGCAACTCAACCGAGCCATCGGAAAGACCAAGGTAGACGCGCTTGGCTTGAACGGCAACAGCGCCCTCGCCAAGCGACACATCAGCCGGCGCAGCATCGAGTACGCGCACGGTCTTGCCGGCAATCACGCAACGAGCAGGCGCGGTATCGGACGAAGCAAGCACATGACGCACACAATCGAGCGCCGCCATCTGCGGATCTAGACGCATCTCCTGCTTAGAAATCTTGGCGGCATGGGTAACAAGCGACTCATCCTGTTCAGTCCACACGGCAGTACCATCGGCAAGGGAAGGAAGCGTATCGGCAAGCAACTTGCCGCCAAGCTCAGCAAGCTCCATGGTCAGCTCCTCAGCATGCTTACCGGCAACCGACGTGGAAGCCTGAGCACAATAAGCACCAGTATCCACGCCATGCCCAATACGCATAATGGAAACGCCAGCGACCTCATCGCCAGCAAGAATCGCACGCTGAATAGGAGCAGCCCCACGCCAACGAGGCAGCAAGGACGCATGAACATTCACAATACCAAGCGGCGCCATATGCAGCACCTCATCGGGCAAAATGCAGCCATAGGCAGCCACACAGAAAATATCGGCATCTGCAGCCTGGAGCGCCTCAACAACCTCGGCCGTCATACGATTAGCCTCAATAACCGGCAACCCCAGCTCAAGCGCCTTAGCCTTAACAGGAGACGGCTCCAGCTTCTTACCACGCCCACGAACAGCATCAGGACGAGTAATTACGAGCGCAATCTCATTACCAGCCTCAACAAGCGAAGTCAGCGAAGGCACAGCAAAATCAGGCGTACCCATAAACACAATACGCATAAAAGATAGTCTCCTCTCAATAACGAGCCGAGACGGCTACAAAAAAGCGTTCCAGGTCGCAAGCGCACCCAGCCGCAATAACAATTCAACAAAACAAATATACCCAAAAACAAAGAAAGAGCCGCATAAAAGCAGCTCTTCCAACAAAGCAATTATCAGCGAAGACGCCCCTCCCTGGCCCAACGGCACCCGGGCGAAGCAAGCCAGAACAACGCAGTCCCCGGTGCTGAGCGCCCACATATCGTCCCGCGCGCAGTTTCGCAGCGCAGCGAGAATGTTTGAGCACGGGATGATATGTGGGCGCTCAGCACCGGGGACGGTGGGACCTACTCTGTCTCGCCCGGTCGAGCGCCGCGGGCCAGGGCGTCCTGGTACTCCTTGACTGCCTTGATGCGCTGCATCGGCTTCAGTCGCTCGAACATGGTGTTACCGTGCAGGTGATCGATCTCGTGCTGCAGGCACACGCAGAACAGATCGCCCGTGGCCTCATAGCGAATAAGGTTGGCATCCAAGTCATACGCCTCGACGACGACATGGTCGGGACGCTCGATCTCGCAGCTAATGCCGGGGATGGACAGGCAGCCCTCGCTAAACGGCACCAGATGGTCGCTCTGCTCCACGATCACGGGATTGATGAGCACGTAGGGGTCATAGTCGTTCTTGTCGCTGTAGTCGCAGTCGATGGTGACGAGCTGAATAAGCTCGCCGATCTGCGGGGCAGCCAGGCCGCAACCGCCGTTATCGAACATCATCTTCTTCATCTTCTCGGCAAGCGCCTCGATCGCCGGAGTGATCTCCTCGATGACGGCGCACTCCTGGCGCAGACGAGGGTCGGGCGACAGTACGATTCCGTTGGCTTCCATGGCCATCCTTTCGGGTTGTTACATCAAATCATAGGCGTCGACGTCAACACTCACGCTCACGCCGCGCACGGAGCCCACCTCTTTGAGGCAGGCGTCGATATCATCAGAGACATGGTACCCTACCGGCGACTTTACAAGCAGATGGAAGCGGTAACGGTCCTTGGCTCTCTCGATTACACATGAAGCCGGACCAAGCACCTGAGGCACGGCGCTCCCCGCCCGCAAAAAGTCGGGCGCGGCGGCATGCCAGCGGCGCTTAAGAAGCTTTGCGATGCGCCCGATGTAATCCTGCGCGTCGTCTCGGTTCGCCGACCACACCAAGATGTTGACCAGGCGAACAAACGGCGGGTACAGCGCGTCGCGGCGCTGGTCCAGGTCGTAGTCGGTAAAGATAGAGCGGTCGTGCTCGGCGACGGCGCGAATGACCGGATCCCCGGGCAGGTAGGTCTGGATGATCACCTCGCCGGGGCGATCGCCTCGACCGGCACGGCCCGCCACCTGTTCCAGCAGGTCGTAGGCGCGCTCTCCTGCGCGAAAGTCCGGCAGCTTGAGGGCGAAGTCGGCATTAACCACGCCCACGAGCGTGACCTCGGGAAAATCGAGACCCTTTGCGATCATTTGGGTACCCAGCAGCACCGCGCAATCGGCCGCATCGAACTGCTCGAGCAGCTTTTTGTGCGCATCCTTGCCGCGCGTGGAATCGGCATCCATGCGAATAATGGCGACATCCTCGGGAAGCATCTGGTGCAGTGCGTCCTCGATCTGCTGCGTGCCCAGACCCATTTTTGCCAGGTAGCGACTGCCACATTTGGGGCAACGGCTCGTGGGTGCGGGATACGGCTGCACGCGCCAGGACGAACCACAGGTGTGGCACTGCAGTGTATGGGTGCGCTCATGGTACGTAAGCGCGGTGGAGCAATGGTTGCAGGTGGGGACGCAGCCGCACTCGCGGCACATCAAGAAGGGCGCAAAGCCGCGACGGTTATGAAGCAGCACGGCCTTTTCTCGGCGCTCAACGACACGTTCCAAGCCCTCCATCAGGGGTTTTGAGAACATGGATCGGCTGCCGTGCGAGAACTCGCGACGCAGGTCGGCGATGCGGACTGTGGGCAAGACCGCGTGTCCGGGGCGCTCGGGCATCTCGACGCGCGTCCAGGTGGCACCGTTATTCGTGCCACGGCGGCAGCGGTCGAGCGCCTCGGCAGAAGGCGTGGCGGAACCCAGCACGAGCGGACAACGATAGCGGCGCGCCATCTCGGCCGCAACCTCGCGCGCATGGTAGCGCGGGCTGGAACCCTGCTTGTAGCTGGTCTCGTGCTCCTCGTCGATAATGATGAGGCCGAGGTCGCTGAGCGGGCAAAAGAGCGCCGAACGTGCGCCAACGACCACGCGGGCCGCACCGCTGGCGACCATATCCCACTGGTCCAGACGCTCACCGGCCGAGAGACGCGAGTGGAAGACCGCGACCGTCTCGCCAAAGCGCGAGCGGAAGCGGCCGACAGTTTGGGCCGTCAGCGAAATCTCGGGCACAAGAACGCAGGCAGAGCGGCCGGCCGCGAGCACGCGCTCAATCGCCGAAAGGTAGACCTCAGTTTTGCCGGAGCCGGTCACGCCGTCCACAAGGACCACGTCACCGTGAGCGTCCAGGCGGGCGCGCTCAATCTGCGCGAGCGCCTGCTGCTGGCCGTTGGTGAGTGCCACCGGGGCCTTGCCGCTTGCCGAAGACAGTGTGGTCTGCTCGCTGCAGCCACGCCAAGCGCGACGCTGCTCCACCACGACGACGCCGCGTTTTTCGAGCGCCTTGATGGTCGCCGACATGCTGTTGTAGAGCAGGTTGAGTTCGCGCGTCGTGACCGGACCGCACTGGAGTGCCTCGATGAGCTGACGCTGACGAACCGCCGTTTTGGGCGGCGTGTAATCAAAGCCCTCAGGCGTGAGCATGACCCAACGGTTTTGGATGGGTTTGACGGCGGGGCGCTCAACGGTCCACACGCCGTCGTCGCCCTTGACCACGCGTGGACTACCGCCCGGGGGCAAGAACAGGCGCAGGCACTCGGAAAGCGTCGCGACATACTCGCGGCTCATCCAGCGTGCGATACGGGCAGCCTCGGCACCAAAGAGCGGTTTGCTGAGGATGGCTTCGACGGGCTTAATGCGCGAGGGGTAGAGGGCGTTGTTGCCCTGTAGGTCGCCCAGCTCAGGCGCAATGTCGACGATATAGCCCGCGGCCGCACGGTTGCCAAAATGAACTAGGACGGTGGAACCGATCTGGACATCGTTGGCGAGTGACTGCGGAATGCCGTAGGCGAACGGCTCGGACAGCGCACGCGTCGGGATGTCGAGAACCACGCTCGCATAGGCGGCGATGGGCTCAGGTGCGGGCTCGGGCTGCGCCGGGGCGGCGGCAGGAGCCGCGGACTTCGGAGCCCCCTCCGGTTCCGGCGTACCAAACAGCGAAAGTTGCTCGGCCATAGCCCCAGCACCTCCTATCCCATACGTCTACAGAAACAAGAGCCCCGCTCTGAGTGAACGGGGCTCGGATACAAACGTTTGCGCAGCGATTACAGCGCCATCGTGCGGGCGCGGTCAATGCGCGCCAGGCAGTCGTCGCGACCGACGAGCGCCATGGTCTCGCCCAGCGGAGGGCTCACCATGTTGCCGCAGACGGCGACGCGCACGGCCTGGAACACCACGCGCTTCTTAAGGTCCATCTGCTCGGGCAGCGGCTCAAGCGCGGCGTCGATGTTGGCAGCCGTCCACTCGCCCACACCCTCGAGCGCGGCCTTGGCGGCATCCAGAATGGCACCCATGCCCTCCTTGGCCAGGCCCTTGTTGACGGACTTCTCGTCATACTCGAGCGTCTCGGCCGTAGCGAAGATGGGAGCGGCAACGGTCACGGCATCGGCCGGCATCTTGGTGCGCGGCTTGACGATGGCGGCAAGCGCATCGATCCAATCCTCGCCGTACTCGACATTACCCTCGATGAGACCCGCCTCGTGCAGTTCGGGGACCATGATCTCGTCGGCAAACTGGGCGTCGGACATGCCGTTGATGTACTCGGCATTGACCCAGTCGAGCTTCTTGGGGTCGAAGGTCGCCGGGTTCTTGGAGATGCGGTCGAGCGAGAACTTGCTGGCCAGGACATCGCGCGGGATGATCGTAGTCTCGCCGTCGAGCGACCAGCCGAGCAGCGCCAGATAGTTGACGAAAGCGTCGGACAGGTAGCCGGCGTCGCGGTACTCCTCCACCGAGGTGGCGCCGTGGCGCTTGGAGAGCTTCTTGCCGTCGGCACCCAAGATCATGGAGATGTGGGCGAACGTAGGCACGGGCGCGCCGAGGGCCTCATAGACCATGACCTGACGTGGGGTGTTAGACAGGTGGTCGTCGCCGCGGATGACATGGGTGATCTTCATCATGGCGTCGTCGACGACGGTCGCGAAGTTGTACGTGGGCGTGCCATCGGAGCGGAAGATGACAAAGTCGTCGAGCTCCTTGGCGTCAAAGGTTACCTCGCCGTGGACGGCGTCGTGGATAACGACGTCGCCGCGGTCCTCGGGCACCTTGATGCGTAGGACGTAGGACTCGCCGGCCTCGATGCGACGGCGGGCCTCCTCGGGATCAAGATCGCGGCAACGGCGCTGATAGCCCTGGAAGGGGTCCTTGCGCTCCTGCGCGGCCTTGCGGTCGGCGTCGAGCTGCTCCTTGGTGCAGAAGCAGGGATAGGCCTTGCCCTCGTCCCAAAGCTTCTGGGCGGCCTGCTTGTACAGATCCATGCGCTCGGTCTGAGCATAGGGGCCAAAGTCGCCGCCTACCTCGGGACCCTCGTCCCAGTCCAGGCCCAGCCAGCGCATGGCGCGCAGGATGATCTGCGTGTTCTCGTCGGTGGAGCGGGTGGGGTCGGTGTCGTCGATGCGCAGGATGAAGGTGCCGCCGTTTGCGCGGGCGAAAGCCCAGTTATAGATAGCGGTGCGGGCGCCGCCGATGTGCAGCTTGCCCGTCGGTGAGGGTGCAAAGCGGACGCGAACGTCTGATGCCATGGAAATCTCCTCGATTGCAGGATGGATGTCTAACCGCACCAGTATAAAGCATCAAAGCAACCTCCGCACAAAGGGCACCGACCTACTCATTGGGGACAGACTTAAATGACCATTCTTTGGGCAACCTGTCGACACTTAGGTAAGGCCGATCATTTAAGTCTGTCCCCAATGAGTAGGTGCGGAAAGGGTGTGAATGTTTGATTTACGCGCTATTATGTGCCCTTGCATAGAGAGCCCGGCGGAATGGTAACGGTCGCCGGGACACGTTTTTGAAAGGACAATCATGTCAGAAGAACTTCGTTCCATCCCGCCCCAACACGGGTCCTTTGTTTTTACGTCGGAGTCGGTGACCGAAGGTCATCCCGATAAGATCGCTGACCAGATCAGCGACGCCGTCCTCGACGCAATCCTCGCCAAAGAAATAGAGCTGCAGGAGCAGGGCTACATCGCCCCCAACGGCGTGCCTGCCAACGTGGAGAACGTCCGCTGCGCCTGCGAGACCCTCGTGACCACCGGCACTGTTATCGTCGCCGGCGAGATTCGCACCCAGGCCTACGTCGACGTACAGGAAATCGCCCGCGGCGTCATCCGCCGCATTGGCTACAACCGTGCCAAGTTCGGTTTTGACTGCGACACCTGCGGCGTTATGAGCCTCATCCACGAGCAGTCGCCCGATATCGCCCAGGGCGTTGACGAGTCCTTCGAGACCCAGACCGGCGCCACCACCGACCCGAACGACCTGATCGGCGCCGGCGACCAGGGCATGATGTTCGGCTACGCCTCCAACGAGACCAAGACCCTCATGCCGATGCCACACTACCTGGCAAGCCGCCTGGCCGAGCGCTTGGCCGCCGTGCGCCACGACGGTACCCTCGCCTATCTGCGTCCCGACGGCAAGACCCAGGTCACCGTGCGCTACGAGGAAGGCAAGCCCGTCGAGGTCACGACCATCGTCATCTCCACGCAGCACGCCGCCGAGATCGAAGACATGGGTAAGATCAAGGCCGACCTTATCGAGCACGTCATCACCCCCGTGATGGCTGCCGAGAACATGCCGTGGGACAACGCGGACATCTACGTGAACCCCACCGGTCGCTTTGTCGTTGGCGGCCCCATGGGCGACACGGGCCTCACCGGCCGCAAGATCATCGTCGACACCTACGGCGGCTACGGCCGTCACGGCGGCGGTGCCTTTAGCGGCAAGGACTGCACCAAGGTCGACCGCTCCGCCGCGTATGCCGCGCGCTGGGTCGCCAAGAACGTGGTCGCCGCCGGCCTGGCCGACCGCTGCGAAGTCGAGCTTGCCTACGCCATCGGCGTTTCCAAGCCCCTCTCAATCATGGTCGACACCTTCGGTACCGCACATGTTGCCGAGGACAAGATCGTCGAGGCCGTAGAGAAGACCTTCGACCTGCGCCCGGGCGCAATCATTCGCGACCTGGACCTGCGTCGCCCCATCTACGAAAAGACGGCAGCCTACGGTCACTTCGGCCGCGAAGACGCCGACTTCACCTGGGAGAAAACCGACCGAGTCGAAGAGCTAAAAGCAGCCTGCGGCCTGTAAGCTAACGAGAAAAGCCACAGACAAATAGCAACGCACCAAAAGAAGTACCGCCCCCAAGCGGTACTTCTTTTTTATTAATCCGGTGGTGAAGATATTTCGATATGAGCCCACGCTGCGTCACCAGCTAATGAATTTTGCAGTACGCGCCCTTCTACCATGTATCCTTAGTCCCGAGGGGCGGGGCATAAGGTCGATCGCGAGTTCCGCACGAGCCGGAGAGCACTTAATGTGCTCTCCGTGCGAGCAGGACTGTCCGAGCAGGCGACCTTATGCCCCGCCCCTCGGGACGACGAGACAAGGCAAAGGAGCAGCCATGGCAGGCAAGCCGCAAACACTAGCTACGACCTCGGCATTCGAGATCCTGGGCCCCGTCATGGTCGGCCCCAGCTCATCGCACACCGCCGGCGCCCTGCGCTGCGCCCAAGTTGCCGCCAGCCTGCTGGAAGGCCGCATCACCAAAGTCACCTTTGGCCTGTGGAACTCCTTCGCCCACACCTACCGCGGCCACGGCACCGACCGTGCGCTCGTCGCGGGCATCCTGGGCCTCGACACCGATGATGAGAACATCAAGCAGGCCTTCAACCTCGCACGCGAGCAGGGCCTCGAATATCACTTTAACATCAAGGGCGACGACGCCTCCATCCACCCCAATACCGTCGACATCGACATGGTCGACGACACGGGCGCCACGGCACAGGTTCGCGGCGAGAGCCTGGGCGGCGGCAAGATGCGCATCAGCCGCATTAACGGCGTCGGCGTCGACATCTCGGGCATGTATTCCACGCTCTTCGTGGCGCACAAGGACGTCCCCGGTGTACTCGCCGCGCTCACCAACCTGCTCGCCTACGCCCACGTAAACATCGCCTTCTGCCGCACCTACCGCACCGAAGTGGGCGGCCAGGCCTACTCCGTCTTTGAGACAGACGGCGCGCCCGACGACACCGTCGTCCCCATGCTGCGCAAGCTCGACAATGTCGATTACGCAACGTTTATCGAGCTCCCCGGTTCTGCCTCGTCGCTCTCCCCCGGCGTCTCGGCCAAGGAAATCTTCGACGACGGTGAGCAGCTGCTCGATGCGTGCGAGGAACTGGGGCTCAGCATCGGCGCCGTCATGGCCGTTCGCGAGGCGCGTCTGACCGGCGAGGCCCACGCCGTCGCCGCCATGCGCCGCGTGCTCGACGTCATGCGCGAGGAGACCACGGCCCCCCTCGCCAATCCGCAGCGCTCGCTCGGTGGGCTAATCGGCGGCGAGGCCAAGCTCGTCGAAGCCACCGGCCGCAACGATTTGAGTGCAAGCCTGATGGGCCCCGTTCAGACCGAAGCTGTGGCCCGCGCGATGGCCGTGCTCGAGCGCTCCGCCACGATGGGCGTGATTGTCGCCGCCCCCACGGCAGGATCCGCGGGTGTTGTGCCCGGCTGCGTGCTGGCACTCGCCGATCGCCTTCAGCTCGACGACGAGCAGGTCATGGACGCGCTCTACTGCGCAGCCGCCATCGGCCTCAACCTCACCACAAGCGCCTGCGTTGCCGGCGCCGAGGGCGGCTGCCAAGCCGAGGTCGGAAGCGCCGCCGCCATGGCAGCCGCCGCGCTGGTGCAGATGCTCGGCGGCACGCCCGAGCAGGCTCTCGACGCCAGTTCCATCGCGCTGAGTAACCTGCTGGGCCTCGTTTGTGACCCCGTCGGTGGCCTCGTGGAGGTGCCCTGCCAAAACCGCAACGCCATCGGCGTGGCAGCGGCCTTTAGCTCGGCACAACTCGCCCTCGCAGGCATTAAGAGCCTGGTGCCGTTTGACCAGATGGCACATGTCATGCTCACGGTGGGTCACGCGTTGCCGGCCACGCTGCGCGAGACGGCAAAGGGCGGCATCGCGCAGGCTCCGGCCGCACTTTCGGCCTGTGCAAAATGCGGTGTGTGCGGATAGCGGCAAAGAACGACTCAAAGGTGGGACAAATGTCCCAGCTCTTTCGAATGCCACCGTTTCCGTACCACAAACAGCAGGGCAATCGCTATAATGCAAGCCCAGTAAAAACACGATGAACCGCAAGGCGAAAATCGAAGGATATGCATACGATGTCGCAAAACGATCGAACTCAACTGATTCCCGATCCGCAGCAGCCGAGCAGGCACACCGGCGGCGTTCAGTCGCCGCGTCCTATCGCGCCGAGCCACGGTCAGCAGCGTAGTGCAGCAAACGCTTCCCAACGCCCGAACCAACAGCGACAGCAGCGTCAACAACGTCAGCAGCGCCAGGCAAACGGCAATGCGCCCAAGCAGCCCCCCACGCACGCTCGAGGCGATCGTGGCCCCGCGCGCAAGTCCGCCGGCAACAATAAGTCGGGCAAAAAGACGACGCTCTTTGTCGTCCTGGGTCTAATCGTCATTGTCTATATCGTAGGCGTCGTAGCATTTTCGCAGGTAGCCTACCCCAACACCACCATCGCCGGCGTCGACGTCTCGTTCTCTAACGCTTCGTCTGCCGCCACCAAGGTCAACTCGGCATGGAAGCACTATAAGCTCACCGTGACAGGCGATGACTTTAGCTGGACCTATCAGCCCGAGTCCGATGAACCCATCGTCGACGGCGAAGCTGCCGCAAAAGAAATCATCAGCCACAACGAAGCCTTTGTATGGCCGGTCCGCCTTGTGGAATCCTTAAGCGGTAAGGCCAAAACAACCGCTACCTCCAACGAAGTCGATCTTGATCAGGACGTCGACCTGTCCATGCTCTCCGACACCTTTGACCAAAAGCAGTTTGAGAAGGATCTGGGCGCCGCCATCGACGAGTTTAACGAGGGCCGTTCGGGCACGTTCGAGGCCAATAGCTCCTATGACGAGCAGGCCGGCAAGTTTACCGTCGAGAAGGCGCGATCCAACGAAAAACTCAACCGCGAGCACGTCATTAAGTACGCCGAGCTCGAGCTTGCCTCGCTGGCCGAGACCGTAGATCTTTCCAAGCTCGGCAACGATGCCTATGAGCCGCTCAATGGAACGCTGACCGATGATCAGATTCAGGCCGCATGTGATGCCGCCAACAACTTCCTGGGCGTCAACGTGACCCTCAAGCTCAACGGCGAGGACGCTGGCAAGGTTGATGGCAGCTCTGTGTTGCAGTGGATCAGCTTTGCCGATCCGGCCAACCCCACACTCGATACGTCGCAGATCAGTAGTTGGGCAGCCGAGCTCGCCAACGGCTTTAATACCGTGGGCTCCACTCGCTGGTGGACGCGCGCCGATGGCAAGCAGTGCGCCGTCGAAGGTGGCGACTTTGGTTGGTCCATCGACAGCAGCTCGCTCGCCAAGCAGGTCGAGGACGCCATTAACCACAAGCAGACCGGCGAAATCGAAATCAAGTACTCCAAGAAGGCCGACACCTTTACCGCAAAGGGAGAGCCCGACTGGAAGGCGTATATCGACGTCGACCTGTCCGAGCAGCACGCGCGCTACTACGACGAGAGCGGCAATATCGTGTGGGAGGCCAACTTTATTTCCGGCAAACCGGGCGAAGACGCCACCCCCGAGGGCGTGTGGCAGATCAACAGCAACGACGGCGGCAGCACCCTGATCGGAGCCAAGGACCCCGAGACCGGTAAGCCCAAATACGAGAGCCCGGTGAGCTACTGGATGCCGTTCGAGGGCAATATGATCGGCTTCCACGACGCTACATGGCAAAACGACAAGAGCTTCGATAATGCTGAGTCGTACAAGTGGTGCGGCAGCCACGGTTGCATCAACCTGCGCCTGGCAGACGCCAAGGCACTGCACGATTGCATCAAAGTCGGCCTGTGCGTGGTTGTGCACTCGTAGTGCAACGCGTGCATTCCTACAACGTGGAACCGCTTCGACCAATCTAACAGTTCCGAAAGAAACCGTCCTATGCGCCCGCCCCAACCGGTGGGCGCATATAATTATCGAGGTTCTTTCTATAAAGGAGACGCTATGCCGAATGTCCCCACGATCACCCCGGGCCCAGATGATACCGAGCGCACGCCCGAAGGTGCCACCGAAACGTTTCCTCTGATTACAAACGTACATGCCGACAAGCAGAGCGGACGCGGGAACGATGCGACCGAGATTTCCGATGAAGAGGCATATGCCAAGCTCAAGGCAAAACGTGCCGAACGTCGACGCAAAAAGCTGATTCGACGCTGTATTGCCGCCGGCGTCGTAGGTGCCATCGCGCTCATTGCCATTGTCGCAACCCTGGTTATCAATGCGCAGCCTCAGAGCGCTAGCGGGCCTGTGACCGACATGGTGACCGAGGGCACGTTTACCACAACGGTCGAGGCGAAAGGCCAGCTCAAACCCATTTCGTCCTCAGTGGTCTCCCCTTCTGTCGACGGCACGGTCGATTCAATCAACGTGCAGGCGGGCCAATCCGTCAACGAGGGCGACGTGCTTATGACCATTAAAAACGACGAGCTCGATCGCAACGTTGCCGAGGCGCAGCGTGCAGTTGCAGCCGCTCAAGAAGACCTCGCCAACGCACAGAAAGCCGCAGCCGCCGCGCAGGCCACCCCAACGACGAACGTTGATGGAGCTTCCGCAGCGGCTGGCATCTCCGCCGCATCGGCGGACACGAACGCCGTATCGGCCGCGCAGCGCAGCCTCGCATCGGCCCACGCAAACCTCGACCAGGCGAACGCCAAGGCCGCCAGTCGCACGGTCACGGCCCCGAGCTCGGGTAGCATCGTGGAGCTTAACGCCAAGGTGGGCGCCACGGTAACAGGCGGCATGATCATGGGCGAAAGCGATACGAGCGGCGGCAAGCAGTGCATGCAGATCGCCGACCTATCCAAGATGAAGGTGACCGTGCAGGTGGGCGAAAAGGACATCGCCAAGATCGCCGTTGGGCAGAGCGCCAACGTCACGTATCCCGCGTTTCCCGATATCGTGAGCCAGGGCACCGTCACGGCTATCGCGTCGGTGGCAAACTCTGACGCCGCCAACGGTGGCGGCGGCAGCGTAACCTTTAACGTCGACATTCTCATAGAGGCGCCCGACGCGCGCCTGAAGCCGGGCATGACAGCCGAGGTATCAGTGGTGACCGAGCAGCTCGACGACGTGGTGATGGTGCCGACGATGGCGCTCATGACCGAAGACGGCGAACACTATTACGTCAACGTGGCGACTGATGACGAGGGCAAGCAAACCCGTCGCGTGAAGGTGACCGTCGTGACGCAAAACGACAACGAAGCCGTAGTCGGCAAGACACAGGTCAAGCGCGACGACCAGGGCAACGAGATCAACCCCAACGTGCCGGTTACCAAGCTGCGCGATGGCGACACCCTCGTCATGGACACCGGAGCGGACGCAGCGGCTGACGGCGGCTACGGCGCGGATTCGGGCAGTATGTCTGCCGACGAGGGCATGTAATGCGTCCCGTTATCGACATCCGCAACGTGCACCGCATCTTTGAGAGCGAGGCGGGGTGCGCCCACATCCTGCACAACGTGAGCCTGGCGGTAAATCCCGGCGAATTCGTCGCTATCACTGGCCCCTCGGGCTCGGGCAAATCAACGCTCATGAACATCCTAGGCTGCCTGGATAAGCCGACGGCGGGCGACTACTACCTGCAAGGGCTCAACGTGGCCGAGCTCGATGATGACGAGCTCACCGAAGTTCGCGCCCTGAGCATTGGCTTTGTCTTTCAGAGCTTCAACCTGCTGCCGCGCCTGTCGGTTATCGAAAACGTCATGCTGCCGCTGGCCTACACCAATGTGCCCCGTAGCCAGCGCGAAATGCGCGCCGTGCACGCGCTGCAGGCCGTCACGCTACCGGTCGACCACTGGGACCACCGCATATCCGAGCTCTCGGGCGGCCAGATGCAGCGTGTCGCCATCGCACGCGCCCTCGTTAATGACCCGCCCATCATCCTGGCCGATGAGCCGACGGGAAACCTGGACTCCGCTACCGGAGCGCTTGTGATGGAGACCTTCCATAAGCTCCAGAAGCGCGGCAAAACCATCGTGCTTATCACACACGACCCCGGCATCGCCGCCGAGGCCGACCGTGCCGTGACCATCCGCGACGGTCGCATTCACGACGGCGCGTATATTCCACATGCACCGCGGACCCTACGCAGCGCCGTAGATAGCCTGCCCATGATTTCCGCCTCCGCCAACCCGCCGAAAGGAGAGATGGCATGAGCGCCCGCGATCTTATCCAGGAAGCCCTTCACTCGCTCGAGGCCAACAAGGGGCGCAGCCTGCTCACCATCCTGGGCATTGTCATCGGCATCGCCTCGGTTATCGCCATGACTTCGCTCATCGGCGGCATCCAAAACAGCTTGGTCAACAGCCTGGGCCTCAATGCGGCACGCATGGTGCAAATCTATTCGTCGCTAGAACTCACCGAGTCGGACATCGAGAAGCTTCAAAAACTGGTGCCGCAGATAGAGCAGATCGGCATTGTCGACAGCGCGTATACCGAGTACAAGACCGGCAATAAAAGCTATACCGTCATGGCACAGGGTGTCGATAGTGACATGCTTGACGCCGTGGGGGCCAGCAAGCTCGTTGCGGGGCGTACCTATTCCCAGGCCGAGTCTCAATCAGGCTCGCGCGTGGCGCTCATCAGCCGCGGCGGCGCCGATCAGCTGTACGGCAACGAACAGGATGCGCTGGGGAAAACCATCAAGGTGTCCAACGGCGAGGTGCAGATTGTAGGCGTGATTGATGGCGGCAGCGACTCCATGGGCTCTCTCACGCTGTATATGCCACGCGAAACCATCTCAGGTCTGTTTGGCGACGAGAATCCCTCATTCCCCAGCGTGATGGCACTTGCCGCCGAGGGCACGGACATGGATGAGCTTTGTAAGACCATCGAGTCCAAGGTGCGCGCGATGAAGGGCATCGAGGAGGAGGATGAGTACGACAGTGTATCGGCGACATCCATGAAAAGCGCCATCGATGCACTCAACTCCTTTATGGGCGCGTTCTCGCTCATCATGGGTGCTGTCGCCAGCATCTCGCTGCTTGTCGGCGGTATCGGCATTATGAATATGATGCTTACCAACGTAACGGAGCGCATTCGCGAGATCGGCATCCGCCGCGCTCTGGGCGCCAGTCGTCGCGATATCACCGCGCAGTTTTTGGCCGAGTCTTCGGCGCTGTGCGTCACCGGCGGACTGTTGGGTGTCCTGATTGGCTATCTGCTGGCCTGGGCTCTTGCGATGTTTGCCTCCGGATCCGGGATTCTTGGCGAGCTCGGTGCCAGCTGGCAAATCACACCGAGCTTTTCAATCGCCACGGTATTGCTGGCCTTCGCCGTCTCCGTCGGCATCGGCGTAATCTTTGGCTTCTACCCCGCTCGCCGCGCGGCAAAGCTCGACCCGGTGGAGTGCCTACGCTACCAGTAAGCCACCGCCAACAAGTTGCGGTGAATTAGAGCGCCTAGCGCGCGAACTCCCGTAAGAGCGCGTCTTCCACTTCCCTAAGCGAAAGGGCCCCGCCTCCCTCGGCGGGACGGGCGACCACGATACAGCGCGCTCCCACGCCGCGCGCGGAGGCGATCTTCTCGGCCGTGCCGCCTACAGTTCCCGAGTCCTTGGTCACAAGCCACTGGGCGCCCACCTGCCGAAGCATCGCCTCGTTGAGCTCGCGGGTAAAGGGCCCCTGCATGCCGATGACGTGCGACGGCGAAAACCCCGCGTCGATGCACTTCGTTATAGCACCGGGCAGCGGGAGCACACGCACGAAGAAGCGCTCCGCGAAATCGGCGACACGCGTGTAGGGAGCAAGCTCCTTGCTCCCCGTCGTGAGAAGCGCGCGACCCGGGTTCTCGGAGAGAAAGCGCGCCGCGCAGGCGATCGACGCGACCGGCACGACGCCTTTGGGCAGCGCCTCGGCCGGGCGCGCAAGGCGCAGGCATCGTGCACCCACGGCGAGCGAAGCGGCCCGGATGTTGCCGCTTGCGAGCGTAGCGAAGGGGTGCGTGGCATCGACGACGATGCGCGCGCCGGAAAGCTCGCGCTCCATGTCGGCCTCGTCGAGCCTGCCCGCATGCACCTCGATGCCCGGAAGCTCGCCCAAAAGCTCGCCTCCGTACTCGGTTGCCGCGTAGGCACGGGCGGGGATGCCCGCCCCGCTCGCCCATTCGCACAGAAGGCGGCCCTCGGTGGTGCCGGCGAAGATGCGCAGCGCCGGCGCGGATGCGGGCGGCGTCACTTCGGGCCGCCTGGGCGCGTGATCTGGTAGAGCAGCGCGTTCATAATGGCAGCCGCCACGGTCGAGCCGCCCTTGCGACCCCTCGCGACGATGGCCGGCACGCGTCGCGCAAGTAGCTCCTCTTTCGCCTCGACCACATTCACAAACCCGACCGGCACCCCAACGACGAGCGCGGGCGCGATCTTCCCCGCGTCCATGAGCTCGGCGAGGCGCAGAAGTGCTGTGGGAGCGTTGCCGACGGCCACGATGAGCGGACCCTCGATGCCGCAAGCTTTGTCCATGCTCGCAACGGCGCGAGTCGTGCCCGCGGCGCGCGCAGCCGCGGCGACATCAGGGTCGGCCATATAGCACACGGCCTTGCAGCCGAGCTTAGCGAGCGCGGGCTTGCTTATGCCTGCGAGCGCCATGTTCGTGTCGGTGAGCACCGTGGCCCCTGCGCGCAGTGCGTCGAGCGCACAGCGCGCGGCGTCATGGGTGAACACGAGGGAATCGGCGTACGAGAAGTCAGCAGTGGTGTGGATGACGCGCTTCACGACGGGCTCTTCGAGCGGCGGGAACGTCCGGCCGCCGAGCTCTTCGGTGATGATCTCAAAGCTGCGCCGCTCGATGTCGCCGGGCGCCATCTCCTTGGAATCCATCTAGTACTCCACTCCTTCCCTTGCACATATCCCCTGCTCGTAGGGGTGTTTCTCGCACCGCATCTCGGTTATGTAGTCGGCCTTCTCCACGATCTTGCGGGAAGGCGCGCGCCCGGTGAGCGCTACTTCGACGCCGCGCGCGGACATATCGAGCGCGCGGTCCACGAGCGCCTCGTCGACAAGCCCCTTCGAAAGCGCGTCGAGCGCCTCGTCGAGCACGAGCAGCCCCTCCTGCGCGCCCTCGAGCTCGGCGAGCGCGGAAGCGAGGTTCCCATCGTGCAGCTCGCGCGTCGCGGCAAGTTCTTCCGACGTCATGGACCAGGTAAACTTGTCCGACGCCTTCCCCGCGAAAACGGGCACGCCGAAATGCTCGGCGAGCAGGCGCACCTCCCCGCTTTCGCCGTCTTTCAGGAACTGCACGACGACGACGCGGCGGCCTGCGGCGAGCATGCGAAGGGCGAGGCCCATCGCCGCCGTGGTCTTGCCTTTGCCGTCGCCATGATACACGTGGATCATACACCCTCCTCGATAATGCGGTAGACATACTCCATGTCGAGCGCCCCGCGCACGGAGTCGGCCAGGCGGTCGAACTCGCGCGCACGATGATCGGCCGCGGACACCGCGCCCTCAGCACCCACGACGCTCTCGGGCAGGCCGCGCATGCGCGCGAGCGAGCGTGCGAGGGCGAGCGCCACCCCCGGTTCGTCGAACAGGCCGTGGAGATAGGTTCCGAACACGTTTCCGCAGGCCGCGCCTTCTGGTTTGCCGCCAATCGTGCCCGCAGGGGCGCAGAAGACGGTCGTTACGCCGTCGTGAATCTCGTACCCGCGCGCCGTCATGCCGTTCCACACCGAGAACGCGCCTTGGGCGCCCGTGATGCGCAGCTCCGACTGGGCGAGGCGCTTTTCCTCCTTGAACACCGTACTTGCAGGGATGAGCCCGAGCCCGCGCGCGGTTCCAGCGCCTTGCCTGCCATGCGGGTCGGAAAGCTCGTCTCCCAAAAGCTGGTAGCCTCCGCATATGCCGAGCACCGGCGTGCCCGCGCCCGAGAGCGCGCGTACACAGGCTCCGATGCCGCTAGCCGCAAGCCAGCGCGCGTCGTCGAGCGTGGTCTTCGAGCCGGGGAGCACCACCAGGTCGGGTCGGCCCAGATCGGTCGTCGAGGAAACGTAGCGCACGCCCACGCCGGGCACGCGCGAAAGCGGGTCGAAGTCGGTGAAGTTCGACAGATGCGGAAGGCGCACGACGGCGACGTCGATGACGCCGCGCGCCTCGCGGGCAGATAGGCGCGGCGCGAGCGAGTCCTCGTCGTCCAGGTCGAGCGTAAGATACGGCACGACCCCCACGACGGGAACCCCGCACATCTTCTCGAGCGGGGCCAAACCCGGGCGCAGGATTTCCACATCGCCGCGGAACTTGTTTACCACAAGCCCCCGCAAAAGCGCGCGATCCTCGGGCGCAAAGAGCGCGACCGTGCCGTAGAGCTGGGCAAACACCCCGCCTGGGTCGATGTCGCCCGCGAGCAGCACGGGGGAGGACACGGCGCAAGCGAGCCCCATGTTGACGATGTCGTTTTCGGAAAGGTTGATTTCGGCGGGGCTGCCGGCGCCCTCGATGACGATGACGTCGTTTTCCTCCGCGAGCGAATCGAACGCCTCCAAAATCTGCGGCATGAGCGCCTTCTTTCGCGCGAAGTAGTCCCTCGCAGCGAAGGCTCCCTGCGCCTTGCCGGCCACGATGAGCTGGCTTCGGTGATCGCTTTCGGGCTTGAGCAGGATGGGGTTCATGCGCACGTCGGGCGCGATGCCGCACGCCTCGGCCTGCATGATCTGAGCGCGCCCCATCTCGAGCCCGTCGGCCGTGACACCGCTGTTGAGCGCCATGTTCTGGCTCTTGAAGGGAGCCACGCGCAGGCCGTCCTGCGAAAGCACGCGGCACAGCCCCGCCGCAAGCAGGCTCTTCCCCGCGTTCGACATGGTGCCCTGGATCATGATGGGCTTCGCCCTACCCACGGGTATCGACCTCCTTCGCCGAGCCTCGGCCATCCGCGCCCGCCATAGCGCCGCTGCAAGAAGCGCCGCCCCGTTCGTCGGGTTCGCCTTCGCCAGATGCGCCTTCCGCCCGAAGCGCGTGGCTGAACGCCATCGCAAGCCGGGCGTTCTCCTTGCGCGTGCGCACCGCGACGCGGCACCAGGAACGGGACAGTACCGAAAACGAGTCGCACGTGCGGACCAAAACCCCCTGTTTATACAAGCGCTCGGGGATGTCTTTCGCCGGCGTGCGGACTAAAAGGAAGTTCGCATCCGACGGCACGACGGAAAGCCCGAGCGAGGAGAGCTCGTGGGAAAGCCACGCTCGCTCGCCCGCCAATACATCGCGCGTGCGCGAAACGTATTCGACGTCTTCCAGGGCGGCGATGCCCGCGGCCTCGGCGACCGAGGAGACGGGCCACGCCTGCCCCGCCCGGCGAATCCCCTCGATGAGTTGGGCGTTTCCGCTGATCAGATACCCCAACCTCAACCCTGCCATTCCGTAGAGCTTGGTGAACGCGGAGAGCACGGCCACATGGTGCGAACACGCGGCGCGTGCGGCCACGCTCCTTTCGCGGGCGTCGGGCGCGAATCCGAGGAAGCACTCGTCCACGACGAGCAGCGCGCCCACCTGCTCGCAGCGGCAAGCCGCGGCATCGATCACGCTGGGGTCGACGAGGCGCCCCGTCGGGTTGTTCGGATTGCAGAGGTACGCCACGTCTCCCGGCCCCTCGATCGCGCGGGCGAAGGAGGCGGGCACGTCGAAGTCGTCCGCTTCGGAGAGCGGGAACGCCTGCACGCATGCGCCATAGTACGATGCCGCCTCCGCATATTCAGAGAACGTCGGCGCGCACACGACGATGCGTTTCGGGCGCACCGCCGCGGCGAGCCGCCAGATGATGTCGGACGCGCCCGCGCCGCAGACGATAGTATCTTCGGGAATGCCCTGGGCGCGCGCTAGGGCGCGAACGAGGGCGCGGCTTTCCCTATCGGGGTAGGCGTCGATTCGAGAAAGCGCCTTGCAAGCTGCGGCGACGGCGAGCGGCGAGGGGCCTGCCGGATTCACGTTCACCGAGAAGTCGATGAGGTCGGAGGCGCCCCCTTCGCAACCGATGCCGAGCGATTGCGCGCTGCCCCCATGCGTACGGGCGCGCAGGATTCCCCCGGCAGCCCGGGACGCGGCGTGGTCTTCCCTCATACAATCGCCCCCACGGCGAGCACGACCGCCGCGCGCGCGGCGCCGAAGACGACGAGCGCGCATACGGACGCGGCGAGCATGAGCCTTGTCGCCCGGGCGATGTCGCCCCACTCGATTTCGCGGGACGCGTCGCCTATCGTCGGTTTCTCAACGAGCTTGCCGAAATACACCGCGGGTCCTGCCAGGCGCAGCCCGAGCGCGCCCGCACACGCTGACTCGGTCTGCGCCGAGTTGGGGCTCGCATGGCGACGCCTGTCGCGGCGCCAGATGCGCGCCGCCCCGCGCGCGTCGAGCCCGACGATCGGGCACACGGCGATCATGAACAGGGCCGATAAGCGCGAGGGAATCCAGTTCACCACATCGTCGAGGCGCGCCGAGGCGCGGCCGAAGTCGATGTAGCGCTCGTTTTTATAGCCCACCATGCTGTCGAGCGTGTTCACCGCCTTGTACGCCATGCCCAAGGGCGCACCCCCGATCATAAGGTAGAAAAGCGGCGCGATGACGCCGTCGCTCGCGTTCTCCGCCACCGTTTCCACGGCGGCGCGCGCGAGGCCCTGCTCGTCGAGAACAGACGTGTCGCGTCCCACGATGAGCCCGACGGCTTCGCGAGCCGCGACAAGGCCGCCCTTCGAGAACGCGCGGGCCACGGCCAGGCTCTGGCGGCGCAGCTCGCATGTCGCGAGAATCTGATAGCTCGCCCATGCCTCGGCCACGAAGCGCAAGCCGGAGTGAACCATGCCGCAAAGATGTAGGATACCCCAGGTCAAAAGCCCACACGCAAGCGGAAGCGCCACGGCGAGCACAAGCCCTGCGGCACGCGTGCCCGCGGACGTTTGCGGGAATGCGCCCCGCAGGCGGCCTTCGGCCCATGTGATCGCGTGCCCCATGGCGACGACGGGATGGGGAAGCCAGCGCGGGTCGCCGAAGGCAAGGTCGGCCGCGAACCCGGCGGCGACGGCAAGAATCGTCATCACCGGGCATCGCCCCCCGAAGCGGGGCGAACGTCGCGAAGGCAGCGCCCATCCCAGGTGGCGGCCCATGCGCCGCCCGGCTCGGTATGCACGTCGAAATATCCCATTTTCGGGACAGCTAGCTCGGAGAGCAGCGCTTTCACGGTACCCGCGTGAACGACGAAGACGGCGCGCCCACTCCCCTGGGCGCGCTCCGATTCGCACGCCTCCCGAAACGCCGCGACGACGCGGCGGGTGAAATCGCTCTTGCCCTCGCCATGCGGGCAGCGCGTCTCGCACCAGGAGTCTACCCAGGCGCGGTAGCGCACATCCTCTTTAAGCTCGGCGGCGCTTCGCCCCTCGAAGTCACCGAAATCCATCTCGCGCAGACCGGGGCACGCCATAAGCTCCGCGTTCGGGAAGAGGATGCGCGCCGTCTGGTCGGTGCGGGCCATGCCGCTCGTGATAACACGGAACACGTCACGATCGCACGCGAGGTCGCGCAAAGCGCGCTCGCCCGCGCTCGACAGGGGCTCGTCGGTGCCCGCCCCGCTGTAGCGATGGTCTTCCGTGCCCGCCGTGGCACCATGGCGCACGAAGACGACCTCCAAAGGCGCGCCCGCGCCCTGCGTCCCTCGAGGCGCATCGGCAAGGTTTCCTTTGATGACCTGGGGAATCCCGCACGTCATGCGCACGACGACGTCGGCGCGCGCAGCGAGCGCGCATCCCAGGCGCCCCGCGAGCTCGCGCCATTGGGCGTCTTCCGCATGCATAGGGACAACCCCAGAGCCGACCAAGGACAGAATCACTGCGTCGAAGCCGATCAGCCGCTCGAGCGCCCGGTCAACGTCGAGCGCGCGTACGAGTTCCTCAGCACGGTACGCGACGCGGCCGGAAAAAGACGCGGGCACGCCGCCCTCCGCAAGCTGCGCTGCGTCGACGAAATCGTCCGCCGCGAACCCGAGCTTTTCGCGCACGAAGGCCCTCTTCCCCGAGTGCGAACCACCTACCACGAGCATCATAGGAGCATGCCCCCCGCCACCAGCATGGCAAGCATCGCGAGCTCGGCCCATTGCAGAAACCATCCGGCCAAATCCCCCGTCACCCCGCCGAAGCGGGACAGCGCAACATGGCGGTACCACGCGAGCGCCAAAAGCCCCGCCACCGCCATAAGGGCGCCGACGACATGAGCGCACGCGACCATCCCTGCAGCCGAAGCCGCAGCGAAAGCGCAAAGCGGCACGACGATCGCCGCGCGCTTCTTCGCAGGCGAGAGTCCCGCGGCCATGCCGTCCGCCCGCGCGGCAGGCCAGCATTCAGCGGCGAGTCCCGAAAGCGCGCGGGAGAACACGAGCGAGCACAGAAGCGCGAGGAACGCCCCCGCCGTAAGCGGCAGCGCAGTGAACAGGGAAAACTGCAAAATAAGGTACACAACAACACCGATGACCCCGAAGGCGCCCGCCCGCGGGTCGTGCATGATCTCGAGCTTTCGCTCGCGCGGAGCCCAACTTGCAAGCGCATCGGAGGTGTCGCAGAGCCCGTCTAGGTGGATGCCTCCCGTCACCGCCACAGGCAGCGCCGCGAGCACGGCCGCGACGATGGTCGCGGGCACGCCGAGCAGGTTCGCCATGTACCCCCACGCCGTCATGAGGAAGCCTTCCGCAATGCCCACCAGGGGAAACGCGGCAAGCGCATGGGTTGACCCGAAATCGGTACAGGCCGATTTCGGGACGGGGATGCGCGAGAACGTTCCGAACGCCGCGCCGATTGCCTCTGCTATCTTCACCTTGTAGGTCCTTCGCCTTTCATCCACACGGGAATCCCGCATACCACTTCGACTGCGCGGTCGGCCAGCGCCGCCACGCCCGCGTTCACGCGCGCGAGCGCGCGCCTCCATGCCTCGGTCCCCTCATCGTAGCGCATCCCATCGGCGAACACGTCGACGGAGACCACCACCGTATACGCAGCGGCCTGAGCGAGCCGTTCGATGTCTCCGAGCACCTCGCGCGCCGCAGCGTCGGGGTCACGTGGGGACAAGCCGCCTTCCGCGAAGAGCTCATTCGCAACCAGGTTGCCCACGTCCTCCAAAAGAAGCGTGCAGCCGCGCGGAAGCCCGGGCACTGCGGCGCCCACGTCACGCGTGCGCTCGAGGGTGGAAAACCCCTTGCCCTCGCGCAGCGCCCGATGGCGCGCGATGCGGCGGGCGCCCTCTTCCCCGAAGGGCTCCATCGTTGCCAGGTACACGCGGGGGCCGTCGCGCCCGAGGCACAGGGACTCGGCGTAGGCGCTCTTGCCGCTCGCGGCGGCGCCGATGACGAGCGTCACCGTCATTTCCCGGCCTCGAAATGCTCGTAAGCAGCCATGCCAGTCGCCGTGAACGTCTTCCCATCCCGGTACACGCGCAGCGCCGAATCCAGAAGGGGCAGATACGCCATGGCGCCCGCGCCCTCGCCCAAGTGCATGCCTGCGTCGAGGGGTGCCTTTATGCCGAGCTCGCGAAGGAGCTCCTGGCTTGCGGGCTCGCTTGATGCGTGGGTGCCCACGAGGTAGCCCAAGGCGTTGGGGCACAGGCGCGCCGCGCACAGGGCCGCCGTGCAGGATATGACCCCGTCGAGGAGCGCCGGCGCCTTCGAGGCCGCGGCTCCCAGGTAGAAGCCGCACATCGCCGCGATGTCGAATCCGCCCACCTTCGAGAGCACGTCGATCGGGTCGGCGGGATCGGGCGAGTTCGCGTCGATAGCGCGCTCGACCACGTCGCGCTTGCGCGCGAGCGAGGCGTCCGAGAGCCCCGCGCCGCGGCCGACGAGGCTCCGCGCGTCCGCCCGGATGAGCACTGCGGCCACCGCCGCCGAGGTGGTCGTGTTGCCGATGCCCATCTCGCCCGCGGCGAGAAGGCGCACACCGGCGCGAGCAAGCCCGCACGCAACGGCGATTCCGACCTCGATCGCGCGCACGGCCCCATCGCGAGACATAGCGGAGCCGTGCGCGATGTTGCCGCTCCCCCGCCGCACATTCGCGCGTACCATGCGCGCGTCTTCTATGCCCCGGGCCATACCCACGTCGACGGGCACGACCTCGGCACCCGCGAACGCCGCCATGCGGCAGGCACTCGTGGCCCCCTCGCACATGTTGCGCGCGACGGCTCGCGTCACGTCTTGCCCGCTTTGCGACACGCCTTCGGCAACAACCCCGTTGTCGGAGAAGAATACCGCGAGCGCACGGGGAAACTCGGCCACCTCGGCGCTCCCCTGAGCTGCGGCGATACGCGCGACGGCGTCTTCAAAGTCGCCCAATCCCCCCAAGGGGTGCGCGATGGAGTCCCACGCGGCGTACGCGGCGGCGCGGGCGCACTCGTCTGCGGGCGCGATCCGGGAGAGCGCGGCTTCGAGCACGGCGCCCGGCGCCGACGAGAACGCGCGCTCGACTTCCTCGTGGATGCAGGCAAGCGCGGTTTCAGTTGCTTCAGCCATGCCGTCTCCTCTCTGCGAACGACGCTGCGGCAGACGCGAACGCGCGCGCAACGTCGGGGTTCGCAGGATAGTACACATGCGGGAAGCCCGCAACCAGGGACGGGGTGGTCGTCATGCACGGCCAGCCCTTGTCGCGCCGGGGCTTCTGCGCCCAGAAGTCGCCGCCCGGGCAGGTGGACTGCCAGTAGTGGAACTCGTGCGCACGGATGCGTGTGCCGCGCGGCCCGTAGAGCCCGTCGCGTTGGGAAGTGAGCTCCACGTACCCGAAATGGGACAGCCTTCCCCCGTTCTCGCTTGCGCCCTCAAGGGCGCCCGCAACAGGCCAGCGCCGCCCCTCGCTATCGGCGATTTCGCGCTGCAGGTACAGAAACCCACCGCATTCGGCGACCGTCGGCATGCCGGATTCCACCGCATGCCGCACCGCCTCGCGCATCGGCGCGTTCTCGGAGAGCTGCTGCGCATGGAGCTCCGGGTAGCCGCCTCCTAGATAGAGGGCGCTTGTCCCCCGGGGCAGCTCACGATCACACAGGGGGCTGAAAAAGGCCAGCTCACAACCCAGGTCCTCGAGCGCGCGCAGGTTCTCCTCGTAGTAGAACGAGAACGCCTCGTCACGCGCGACGGCGACGATGGGCCGCGCTCCCGCGATCGGCTCCAACCGGTAAGGTTCCTCGCGGATATCGGGTGCCGTCGCCGCTATTTCGAGCAAGCGGTCGACGTCGACGCTCTTTTCCACCAGCTCGGCCATTTTGTCGATGCGCGCGGAGAGCTGCTCGACCTCGTCGGCGGTCACAAGCCCCAGATGCCGGCTTTCGAGCGAGAACGCCTCGTCGGCGGGGATATTCCCCAAAACCGCGACGCCCGTGTGCTTCTCGATCGCAGGCGCCGCGTAGGCGCAGGCAGCGGCGCTCGTCTTGTTCAGCACGACGCCGCGCACGTTCGCACAAGGCAGGAACTCGGCGATGCCGCGGATTACGGCGGCGAGCGATAAAGACGCCCCGCGCCCGTTCACCACTAAAACGACCGGCGTTTCCGTGTCGCGCGCAACCTGGTAGCTGCTCGCATCGGCCACGCCGGGCGCCATGCCGTCATAGAAGCCCATGACCCCCTCGAGCACCGCGACATCCGCGCCCGCAGCGCCGCGTGCGAGCAGGGCGCGCAGCGTCGGGGCATCGGTGAAGAAGCCGTCTAAGTTGCCCGAGCGCGCACCCACGACGCGGCGATGAAAGAGCGGGTCAATGTAGTCGGGGCCGCATTTGAAGGCCGCGCATGCAAGGCCGCGACGCGCGAGCGTGCGCAGAAGCGCGCACGTTACGACCGTCTTGCCGCTCCCGCTCGAGGGCGCAGCGACCATGAAGCGCGGGATGGACGTGCTCACCGGGCACCGCCTTCCCCACCTGCACCACGCGCGCTGACGAGGAACACGGGGTTTTGCGCCTTCATAAGATGGTGCGAGCCTACAGCCTCGGCGCGGGCGGCCGACACCTGGCACGCCTCGAACCCCTTAAAGCGCGAACCCGAAAGGAGCGCGCACGCCTCGGTGAGCGTCTCAACGGTGACGCATGGCACGCACAGGCGAACCTGCGAGTTCTTCTCGAGCGCCGCCTCCACGATGGAGGGAAGCTTACCCGCGCTCCCGCCGACGAACACGGCGTCGGGGATGGGCAGTTTCGCGAGCGCTTCGGGGGCGACACCGGGGACCGCATGCACGTTGCCGCACCCAAATGCATCCGCGTTCTCTCGGATGAGCCGCACGCCGGTCGCGTTGCGCTCGACCGCCCATACCGACCCCGCTCGCGTGACGAGCGCCGCCTCGATCGACACGCTCCCCGTGCCGGCGCCGACGTCCCACACGGTGTCGGTCGCGGCAAGGCGCAGCTTCGCGAGCGCGACGGCGCGTACCTCCTGCTTGGTCATGGGAACGTCACCGCGGATGAAGAGCTCGTCGGGAATGCCCGAGGAAGCGTACGGCCAACGGGAGCTCGCGGCGCGGGATGCACCCGCAGGCGACCCGGCGCCGACTGCGAACTCGATAAGCATCACGTTCAAGTCGTCGAACGTCTGACCTGCGATTTCACTTGCGGTCGCACAGGTGATGCGCTCGTCGGGGTACGACAGGCGCTCGGCCACCGTCACGCGCGCGTCCCCGAAGCCCGCCTGCACAAGCTCGCCCGAAAGCCGCGAGGGGTCTTCCCCGCCCGACGTGGCGAGGAAGAGCTCACCTGCGCGCTCGGCCTCGGCCACGATGTCGCACGCCACGCCGTGAGCGCTCGCAAAGCGCCAATCCTGCCATGGACGCGCGAGGCGCGCGGCGAGATACGACGCTGAGCTTATGCCGGGAACAACGCGCACGTCCACCTGCGCGTTGCCGGAGAGCGCCTCCACCAGGCGGCGCGCGCCGCTGAACAGCCCCACATCGCCCGTCATCACGACCACGACGCGCTGCCACGAAGCCACATCGGTGAGCGCGGCGACGATGTCCGCCGTCTTCACGAGCTCGCATCTCACCACGTCGGGCGGCACGTCGATGCCGGCAAGCGCGCGATGAGCGCCGATGACCACGTCGGCGATGTCGATCGCGTCGAGCGCCGCGCGCGAGAGCAAGTCGGGGTTTCCGGGCCCCGCCCCGATAATCGTTACCTTTCGCATGGAATCTCCCGATACCCGCGCGGCGTGACCATACGGCCGCCTACGAGCTTCGTGTCCGCGTTGCCGACGAACACGGTGGTGAACATGTCGGCGTCGATCTCCCCCAGCTCGGAGAGCCTGCACATGCCCGACTGCTGCCCCTCGCGCCCGATGTTGCGTACCCAGCCGCAGAGCGTGTCGGGGGCCTTCCATTCGAGCATAATCTTCGCCGCGCGTGAGAGCCTGTCGGCGCGCTTTCTGCTGCGCGGGTTGTACAAACAGATGCAAAAGTCGGCGCTCGCCACGGCGGCGAGCCTGCGCTCGATGACCTCCCATGGCGTGAGCAGGTCGGAGAGCGATACGACCGCGAAGTCGTGGGCAAGCGGGGCGCCGAGCACCGCCGACCCGCTCTGAGCCGCGGTGGCCCCGGCGATAACTTCCACGTCTACATCGGGGTAGTCCTCCGCAAGCTCCAGCACGGGGCTCGCCATGCCGTACACGCCCGCGTCACCGCTGCACACGAGCGCCACGGCTTCTCCGCTCTGCGCGCGCGAAAGCGCCAGGCGGCACCGTTCGACCTCGTGCATCATCGGCGTCGCGAGATGCGCCGCGTCGGGCACGGCGGCGAGCGCGAGCTCCACGTATTTTGTGTACCCCACAACGATGTCGGCCGCCTCGAGCGCGCGCCGGGCCGCAATCGTCATGCCGTCGGGGCCGCCCGGGCCGATCCCCACCACGAAGAGCTTTCCCATCACCGCTCCTTAAACGAAAGTTTAATAGTTACCTTGGAAAACGCGACGGTCACGCCGCCGTGAGCGAGCTTCGGGAAGATAAGTTTGCCCCCGTCCGCGAGCGCCGCGCGCTCGCACACGTTGTCGACCCCCACCGTCGCGCGCACGAAATCAGATGGCGAAACGCTGCCTTCGACCTGCGACAACTCATCTGCGGAATACGTCGCAAGCGGAATATTGCGCGCGCGGCAGAAGGCGAGCAGACCCTCCTCGTGCGCCTTCACGTCGATCGTCGCCGCCTTGCGCACGGCCGAAGGCGAGATACCCGCCTGCCCGCACGCGAGAAGAAACGCCTCCCCGATCGCTTCGGCGCACGCACCGCGACGGCATCCTATGCCCGCAACGATGCAGGGCACGACAAGGCGAAGCGGCTCGGGCGCAGGCGCCTGCGCCCTCACGCCCGCCGGCTTCCCCGTCTCACCGGCGGGCAAGACCCCGCCCGTTGTCTCCGCCGCGCGAAAGGACGCACCTGCATTCGCGCCAGCAAACGGCGACACGACGATATCGGCCCGCGCGCGGTCGGGAGCAATGTCAACCCCCTCAGGCGGCTGTCCCGAAATCGGCATGTCGGAATAGAGCGCCACGCGCCCGCCCGAAAGCAGCCGCGCCGACACTCGCTTGATGGCCTCGGGATTCGAAACGGCGAGCCCCGCACGGCGCGCCCACGTATCCACCGCCCACACGCCGCGGACGTCAGTCGCCGTGGTGATGACGGGGATGGCCCCTGCCGCGCGTGCCACAGTTTGCGCAAGCTCGTTCGCACCGCCCAAATGCCCCGACAAAAGCGGGACGGCAAAGCGCCCCGCCTCGTCGATCGCCACAACCGCGGGATCGTTTGCCTTCGAGGCGACATGCGGCGCGATCGCCCGCACGGCGATGCCCGCCGCACCCACGAACAGAAGCGCGTCCGACGCTTCCCACGCGAGCGCCGTCCATGCGCGCAGGTCGGCCTTCCCCTCACCGAAACCGCGCGAAACGGAAACGTCCCAGCCAGGGTCATCTTCACCTGTCTGCGCGCAATCGGAAAGCGCGCGTGCGGTGCGCTCCGCCAACGCATACCCCCTCTCAGTGAACGCTATGCAGGAAACCCTCATCTAGCGCACCACCATCGTCGAGAAGTAGCTGCCCCGATCGGGCACATCGTCGAGCGAGCGGTACACGCGCTCGCCCGGAAGCCCACAGTCCTCTACGAGCTCGGCACCGTCGAAGGCGCCCTCCTCGCGAAGAATGCGCTTCGTGTCCGCAAGCGAGCGGCGCGCCTTCATGACCACCTTCGTCCCCGGCCAGCCGATTGCGCGGCCCACCCCGTACAGCACGCCTTTATTCATACGTCGCCCCCAATTCCCCGATAACCGCATCGGCGCCCGACGTGCGGAAAAGCTCGCGGCGCTCGGCGTCGAACACGACCGCGGCGATGTCGCATGCGCCCGCCGCGCGGCGGCGCAACCTGTCCTCGATTGCCGCAGCGAGCGAGGCGCGCGCAGCGTCCCCCACGCCGGCGGCCTCGATTACCTCGAGCGCCGCCGTGGTCGTGACCGACGACATGATCTCGCGCACGGTCTTCGCGCCCGCTCCGGCCATGGCCGCGTGGGCGGCCAGAATCTCCGCGCGGCAGTCGGCGGTACGCGAATGGGTGTCCATGATGCCGCCCGCGACCTTCACCAACTTGCCGATGTGTCCCACAAGAAGGACATTGGTAAATCCCTCGCGAACGCAGCAGTCAATCGCATCGCCCACAAAGTTGGAGATGAAGACCACCGGCGCACCGTTTAGGTGGAAATGCCCCGAGATGAACTGCCCGCCGTAGTTGCCGGGCGTGAGCACAACTCCGCGCCGCCCCATAGCCGCATGCTGCCGGATCTCGAGCTCGATGCTGTCGCGCAAGGCAGCGAGGCTGCGCGGCTCGACGATGCCCGTCGTGCCCAGGATGGAGATGCCGTCCTTTATCCCCAGGTGCGGGTTGAAGGTCTTTTCGGCAAGGGCAACACCCTCGGGTACCGAAATCGTCACAGCAATATTTCCAGAAAAGCCGTGCGCGGCGCACACCTCGCGCACCGCCGAAGTGATCATCGCGCGCGGCGTCGCGTTGATGGCGGCCGCCCCAACCGGCTGCTCGAGCCCGGGCAACGTCACGCGCCCCACGCCCACGCCGCCATCGACGGAAACTTCCGATTCGCGCGCGGGCACGTCCTTGCCGCCCGCAGCACCCGTGCCCGACCCCGCATGTTCCACGCGCGCGTACACGAGCACGCCGTCGGTCACATCGGCATCGTCGCCTGCGTCCTTTCGCACGGCGCACTGAGCGCACCCCTCGCCGATGCATGCGTCGATCACGTTCGCCTCGACGGGCAGCCCGCCAGGGGTGACGATCGACACGAGGCCGACGGGCTTTCGTGACAAGAGCATCTCGCAGGCTGCCTTCGCCGCGAGCGCGGCGCAGCTCCCCGTGGTGTAGCCGCAGCGCAGGCGGGTCGTCCCGGTATATATGTAATGCTCGAAGGCCACGCTAGCTGCTCGCCTTCCGATACCCCGTGGCAAACGAAGGGTCGTAAAGCTTGCTGCGCTCGTACGACTCCGTTTGCGCGCCGTTGTGCGCAAGCCCGCCGCGAGCTCCGAGCACGCGGCCCACCACCACGAGCGCCGTGCGGTCGATGCCCTCTCGCGCGCCCGCGTCGGCGAGCGTGCCCACTGTGCATCGCACCACGCGCTCCTCAGGCCAGGTCGCCTTGTACACGAGCGCCGCAGGCTCGTCGGAGCTGCGGCCCGCGGCCAAAAGCTCGGCGGAAAGCTCGGCGAGCATACCCGAGCTCAGGAAGATGACCATAGTCGAGCCACTTTCCGCCATGGTGCGCATGCCCTCGCCCGCGGGCATGGGGGTTCGTCCGGAAAGCCGCGTGATCACGACCGACTGGCTGATTCCCGGCAGCGTGTATTCCTGGCGAAGCGCCGCCGCGGCACCGCAAAAGCTCGACACGCCGGGCACCACCTCGTAGTCCACGCCGCGCGCGTCGAGCGCGTCCATCTGCTCCTGGATGGCGCCGTACAGGCACGGGTCACCCGTGTGCAGGCGCACCACGTCCTCGCCCCGCGCATCTGCCGCGCACATCACGTCGAGCACTTCCTCCAAGGTCATGTGCGCGCTGTCGTAGACGATGCAGGATTCCTTGCACTCAGCGAGCAGCTCGGGGTTCACAAGGCTTCCCGCCCAAACGACCACGTCGGCTGCGCGCAGAAGGCGCGCCCCGCGCAGCGTGATAAGGTCGGCGGCGCCCGAGCCTGCGCCAACGATATGAATCATCCGAGCCTTCCCTTCCCGTTTCTCATCGCAACCGTTTACGCCGCCATTCGCGCAGCGGGCAAAACACGGCGCCTGCGGCGGCAATCGGCGCAAATACGCAGGCAGAAGGCGCAATGCCGCCCGCCCTGGCTTTGACACGTTCACAAGTGCCCACTATCATAGTAAAAGATTCGGCAACGAGCATATGACAATCGGATAAAAGGAAATGACCGGCGCGGCGCCCGCACAGCCCGCGCTGGCTTGCGGAGGGAACCAGGTGGGAATCCTGGGCAAGGGACATTACTGTATAGGACGCGCGGGCGAACCGCCTCGCGCCCCAAGCCAGACTGCTTCGCCTTTTCCTCACGGCATCGCCGTGGCGTTAGCTCCTTGTGAACCCCGAGGGGTGCGCTTTTCTTTCGCTTGTGCCGACAAGCAACTGTCGCCGGGGGACCGGCAAACCGAGGAAAGGAAAAACCATGTCCGACCAGATGTCACGCCGCGGCTTCATGGGCGCCGCAGCAACCGGAGCCGTCGCGCTCGCCGGAGTCGCGCTCGCGGGCTGCTCCAACACCTCCGCGAGTTCCGAGAAATCGAGTGAAAAGGAGAAGGCCGTGAAGCCGGTCATCCTCGTCACGAGCTTCGGCACGAGCTACAACAACTCGCGCCACATCACCATCGGCGCCATCGAAGACGCTATCCGCGAGAAGTACTGGCAGGACTACGACATCCGCCGCGCCTTCACCGCGCAGATCATCATCGACAAGCTGAAGAAGCGCGACGGCATCACGATCGACAACATGACCGAGGCGCTCGACCGCTGCGTGGAAGACGGCGTGAAGGAAATCGTCGTGCAGCCGACGCATCTCATGGGTGGCCTGGAATACACCGACGTGAAAGACGAGCTCGACAAGTACGCCGACAAGTTCGACAAAATCTCGCTCGGCGACCCGCTGCTCACCTCCGACGACGACTACAAGAAGGTGGCCGCAGCCATTAAGGAGAACATGGCGTCCTTCGACGACGGCAAGACGGCGCTGTGCCTCATGGGTCACGGCACCGAAGCCGATTCCAACGCCGACTATGCCAAGATGCAGGAAGTGTTTAAGAAAGAGGGCTTGACGCAGTTCTTCGTCGGCACCGTCGAGGCTGAACCGACCTGCGAGGATGTTATCGCCGCCGCGAGCGCCGCAGGCTACAAGAAGGCCGTGCTCGCGCCGTTCATGGTGGTCGCGGGCGACCACGCGAACAACGACATGGCAGACGAGACCGACCCCGACAGCTGGGCTGCGAAGTTCGTGGCCGCCGGCTTCGAAGTGACGTGCCTGCTCCAGGGTCTGGGACAGAACGTCGCGGTCGACGACATCTACGTCTCGCACGTGGACGACGCCATCGCCAAGCTGTAAACTCGCCGCGCACGGGGGCGCCGGTCGCGTCCCCGTGCAACGGGCATGCGCCTTCCCCGACTGACGGCGCATGCCCGTTGCATTCGCATCCCGCCCGCCCACCGCACGGCGCGGGCGGTCGAAGCGATTGAAAGGAACCCCTCCATGTTAAAGAAAACCCTCGCCTTCGCCCTGTCGGCGGCGCTTTTCGCGTTCTCGCTCGCCGGCTGCGGCGGAAATTCAATCGACAGCGCAAAGGCAAGCGATGCCGATTCCCAAGAAAAAACTGAACAGGCGGCCGATGCGCCCGAGGGCGCAAGCGCTGCCCCCATCACCGCCGACAAGGTGGCCGACGGCACCTATCCGATCACCGTAGATTCCAGCTCGAACATGTTCAGGATTGTGGACGCCCAGCTCATCGTGGAAAACGGCTCCATGCACTGCGTGATGACACTTTCCGGCACGGGCTACGGCAAGCTCTTCATGGGCACGGGCGACGAGGCTGCCGCCGCAAGCGAGGCCGACTTTATCCCCTATGTGGAAAACGCGGAAGGCAAGTACACCTACGACGTGCCCGTTGATGCGCTCGACGAGGACACCGCCTGCGCCGCGTGGAGCATTAAAAGGGAGCGGTGGTACGACCGCACGCTCGTATTCGAATCCGCCGGCGTCGATCTGCGCGCCGACGCGCTGAAGTAACGCCATGCGGTCGATTCTTCCCAAGGGGGAAAGCAGAAAGCGCCGCAGCATCGCGGCGCGCGCGATCGCCTGCGTTCTCGTCGCCCTGCTCGCGCTTCCCTTCGCGGGGTGCAGTGCGAGCCCGAACGCGACCGGTGCCACGACGGGCTCTCAGGAATACACTGTGAGCGTCTCGCTTTCCGGCGGGTCAGGGCGCGCAAGCATCGCCTCACCCACCACAATTGTGAAGGACGGCGACACCTACACCGCGACCATCACCTGGTCGAGTTCGAACTACGACAAGATGACCGTCGACGGCGTAGACTACGCGCCCGTAAACGACGGCGGCAACTCCACGTTCGAAATACCCGTCACGCTCGACGAGGACATCGCCGTGTCGGCCGAGACCGTCGCCATGTCGACGCCGCACACCATCGACTACACGCTCTACTTCGACTCATCCACCATGAAGAAGAAAACGGGCGACGATGCAAGCGACGACTCCCCTGCGGGAACGGCTTCAAGCGCCGCGGCCGACTTCCACAACGCCGATTTGGGCTGCGGCTGGGAGCCGACGGGGACGCTTCAGCTAGAATACGCCAAGCACTTCACTGTCGACGAGTTCGAAGGCGGCTTGCGGCTTATCTGCGTTTCGAACGGGGAGCGCTTCCTCGTGGTGCCGCAGGATGCGAAGGTACCTGATGGATTGAGCTCCGACATCGCGGTCATAAGGCGCCCCGCCGACAAGGTGTACCTCGTGTCGTCGGCGACGATGTGTCTGGTCGACGCGCTCGATGCAAACGACAATATCATAATGTCGGGCACGAAGGCTAACGATTGCTCGGTCGCGGGCTTCAAAAGCGCGCTCGAAAGTGGGGCGATCGCCTACGGCGGCAAGTACAGCGCGCCCGACTACGAGCGAATATCGGCCTCGGGCTGCACGTTCGCCATCGAGAACACCATGATCAACCACACGCCCGATGTGAAGGAAAAGCTGCAGAAGCTCGGGCTCGTCGTGCTCACCGAACAGTCGTCGAGCGAGCCCGAAGCACTCGGGCGCGTCGAGTGGATTAAGCTTTTCGGCGTCCTGTTCGACAAGGAAGACGAGGCCGCGCACCTGTTCAACGAGCAGAAGGCCCGCGTCGAGCAAACGTCGAGGCTCGCGTCGTCAGGTAAAACCGTGGCGTATTTCTACATTAACTCGAACGGGGCCGCCGTCACGCGGCGGGCGGGCGACTACGTGGCGCAGATGATCGAGCTTGCAGGCGGCAGCTACGCGCTCGATGACGCGCAGACGGCGTCGACGTCAGGTTCGTCAGTAACGCTCGAAATGGAGCGCTTCTACGCGACGGCGAAGGATGCCGACATCATCGTCTACAACGGCACCATCGACGAATCGGTTGCCACCTTGAACGACTTCGTAGGCAAAAACGCGCTATTGTCGCAGTTCAAAGCTGTAAAGAACGGCAACGTCTGGGTCACAAGCGCCGACATGTACCAGCAGATGACTTCTACCGCCGACATTATCGACGAGCTGCACGGGGCGTTCACCGGCGATGACGCGAGCGACTTCCATTATCTGAGGAAGCTTGGCTAGCGTCATGAGAAGCCGGCTTTCCATGACATACGACGAATCGGGGCGCGCCGCGCGGTGTCGCGTCGTGACGGCGCTGCTCGCCGTTGCCCTCATCGTGCTCGTCGGGGCCAACCTGTGCATCGGGAGCGCGCTCGTGCCCGCAGACCACATCCCCGACATCCTTTCGGGCGGCGCGGCCAATTCCATGGAAAGCCAGATCATCTGGGAGATTCGTCTGCCGCGCGTGCTTTCAGCCGTGCTTCTCGGCGGGGCGCTTTCCCTCTCCGGGTTCCTGCTGCAGACGTTTTTCAACAACCCCATCGCCGACCCGTTCATCTTGGGCGTCTCCTCGGGCGCAAAGTTCGTCGTCGCGCTTACGATGATCGTACTTCTGGGCGCGAACCAGGCCATGTCCTCGCCGGCCATGGTGGTCGCAGCGTTTCTGGGCTCGCTTATCACCATCGGCTTCGTGCTCCTCATCGCACGGCGCATAAGTTCCATGGCCATGCTCATCGTGGCGGGCGTCATGGTGGGATACATCTGCTCGGCGGCGACGAACTTCCTCATCGCCTTCGCCGACGACCAGTCCATCGTGAACCTGCACAACTGGTCTTTGGGTAGCTTCTCGGGTTCGAGCTGGGACGACGTCGCGGTCATCACGGTCGTGGTGATCGCCGTGAGCGCATGCGTATTCGCGATATCGAAGCCCCTTTCCGCCTTCCAGCTAGGAGAAGCCTACGCGAAAAGCGTCGGCGTGAACGTCGCACGCTTCCGCGTGGTGCTCGTCCTTCTAGCGAGCATGCTCTCCGCCTGCGTGACCGCGTTCGCTGGTCCGGTGTCGTTCGTAGGCATCGCGGTTCCGCATCTCGTGAAGTCGGCGCTGAAGTCGTCGAAGCCCATCCGCGTGATTCCTGCGTGCTTCTTGGGAGGCGCCATCTTCTGCGCGGGCTGCGATTTGATCGCGCGCACGCTGTTCTCTCCCGTCGAGCTTTCCATCAGCGCCGTCACCGCCATCTTCGGCGCGCCGGTGGTTATTGCGCTCATGTTGAAGAAGCGGGTGAGGTAGATGGAGGAATTCGTGCCGCGGCCCAAAACGCTCGGAGAGGACATTCCATGCTTAGACAGTCCTAAGCTCGCACGAAAGCGCCAGAAGGCACTTTCGGCTCGTGCGGAACTGCGCGCGGAACGCCTCCTCCGAGCGGAGTCGAACCTCGAAACCCCGGTCGAAACGCAGGCTGACGGAGCGCCGCTTTTCCGCATAAGCGACCTGTCGGCGGGCTACGACAAGAAGGTCGTAGTCGAAGGCGTCGATCTGGAGGTTCGCGCGGGCGACGTCGTGGCGCTCATCGGGCCGAACGGCTCGGGCAAGTCGACCATCTTGAAAACCATCACACGCCATCTGGCACCGCTTGCCGGCGCGGTCGAGCTCGACGGGCGAGAGAATTCCCGATGGAAGACGGCGGAGTTCGCAAGGAACCTTGCCGTTATGCTGACAGATCGCCCCCGGACCGAACTCCTCACCTGCCGCGATATCGTAGAGGCGGGAAGGCATCCCTACACCGGGCGAATGGGAACACTCTCGCCTGACGACCATAGTCGGGTCGACGAGGCCATGAAAACCGCACATGTGGAAGAGCTCGCCGAGCGCGACTTCATGCAGATAAGCGACGGGCAACGCCAGCGCGTCATGCTCGCACGCGCCATCGCGCAGGATCCGCGTGTGCTCGTGCTCGATGAGCCCACGTCGTATCTCGATATCCGCTACCAGATCGACCTGCTGCGAATACTTCGCCACCTTGCGAAATCGCGGAATGTTGCTGTCATCATGTCCATCCACGAACTCGAGCTCGCGCAGAGAAGCGCCGACAAGGTGATTTGCGTGAAGGACGGCCGGGTCTTCCGCGCCGGCGCACCCGAGGACATATTCACGCGCGAGACGATTGGCGAGCTCTACGGCCTTCAACAAGGCACCTTCAACGAGCGCTTCGGCAGCGTGGAAATTGGGCGTCCACACGGCGATGCGCACACGTTCGTCATCGCCGGCGCAGGTACGGGGTCAGCTGTGTTTCGCCAGCTCATCCGGCAGGGCAAGGCGTTCTACGCGGGCGTTCTGCACGAAGGGGACATCGACTGCGAGCTCGCGCGTGACCTGGCGACGGAATGCGTGGCCGAGCGCGCCTTCGAGCCGATCGGGGATAAAACCATAGCCCGCGCCAAAGAGCTCCTCGTCCACTGCGCGCGCCTTATCGTGTGCCCCGCCGCCTTCGGCACCATAAACGCCCGCAACGCAGAGCTCGTCGAGTTCGCACGCTCGCATGGTATCGAGGTCATGCGAGCGTGCGAAGGCGCATCGGAGGATTCCCAATTGGAGTGGGAAGGATAAACTGGACTTTCATTTAAGGATCCTAAGGCTACAGCTCCTACGCCGGCGAGGTCTCCAAGGCGCCGGAGAACCTCGTGAACAGGAATTTCCACGCCGACGAGCTCAACTAGGCCTAATCCAAACGAGATTCCAGACTCGACAGGCCATTGAGGGTCAGATCGTTGGCGACCTCAGAGACGCGCTCAATAGGAACCGAGCCGTCAGACAGCGCCCACGTGCGATAGATACCGATAATACCCGACAGCAAAAACGCCAGATAGTAGTCGAACATCTCGTCCTTGAGACCTTGGGGCAGCAGATCGCGCTCGGCAATCTCGTGCTCGAGCGGTGCACGAAGACGAGCCATAAAATCATCGAGCGGTATGTTCTCGATCAGCTGACGATTGAGCACGAGGTTGTTGCACAGCGCCTCGTTAACGGTTTTAAAGAAGGTCGCCGCCGCGCCAAGGGCGCGCTCGTTGGTGTCGCCGTCCATGGAAGCAAGCGTTTTCTCGACCGAGTCGACAATCATCTCCACAACATCGACGGCAATGGCATCGAGCAGGCCGTCAACCGTACCAAAGTGAACGTAAAAAGTCTTGCGGTCGACATTGGCCTCGCGCGCGATGGCACTCACCGTAATGTCTGCCAACGGCTTTTCCATGAGCAGGCGCTCGAAAGCAGAAAGGATGGCATTGCGGCTGCGAACGATGCGGCGGTCAAGACGCGGTTTGCTGGTTGCCATGGGCGTGTCCCTTCGATATGCGAGCATTCATCAACAGATGAGAGATAATCTACGTAAGAGGATTATCCCCCATACGGCACAAATATGCCCCGCGTCATGAAGAACGCACGACTGCCCTACTGCGACTTAGGATGCTTCTTCTTATTAAGTGCCGACGGAGATACGCGAATACCATCGCCTGTCTGGCGCACATAGGCTTTATGAGCCGGCTTAGCGGTCCCAGAAGCCTTCTGAGCGTGCTTCCTGGGATCAACGGTAACAGCATTCGTGGGGTGCGGCTTAGTGGGCGCAGAGGGCGTCTGAGGCGTGCGGCCGAGCTTGCGCATCACACGATCCCAGCGCGCATGGATGCTCTCGTTGTGGGCGCTCTTAAGTCCCAGCAGAGGCGCAGCCAAAATGGTAGGGGCAATAAACGTAATGAGACGCCACAGCAGATAGCCGGCGGTCGAAGCCGACCCAAAGAAATGACCCAAGAACAATGCAAAGCCGCCCTCAGCGCCACCAGTTCCACCGGGCAAGGGGACCGCAGAGCTCAGCAACTGGACAAAGGCGCTCGCGGCCATGACCGAGAAAAAGTCGACCTCGTGGTGGCCAAAGGCAAGCATTAGGAAATACGGAACCAGATAGAAAAACGCGAGCTGCAGCATGGTGATAAACACAGTGAGCAGCATGGAAGAAAAATGTCCGGCTGAAAGCTTGAACTTCTCGGAGAAGGAGTAGATCTCGCCATCGACAAACGTGCGCCATCCCTCGATCTTAGTGGCCGAGACACCAATGCGCTCAAGCCAATTGATGATGCAGTGGGCGACGCGCGTGACGGTCTTAGGCATGAGCGCGACGGCGAAGATGCCAAGCAAGATGCAGCAGTGCCCACCAAAGCTAAAGACGCACAGCAGCGTCATGTCGCCATAGCGCTCGGCAAAAAACGGCATGCGAGCAAGCAGTAGGATAGCGCCCCAGGCAACGAGGCCAAACTGATACACGATAAAGCGCGTGAATTGCGTGGCTCCGGCCTCGCCGACATTTTGGCCCGCCTTGGTCAGGCGGTAGATCTGAGCAGGAGTCGAGCCCATCATCATAGGTGTGAGGTTGCCAAAGAAGATGCCGCTCGCCTCGACCGAAATGAGGTCGCGAATGCCGACGGGTGAATTGGGGTCGAGCCAGACAGCGATCGCATAGGCCACAATGCCAAAGAACAGGTACAGGAACATGCAAAAGCATGCAGCAGCGAGCCAAGGCGCCTGGACGCTCGACATTGCGGCCCAGAACTGCCCCATCTGCCCGGTTACCACCAGATAGACGATATAACCCACCAGCACGACGCCGATAAAGATGGCGCCGCGGCGTGCGCTCTTATTGTCATCTCCGCCCGAGGCCTCAACCTCGACCTGGGGCTTAGACGTATGCTGAGAGGACTCCGTCATGAGACTCCTTCTAACAGTCAAAATATCTTGGATATTGTACCCGCAAGGACCATAGACAGAACGAAAAGCTCTGGTTCAAACGGGAATTGCAGACGGTTGTTTGAAAATAAAAAACCCGGCCTTCCATGGGAAGCCCGGGAATCAAATGCGTGGTAGCCCGTACCAGATTCGAACTGGTGATCTCCGCCTTGAGAGGGCGGCGTCCTAAACCGCTAGACGAACGGGCCATAAGCCTCAGCAGAAAAGAAGTGGTAGCCCGTACCAGATTCGAACTGGTGATCTCCGCCTTGAGAGGACGGCGTCCTAAACCGCTAGACGAACGGGCCACATGACATCTGCACTGCCGTGCTGCGAGGAAATATATTACGGGACAAAAAACGTCAGCGCAAGAAGAAATTCCAAATTGCCGAAAAAATGTCGGCAGGTTATGGAACACGCAGGTAAACTGGATAGCTAATTCAAGTTGAGATGGACCAAAAGAGCTTCGCGGTCGTTGGGAATATTGTCTTCGATCACGGCGTCGAGGGCGGAGTTGAGAAGCTGACCCAGTTCCGGCCCGGGCTTGACTCCGGCACGGATCAGGTCGCCGCCGTTGATGGCGAGCATCTTGAGCGTATAGGGCTCCCCTGCCTTCAGCAGCTCGTGCGCCATCGCGCGCATCTCCTCAATCGTCTCAACGTAATAGAAGCAAGACGGGGCCTTGCCGAGCGTATCGGCACGCTTAAGGTCCATGAGCTCGTCCATCAGACGCGGCGTGTCGACGCCCTCGCCCGAAAGCGCGCGCATCATATTGAGCAGGCAGGATCGCTCGGGGCGCAGCGGCTTATCGTGATATTTGATGAGCAGGCACACGTCGCGCACCAAGTCGTGCGAGAGTGCCAGGCGATCCATAATGACGCGCGCTTTCTTGGCGCCGAGCTCGGGATGACCGTAGAAGTGTCCGCTGCCGGCGTGATCGACCGTAAAGCACTCGGGCTTGGAGACATCGTGCAAAAACGCCGCCCACATAAGGCTCGACGATGGCGCGACGCCGTCGCACAGCGCCAGCTCCCCTGCCACCGTCAGCACACGGGCGATATGCTCGTAGACGTTAAACGCATGATAGACACTTCGCTGATCAAACCCGCGACCCGCTGCCAACTCGGGCACAGCGACGCAGATGAGCTCAGGGTAGCGCAACATGGCGTCTCCCCCGTGACCGGTCGAAAGAATGCCCTCGAGCTCAATACCCACACGCTCGCGCGCTACGGCATCGAGCAGCGGCGCGCACTCGGCAAGCGCGCGCTTGGTCTCGGGCTCAATCATAAAGTCAAGGCGGCAGGCAAAGCGCACCGCGCGCAACATGCGCAGTGCATCCTCGTTAAAGCGACGCTTGGGATCGCCGACAGCACGAATCAGCTTGCGCTCCAAGTCACCCTGGCCGTCGTAGCGGTCGACAAGCCCGCGCTCGGGATGCCAGGCCATGGCGTTGACGGTAAAGTCGCGGCGCGCTAGATCGTCCTCGAGCGAGGCGGCACGCTCCACACTCTGGGGATGGCGACCATCGGTGTAAAAGCCATCCAGGCGGTACGTGGTGACCTCGATACGCTCGCCATCGGAAATAGCCGTGATTCCGCCAAATTTAATGCCCGACTCTACGACCGCGATGCCGGCGGTCTCGAGCGCCGCTTTGGACTCCTGCCACAGGCCGCTACAGCACATATCAACATCGTGGCTGGGGCGCCCCATCAGGGCGTCGCGCACCCAACCGCCTACGTACCAAGCCTCAAGACCGGCTGCTTCGAGCGAACGCAGGACGCGCAGGGAGGCATCAGACGGTTGCGTACCGTTGAGAGAAACATTGCACATGCCTATGGCCTCCTGCACTTGCGAGCGTTAATCGATGGTTCTCAAGAAGTCTAACAAGAAACGAGAAAGCGCGCACACGCAATCGCGTCGTCGATTCGATAAAACGAGACAGCAAACGCCACATACGTTCAGCGCACAAAAAACACCCGCCTTGGTAATCCAAAGCGGGTGTTCGGCAACGATGTATCGATGCTGCTAGCAGACCTGGCGAACCTCGATGTGCTTCTTATATTCGTCCACCTTGGCAAAATCGCCCAGACCGGGGCACTCGACCACGTTGGCGCCGGTGGCCATCGAAAGACGCAAAGCATCCTCAACACGCTCGGGGGCGTCGTGCCACACGGACAGGAAGGCAGCGAGCGAGGAATCGCCGGCACACACCGTCGACAGCAGCTTGACGTCGAAGGTGCGGTTGGCAAACCAGATGTGCTCGCCGTTGGAGAAGTAAGCACCGGCGCCACCGAGGGTCAGCAGCACGTTCTTGGCGCCCTTGGCATGCAGCTCGGCCATAGCGCCCTTGACGGACTCATCGTCGCCACCGCTCACCTTGATGCCAAAGATGTCGAGCAGCTCGTCGTCATTGGGCTTGATCAGCAGCGGCTCCATGGCAATGAGGTCTGCCAGCTGATGGCTCGAGATATCGAGCACGAACTCGGCACCCTTGGCCTTGACGCGGCGCAGAACCACGGCCAGGAAGCCCTCGGAAGTGTTGGGAGGCAGCGAGCCACTGATTACCAGGCAGGTCATGTCATCGAGCGAATCGATGAGCTCAAACATCTCCTGCTCGTTGGCCTCGTTGATGGCGGCACCGGCGTTGACCATGTTGTACTCGGTGTCGGGGCCGGCATTGAGGAACACGTTGACGCGCGTGATGCCGTCGGTCCACACGGGCTTGACGGGCACGCCCAGGGCCTCGGCGCCCTTGACGATAAACTCGCCCGAGAAGCCAGCGAAGAAGCCCAGGATCGTGGTGTCGACACCGTAGTGGTCAAGCGTAAACGAGACGTTGAGGCCCTTGCCGTTGGGCGTATAGACGGCGTTGCGAGTACGCGTGACGGTGTTGGCAGCAAGGCCGTCGCAGGCGATGTTGTAGTCAATGGCGGGATTTGCAGTGAGCGTGTAAATCATGAATGTTCCTTTCACGAAGCAACGTGTTAATGAAAGTATATTCCACGCATCGGTAAAAGGCTAGGACAACTCGGTGAACGGTGTGGAAGCGATGAAGTACGGCAGGACATCTCTCCCCTATGACGGAACAAAAAGGCGCCCTGGCCGAAACCGGGGCGCCGCATGCGCACGAATATGTCGCGTTTCGATTACTGACGATCGAGCTTGCGGACAGCAACGCGCTTGCTGTACTCGTCGACGTGACCAAAGTCGCCAATACCGACGGACTCGGCGACGTTGGCGCCGGTGGCCATAGCGAGCTTCATGGCCTCCTCGACGTTGTCGCGATCCCTGTACCACTTGTGCAGGAACGCAGCGAGGGTGCAATCGCCGGCGCAGACGGAAGAAACCAGCTTGATGTTGAACTCACGCTTGGCGTACCAGATGTCCTCGCCGTTGGAGAAGTAAGCGTCGCCGCGGCTACCGCGGGTGAGCAGCACGTTCTGAACGCCAGCGTCGTGAGCCATCTTCATGGCAACGCGAACCTCGTCGTCGGTATCGACCGGCACGCCGAAGATGGCCTTCATCTCGTGATGGTTCGGCTTGATGAGCAGCGGCTTCTTGTGAGCGAGCTCCTTGAGCTTGTCGGAGGACAGGTCCAAGACGACGTCGGCGCCACGAGCCTGAGCGTGCTCCATGACCTGAGCCAGGAAGTCAGGCGTAGCTTTGGGAGGCACGGAGCCGGAAACGATCAGGCACTCGAGATCGCCCGCGGTGTCCAGGATGTTGTAGAGCTCCTCCTGGTGCTGCGGCGTGATCGGAGCACCCGGGTTCAGGATGCCGTACTCGTGCTGGCCATCGTTGACGTAGGTGTTAATGCGCGTGATACCGTCGGTCCAGACCGGGCGGCAGAGGCAACCCAGGTTCATGACCTCCTCGACGATGAACTTGCCCGTGAAGCCGGCGAAGAAGCCGAGCGCGACGGTGTCGACGCCCATCTTCTTAAAGGCGAAGGACACGTCGAGGCCCTTGCCGTTAGCCGTGTAGCTGGCCGAGCCGGTGCGGACGTTCTCGTCGGGCTCGAGCGGAGAGCTCGAAACCGTCATGTCGACAGCCGGGTTAGCGGTTAGCGTGTAGAACATTTACAGTACCCCCTGTATATGTGAGGGCCGCGTGGCCGGCCCATTCCAACCACGCGGTTACCTCTGATACCAAATTAGCGAGCTGCGGACTCGAGCAGTGCCTTGACCTCGGCAGCGGTGTTGCAGGCGAGCGCCTTCTCGGCGAGCTCGTCGCACTCGGCCTTGGTCCACTGGCTGATGGTCTTGCGGGCGCGCAGGATGGACGGAGCACTCATCGAGAACTCCTCCAGGCCCCAGCTGATCAGCAGCGGCTCGAGCAGCGGATCGGCAGCGGCCTCGCCGCACATACCGACCATGATGCCGGCCTTCACGCCGCTCTCGATGATGTTCTTGAGCGAGCGGAGCACGGCGGGATAGTACACCTGGTATAGGTTGGAGATGGTGTCGTTGCCACGGTCGGCGCACATGGTGTAGCCGATCAGGTCGTTGGTGCCGATGGAGAAGAAGTCGGCGACCTCGGCCAGACGGTCTGCGAGCAGCGAAGCGGCGGGCGTCTCGACCATGATGCCGACCTCGATGTTCTCGTTGAACTTGCGACCCTCTTCGGTCAGCTCGGCCTTGCACTGCTCGACGAGCTCCTTGACAGCCAAGACCTCCTCGACGCAGGTGACGAGCGGGATCATGATCTTGACGTCACCGAAGGCGCTAGCGCGCAGCAGAGCGCGGAGCTGGACCTTGTACTGGTCGGGATTGGCCAGGCAGTAACGCACGGCACGGAAGCCCATGAAGGGGTTGTCTTCCTTGACCATGTGCAGATACGGAATCTCCTTGTCGCCACCCACATCGAGCGTGCGGATGATGACCGGAGCACCCTTGAGCGCGCTGGCGGCCTTACGGTAGGCGTTGAACTGCTCCTCCTCGGAAGGAAGCTCAGCAGAGTCCATGAACAGGAACTCGGAGCGGAACAGACCGATGGCCTCGGCGTCGTGATCGAGCGCGTTGGGCACGTCATCGGGGTTACCGATGTTGCAGGCGATGATCTTCTTGATGCCATCGGCAGTCACGGACGGCTTGCCACGGAAGGCCTCGAGGGCTGCCTTCTCGGCAGCGAAGGCCTCGGCCTTGGCGGTGTAGGCAGCGAGCGTCTCCTCGTCGGGATCGGCCTCGACGATACCCTTGCCACCGTCGACGACAACAGTCATACCGTTGCGCAGAGCGGTGCAGCTGTTGGAAACCGAAAGGACAGCCGGGATCTCGAGGGCGCGCGCAATGATCGCGGAGTGCGACGTGCGGCCACCGGTCTCGGTGACGATACCGGCAACGTGGGCCTTATCGATCGTGGCGGTCATGGACGGCGTGAGGTCGTGCACGACAACGACAGTGTTCTCGGGCAGGACGGAGAGGTCGACGACCTCCTTGCCCAGCAGCTCAGCCAGAATACCGGTGCGGATGTCGGCGATGTCGGCCGCACGCAGACGGAACATCTCGTCGTCCATGGACAGGAACATGTTCTCGAACATGGTCGAGGTGTCCATGAGCGCCTGCTCGGCGCAGGTACCGCCGTCAATGGCGGCGTTGATGGCGTCGGTCATCCCCGGGTCCTGAGCCAGGACAATGTGTCCGCTCATGATCTCGGCCTCGGCCTCGCCCACCGTCTCCTTCATGTGGTCGGCCTGAGCCTGGGTCTTCTCGCAGAAGACCGAAAGAGCGGACTGATAGCGCTCCTTCTCTGCTGCCGAATCAGCAACCTCGTGCGGCTCAAACGTCAAGTCGGGATCGACGGCGACCATGACGGTGCCGATACCGATGCCCTCGGAAGCGTTGACTCCCTGATACATTCCCATTCCTCTCTCCGTGTCATGTGATAAAGCGTTTTGCCATATCCATGACAAAAGAGCGCAGCTACCTTACAACAGGTCACTGCGCCCCCAAATATGAACTTAGTTGTTCAACATGCGACCCGTTTGAGTTCTACTCGCCAAGACCGCTCTTGATGAGCTCGATGGCAGCAGCCAGAGCCTCGGCCTCGTCAGCGCCGTCGCACTTGACCTCGACCTCGGTACCGCAGGGGATACCAGCAGCCATGAGGGCCATCGGGGACTTACCGTTGACCTCCTTCTCGGGGGTGACGACAGTCACGTCGCAGGCGTACTTGCCCATGGTGGAGGCGAAGAGGCCGGCCGGACGCATGTGAAGACCCTGCGGATTGACGAGGGTAGCCTTCTCAGAAACCATAATTGACTCCTTTTTTGTGTTTAACCCCTGTCATGCATGCGGCAGGAGTCAGATTCACGACGTTGTTTATATTAACTCACATCAAACTGTTTTTCATTATGTTTCGCACGAATTGTTGGACAGATGTGTTTGTCGTCCGCTTGCTCGCCCACAGGGGGCCGGGCGTGGCCAGTGAGATTTCCTGCTCTACAGTCCTGCTCGCACGAAGAGCACATTAAGTGCTCTTCGGCTCGTGCGGAACTCGCGATAAATCTCGCAGGCCGCGCCCGGCCCCCTGTGGGCGAGCAAGCTGCGGAAACTCAGTCGGTCCAGAGCAATATCGTGCGAACGGAATTCTGGCTGATTTTTGTTCGCCTGGTTGAACTAGTTGAAGGGGCCTATCTGTACCCTTTTGTAAGTTGCGGTGAAATAGGGACTGAATTTGGGGTTGAATCGTTTACACAGTCCCTATTTCACCGCAACTTATTTGGGGATGAAAAAGGCGGAGGCCCTGGAGAGGGTCTCCGCCTTTGTTACAAGGGGCGATGTTATTCGCGTACCGTGGAATTAGACCAGGCGGGCGTTGATCGTCTTGGCGATCTCGGCGGCGTCGGTGGAACCCTTGACGGTGGCACGGAAGTCCTCGTCCATGAGCGCCTCGGCGACCTTGGACAGGATCTTGAGGTGCGTGGTGCCAGCCTGAGCGCCCGGGATGAGCAGGGCAATGGCAACGTTGACGGGAGCGCCGTCCATGGTGTCCCAACCGGTCACGCCAGAGTCGTCCTTGACGACGATGACGGCAGCCTCGGTGATGGCGTCGGACTTGGCATGCGGAATAGCGAAGCCCTCCATCATGCCCGTGGTGCCCTCGGCCTCGCGGGCCAGGAAGGCGTTCATAACGGCGTCGGCGTCGCCGGCGATACCGGCCTTGACGGCCTGGTTGGAAACAAAGCTCAAGGCCTCGTCACGAGAAGCGAAGTCCTCGGCGACAAAGACGTTCTCGACCTTCACGAAGTCGGAAGCCTCGGCCTTGGGGGCCTCGACGGCAGCGGCCTTGGGGGCCTCAACCGGCTTGGCTGCAGGAGCGGCCTTATGGTTCTTCTCGAAGTCGTACTTCTTGAAGGCCACGAACAGGATGCCACCGATCACGGCGCCGATGAGGATAGCGAGGACCCACAGCGGACCGTTCTCGACAACGGGCAGGACCAGGAAGCCACCGTGGGGCGCCGGATCATGAACGTTGAACATGATGGTCAGGATCGAAGCGATGGAGGAACCGAGCATCATGATGGGCATGACGGGCCAGATGTTCTTGGTCATGAACGGAATGGCGCCCTCGGTGATGTGGGTGCAACCAAGGATGAGGTTGACGACACCGGCGTCGTGATCCTCCTGGCTGAAGTACTTCTTGCCGACAACGACGGCGAAGGTGGTGATCAGCGGCGGAACGATGCAGGCGGCGGAGACGGCAGCCATGAAGTTGGTGCCGAAGTTGTAGGTGTCGGTACCGACACCGGCGGCCAGAGCCTCGGTGAGCATAGCGGTACCGGTGACGTAAGCAGCCTTGTTGACCGGGCCACCCATGTCAAAGGCGCACATGCAGCCGATGGCAAGACCCAGGACAACGGCGCCAGAGGCGGACAGGCCCTTGAGGAAGTCCATCATGGCGGTGTTGATGGCAGCCATGGGGCCGGAGATGCCGAGCATGACCAGACCGACGATGGCGGTCGAGAACAGCGGGTACAGGAAGATAGCCTTGAGGCCGTCCAGGTTCTTGGGCAGACCGGCAAAAACCTTCTCGAGCAGCAGGATGACATAGCCAGCGAGGAAGCCGCCGACGATGCCGCCCAGGAAGCCAAAGCCCACACCTGCGCCACCGGCGTCGATCATACCGGTATCGGCGTTAACAGGCAGACCCTGGATGGCGATCATACCGGCGACGAAACCGGGAACGAGCGCCGGACGCTTGCCGATGGATTCGGCGATGTAGGCGGAAAGCACCGGAACCATGAGGTTCATGGCGATGCCGCCGATGATCTTGAGCATCGCAGCAAAGCTGTTGTAGTCAGACGCCGTCGAATCGAAGGACGTAATGCCCCACAGGAACGAGACAGCGGTCAGAACACCACCGGCAACAACGAAGACCAGCATGTGGCTGACGCCGTTCATGAGGTGCTTGTAGATGATGTGGCCGATGGACTCCTTCTCCTCGACATCGTCCTCGACATCGGCGGCAGCTGCAACCGTGTCGTCACCCTTGGCGGCGAGCGCGCGATCAATCAGCTTACCGGCGGCCTCAACGGACAGGGCCTTGGAAACACCAACGGAAACCATGGGCTTGCCGGCGAAACGCTCAGCCTGGACATCCTTGTCGGCTGCGACGACGACGGCCTTGGCGCCAGCGATCTCACTCTTGGTGAGCTCGTTCTCGACACCGACCTGGCCATGAGTCTCGACCTTAATGGTCAGACCGCGCTCGGCAGCTGCCTTCTCCAGCGCCTCCTTCGCCATGAAGGTGTGCGCAATGCCGGTCGGGCAACCGGTCGCGGCGATGATGTCAAACTTAGCCATGTGTCCCTCCTTCTTGAGTACAGCGCCCGCGGGCGCTCCCCTACACGCGCTTCGATGCGCGTTTTTCCACAACTGAAAGATACCAACCTACCGTCCGCGTGAGAAGAGACAAGGTGCAATTCTCCGGTGAAAGGTTCTTTCATAACCGTAAACGGTAAGTGAAAGTTTACCATCAACACTTGAAACGGCAAGGTGTATCTTGTAATTGAAAATGCCCGTATACTATGGCATTGCGAATCAAATTAGATTTTCATGCCAACCAGGAGCCATCCATGACCGATAGTAGCAAGAGCGCACTTTCCCTCATTAGTACCCACCAGGGATACAGCGAGTCCGAGCAGCGCATTGTCGACTATATATTGGAGCACCAGTCCGAGGCTCCACGCCTCACGGCGGCTCAGCTCTCACGCGCCGCTGCCACGTCCGAGGCGACCGTTTCGCGCTTCTGCCGCAAGCTTGGGTTTGGCAGCTTCCGCAGCTTTCAGTTTTCGTTGGCGAGGGATTTGGAAAGCCAGCGCAACGAGGGCCTGACCGACGAGGTCTCGCTCGACAATATGGAGCAGAGCCTCAAGAACATCCTGGCTGCCAAGGTGAGCGAGCTTAATGCGACCATCGACGGAATCGACCACGATACGCTGGCGGCTGTTGTGCATGCCCTTAAGCATGCAGGGGTTATTGAGTTTGCGGCTGTGGGCAATACGAACGCGGTCGCGCTCGATGCGACGTTTAAGTTTTCGCAGCTGGGCCTGCGCTGCATGGCGAGCACCATTAGCGAGACATCAATCGGCTTTGCGCTCACGTTACGCCCGGGTGACGTCATCGTGCTTATCTCAAACTCCGGCAAATCGCGCCGACTGAATCGCATGGCAAAAGCGGCTCGCAACTGCGGCGCAACCGTAGTCGTCATCAGCAGCGACAGCAAATCCCCGCTCGCGCGTCTGGCAGACTACACCTTTAATACCGTCAACCACGAAGCGCTGCTGACGACGGGCGACTTTGCGTTCTCTAAGATCAGCGCCACGATGATCATCGAAGTCATCTACAACTTCCTGCTGCCCGAGATTGAAGACGCGCGTGAGCATATCAGCTACTACGAGGAGCTCATCCAGCCGGATAAGGTCGTTGAGTAGGTAAATTGGGGAGCCGATAGACGCCCCTCGCCACGAAATCCGCCCATCTACTACGTTTTAACCTCAAGCGCCAACCATACACCCAAAATAGAGAAAACCGCAGGCGTTCTACCTGCGGTTTTCTTTTTGCAATTCTTGGCGTGGTTGCCGATGCCCTGCCAAAAGTAGTAGATGGACCCGTTTCGTGGCGGCCGGATTGGACATACATGTGGCGGCTCGGCCTAGGCACGCGCCTCCGCAAGCATCTGTTTGGCGTGCGCCAGGCTTGCCTCGGACTGATCGCCGCTCAACATGCGGGCGATCTCGGCGGTACGCGCTTCGCCGGTTACCTCGTCCAAATGCGTCTGGGGAACATCGCCTGGTTCCTTGCTGACAACATAATGCTTGTCGGCCATGACGGCGACCTGCGCCAAGTGGGTTACGACAATCACCTGATGCGTAGAGGCGAGATCTGCGAGCACGCCCGCGAGTGCACGCGCCGTGGAGCCACCGACACCAGCATCGACCTCGTCAAACACCAGCGTATCGACACCGTCCGCGTTACCGAGGACAACCTTACTTGCCAGCATGACGCGGCTGAGCTCGCCGCCCGACGCAATGCGGCGCAGGGGACGTGGCGTCAAGCCGGCACCGCTGCGGTATAGCAGCTCGTAGCTCGAAGGACCAACGGGCGTCCACTCAGCACGGGGAAGATCGCGCGACTCCCAGACGAGCTCGGCACTACCCATCTCCAAGCGCGCCATCTGGCGGCCAACCTCGTGGCAGAAGCGCGGGGCCGCCGTATTGCGAGCGCGCTTAAGTGCCTTGGCAGCGGCAAACAACTCGCGCTCGGCGCTCCCGAGTGCCTCACGCGCCTTTTTGATCTGCTCATCGCCATCATCGACCAGGGACAGCAGTTCTTGCGAGCGATCGCGCATGGCAAAAACATCGTCCATAGTGGGACCCCACTGACGCAACAGACCCTTGAGGTCGGAATACCGCTCACGCATGCGAGCGAGCTCGCGCGGGTCGAAGGCGACGCCATCGCGATAGGAACGAAGCTCGTTCGCGCAATCCTCAAGGGAGATACAGGCATCCGAAAGCGCATCGGCAATGTCGCCCAGCTTGCGATCGACGGCAGCCATACGGGAAAGCTCTGCCACGGCACTGTTCACGGCATCGAGCGCTCCCCCTTCGGCAGCAAGCGATGCATGGGCATCATTGGCCGTGGCAACCAGTACCTCGGCATGTTCGGAGCGCGGCAGCAGTTCCTCGAGTTCCTCATACTCGCCCGGTTTGGGGTCGACCTCGCCGATGCGCTCGAGCGCAAAGCGCGCCTCCTCGACGCGGCTCCCCTGCGCACGCGAGGCCTCTTCAACACGTCGAACCTCCTTGGCGGCAGCACGCGATGCCTTAAAGCAGGCGCGGTACGCATCCAGCGCCTCGAGCGCAGAGCGTCCCGCCCACGCATCAACCATCGCAACGTGATGCGCCGGATCGAGCAAGCGTTGGTGCTCGTGCTGGCCGCACAAATCCATCATCACGCCAACGCGCTCCGAAAGCTCGCGCACGCTGGCGATGCGGCCGTCAATCTTGACGCGGCTGCGACCCTCGGCAGAAAGGCTGCGCTGCACGGTAAAGCCCTCCGCGTCGTGTGGGCCGTCAAACAGGCGCGCCTCGACGCTCGCCAGCGCCTCGCCCTCACGCACCGTCGACGAATCCGCGCGCTCGCCCAAAATAAGCTTGAGCGCCGAGAGCAGCGCAGTCTTGCCGGCGCCGGTCTCACCGGTCAGGACAGTCAGGCCGGCACTCGGCACCAGCGTCGCCTCGCGAATGAGTGCAATGTTAGAAACCTGCAGCTCATCGATCATGACGGACTCCGTAGAATACGCGGCTCACCGAGTTATAGAAGCTCTCGGGGCCGTAATCCAGCAGCAGCACATCGCCGGGCCCACGACGCACCGCCACGCTCTCAACGGTGCCATCACAGGTAATAAACTGCCCATCGATAGCGATCGCCGGAACGCTCGGACGGTCATCAGACATAAAGATTTCGACGACATCACTCGGCGAAGTCAAGAAGGCACGGGCCTGAATGGTGTGCGGCGCAATGGGTACGCAGACCATGCCCGTATAGTCGGGGCTCACGATGGGGCCACCGGCACTGAGCGCGTAACCCGTAGAACCAGTCGCCGTGGACACGACCACGCCGTCGCCACGCAGTCGATCGATATGGTGGCCCGACACCGTGATGTCGAACTCAACCATATCGGACAGGGGGCCGCGCGTGAGCGCCATGTCGTTCAGGGCGAAAGTGCGCACGACATCCTTCGTACCGTCTTCGCGCACGGACACGATATCCGCGGCGATGGTAGCGCGACGGCTCACGTGCAGCTCACCGGACAGGGCGTCGCTCACGACCTGCAGAATGTCGCGCTCCTCGGGACTCGCAGCAGTTAAAAAGCCCAGGTGACCATAGGAAAGACCGAGGATAGGAATCTCACGATGGTTGAGGATGCGGGCAGCGCGCAGCAACGTGCCGTCGCCGCCGAGCGTAATGACCAGATCGGAGCCGTCAATATCAGGCGTGCTCTGAATCTTGGATCGCTGGTCGGCAGCCCATGCGACCTCATAGCCCTGACGAGTGAGCCAAAGCTCGAGCATCAGGCCGCTCTCGACCGCCTCTTGCTTGTAGTAATTGGGAACCAGAAAGACCTTCATAGCGTTGCAGCTTTCTCGCTCATAACCGATACCTGGGATTGCAGCTCGTCTTGCGAGCGGTCGCCAGATTCAAATCTAGTACCGTACAGGAAAAACTCAACGTTGCCCTTGGCACCATGAATGGGTGACACGCACACATCGACCGGGAACAGGCCCTTGGCGGCAAAGAGTTCAACCGCCGCCACGAGTGTATCGCGGCGCACGGCGGGATCGGTCACAATACCGCCCTCGCCCACCAGCGCCGCCGGAGCCTCAAACTGCGGCTTTACGAGCGTGCAGAATGCACCCGTAGGAGCCAGGCAGGCCAGTACCGCATCGATAATGTTCGCGATGCTGGTAAACGAGACATCACACACAGCCAGGTCGATGGTGCCGGCATAGCCAAGCTCAGGCAGCTGCGTCACGTTTGTGCGCTCATGCAGCGTCACGCGATCGTCCTGACGCAATGACCAATCGAACTGGGCGCGACCCACGTCCACCGAGACAACGGTCGCAGCGCCGCGCTTGAGCAGGCAATCAGTAAAGCCGCCCGTGGAGCAGCCCACATCGAGGCAAGCAAGGTCCGTCGGATCAATCCCAAACGCATCGAGCGCGCCCTCGAGCTTGAGCCCGCCGCGCCCAACATACGGGATGCGCCCCTTAACGTGCAGTGGCAGGCCCGGCGTCACCTTGAGCCCCGGGGAGGTCAAACGCTCACCGCCACTCGAAACCAAGCCGGCCATAAGAGTGCGAAGGGCATCCGCGCGATCGGCGCAGATGCCCTGTGAAATCAGTTCGTCATCGAGACGCACGCGTTTCATGAATGCCATCAACCATTCGTATCCGGGGATGCAGCCTGTCTATCTTGGGACTCGTTTGCCGCATCCTCATCGTATTCCTGCTCGAGCTTGTCGGCCTCACGCGGCGTCAGCTCAAACTTGTCGACCATATCGACCGCTCGGGAGCCCAGCTCAATCGCCTCGTCAAACAAATCGAGCGAACGCTCCAAGGACGTATCCTTGGAGCGAACGGTGGCGATGATCTGGTCCAGGCGATCCGAGATCTCATCGAAGTTGCGGACGGAACCCTCTGGCATGGCTACTCCTCGACGGAGTCGGCCTCGACGGCCCCAGCGGCGTCTGCATCCTCGTCAAGTACACCGGCGGCAGCCTGAGCGGCAGCGACCTTGGCGGCAGCCTCGGCAGCCTGTGCCTCCTCGCGAGCGCGATCTTCGGCCAGCAGCTCTTGGTACAGGTCCTCGCCCGGCAGCTCCTCGCTGCGAGCGATCTTGCCCAGCACGCCGTTGACGAACGAAGCGGACTGGTCGGTGCCATAGGCCTTGGCAAGCTCGACGGCCTCGTTGATTACGATGGCGTCCGAGACCTCCTCGTCGGTGAGGAAACGCATCTCGTAAACGGCGATACGCAGCAGATTGCGGTCGGCGCCGGGCATGCGCATAAGATCCCAGTTCTTGGCAACGGAGCGCAGAGCACAGTCGATGCGATCGATATGCTCGTAGGCACCACGGCAAAGCTCCAGCGCATAGGGGTCGAGGGGACCCTTCGAGATCAGGAAATCACCCTCGAGGACGCGCTCGAGTGGGCTGTCCGTGGCCTCGGCCTGGAACAGCAGCTGCAGCGCCTGACTGCGGGCAAGCGTGCGCCCGCGATAAACCTTAAGGCTCAAAGGTTACTCCTTGGGGAAAACGAGGCCGTCGATGCAAACGTCGACGCGCTCGACCTCAACGCCCACCTGGGCATCGATGGCGGCGACCACGGCGGCGCGAACGGCCTCGGCGAGTTTCTTGAACGGATAGCCAAAGAACACCACGACGCGCACGGTAAGTGCGAGCTTGTCGCCGACGACCTCGGCCTCGACCGCCGGCTCGGAAGCCGGGGCCTTGGACGAAAGCATCATGGAGACAAGGTTGGTGGCAAGGTCCTTGACGCCAACGGAGGCGATGCCCTCGACATCCGACACGGCGCGCGAGACGATGGCGGTCAGAACATCGGGCGAAATGCCGATGCCGTCAATCTTGATTTCCTGGGGCATGAGTCCTCCTAGAAGATTTGGTTGCTAGACGCGGGAGACGAACTTGCCGTCGCGGGTGTCAACCTTGATGACCTCGCCCTCGTTGAGGTACATGGGGACCTGGATGACAGCGCCGGTGTCGATCGTGGCCGGCTTGGTGGAACCCTGGACGGTGTCGCCCTTAAAGCCCGGGTCGGTTTGGACGATGGTGGTCTCGATGAACATCGGCGGAGTCACGCCCATGAGCTCATCGTCGGCAAAGAGCAGCTGGCAAATGTCGTTCTCGCGCAGCCACTTGGAGTTCTCGCCCACCATGTCCTCGGGAACGGGAACCTGCTCATAGGTCTCGTTGTCCATGAAGATGTAGTCGGCGCCATCGTTGTAGAGATACTGGAACTCACGGGTGGTGAGCATGACGCTCTCGAACTTGGTGCCGGCGTTGCAGGTGTTCTCGACGACGCGGCCGCTCTTGATGTCGCGGGTCTTGTAGCGCACAAACGCGCCGCCCTTGCCCGGCTTGACATGCTGGAACTCGACGATGGTGTAGACCTTGTCCTTAATGCGGAGACCGAGGCCGTTCTTGAAGTCGGCGGTAGAAATGGTAGGCATAGCGACCTTTCTTGTTATGGGCAGAACGCACAAGCGTCCAAATTACATACGACCGAAATTATACACTTGCAGACGGCGACTGCAGCGAGCGCATAAAAAGAAAACGCGGGGCGCCCGAATCTACCTTGATTATCAACTTCATCCGAACACCTCCCACATTCATCCGCACATGTGCGGATGAATGTGGGAACCCGATACCC
>NZ_JBDMSL010000009.1:0-87696 GCF_039758965.1 Collinsella aerofaciens | reverse complement strand
GTTCCGAGCGGGCCCCTGCTGTTAGCTTGTGGCACTGAATAGTTTAGGCTTCGTCGACGATCTTAAGGGCGCGCGTGTGATCGATCTCGTTGAGGAGGTTAACGCGACGCTCGTGACGACCACCCTCAAACTCGGCGTCGAGCCACTCGTCGACGATCATCTTGGCGAGCTCGGAGCCCACGACGCGGGCGCCAAAGGCGAGCACGTTGGTATTGTTGTGCATGCGGGAGAGCTTGGCGCTGAAGGGCTCGGAGCACACAACGGCGCGTACGCCCTCGACCTTGTTGGCAGCCAGGCTAATCCCGACACCGGTGCCACAGATGAGGATGCCCAGGTCGACGTCGCCGTTGGCAACGGCCTTACCCACCTTGTAGCCGGCGATGGGGTAGTCAAAGCTTTCGGAGGTGTCGGTGCCAAAGTTCACGACCTCGCAGCCGCGCTCCTTCAGGTGCTCGGAAATGATGTTCTTGAGCTCGACGGCGGCGTGGTCGTTACCGATACCGATCTTCATGGATGGTTCCTCTCTGGTCTGTGCGGCGCAAATGCTAAAGGTGTTTACCGCGTTCGACTGCATGATAGCGCGACTTTTGCGTAAACGCTCGGGCGTTTTTTGGTCAAACGCTTTAGCAGGCAACAAGACCGGCTTCTCATGAATAATGCCGCCAATTTGTGCTTGAGCGCCGTCCGCCGGAACCATGGTTGCGGTTTTTGATGCATTGTTATCAAATAAAGGAGCTAACTTTTTTGAGAGCCCAGCCCGTTATGCAAGCAGGAGATACCTATGCCCACCGATTCCATCCGTGATGCCGCGTTTTGCGATGTTTTGAACCGCGAGCTTGTCTGTGCACTCGGCTGCACCGAGCCCATTGCCGTTGCCTATGCAGCGGCGCTGGCGAGCCAGACGCTCGGTTGCGAACCCGATCATATGGATGTTGCCTGCTCGGGCAACATCATCAAGAACGTCAAGAGCGTGACCGTGCCCAACTCGGGCGGTATGCACGGTATTGAGGCCGCGGCCGTGCTGGGTGCCGTGGGCGGCGACGCTAAGAGCGCACTTGAGGTGCTCGAGAGCGTTAACGATGAAGACCGCGCTCGTGTGGCCGAGCTCCTCGCCGACGCCGGCTACTGCGATGTGTCGCTTGTCGAGGGTGTGCCCAACCTCTACATCAAGGTGACTGCGACGGCCGGGGGCCATACCGCGGTCGTCGAGATTACCGATCACCACACCAATGTCACGTGCCATACGCTCGATGGTATTCCGGTATGCGGCAAGTCGGCGGGGGAGTGCGCCGCCTGCGCCGAGCGCGTGGTGGCCGAGCGTGCGGCAGATAACGCCGATACCCCTATGAGCATCGAGTCCATCATCGACTTTATCGAGGACGGTGACATTGAGGACGCCCGTGCTGCCGTTGAGCGTCAGATTGAGCTGAATGGCGCGATCAGTGCCGAGGGTCTCGCGCACGCTTGGGGCGCCGAGGTGGGTCGTACGCTGCTGGGTGCTCGTGCCGATGACGTCGCCTGCCGTGCCCGTGCCCGTGCGGCCGCCGGGTCCGACGCCCGCATGAACGGTTGCGCGCTGCCGGTCGCCATTGTGTGCGGCTCGGGCAATCAGGGCATTACCTGCGCATTGCCCGTCATGGAGTATGCCGAGTACCTGCGCTGCGACCACGAGCGCCTGGTGCGCGCCGTGATGCTGTCCGATCTTATTGCCGTGCATATCAAGAGCTATATTGGCGCGCTCTCGGCGTTTTGCGGTGCTATTTGCGCTGCGTGCGGCTCCGGCGCTGCGATTACCTGGCTGTGCGGTGGCACGCGCGAACAGATTGGCGCGACGGTCTCGAACACGCTCGGTAATGTGGGCGGCATCGTGTGCGACGGCGCCAAGGCGAGCTGTGCCGCCAAGATCTCGGCTGCCGTTGATGCGGCGATTCTGGGCCACGATATGGCTATGCAGGGTCGCGGCTTCCGCGCCGGCGAGGGCCTGATCCAGGATACCGTTGAGCAGACAATCGCCAGCATGGGCTACGTGGGCCGCGTGGGCATGAAGGACACCGACGTCGAGATCCTCAACATCATGATCGGCAAAACCCAGGTTTGTTAGTTACGCGGTTTTACCAAACCGCGTAACCAGTCGACGCTGCAAACGCCCCTAAGCGGCAATCTGCCTTTCAATCGTCGGGCATGGCCAGAAGGCCTATGCCCTCCTCTTTCAAGGCACATTGCTCGCTTAGGGGCGTTTTCGCTGACTTATGCTCAACCTGTGGCGCTTTTTTTGGAGCGAGGGAGGGGTCCTACGACAGTTCGTCGGCTATTTGGTGCTCGTAGAAGGCTTCGATTACGGCGTTGAAGTCGCGGGCGAAGTCTTCCATGGTTCCGCACCAGGTGGCTCGGCTGGGCTTGCCTTGGCCCACATAGGCAGTCTGAATGCCGCAGGCGGGGCTGGGGAAGTCGCGTTTGGGATCGTTGCCCACCATAAGGACCTCGTGCGGCTCGAGCCCCATCACCTGAAGCTGCTCTAGATAGTAGGTGGCATCAGGCTTGCAGCGGCTAGCGTTTCCCATGTGCGTCACGAGTTCAAAGGGGGCGTCAGCCAGGTCGCCCCAACCCATGCGGCATTCGATGGCCCCCTGGGGAAAGCTGGGGTTGGTAAAGAGCGCGTAGCGCAGCCCTGCGTCCTGTACGGCCTGGAGCGCGGCGTGTGCGCCCGGCATGGCGTGGGCGTTAATGATATCGTCGTTCTTGTACGGAAGAACTTCGCGTTCGTAGTAGGTAAACGCCTCGTAGATGAGGGGATCGGAGAGGCAGATCCCGCATCGGCGCTCGACCTCTTCTTGGTAAAACTCAAGATTGGTGCGGTTGTCCGTGCCGCTGCGGCGATTGGCGTTGAGGTCGACCAGGATGGTGCCGAGGCGTGCCATCGTGCCACCGCGGCTGCGGCGGCCGATATCCGCGAGCATCGAAGAGACATCCTTAAAATAGCGAAGGATGAACGCGTTGAGGTTGATGCTGAGAAGCGTCTCGTCCATATCGAAAACGACTGCTTTGAGCACGCGGGCACCTTTCTCGTAAATTTGATCTAGAGTTGTTGGCTCCGGATACTTTACCCCAAAGCCGAATGCCTGGCTGGTTATCGTCAAGTTGCGGAGACGTGTGTTCATAAGATTACGAAAAAGTCTCCACACGAGTAAAAAATCGCAGTTCACGCTTGAAATCGAAATGATTTCCCCGTAACCTATACGAACGTGATTGCATAAGCGTCACATTAGTATCTGTCGGCTCCCGAGTGTTCCTAAACGTTGTGTGCTTGTCGCACCCTTCTGTAGGTCCTAGCAATCGGGGCCCCGTAGTTCGAAAGGGGTCCACCTTTGAGTGAGATTCAGAACTCGTCCATTTTCTCTCTTGACGATGTCAACGAGGAGGAGATGAACAACCTCATCGACGGTACGATTACCGACTTTGATGAGGGCGATCTCGTTAACGGCACTGTCGTTAAGATCGAGCATGACGAGGTGCTCGTTGACATCGGATTCAAGTCCGAGGGCGTTATCCCGGTCCGCGAGCTGTCCATCCGCAAGGACGCTAACCCTGCAGACATCGTTGCACTCGGTGATCCCATCGAGGCTCTGGTTCTCCAGAAGGAGGACAAGGACGGCCGTCTGGTCCTGTCCAAGAAGCGTGCCGAGTACGAGCGTGCTTGGAACCGCATCGAGGAGAAGTTCAACTCCGGCGAGAACGTCGAGGGCGAGGTTATCGAGGTTGTCAAGGGCGGCCTGATCCTCGACATCGGCCTGCGTGGCTTCCTGCCCGCTTCCCTCGTCGACCTCCGTCGTGTCAAGGACCTCACCTCCTACATGGGCACCCGCATCGAGGCCCGCGTCATCGAGATGGACCGCAACCGCAACAACGTCGTCCTCTCCCGTCGCGTCGTGCTCGAGGAGTCCCGTAAGGCCGAGCGCTCCGAGATCCTGTCCAAGCTCAAGTCTGGCATGCGTCTCCAGGGCACCGTTTCCTCCATCGTCGACTTCGGCGCCTTCGTCGACCTCGGCGGTATCGACGGCCTCATCCACATCTCCGAGCTCTCCTGGAACCACGTCAACCATCCTTCCGAGGTTGTCAAGGTCGGCCAGGAGGTCGAGGTCGAGGTTCTCGACGTCGATCTCAACCGCGAGCGCATCTCCCTGGGTCTCAAGCAGACCACCGAGGATCCGTGGCGTGCACTGGTCAAGAAGTACCCCGTCGGCGCTATCGTCGAGGGCACTGTGACCAAGCTTGTCCCGTTCGGCGCTTTCGTCGACCTGGGCGAGGGCATCGAGGGCCTGGTGCACATCTCCGAGATGGCCAACAAGCACGTCGATCAGCCTTCTCAGGTCACCCATGTGGGCGACAAGGTTCAGGTCAAGGTCATGGAGATCGACCTCGACCGTCGTCGTATCTCCCTGTCCATGAAGTCTGCTGCTGAGACTCTGGGCGTCGAGATCGAGGTTACCCCGCTGCCTTCCGAGAAGAAGGACGAGGAGACCGACGCCGAGTAAATCGGTTTGACGATCACTTGTTTTAAGATCACTTGTTTTAAGGGATCCGTCCGCAATGGACGGGTCCCTTTTTGCATTTGTTGCTGAGGTACGCGATGCTGCCCGTGCGCGATGCTGCCCTGGCTGTTCGCAGACTATTGGGTTGTCGGTGCATGAAAAATGCCGACATCCCGCCTCGGGGAGGAGGCGGGAACGCACCGAGTAGACGGAGGGGTGCGGAGCGCGGTCGCGTCTCGACTGACGACGTTGCCCATCGACAACCCTATTGTACTGCATAGCGCGGTTCTTGGTTTATCGTGTCGAACGCTTGTGTTGTGCCATTGCCTGCGGCAACGGTGTGCTACACTCTTGCACTGCTGAGTGGGCCAGACGGTCGCGCGATGTGCTGCTTGCAGCACGCGTGAGGAAAGTCCGGGCTCCAGAGGGCGGGATGCCGGCTAACGGCCGGGCGGAGTGATCCGACGGAAAGCGCCGCAGAAAAGAAGACTCCCACCTGCGCCGCAAGGCGTAAAGGGAAAAGCTGAAACGGTGGTGTAAGAGACCACCAGCGTCGTGGCAACACGGCGGCTTGGCAAGCCCCATCCGGAGCAAGCGCGAATAGGAACGCTATGGGCCGGCCCGGTCCGCGTTCGGGTAGCGTGCGTGGAGCTGCATGGTAACGTGCAGACAAGATAAATGACCGTTCACGACAGAACCCGGCTTATCGGCCCACTCGGCACTTTGTTGACGCTGCGAACCCGTCAGCGCGGCAATCTGCCTTTCAAGCCTTCGGGCATGACCATAAGGTCAATGCCCCCGGCTTTCAAGGCACCTTGCTCGCGCTGACGGGTTCTCGCTTTCGTTGACGGAATCATCGGCGTTGTCATTCTTTTTACTAGGGTTATCGTATTATTGAGGCTGTTTGTTGCTGCGCTTTATTTTGTTGAGGGGCTTTGTTGGACAGCTATTTTACTTTGCAATCGAATATTGAGGCTACGGGCGAGTTCGTTGACCGCAAGAGCCGGTTTATTGCCCAGCTGGTCCATATTGAGTCCGAAGATGAGGCGAATGCCTTTATCGAGACCGTTCGCAAGCGTCATTACGACGCTCGACACAATGTTCCCGCGTGGATTTTGGTCGATGGACGTGAGCGCCAGAGCGATGACGGTGAGCCGAGCCGCACGAGCGGCATGCCGACGCTCGAGGTGCTGCGCGGCGCAGGGCTCAAAAATGTTTGCTGCGTGGTGACGCGCTATTTTGGTGGCACGCTGTTGGGGCCCGGTGGTTTGGTGCGAGCCTATACCGCGGCGACGCAAGCGGCGGTGGCAGCTGCTCAGGAGGCTGGGCAGATCGTCGAGATGACGAGTGTCGTGCCGGTTGATGTGCATGTGGCGTATCCGCAGTATGAGCAGGTGCTTCGCTTGGCGCAGGATTCGGGTGCCAAGGTTTCGGATACCGATTACGCGGATGCCGTGACACTTCATTTGGTGTTCAAGGCGGGGGAGCAGGAACCGTTTTGCGCTAAGATGCGCGAGCTTATGGCGGGGCGCGAGGAGATTGAGGTTGGCGCTCCCGAGTTTGCGGAGTTCTAACGGCGACGGCCGGCGTGCTTTTGGATGAATCCCAAGCGCGCCGGCCGTCGATTTCTGTTGCAGCCGTTTACTCGGCGAGCTGCTTTAGCACATCGCAGGCAATCTCGACGGCATCGTCGATGCAGCCGGGGCAGCTGCGGAGCGGACCTTTATCCGATCCGATGCCCTTGAGCGTGCCGCAGACGGTCGTCGTGTTCTTCTCGCCAAATCGCTTGGCAATCTCGCGCGACAGCTTGTAGGTCTGGCCTTTGGTCTTGGGGTTCTCCATGCCGTCGCTCATTACAAAGCCCATGATGGCAACAGCGCCCGAGATGGCGCCGCAGGTCTCGGTCATGCCACCCATGCCGGCGCCAAAGCCCTCGGTGAGGGTAAAGGCGGTCTGGGGGTCGAGCCCGACGGCAGGTGCGAGCGTGCAGGCAACGGCCTGTGCGCAGTTAAAGCCGCGGGCGTGGTATTCGGCAGCCTGAGCCTGACAGGCGGTGATGTCGAGCTGGGCCGTATTGATTTGCTTCATCGTTGTCTCCTTGGTCACGGTGTACCCGCCTATGGTACCCGTGACGGTGCGTGTAATCATCGAGAGCTTCATGGATGCCTCATTTTATCTATCGAGCAAATGCCCAAGGCTTGAGATAAATACCCCTGATCAATTAGTCACATAACCTACCTTGGGGATGGGTTGAGAGGGGTGCGGGGTAGCGGTATCGTGAACCGAATAAAACTAAAACCCAGGCAAGGGAGCTAGATATGAGCAAGCAGACCATCGGTACGACGTGTGTTCAGGGCGGCTATCACCCGGGAGATGCCGAGCCGCGTCAGGTGCCCATCTACCAGTCCACCACGTGGAAGTACGACACGTCCGAGCACATGGGCAAGCTTTTTGACCTGGAGGAGTCGGGCTACTTCTATAGCCGTCTGCAGAACCCCACGTGCGATCTGGTTGCCGCCAAGATCTGCGAGATGGAGGGCGGCACTGCCGCGATGCTCACGAGCTCGGGCATGGCCGCGAATTTCCTTGCGATCTTTAACGTGGCCGGTGCCGGCGATCACGTAGTCGCGAGCTCTGCCATCTATGGCGGCACGTACAACTTGCTCGCCCACACCATGGGCCGTATGGGGCTGACCTGCACGTTCGTTGCCCCCGACTGCACCGATGAGGAGTTGGAGGCAGCCTTCCAACCCAACACCAAGCTCGTCTTTGGCGAGACCATCGCCAACCCCGCCCTTGCCGTGCTCGATATTGAGCGCTTTGCCAAGGCCGCGCATGACCACGGCGTGCCGCTGATGGTCGACAACACCTTCCCGACGCCCGTGATGTGCCGCCCCTTTGAGTGGGGCGCCGACATCGTTACGCACTCCACCACCAAGTACATGGATGGACATGCTGCCTACCTGGGCGGCGTAATCGTCGACCACGGTCAGTTTGACTGGATGGCCCATGCGGACAAGTTCCCGGGTCTCACCACGCCCGACGAGAGCTACCACGGCGTGACGTATGCCGAGAAGTTCGGTCGCGAGGGCGCCTTCATTACCAAGGCAACCGCTCAGCTCATGCGTGACCTCGGCCCCATGCAGAACCCGCAGGCGGCCTTCTTCCTGAACAGCTCGCTCGAGAGCCTGCATGTGCGCATGCCGCGTCATTGCGAGAACGGCCTGGCCGTTGCCAAGTTCCTGCAGAGTCACCCCAAGGTACGCTTCGTGAGCTATCCGGGTTTGGAGGGCGACAAGTACTATGACCTGGCTCAGAAGTACATGCCCAACGGTACCTGCGGCGTTGTGAGCTTTGGCTTTAACGGTGGTCGCGCGGCGGCCGAGACCTTTATGAAGAGCCTCAAGCTCGCCCAGATCGCCACACACGTGGCCGACGCCCGCACTTGCTGCCTGCATCCTGCTAACGCCACGCATCGCCAGATGAACGATGAGGAGCTCATCGCCTGTGGCATCTCCGCCGACATGGTGCGCCTGTCGTGCGGTCTCGAGGACACGGCCGATCTGATTGCCGACCTTGAGCAGGCGCTCGAGCAGTGCTAGGCTAGCGTTCGTGCAAGGCGCCGATGCTGGCAGAAAGCTTCGGTGACCTTTCGTTCCGATTCCGTAGGCGGGACCCCAATTGCGGCTGTTTGCAGGCGATTGGGGCCCCGTTTTTTTGCGTTGGGCCACTCGAAAGGATGGATATGGAGAAAACTGCAGAGCAGCTGCGCCGCGAGCACATTGCCCTAGAGGGCGACACCCATGGCAAGAACAAGTGGGCGATTCTGTTTACCGTGCTCATCATGACGTTTATGGTGTGTCTGGATTCGACCGTCGTGACCGTGGCGCTGCCCGTGATGCAAAAGGAGCTGGGCGTGGGCCTCGATCGCATTCAGCTGGTAAGCTCGGTGTATCTGCTTGCGACATGCGTGGCTATGTTGCCGTTTGGCCGTCTGGGCGACGTGCGCGGCAAGGTGAATGTGTTCCAGCTGGGCGTCATCGTCTTTTCGGTCGGTTCGCTGCTGTGCGGCCTTTCGTCCTCGCTCGAGGTTCTTATCCTGGCACGCATTGTTCAGGGCGTCGGTTGCGCGGCGGCCATGGCCAACAACATGGGTATCATCACCGAGTCGTTTCCGGCGCGCGAACGAGGCCGTGCCATGGGTATTCTCGCGACCTTCGTGGCCCTCGGCATGATGTGTGGCCCCGTGCTCGGTGGCATGCTGGTGGCAAGCTTTCCCTGGGAGAGTATCTTCCTCATCAACCTGCCTATTGGCGTAATCTCGTTTATCGTGGGGCTCTACACGCTGCCGCATGTTAAGCCGGAGGCCGGCGAGCGCCCCATGTCCCTGATCGAGGCCGCTCGTTGCTGCTTTGCAAATTCGGCCTTCACCATCAACCTTGCCTGCATGCTCATCGTGTTCGTTGGCATTGGCGCATCCGAGTTTATCCTGCCGTTCTATTTTCAGGACGCCCACGGCTTTGGTTCTGACATTTCCGGATTGCTCTTTTTGGCGCTGCCAATGGTGAATGCCTTTATCGGCCCGCTTTCGGGAACGGTTTCGGACCGTGTTGGCTGCGAGGGTCCCACGGCGGTCGGCCTGGGCGTGTATGTGTGCGGTCTCTTTGCAGTAAGCACGCTCGACGAGCACTCTTCTATCCCTGTGATCGTGTGCTGCGTCGCATTTATGTCGTGCGGTACGTCGATTTTCCAGAGCCCCAACAACTCGCTGTACATGGGCTCGGCTCCGCGCGAGGCACTTGGCTTTGCGGGTAGTCTGGGTAGCCTGGCGCGTTATGCGGGTATGGCACTCGGCATTACGGTGGCGTCGAATATCCTGTATGGACAGATGAGCGTGGCGATGGGCGAGGCCGTGACCAGTTTTGTTGCAGGACGTCCGGATGTGTTCCTGTTTGGTTTCCGTTCGGTGTTCTATGTGTTGATGGCTGTGGCCGCTGTGGGCTTTGCGCTTGCCATGGTGCGTTTGGTGAAGATGCGCGCCCGCCATTAGCGTGTTGGGAGGCTGTCTGCCACGATTCGCGCCGTCCCAAAAAGACTGGTTTGTGGTGCGATGCGGCTTGTGGGACGGGCGGGGGTCGGTCCGTGGTAGACTATCGAACAACGTTTATTAATCGCGCGGTATCGTTGCCGCGAGAAGGGGTTGCGCCATGCAGGAGCTTGAGGATCGTATTCGCCATGACGGCATCGTAAAGGCCGGTAACGTCCTTAAGGTTGATGCCTTCCTCAACCACCAATGCGACGTTGAGCTGTTCGACCACATGGGCGCCGAGTGGGCCCGACTGTTCGAGGGTGTCGAGATCAACAAGATCCTGACGATTGAGGCTTCGGGCATTGGCATGGCTTGCATCGCGGCTCAGCATTTTGGCGGCGTGCCGGTGGTCTTTGCCAAGAAGGCGCAGTCCATCAACCTCGACGGCGAGCAGTATGCCACGACCATCTACTCCTTTACCAAGCAGAAGGAGTACCCGGTCATTGTGGGTAAGCGCTTCCTGTCCGAGGGCGACAAGGTCCTGATTATCGACGACTTCCTGGCCAACGGCTGCGCGCTTGAGGGCCTTATCAAGATCTGCGAGGCTGCGGGCGCCGAAGTTGCCGGCATTGGCATCGCCGTTGAGAAGGGCTTCCAGGGCGGCGGCGATAAGCTCCGTAAGCGCGGCTTCCGCGTTGAGAGCCTGGCACGTATCGCCGATATGGACTGCGAGAACGGCGAGATCACCTTCGCCTAAGCGCGCAACACAAGCGATTGGTATGCGATGTGACAAAGGGACTGTCCCTTTGTCACATTTTTTGTATGAGGGGAGGTGTTGATATGGATGAGAATAAGATGGGATGGCGCGAGTATGCGCGCTATGCCGAGATGTCGGCCGAGGAGTTGGCGCGCGATTGCGAGGTGCAGGTGTTTCGCGCGACGGGTCCGGGCGGACAGGGCGTGAACACGACGGACTCGGCGGTACGCATGAAACATATCCCTTCGGGGATTGTCGTGATGGCGCGCGAGAGCCGCAGTCAGTTCCAAAACCGTAGCAGCTGCCTACGTAAGCTGCGCGCTGAGCTTGAGCGTCGCGGGCGTCCGCCGCGCCGCCGCGTAAAGACCAAGGTGCCTCAGCGATCGCGCCAGCGCAGGCTCAACGACAAACACTTCAATGCGATTAAAAAGGCCAACCGTCGCAAGCTGGGCGGGGAGGAATGATCTTATCAATAAGTTGCGGTGAAATAGGGACTGTTTTGCGGCTTTAGATGCATAAACAGTCCCTATTTCACCGCAACTTAGGTGGGGTTAGCGGGTGGGATGCCAGACGTGGAGGACGCCGGCAAGGATGTCGACCTCGATGCGCGAGGCGACAACGGGCTCGCCGTCGGCCTGGATGGGGTAGTCGGGCTCCTCGAACGTGAGCTCGGCATGACGGCAACGACGCATGCGAACCGGTGGCAACTTGGTATGGTGGCCGTCCTTGGCCGAAAGAAACATAGGCAGGGCAACCGCGCGAGGGACAGGGCCGCAGGCGTAGCAGACGTCGAGTACGCCGTCGCAGGGGTCGGCATCGGGGCAGATGCGATAGCCCGAGCCATAGGTAGGACCCAGCTGAATTGCCATGATGATCGCCCGCACGCGCTCGGCGGGCGCGCCATCAAAGCTGATGGTCATGGGGTAGTTGCGATAGCGCAGACCAAACTGCTCAAGTCCCGAGAGGGTGTAGAGTGGCGCGCCCGTCAAGCCGGTCTTTTTGCGCAGCTCGGTGGTGCCAAGGCCGATGGCGGCATCGATGCCGACCGAAAGCGTCTGGTCGTAGTACTCAACGGTAGCCTCGCCGCTGCCGCTTGCGGGGTTCCATGAACGAATGCGCCCGATGTCCTGACGCTGCAGCTCACAGGTGAGCAGTGCGCCAAAATCCTTGCCGGAGAAATCGTCGATGCCGAGCGTTTGGGCAAAATCGTTGCCAGAGCCCACGGGTAGGATGGCAAGAGCGGGGCGGGCGTCCTCCTCTTGCGTCATAAGCCCGTTGACGACCTCGTGAATCACGCCGTCGCCGCCAAGGGCGATAACGGTGCGATAGCCCTGAGCCTGTGCGGCCAGCTCCTTGGCGTGTCCCATGCGCTCGGTCAGCACCAGGTCAAACTGGGATGCTCGCGCGGTCATATCCAAAAAGCGTTGCAGGCGCTCGGCAACTTCGTGCGCCGCACCCGATTGGGCTGCTGGGTTGGCGATGATGAGCGTGCGACCAAAATTAGTTGCGTGCATGGGGCGACTCCCGGCGTATGACGTGACGGTGCGGTCGCGCTCAGGTCGAATTGCCCCCGATTGTGGCTGCACGTCGAATACTTACGTCTACTCTATCAGGTCGTTGTGGCGCTCGATAGCATCCGCTACCGTACCGCCCTCATCCACAATAAGCGAACGGCGCTTGGGCGAGATGATGCGCTGGGCGGGGTACACGCCGCGGTGTCCGGCGGTTAGGTAGCTGATAAAGGCCACGATGACAAAGAACCCGGCTGCCGTGCCGTGGAACAGGTCGATGGCCATCATACAGGTGGTGATGGGCACGTTGAGGCCGGCGCAGAACACGCCGAGCATGCCCAGCGCCGCCAGAAAGCTGGGGTCGATTCCGACGAGGCAACCGATCCAGCCGCCGAGCGCCGCACCGATACCAAACAGGGGCGTGACCTCGCCGCCTTGGAAGCCGGCGCCCAGGGTGAGCGCTGTGACGACCAACTTGATGGCTGCGTCCGCCAGGGTGGTGTTGCCGGCAAATCCGGCGCCGGAAAGCCACGTGGAAAGGCCGGCGTAGTTCCAAGCGTCGAGAAGGGCATAGGCGGCCAAAACCACGAGTGCGCCGATGAGTGCGCGAACGAGGTAATTGGTGATAAAGCGACCGTACAGGCTCTTGACGGTTCGAACCGACCAGGCAAAGAGGCGTGCCGTCAGACCGAAGATAATTGCGCTGATAACAACGATGACGACCGTTTTGGGCGTCATAGCGGGAACGCTGGCGATAACATTCGCCTCGTACTCGGTACCTAGGGCGAGTGATGTAAAGTAGCCGGTAAATGAGGCGACCAGGCAGTAGATGCCCGCCGTGTAGTCGATCTTGCCGATAAAGCACATCTCCATGCCAAAGAAAGCTCCGGCAAGGGGCGAGCCGAATACGGCGCCAAAGGCCGACGAGATGCCGGCGAGCATGAGGTCGTGGTGGTCATGCTTTTTGAGGTGGGCGAGGCTCGAGATGTTGCTGGCGATGGTGCCGCCAATCTGCACCGCGGCTCCCTCGCGACCGGCCGATCCGCCCGTTAGGTGCGTGAGCGTGGAGCACACAAACGTGAGGACGGCCATGCGCATATGGATGAGGCGTGTGCCCAGAGCGGAGTCGATGACCAGGTTGTTGCCACGCTTGGCGGCAAGACCGTGGTTTTTGTACACCCATGCGGTAGCAACGCCCACAACGGGAAGCAAGGCGTAGACCCACACATGGTGCTCGCGATAGTCGGTCGCGATATTCAACGAGGCCAAAAACGCCCAAGCGGCAACGCCCATGGCGAGCGAGACGATGACGACGAGTACGAGCAACTTAGCGCTCGCGAGTAGGTTGCGGGCGTTGCGGCGCGTGTCGGCAGCCAAGAGCTGCTCGGAGCGGGTGATCTGATGCCTGCCTGCCGTGATGACGTCGTTCAGGGAGAAAAAGCCGCCGTCGTCGAGCGGCTGGGAATGATCCTGCGTTTCGTTTGCGCTTTCGGTTTTGTCGTTATGAGCCATACGTTCCTCTTTTAGGTTGCAACGCAAGCATTATAAAACGCGGTAAACGCGACGAGCCGGTGGGTTGGTTTCCATTCTGTTTCGCGGCCTGCAACCGACAGGTGTATTTGCGGGTACAGACCGAGTCGCGGCCGTGCATCGGGGGATTATACTGAGACAAGCATAAAGAATCGGCGCCCCTGTTGTGCGCCGTGGCATTAAGAGGTGCATATGGCAGAGAAACTCATTCCGCTGGAGGACGCGCAGTCGATTGTTTTGTCGCACGTTGCTCCGTCCGATCTCGTCGAGATTCCCGTGTGGCAGGCGGCTGGTTTTCCCTTGGCCGAGGACGCGGTGGCCGATATCGACATCTCGCCGTTTGCCAACAGCGCTATGGACGGATATGCCGTGCGCTCGGCGGACTTGGCGCAGGCATCTGGCGAGGCGCCGGTGACGCTCGACGTTATCGGACACGAGGCCGCGGGCAATGTGTTTGAGGGCGCAATCGGCGCGGGCGAGACGGTTCGCATCATGACGGGCGCGCCGGTACCCGAAGGTGCCGATGCCGTGGTGAAGTACGAGATCGTCGATGTGCTCGACGGCGATGGCAACGAGGGTTCGCACGTTCGCTTCTCGGCGCCGGCCAAGGTGGGGGAGAACGTTCGCTCGGCTGCTGAGGAAGCCCATGCCGGCGACGTCGTGATGCGCGCTGGCGAGGTTGTGGCTCCGGCCGGCGCCGGCCTGCTGGCGAGCGCCGGGTATGCGAACGTGAAGGTGCACGCTGCCCCGCGTGTGGGCATCATCTCGCTGGGCACGGAACTGGTCGCACCGAGTAAGGTACCGGCGCGTGGTCAGATTCGCGATTCCAACTCCTCGGCGCTGATGGCCGAGGCACTCGATGCCGGCGCCGAGCCCGTGTTCTACGGCATCGCGCCCGATGATGAGCAGGCGATTGCCGAGCTGGTACATCGCGCCACGCGAGAGTGCGATTTTGTCATTACGAGCGGTGGCGCCTCGGCGGGCGATTACGACTATGTGACGGCGCTCGTCCGGCGCGAGGGCGAGGTGCTGTTTGACCGCATCTCGATGCGTCCGGGCAAGGCCATCACGTTTGGCTTGCTCGGGGGTAAGCCCTACCTAGGGCTTTCAGGCAATCCGGCCGCGGCGTATGTAGGCTTTGAGATGCTTGCCCGTCCGGCGATCCGCAAGATGCGCGGCTTTGCCGAGGGCGTGCGTCCCGTGCAGCAGGCGACGCTCACACATGGCGTGAAAAAGCGACAGCATCGCCGCTTCTTCGATCGCGCCACGGTTTTGCGCGACCCCGAGACCGGTGAGCTGTTGGTGACCGAGGCCAAGACGCAGAATTCGGCGCTGCTCGGCACGATGCAGCGGGCCAATTGCCTGTTGCGTATTGACGAAGGACCGTGCGACCTTGCGGCGGGCGACGTCGTGGATGTCGTGCGTGTCGACCTGCCTGAGGGAACGGTGCTATAGGAGGATCGCTATGGAGTTGAAGATTTCGATCGTGACGTGCTCGGATACGCGCGACCTTGCCCAGGACGAGGCTGGGGCCGCACTCGAGGAGCTTATCGAGGCACAGGGCTGGACGGTCGCCTCACATGTGGTCGTGCGCGACGACGTCAGCGAGATTGGTGATGCCATCGTGGAGGCCGCCGATGAGTGTCACGCCAATGTCGTGCTCACCTGCGGCGGCACGGGGCTTTCGATGCGCGATGTGACGCCCGAGGCGACGCGTGCCGTCTGCGACCGCGATGTGCCGGGTATTGCCGAGGCGATCCGTGCGTACTCCATGACCAAGACGCGCCGCGCCATGCTCTCGCGCGCTATTTGCATGCAACGAGGTCATACACTTGTCGTAAACTTTCCCGGTTCTACGAAGGCCGCCCGCGAAAGCTGGGAGGCCATAGCAGATCAGCTGGAGCACGCAGCTCAGATGACAGCGGGCGGCGGACATACCAACTAAGCGGTTTACCTGCGGCGGGGCGACCTAAACGGCTGCTCCGCCTTTGTTTTCCGCCGAAGCGACGCCGAGGTGCACGCTAACTCGAAACTATATTCTCTGGCGAGAATAATTTCTCACTAACATTATTCGCGCAGAAGTATAATCTGGTTGCAGATTAAAGCCCGCGGTGGGGTACCCGGGCACAAGGTCCGAAAGGGTTGAATATGTTCGATTTGGTTTCTCGCCGCGGATTCGTCTCACTTTCTGCTGTCGCCGCTGCCGGCCTTGGTCTTGCCGGTTGCTCGGGCAGCAAGACGTCCGAGCCGGCCGGATCCGATGCCGGCTCCGCCAAGGCCTCTTCCAAGAAGGAAACCGTCGAGCTGCAGGTCTTTGCCGCCAACTCCCTCGAGAAGGCCCTTCCCGAGGTCCAGGAGCTCTACACCGACCAGACCGGCACCACCTTTGCCGATACGCAGTTTAAGGCCTCCGGCGACCTCGTTGAGCAGATGAAGGCCGGCGCCACGGTCGACGTGCTCATCACCGCTTCCAAGGGTACCATGGATGACGCTGAGACCGCCGAGCTCGTCGACGCCGACACGCGTGAGGACATGTTCGTCAACGACCTCGTGATTATTCGCGCCGAGGGCTCCGACACCAAGATCGAGGCCATCGCCGACGTCGCGAACCTGGACGGCAAGATCGCCATCGGCGACGCCAAGACCGTCCCCGCCGGCAAGTACGCCAACCAGGCGCTGGCTTCCGTGGGCCTCTACACCGGCATCGAGGGCGACGACGGCGAGTATGCGCCCGAGATCGCCGACAAGGTGGCCCTGGCCGACAAAGTTGGTACCGCCGCCGCCTATGTGTCCACGGGCGACTGCGTGGCTGGATTTGTCTACAGCTCCGATATCTTCCGCTACGACGGCATCGAGGAGGCCTTCGTGTGTCCCGAGGACTCGCACAAGCCCATCGTGTATCCGGGTGCCGTTGCCGAGAGCTCCGAGCACGCCGACGAAGCCAAGGCGTTCATCGACTTCTGTCTGACCAACAAGAAGGCTCAGAAGATTTGGGCCAAGTACGGCTTTGAGCTTTCCGCGTAGTGCGGCTTGGCGCGATAATTCCATCGTTTTGTGTTTCACTCCGTTCTTGTATTCGCTTGGAGCTTTTCGTGCTTAATAGATTCCGCATGCTTGTCGCCTGTGCTTTGACCTTCGCGCTTTGCTGGGTGCCGGGATTTGCGTTTGCTGGGGACGCTGAGGACGGGGCCCAGGTTGCTGCGACCGCTCATGGGCTTTCCTATGGGATCGAGGGTTTTGAGCGGCTGGCCAAGGGGACCGCTCGTGCCATGGAGGGCCAGCCTGAGGGCTACCGGTTTCCCGTTGACGAGGACGTGGACCTTGTGGTGGCGCCTGCTGCCGATCGCGTTGTGGTGTGGATATCGCCCAAGGCGGTCGAGAAGTATGGATTGGATCCGCAGGACAACGAGTGCGTATCGGGTCTCAAGGCCCTCGTCTGTAAGCTCGACAGCGCAAACTGCATGGGAGGTGCGCAGCTGGGGGACGTGGATCTTCCTTGGTATGTCACGGCGGAAACAACGTTTGATTCCGGCGGGTATACCTATGGCTTTGACGAGCGCGGTGCGGATGGGGACCGCTATGTGGTGATTGCATCAGCCTCGGGTGATGCCAAGGGCGGCGCGCGTTGGCTTGATAGCGCTCAAATGGTAGAAGCATCGTCTGTCGTATTGCGGGATGAGCAGGGGCCCTGGACCTCTCTGACCTCCTTTTTGTGCGACATCGACTATCGCCCGTTTTGGGTGTCCATAAAAACGAGCGGCCTTGCCCTGCTGATCTCCTTTGCGCTGGGCCTGTTCGCCGCGTGGAAGACTATGGGTACCTCGAGTCGCATCAAGGGCCTGCTCGACTCGGTCTTTACCATCCCTATGGTGCTGCCGCCCACGGTCTGCGGCTTTCTGCTCCTCATGCTGTTTGGCCGCTCGACCGGGGTCGGTCGGTGGCTTATTGCTCGCGGCGTCTCGATCGTCTTTACCTGGCCCGCGGCGGTGATATCTGCCGTGGTGGTGTCGTTTCCCCTGGTCTACCGCACGGCGCTCGGTGCCTTTGAGAGCCTTGACACGCAGATGCTCGATGCGGCGCGAACCCTGGGCTGGTCCGAGCGTCGCATCTTCACCAAGCTTATGATGCCGCTTGGCTGGCCCTCGATTGCCGCCGGCACGGTGCTCGCCTTTGCCCGCGCGATGGGCGAGTTTGGCTGCACCCTGTTCTTTGCGGGCAACTATGCCGGCATTACGCAGACCATTCCCATTGCGATTTACTTTGAGTGGATGGGCGGCAACACCTCGGTGGCCCTCTTTTGGGTCGCCGTTGTGATTGCGTTCAGTTTCCTGGTCATCCTATTCATCAACATGTACACGGCGCATTCGCAAAAGTATCGCGAGCGGGGCCTTTCCCGTGCGGAGCGCAAGCGGATCAAAGATCTTGCCGGACAGGGCGATTCGCTCGACCCGGCGGGCGGCGATGCCTTGCGTATCGATCGCGAGGCGCTGGCCGAGCTCATGCGCGATGATGCCGCTTTGCAGGGAGGTCGATAGGCCATGTCGCTCGTTCTGGATATCAAAAAGCGCTATCCCGGGTTTATGCTCGACATGCAGCTTGAGGCCGGCGAGGATCGTGTGGCGCTGCTCGGTGCCTCGGGTTGCGGCAAGAGCTGTACGCTGCGCTGCATTGCCGGTGTGGAGACGCCCGACGAGGGCAAGATCGTCGTCAACGGCGTGACTTTTTTTGACTCGGCGGCGGGCATCAACCTGTCGCCCCAGGAGCGAAAATGCGCCCTGCTGTTCCAAAACTATCAGCTGTTTCCCAACATGACGGTGGCCGATAACGTATGCGCCGGTGTAAAGGATGCGGGCGACGCCGCCGCGCGCAAAAAGCTCGCCGAGCGCTATCTGGGCATTTTCGGTCTGTCCGATTTTGCCGACCGCTATCCCGCGCGACTCTCGGGCGGTCAGCAACAACGTGTGGCGCTTGCCCGCATGGTGGCGGCGCATCCGGGCATTTTTATGTTCGACGAGCCCATGAGCGCACTCGATTCCTATCTTAAGAGCGCCCTCGAACAGAACATGCTCGACCTGTTCGATGTATGCAACCGCACCGTGCTCTACGTGAGCCACGACATCGACGAAGCGTGCCGCCTGTGCGGGCGCATCTGCGTGATGCACGACGGGCATGTGGAGGAGATCGGCTCCGTCGAGGACGTGGTCCGCCGTCCGCAGACGCTGGCGGCACTGCGCCTGACGGGCTGCAAGAACACAAGCCGGGCGCGCAAGATCGGCGACGAAGAAGTTGAGGCCCTCGACTGGGGCATGACCTTTAACGTGGGTCGCGAGGTTCCCGATAATGCAGCGTACCTGGGCATTCGCGCAAGCTACTTCCATGTTGACAATCGCGCGGAGCGGGGACGCAACAGCTATGATTTGCACGTGGCCCGTGTGAGCGATTCGCGCTTTGAGCGGCTGGTGCTGCTGGACGTGCCGCGTGCTGATGCGCCCACGCGTTTGCAGTGGAAGGTGAATAAGGTGAGTGTACCCGTGGAAGAGCTGCCGCAGGCGGGTGAGACTCTGCGCATGCATTTTGATGCAAGCAGGATTCATCTCGTTTGCCGATAATGCGGGGGCGATGCGGTCGAGGAGGTAGTCCTCGACCGCTTTGTTTTCACTTCGCCGTTCGCCGATTTCTACATGACTAAACCTTATCTGTCTGATAATTAATTATCAGACAGTGAGATGCTCACATCTCGACGCTGTCGTACGCATGTCGGCGGTGTTCGTCTGGACGACAACCGTTGATATAGTTACCTTCGACGAGAAAAGGAGGGTGCGCACATGCCGCAGACGACATACATTCGCCGCGTTGCCGCGCGCGCTCTGTATATGGCTCGGAGTCGCATATGAGCAGGTGTGTTCACGGCTCCGGGAGAGACGACGCACAACTAAATAATCGACCGCAAAGCGGGTTCCCCAAAATTCCGGGTTTGAGCACGGCTGGGTTTTCGCCACCCACCGTGCAGAAATACCGTAGCTATTCATTTTTGGTTCGAGAGGGGAACCGTCATGGCTGAAGAATTCGATTTCCATCCGATGTGGGAAAGCCTCGGCATGAATCTTGCCGACCACGACATGCTGCTGGGCGCCGTGGGCCAGATGTACGGCGATATGTTCCTGACGCAGAACAATCGCCCCAAGTCCACGTCCTACCTGGACTTTGTGGCCACCAACATCCATAGCGGCCGCATTAAGGAGATGCTCGACAAGAAGGAGGCCGGCGAGGCCACCAAGATCGTGGGCTCGTTCTGCGTCTACGTGCCCGAGGAGATTGTGCTCGCCTGCGACGGTATCCCCGTGGGTCTGTGCTCGGGTGCCGACTGGGCGACCGATAAGGTCGAGGAGCATCTGCCGCGCAACACCTGCCCGCTCATCAAGAGCTTTGCCGGCTTTAAGCTGGGCGAGGTCTGCCCCTACATTGAGTCAAGTGATCTGGTGGTGGGCGAGAACACCTGCGATGGCAAGAAGAAGGCCTACGAGTTCTTTGCCACGCAAAAGAACATGTACGTCATGGATATTCCCAACGTGCATGACGAGTCGACGCTCGTGACCTGGAAGGCCGAGGTTAAAAAGCTTGCCGCCAAGATTGAGGAAGAGTGCGGCGTCAAGATTACGCCCGAGCGCCTGAAGGCTGCCATCCACGCCGTCAACGAGAAGCGTCGCGCCCTGCAGCGCCTCGCTGCCACGCGCGCTGCCGACCCGGCGCCCATCAGCGGTCTCGACAGCCTGCTGACCGTTCAGGCCGCCTTTATGGACGACACGCCGCGCTTGACCGGCGCCATCAACGACATGGCCGCCGAGTGCGAGCAGCGCGTTGAAGCCGGCGAGGGCGTGGCGCCCAAGGGCACCAAGCGCATCCTGTACACCGGTACGCCCATGGCCGTGCCCAACTGGAAGCTGTTCAACCTCATCGAGAAGGCCGGTGGCGTCGTGGTGGGCGAGGAGTCCTGCACGGGCTCGCGCTACTACAAGGACCTGGTCGACGAGTCCGGCGAGACGGTCGACGAGATGCTCGACGCCATCGCCGAGCGCTACTTTAAGATCAACTGCGCCGTCTTTACGCCCAACGACCAGCGTATGAAGGACATTGTCCAGATGGCCAAGGAACTTCACGCCGACGGCATCGTGGATGTGGCCCTGCAGTTCTGCACGCTCTACGAGATGGAGTCGTTTGCCGTGGAGAAGGCCGCCGAGGAGGCCGGCATCCCGTTTATGCACATCACGACCGACTACGCCGGTGAGGACGCCGGCCAGCTCCAGACCCGCATCGAGGCGTTCTTAGAGACGATTTAGCCGCACCTGCGCTAAGCTGTGCCGCCGGGTGCCCCTACCCACGCGATAGGGATTTCTCTGTTGCCATGCCGGCCGGTGTCCGGATGCACCGCAGGGCGCCGACCGGCTTCGCATAGCTGCCGGGGCGGGGATTTCCGCCGTCCCGGCAGATTCTGTCCGTTTGTTCAGACACGAAAGGAACTCAATGAACAACGACCTTTTCAAGGCGGGCGTTTCCCGTCGCGATTTTCTGACCGGCTCCGCTGCCCTGTGCGTCATGGCAGGCCTCGGCCTCACCGGCTGCGGCGGTTCGGGCGCCGAGAGCGGTAGCGCCGCTGCCTCCGGCCAGGATGTGGAGTATCGCGACGAGCTGCAGATCGCGCTCCCGGCAAGCCCGGACGGTCTCGATCCGCACACCACGTCGTCGCTTGTGACCATGGACATCATCTGCAACGTCGTCGAGCCGCTCTTTGGCCTCGATAGCGACTACGAGCCCCAGCCCGTGCTGGCCAAGGGCTATGAGGTCTCCGACGACGGCCTGACCTACACCATCAAGCTGCGCGAGGGCGTCACCTTCCACAACGGCAAGGAGTTTGGCTCCGAGGACGTCGTGGCCTCGATGAACCGCTGGCTCACCGTCAACGACCGCGCCGCGAGCTTGCTGCCCGGCGCCACCTTCGCCGCCTCGGGCGACCACGAGGTCACCTGCACGCTGACCGAGCCCGCCATCGACTTTCTGATCATCCTGGGCAACCACTCCCAGTATCCGGGCATCTTCCCCTCCGAGGTCATCGAGGCCGCGGGCGATACCGGCGTGACCGAGTACGTGGGTACCGGTGCCTACAAGTTTGTGGAGTGGAAGCAGGACCAGTACGTCCATCTCACCCGCTACGAGGACTATGTCGCCGCTCACGGCAAGGCTTCGGGCTACACCGGCAAGGTCTCCGCGCCCACCAAGGACATCTACTATCAGTTCGTGACCGAGGCCTCCACGCGCGTGAGCGGGTTTGAGACCGGCGAGTACGATATCGCTGGCGAGATCCCCACCGAGAACTACCACGACTTCGACGGCAACGACGACGTCAAGCTCTACACCCATAACGCCGGCGTTCTGACCGCCTTCCTCAATATGAACGAGGGCATCTTCGCCGACGAGGAGATCCGCAAGTGCGCCCTCATGGCTATCGACTGCGAGGCGGCCGCTCTTGCCGCCTATGGCGAGAAGGAGCTCTTCAACATCGATCCCAACCTTGGCAACCCCGAGAACACTCAGTGGGCGACCGACGCGGGCAAGAAGTACTTTAACCAGGCCGACGCCAAGGCCGCCAAGAAGGCCCTGGCCAAGACCTCCTATGCCGGTGAGACGGTCAAGCTACTGACCACCCCCGACTACAAGGATATGTATAACGCCACCGTCGCGCTGCAGGAACAGCTCGAGAAGGCCGGTTTCACCGCCGAGGTCGACAGCTACGAGTTCGCGACCTTCATGGACATCCGCTCCGGCAAGCCCGAGCAGTGGGACCTCTTTGTGGCCTCCACCAACTACAAGCCCATCCCGGCCCAGTCCCTCTCGGTCTCCAAGGCCTTCTATGGCCTGTCCGACGAGGAGGCGCTCAAGCTCGTGGCCGAGACCCGCACCGCCAAGGACACCGACGCTGCGGCCAAGAAGTGGGCCGAGGCTCAGGAGCGCCTCTATGAGATCGCCGTCATCGAGCCGCTTTGCCACTACGCTTCCATCACGGGCACCCAGGCAGACGTCGAGGACGTCGAGGTGCTCGACGGGGCCATCATTTGGAACGCCAAGCGTCCGGAGTAATGCAATAGATGACGTGGCGGCTGGAGGGGTCTGGTCCCCTGTGGCCGCCACGCCCTGTCCACGTTCAGAGGGGAAATAGACGCCTCGCATGTTGAAGTACACGCTCAAACGTATAGGCGCGATGGTTCCGGTGATGCTCATCATCTCGGTTGTCGTGTTTTTGATTATCTATCTCACGCCGGGCGACCCGGCCTCTTCGATGCTCGGCATGGAGGCTTCGGCCGACCAGATCGAGCGCGTCAACGATAGCCTGGGACTCAACGAGCCGCTGCCGCAGCGCTACGTTGAGTGGATGGGCGGCGTACTTACCGGCGACCTGGGCGATTCGTATTTTATGCGCCAGCCCGTCACGCAGGCGATCGCCGAGCACTTTGGCCCCACGCTATCGCTCGCGCTTCTGGCACAGCTCATCGCGCTGCTGATTGCACTGCCCTGCGGCGTCGTCGCTGCCCTCAAACATGGGTCGCGCACCGACGCGGTCTTGCGTGTCGTTGCTCTTTTGGGCGTGGCGATACCCGGCTTTTTGATGGCGCTCATGCTTATGTGGCTGTTTGCCGTCACGTTGCGCGTGTTCCCGGTGGCCGGCTATGCGCCACTATCGAAGGGCTGGTTCAGCCATTTACGCTATCTTGCGTTGCCGGCCATATCGCTTGGATGCGTGCAGGCGGCCCTGCTCATGCGCATGACCCGTTCGAGCGTTATCGAGGCCATGCAGCTTGACTGCGTCAAGACGGCGCGTGCCAAGGGCGTCTCCGAGGTTCGCGTGGTGCTGGCCCATGCCCTGCGCAACGCAGCGCTGCCGATTCTCACCTCGGTCGGCTATTCTTTTGGCGCCCTGATTACGGGCGCCGTGGTGACTGAGGCCATTTTTAACATCCCCGGTTTGGGCCAGCTGGTCACGAGCTCTATCGAGCGTCGCGACTATCCGGTGATTCAGGGCGTGCTGTTGGTCATCGCCTTGTTGAATTCGGTGATCAATTTGGCCGTCGACCTTGCCTACGGCGCTTTTGACCCGCGCGCTCGCAAATGGGGCGATGCATGATGGCAAACGTTAAGAAGGCTCTTGCCAACAAGGGGTTTGTGGTCGGCGGCTGCATATTCCTGGCGATTGCGCTGATCGCGCTCGTCGGTCCGCTGGTGTGGACGGTTAATCCCAATGCGCAGGAGATGGCGTTGCGACTTTCGGCACCTTCGCCCGCGCATCCCTTTGGCTGCGATGACTTTGGCCGCGACCTGCTTGCCCGTGTCATCGCGGGCGCGCGCGTGTCGCTTGGCGTTGGCATTGCCGTCACGCTCGCGACGAGTGCGCTCGGCTTGGTGATCGGCGCCTATGCGTGCTACAACGAGAGACTCGATCATATTCTCATGCGCATTTGCGACGGCCTTATGTCCATTCCGGGCGTGCTGCTGGCCATCGCGCTCATGGCGATGATGGGGGCGAGCGTGTGGAACGTTATCATCGCGCTCTCCATCGTCTATACGCCCAGCATGGCGCGCATCGTGCGCTCGCGTGCGATGGTGGTCAAGGAGGAGCCCTTTGTAGAAGCCCTGCGCGTGCAGGGTGCCTCGACCGCGCGCATCGTGTGGCTGCATATCGTGCCCAACGTTATGGCACCCTTCCTGGTGCAGGCGACCTTCGTCTTTGCCGAGGCCGTGCTCTCGGAGGCCGCCCTCTCGTTTCTGGACCTGGGTATCAAGGCGCCCGACGCCAGCTGGGGAAACATCCTGCAGGCGGGCAAGAACGTGATGCGCAAAGCCTGGTGGATGATCTTCTTCCCGGCTATCGCCATCATCGCGAGCGTGCTTTCGCTGAACCTTGCCGGCGACGGTCTGCGCGACGCCCTCGACCCCAAGACCAAGGAGGACTAGCCCATGAGCGAACATCTTTTGGACGTGCGCGACCTCTGCATCTCGTTTGTGGGCCGCGATGGCAACGCGCTGGAAGCCGTCAACAAACTCAACCTACATATCGATGCCGTCGAGATCGTTGGTGTTGTCGGCGAGTCCGGCTGCGGTAAGTCGGTGTTTGCCCAGAGTGTCATGCGCCTATTGGAGCATGAACAGAAGATGGCCTATACCGGTCAGATTCTCTTTGACGGGGAGGACCTGCTCGCGCGCCCGCTCAAGCGCATGCGCGAGGTGCGCGGCTGCGATATCGCCATGATCTTCCAGGACCCTTTGAGCTCGCTTAACCCCGTCATGACGGTCGGGGCACAGGTCGTCGAGGCCGTGCGGGCCCACCGTAAGGTGAGCCGACGCGAAGCCCGCAACGAGGCTCTATCGCTGTTGGAGCGTGTGGGAATTCGAGATGCCGCGGCTCGCTTCGACATGTATCCGGGCGATTTTAGCGGCGGTATGCGCCAGCGCGTGATGATTGCCATGGCGCTCGCCGGGCACCCACGCCTGCTTATCGCCGACGAGCCCACCACGGCACTCGACACGACGACTCAAAAACAGATTTTGGATCTCCTGCGCGACCTCAACAGTTCCGAGGGCATGGCGGTGCTTTTTATCAGCCATGATTTGGGTGTCGTCACGAGCATCTGCTCGCGCGTGCACGTCATGTATCTGGGCCAAATCGTAGAAGAGATCGACGCCCGCGGCCTTATGGAGCGCCCGAGCCACCCGTATGCCCAGGGGCTCATCGCGAGCATTCCGCCGCTCGAAGGCGAGCGAGTTGACACGTTGGCGGATATTCCGGGCACAGTGCCGCCGCTTACGGCAATACCCTGTGGATGCCGCTTTGCGCCTCGTTGCGCCCGGGCGGACGAGCGTTGCCGCGCACAGGAGCCTCCGCTGGTTGCCGTGAATGCGTGTGACCGGTCTAAATGCTGGCTTGTCGAGAAAGGGGAGTGCCATGGCTGTTGATAGCGAAGCCCTGCTTAGGGTCTCACATCTGACTAAAACGTATCCCATGCCGGGCTCAGGTTTTAAGCGTCAGGTCTTTACCGCCGTGGACGATCTGTCGTTTGAGATCGCGCCGGGCGAGGTCTATGGCCTGGTTGGCGAATCCGGATCGGGTAAGTCGACGACTGGACGCCTGATCTGTGGTCTCGAACGTGCGGATTCCGGCTCGATTGTCTATCGCGGGCACGACCTCGCCACGATGTCGGAGCGCGAACGCAAGCCGTTTCGCCGCGAGATCCAGCTGGTATTTCAGGATAGCTCTACGGCTTTTGACCCGCGCAACCGTGTCGGCCGCATTTTGGAGGAGCCGCTGATTATCGCCGGCGTGCGCGATGCGGATGAGCGCCATGGGCGCGCGCTCTCGGCCCTGGCCTCGGTCGGTCTTCTGGCAGAGCATTACGACCGCTATCCGCATGACCTTTCGGGGGGACAGCGTCAGCGACTCAATCTGGCACGGGCGCTTATTTGCGAGCCGCGCCTTGTGGTATGCGACGAGCCGGTCTCGGCGCTTGACGTGTCCGTGCAGGCCCAAGTGCTCAACTTGCTTCGCGACCTGCAGCGCACGACGGGCGTGGCGCTGCTGTTTATCACGCATGATATGCGTGTGGTTCGGCATATGTCCGACCGGATTGGCGTGCTCTACCACGGTCGTCTTGTCGAGGAAGGCGCGGCCGAGGATGTGATCGCGCATCCGAGCGATCCGTATACGCAGGAGCTTATCGACGCCATTCCCTAGAGGATGCTTCCTTTTGGGTATGGTGTGGGTTCGTTGTTTAATTGTCGGTATATCGGTGCAAGAGAGGGGAACTACTATGGCCGATATCGAGGAACAGCCGTTGCCGCGCACGTTTGAGGAGTTCAACGAGCAACGCAAGGCGGCGTTTATTCGCGTCAAAGATTATAAGCAGGCGGGTAATCGCCTGGTCGGTTTTCTGTGCAGCTACACGCCGCTCGAGATTATCGATGCCGCGGGGGCTGCAAGTGTCGCTCTGTGCGGTACGTCCGATGAGGTGATTCCCGATGCCGAGAAGGTGCTGCCGGCAAACCTCTGCCCGCTCATCAAGTCGACGTACGGCTTTGCCTACTCGCAAAAGTGCCCGTTTACGTACTTTAGCGACATGATCATCGGTGAGACCACCTGCGACGGCAAGAAGAAGATGTATGAGCTACTCAACGAGCTCAAGCGCACGCACATTCTGCATCTTCCGCAGGGCCGCGACCGCGCCTACGAGCGCGAGGGCTGGTACGAGGAGTGCCGTCTGCTCAAGGAAGAACTCGAGAACTTCTACGGTATCACGATCACTGACGATGACCTGCGCGCTGCCGTCCGTCGTCGCAACCGCCTGCGTGCGGCCCAGCTCGACATGTTTGCCCTGCAAGCCAACCAGCCGGCGGCCATGAGCGGCGTCGATCTGATGAGCACTATGTTTGCCGGTACGTTCAGCTTTGATATCGAGGCCTATACGCAGCAGCTGGAGCAAAAGGTCGTCAAGCTGCGCGAGGCCTACGACGCGGGCGAGCGCCCGGTTGCGGCGGATGCCAAGCGCATTCTGATCACCGGTTGCCCGGTGGGCGGTGTGATCAACAAGATCGGTCGCACCATCGAGTCCAACGGTGGTGTGGTCGTGTGCATGGACGACTGCTCGGGCGAGCGCACGGCGGCCATGATGATCGACCCGGACGCGCCCGATATCCTGCGCGCCATCGCCGACCGCTACCTTGATATCAACTGTTCGGTCATGACGCCCAACGACGGTCGTATGGAAAACACGCAGGCCATGTGCGAGAAGTATCACGTCGATGGCGTAGTGGAGAACGTGCTCCAGACGTGCCATACCTTTAACGTGGAGAGCGCACGCATGCAGGAAGCTGTCGAGGGTGCGGGCATTCCGTATATGAAGATCGAGACCGACTACAGCAACGGCGACATGGGCCAGATCGAGACCCGCATCGCCGCCTTCATCGAAACCCTCTAGCTTCCTCAGGCACTGGATCTTGCCCCTCAAACCGTCGCTTGCGTACCCAAAGTACGCTGCGCTCCTCTTTCGGGGCAATCTCCGGCACCTGAGAAACCTAGAGCTAAGGCGTCTGAACGCGCCGCTACCTTTGATGTTTAGATTGGGAGAGAGCCATGATAGGGATCGGGATCGATATCGGGTCTACGGCGGCTAAGGCTGCTGTGGTCGATGGGGAGGGTTCGGTGGCGTGGACGTGCGTGCAGCCAACCGGGTTCTCCTCGGTCGATGCTTCCGAACGGCTGCGCGAGGCACTGGCGGCGGCCGGCTATGACGTGACGGGCGACGAGGTTCGCGTGATCGCGACCGGCTACGGTCGTGTCGCCGTGCCCTATGCGCACAAGGTCGTGACCGAGATTACCTGCCACGGTACCGGTGCCGTGCGCCTGTTTGGCGATCACGGCACCGTGATCGACGTGGGCGGTCAGGACACCAAGGTCATTCAGCTTAAAAGTGGCCGAGTGGCCAAGTTTGCCATGAACGACAAGTGCGCCGCCGGCACGGGGCGCTTTTTGGAGATCATGGCCGACCGTCTGGGTATTTCCCAACAGCAGATGGCCGACCTTGCGCGTTTCGGTGAGCCCACCAAGATCAGCAGCATGTGCACGGTGTTTGCCGAAAGCGAGGTCATCAGCCTGATCGGTCGCGGTGAGCCGCGCGAGAACATTGCGCGTGGCGTGATCGACAGCGTGGTCTCGCGCGTGGCGACCATGGCCGGGCAGGCCGCGGGCGCCCCGTACTACCTGACCGGTGGCCTGTGCGAGAACGCCTTCGTGGTGGAGCGGTTGGGCGAGCTGCTGGGATCGCCGGTGACCACCTCGCCCCAGGCTCGCTTTGCCGGAGCGATCGGCGCGGCTGTCCGCGCCGCCGCCTTGGCCTAGGGGTGTACCGCGACATGCGCATCCTCAATATCACGGCACAAAAACCAGATAGCACCGGCAGCGGCACCTACCTTGCCGCGCTTGTGCGCGAGCAGATCGAGACGGGGCATCGCGCCGCCGTGCTTTGCGGTGCGGCGCCGGGTGATACCCAAGGCGAGCTGGACCGGCGTGCTGCCGTGTTTGCCGTACCGTTCGAGTCGCCCGAGCTGCCGTTTCCCATCTGCGGTATGTCCGATGTCATGCCCTATCCCTCCACGCGCTATCGTGATCTGACACCTTCGATGCTCAAGGCATTTGAGCGGGCATTTGCTAATGCAATCGATCGGGCGGTGACTGAGTTTCGGCCCGATCTGGTGCTCTGCCATCACCTGTATCTGGTGACCGCATTGGCGCGCGAGTGCGTCCGGGGCGTGCCGGTTGTTGCCGTGTGCCATTCGACCGATCTGCGCCAGCTGCGTTCGCATGCGCTCGAGCGCGATCGCATCGTACGTGTGGTTCGTCGGCTCGATGCCGTCTTTGCGCTCCATGCTGAGCAGGCTGAGCAGATTGGCCTGGTGTGCGGCGTCGATGCCGATCGCATCCACGTGATTGGGACGGGCTACGACCATCGCGTCTTCTGCCGCGACGCAAGCGTGGCGAGGCGGCCGGGATCGCTTGTGTACGTGGGCAAGATTTGCTTTAAAAAGGGCGTCGAGTCGCTGGTTCGAGCTGTGTCATTGCCGATTGACGATGGCGTCCGCCCATCTGGCCTGGTACTTGTGGGCGGCCGCGGGGACGATGCCGAGTACGCGCGTATCGAGCGCTTGACCGCGGCCTCGGATGTGCCGGTGACGCTGGCGGGGCGCTTGGATAGCGATGGGCTCGTGCGTGCCTACCGCAGTTCCGACGTCTTTGTGCTGCCTTCGTTTTACGAGGGTCTGCCGTTCGTGACGATTGAGGCCCTCGCGTGCGGCTGCAAAGTTGTGGCGACCGATTTGCCCGGCGTTCGCCCCTGGATGGAGGCGATGCTTCCCGGTGCTCCTGTGAAATGGGTGGCGTCGCCGCGTATGACGGATGTCGACACGCCCGTGGCGGCCGACCTTCCGTTGTTTGAGCGCGCACTGGCAGATGCTATCGCGCAGGCGCTTGCGGCGCCGCCTTCGACGTTCGAGCCGTCGGCGGTCTCTTGGGAAGCGTGCCTGGGGCGTATACTTAAAGTCGTTGATTTGTTGGAAGGGGGTTCGTATGGCTGACGATCAGATTAAGCTCACGTCTATGACTGCCGCGAGCGGTTGAGCCGCTAAGCTGGCTCCCGGAGCCCTCGCCCAGGTCCTGGGCGACTTGCCCAATGTGCATAACGATAACCTGCTCGTGGGGTTCGATACCTCCGACGATGCGAGCGTCTTTCGCATAGGGGAGAACCTGGGGCTCGTGCAGTCCATCGACTTCTTCCCGCCGATGGTCGACGACCCGTTTCTGTTTGGCCAGATTGCCGCGGCAAACTCACTGTCGGACATCTACGCCATGGGCGGGCGGCCGAGCCATGCCATGAACTTGCTGTGCATCCCGAGCTGTCTGGGCGTTGAGGTTGCCGGTCAGATTCTGGCGGGCGGCGCCGACAAGTGCGTCGAGGCGGGTTGCTCCATCGCGGGCGGCCACACCATCAACGACGACGAGCCCAAGTACGGCCTGTCCGTGAGCGGTTTTGTGCCACTCGACCGTATGCTCGCCAACAGCGGCGCGCACGTGGACGATGTTCTGCTGCTGACTAAGGCGATCGGCTCGGGCATCATCACCACGGCCATTAAGGGCGAGCTTATCGAGCAGGACGAGGCCGCAGCCATGTTTGACTCGATGCGTACCCTCAACGAGGCCCCGATTCGCCTGGCCGAGGGACTCGAGCTTCACGGCTGCACCGACATCACGGGCTTTGGCCTGATCGGGCATGCGTGCGAGATGGCCGAGGGCTCGGGCGTGCAGATTGAACTTGCGTCGGGGGCGGTGCCGCTCTTTGACCAGGTGCTCGATATGGCGCGTCTGGGCATTATTCCTGCCGGTGCCTACCGCAACCAGGACTTCTTTGGCCTGCGCGTGGCGGCCGACGACGACCTGGGGCCGGGCATGTTGGATGCGCTGTACGATCCGCAGACCTCGGGTGGTTTGCTCATTGCGGCGCCCGCGGCGGATGTGGATGAGCTTGCGCGTCGTTTACGTGCCGAGGGGCGCATCGCGGCCGTTGTCGGGCGCGTGTGTGAGGCGGAGCCGGGCGGTCCTGCCGTCCACGTTGTCAGTTAACGACACGTTTATTGAACTATGCACTGTTCTAAAACGATTTATTCGAAAGGAAAAACTATGTCTACCAAAATTGAAGTCAATGCCATGGGCGATGCCTGCCCGCTGCCCGTCGTCAAGACGCTCAAAGCCCTGAAGCAGCTCGATGGCGAGGGCGCCGTCGTGACCGCGGTCGATAACGAGACCGCCGTCACGAACATCTCCAAGATGGCACAGGAGAAGGGCTGCACGGCCTCGGTCGAGAAGGTTTCTGATGCCGAGTGGCACGTGACCGTGGCGACCTCCGGTGCAGTTGCCGTGGCCGATCCCGAGCAGGATGGCGCTGCCTTCTGTGACGCCAGCGCCGGCAAGGGTAAACTCGTCATTTCCGTCTACACCGACTGCATGGGCCGCGGCGACGACGAGCTGGGCCACAAGCTCATGAAGGCGTTTATCTTTGCCGTGACGCAGCAGGAGGAGCTGCCCGCGACCATGCTGTTCTACAACGGCGGCGCCAAGCTCACCGTCGAGGGCTCTCCGGTGCTCGACGACCTTAAGGGACTGGCCGAGCAGGGCGTCGAGATCCTTACCTGTGGCACCTGCCTCGACCACTATGGCATTAAGGACCAGCTTGCCGTGGGCGAGGTCACCAACATGTACGTGATCGTGGAGAAGATGGAGCAGGCCGTGCGCGTCGTGCGCCCGTAGCGTATTGGTTGGAGTTGCCATGAGGGAGAAGCGCCCGGCGCTTGTCATCACGTTTTCTACCACGGCGGCCGCCATGGGTTGCGAGTCCCTGTGCATCGAGCGCGGCCTTCCCGGGCGCACGATTCCCGTGCCCGGGGAGGTCGCCGCCGGCTGCGGCTTGGCGTGGAAGGCGCTGCCTGCCGATGAGGACCTGCTGCGCGGCGAGCTTGCCGCGGCGGGCGTCCCCACCGAGGGCTTTACCGTGATCGATATGTGGGAGGTCGTGCGATGATCTACCTGGATAACGCGGCGACGACCATGCACAAGCCGCAGACGGTCATCGATGCCGTGACGCAGGCGATGTGCTCGCTCGGCAATGCCGGACGCGGCGCGACGTCGGGCGCGCTTGACGCGGCACGCACGATTCACGGTTGCCGCACTAAGCTCGCGCTCTTGTTGGGCTGCCCGCGGGCTGACCATGTGTGCTTTACGCCTAACTCGACAGCCGCGCTCAACACTGCCATTAACGGCGTAGTGCACCCCGGCGATCGTGTGGTCACAACGGTGCTCGAGCACAACTCCGTGCTGCGTCCGCTCAATCGCTTGGCGACGGAGCAGGGTGTGACGGTTGAGCATGCGGGCTGCGAAGCAAACGGTGTGCTCGACTACGACGGGCTCGAGCGGTTGGTCACGCCGGGCACGCGTGCCGTGGTGGTGACTCACGCCTCCAATGTGACCGGCAACGCGGTCGACATTGCGCGCGTGGCTGCCATCGCCCATGCGGCAGGTGCGCTAGTGATCGTTGACGCCTCGCAGTCTGCCGGCACGGCGCATATCGATATGCAGGCCATGGGGCTCGACGTCGTGTGCTTTACCGGCCACAAGGGGCTGATGGGCCCGCAGGGCACCGGCGGTCTGGCCGTGGCGGAGGGTGTCGACGTGGCGCCCTGGGCCATGGGCGGCACGGGCGTGCACAGCTTCGATGCACTGCAGCCGCTTGAGTGGCCCACGCGCCTGGAGGCAGGCACGCTCAACGGTCACGGCATCGCGGGACTTTCCGCAGGTCTCGACTTTATCGAGGCTCAGGGTGGGGTCGAGGCGATTGCTGCCCACGAGCGTGCGCTCGCTGATTGCTTCCTTGCCGGTGTGAGCGAGATTCCGGGGATTAAGCTCTACGGTGCCTTTGACCAACCGATGCGCTCTGCGATTGTGTCGCTCAACGTGGGCGATATCGATTCGGCCGAGATCTCGGATGCACTCATGCAAGGGTGGGGGATTGCGACCCGTCCCGGTGCCCATTGCGCCCCGCTCATGCACCGTGCGCTGGGGACCGAGCGTCAGGGCGTCGTTCGTTTCTCGTTTGGGTATTTCAATACGGACGAAGAAGTCGACACCGCGATTGGCGCTTTGCGCGATTTAGCCTGCTAGAGCGTATATACTTGCGGGACGGGTGTTTTTGCCCGTCCCGTTTTTGTTTCGACCTGAAAGGTGTGCCTATGGCCTCATCCGCTCCGCGCGGTCTGTGCTCCGACCATGTCGTTACTGTCGGCATTGCGCTGTTCTCGATGCTCTTTGGCGCCGGCAACCTCATCATTCCGCCGTTGCTGGCGCTCCAGGCCGGCACGGCCACACCGCTTGCCATGGTTGGCTTTTTGATTGCCGCTATCGGTTTGCCCGTCATGGGATTTATCGCCGTTGCGCTCGCCGGCACGGCCCGCGAACTGGCCGGCCGCGTGCATCCCAAGTTTGGCGAATTCTTCGTTGCGGCGGTCTATCTGGCCATCGGTCCGTGTCTGGCCATTCCGCGTACGAGCTCCACGGCGTTTGAGATGCTGGTACCGTTGCTACCCGAGGGCATCTCGCTTGGCACCGCGCGCTTGGTCTTCGCCGTCGCCTTCTTCGTGGTCGCATTTGCACTTACGCTGCGCCCCGGCGTCATCACGCGCGTGCTCGGTCGCATTACGGGCCCCGCGCTCATTGCGCTTATCGTACTCGTTGTCGGCGCCGCCGTGATTTCGCCGCTGGGACCGGCTGCTGCCCCGCAAGCTCCCTATGATGCCGGCGCTGCGGTCCAAGGCTTCTTGACCGGCTACCAGACCATGGACCTGCTTGCGTCGCTCGCCTTCGGCATCATCATCGCCGAGACCATCCACGAGTTGGGTGTTACCGATGACAAGCGCGTGGCCTTCGAGATCTCGCGCTCCGGTGTGATTGCCGGCGTGCTCATGGCCATTATCTATTGCGGCTTGGCACTTGCCGGTATGCAGCTCGGCACCGTGATGCCCGACGCCACCAACGGCGCTGCAATCCTTGCTCGCTCGGCCTCCATGCACTTTGGCCTTGTCGGCACGGTCGTGGTCTTTGCGATCTTTTTCCTCGCCTGCATGAACGTGTGCATCGGCCTCATCAGCTGCTGCTCGCGTTACTTCTGCGAGACGTATGTGGTCGAAGGGGGAGCGGAGGCCTCCGAGGAGGCTATGCGTCGTCCCTTTGCGGTTCTTGCCTTTGTGTTCGCAGCGTTTTCGTGCGTGCTCTCCAACGTGGGCCTCGACGTGATCCTTATGTTCTCGGTGCCCATGCTCAATGCCTTGTACCCCGTCGCCATTGTGCTGGTTCTTATGGGCCTGGTGAACGGTTTTTGCGACGCGCATCCGCAGGTGTGGGTTTGGGTCGGCGGCGTTGTCGCGGTGCAGAGCGTGATCACCTCGGTTCGTGACGCGTTCTTTGCGAGCGCGTGGCTGCCGTTCGACGCGCTGCCGCTGGCGGACATTGGGGCCGCGTGGGCGCCGGTCGCCGTGGTGGCGTTTGTGATAGGCCTGCTCCATCGTCGTTTTGTTGCACATTCGAGGAGCTAAGGCATCAATGCTTGCACAGGCGGGGAGTCTCCCCTATAATTTCCTTCGCTTTGGGACACGCAAGGTTTAGACCTTAGCTGCTCAACACCTTCGGGACGTGGCGCAGTTTGGTAGCGCGCCTGCTTTGGGAGCAGGATGTCGCAGGTTCAAATCCTGTCGTCCCGACCATATCTTGCGGGCGTAGTTCAATGGTAGAACCCCAGCCTTCCAAGCTGATGACGCGGGTTCGATTCCCGTCGCCCGCTCCATAAGATAGATGAATGGCTCTGATTCCTTTTGGGACCAGAGCCATTTTCATATACATGCCGGGACCCCACATCCCCTCCTAAGTTGCGGTGAAATACGGACTGTTTTTCGGCTTTTATGGCCCATGTAGTCCGTATTTCACCGCAACTATTTGTAAGGTTGGATTTTGATGCCGTTGGGAGGATCGTAGCGACCGTCTACCGAGAGTGGAAATATTTTTTGAAGCTCTGACCTGCGACGTCAAGCTTTTGGTCAGCTTTTGGCAAGGCCTGCGGACGGAAGCATGCGATAGCGTAATGGTATTCTCTCCGCCGTGATGGTTATGGGGTTGGCCATGCTCGATAAAGGCAAACATTTTCCGCAGTCCTATGCAAGGATGCTATTCTCGGCCGTTGGAATTCATCAAGATGGACAGCTGCTTATAACAATTGATCCTTGGGATGAACGCCGTGCGCGCGAGCTTATGCAGGAAGAGCTCATGCTTCGTCTTTACAACCATGTATATGCGGATCCGGTCTATTGGAATAATCTTGGGGTTGAAGATCGTATCTTTCAGCTGGCATCCGCTATTGCGGTCGTTGAACCGGATGCTGTGTTTTGCGGAGCGACAGCAGCGCTGCTCTACGGCATCGGCTCGGCGTATACGCTTCTGGATAAAGTGCAAGTACTGCTGCCACGGTCTACAAGGCGTGATAAGTATGAGTTCGTTGAATACAAGCGCTGGCGGGCGGGCGAAGTGTGGCGGCTAGGTCTGTTTACACTGACGGATCCGTGTCGAACGGTTGTTGATATCGCTCGAACGAGCGCCTTTCGCTATGCGCTGGGCTATGTCGATGGCTTGGCCCGTGAGTACGATGTCGAACGCGAAGAGCTGCGAGCATATGCCCAGGCAAATTGCCGAGGGTTGCATGGCATCGCGCGTGCTTTTGACGTTTTTGAGTATATGGACGGCAGGTCAGACAATGGCGGCGAGTCTGAGGCGAGAGCAGCGATGATTCTCGCTGGGGTTGCCGCGCCCGAGCTTCAAGTTGAGATAACGCGACCGGGAAACGCTGGCTATTATCTAGCAGATTATGGCTGGCAGATGCCAGACGGCTCATGGACGCTGGCAGAGCTGCATGGGCTAGGCAAGTTTGAAGACGAGGCTCAAAATGATCCAGAGCGGGCGGCGGCAAAAATGTATCGAGCGGCCCTCATGCGCGACGCGAACCTTCGCTCCATGGGCCACAACGTCATTCATTTCAAACTCTCGGACACCTACGACGTAGAATCGTTCGGTGCCATGATTCGCGGCTACGGCATTCCGACAACAAAACCCTACGCCGAATCCCGATAGCGAAATCGTTCGCGGTCCACCTTCAATAAGTTGCGGTGAAATGCGGACTGTTGAGGCCTTTAAAGGCATAAAACAGTCCGTATTTCACCGCAACTTAGGTGGGGATGGGGTTAGCTGCGGGGGCGGTGGCGGAGCTTGTCGATGGTGGCGTCGGTGCTGCGGTTGCGGGCTTCGGCTGCGGTTTGGCGCTTGCGACGGTAATCGATCATGCCTTGGATGATGGGCTTGCCAAAGCTCACGACATCATCGTTGTAGATGGCGGTACGGGCGGCAAGCAGACAGTCAGTAAAGTCCATATGAGTCTTGCCAAAGAGTTTGACGGCAAGGGCGACAACGGTGGGCTCGTCGACCATGACGTCATGGAGCAGCCTTCTCATGGCCGTAGCAATCTCAGCGCGGGGAACCTTATAGACGTCGTGCAGCGTGACCACGACGCGCGTGATGATCTCGGGGTAGACGCGAGCGGTGCGCGTGGCGATGACCTTGGCGGCGCGCGGTGACAGAACTTCGTCGTCGTCAAGCAGGTAGCGTAGGATGACGGTCTCGTCGATGATGGTGCTACTCATGGATATCTACTTCCTCGGGACCCAAAATCGAATCGTCGCTTTCTTCTGTAGCAAGGTATTCAATCCAGGCATTGCGCTCCTCGGAGCGGCGATTGGGGTCACCATATGCTTTGAGCGATCCATAGGCGGCGGTGCCGTCCTTTGAGCGCACGGCGACCGGCTGAAAGGGAAGCTTGCACATCAAAATGCTCTGCGCGACAAAAAGGCGGACAGCCTCGGCGAGCGATGTGCCCATGGCGTCGTAGAGATGCTCGGCATGCTGCTTGTCTTCCTCGCGAATGCGCACCTGCAGGATGGCTCGTTTTTGAGTCGATGACATTACTGGCCTCCCTTAATGAGCGTGCAATATGAACAGTCAAATACAGCATCGGCTAATAATAGCCAATCTTATAACTACTACTTTATTGCACTAGAGTAATTGATTGTGAACAATATTACAAACGTACTACATCCTTCAGAAGCGAACGTGAAATCTTTCTTGGGCGTACGCATGTAATACACTCACCTTTATAGCTTTTAGAGAATAATTCCAACCTGCCAAAACCCCTGCAATACACTCGTATTGCAGGGCCTATACTCAAGTTTGCCCCCTGCAACTGCGTATATTTAACCTGTATATCGTTGGAGGAATTCTATCGAAGTGCCTGTTTCGCCGCATGCACTCGATACGTCGATGCCGGACCACGGGCGGTCCGGGGCAACGTCGACAGGGTCTCTCCGGCATGGGATTCAGGAGGGAGTGAACAACATGGGCAATAAACGAGTCGTGGCTGATTCTTCACGCTGCATTGGGTGCCAAACCTGTATGGCGGCGTGCATCGAGGCACACGATATTCCCGGCAACATCGCCGCACCTCGCTTGCGCGTAACGCGCACCTACGAGATCTCCGCACCGGTGGCTTGCCATCACTGCGAGGATGCACCGTGCGCCAAGGCCTGCCCCACGGGCGCCTTGTTCTTTGATCCAAAGAACCATCGTATCGGCGTCAACGAGGACAACTGCATCGGCTGCAAGAGCTGCGTCATGGCATGCCCCTTTGGCGCCGTGAGCGTGGCGACCACGCAGGTCCCCGTCTTGATGGGTGACGTGCGCGTGGGTTCGCAGACTAAGAGCTTCGTGCTCAAGTGCGACCTGTGCGTGGACCGTCCCGGCGGTCCGGCGTGTGCCGAGGCGTGCCCGACCAAGGGCCTCACCCTGGTAGACGATGAGCGTCTGGCAGAACTGACTGCCGAGCGTGCCCGCGCCACCATCGAAAACGAGGCGTAAGTGTTGGGGCGACAGGCCCAATGATTGTCAAATAAGTACCGAGTATTCGGTAGCAGAGAAAGGAAGGAGGGTGTCATGGAGAAGCATAAAGTGATCTGCCCGTATTGCGGTGCCGGTTGCCAGTTTAACCTCTTGGTCCAAAACGGCCAGGTCGTGGGTATCGAACCGCTCAACGGCATCACCAACCAGAGCGAGCTGTGCCTTAAGGGCATGAGCGGCTACGACTTCATCAACGACACCAAGATCTTGACTCCTCGCGTACTGCACCCGATGATCCGCCGCACTAAGGGCGCGGATCTTGAGCGCGTAAGTTGGGACGAGGCACTGGATTTCACCGCATCTAAGATGCAGGCCATAATTGACGAATATGGTCCTAACGCTGTCATGACCACCGGCTCTTCGCGAGGCGGCGGCAATGAGGCGAACTACGTTATGCAGAAGTTTACGCGTGCGTGCATCGGCACCCACAGCGTAGACAACTGCGCCCGTACTTGACACGGCCCTACTGTCCTCGGTCTGATGGACACGGTTGGTTCAGGTTGCATGTCATGCTCCATCCCCGGTATGGAGGATGCGGGCTGCATTTTCCTCTTCGGCTATAACCCTGCCGATTCGCACCCCATCGTCGCAAGGCGTATCGTGCGAGCCAAAGAAAAGGGTTGCAAGATCATCGTCGCCGACCCGCGCCATATCGAAACCGCGCGTATCGCCGATATCTACCTTCCGATCAAGAACGGTTGCAACGTTGCGTTCCTCAACGCCTTTGCCAACTGCTTGGTCAACGATGGCCTCTACGACAAGGAATTCGTCGCCGAGCACACGAACGGCTTTGACGAATGGTGGGAGACCATCAAGAACTACACTCCCGAATCCGTACAGGACATCACGGGTGTCGAGCCCGCGTTGATCCACCAAGCTGCCGAGATGTACGCCACGGCGAAGCCCTCTGCCATCATTGGCTGGGGTATGGGCGTATGCCAGCAGAAGCAGAACCTGAAGACGGTGCACACTATCGCCTCCATCGCCTGCGTTGCCGGCCAGATCGGCAAACCCAATTCCGGCCTCGCGCCCGTGCGCGGTCAGAATAACGTCCAGGGCTCCTGTGATATGGGCATGCTGCCCAACCTGTACCCTGGCTACCAGAAGGTCACCGACCCGGCAGTGCGTGCCAAGTTTGCCAAGGCTTGGGGCGTGCCCGAGGAAAAGCTCCCGCTCGAGGAGGGCTACAAGCTCACCGACCTGGGCCACCTGGTCGACGAGGGCAAGGTGCACTGCTTCTACAACTACGGCGAGGACCCGGTGCAGACCGAGCCCGATTCGGCCGGAATGCGCAAGACGCTCTCCGAGCTGGATCTGTTCATTTGCCAGGACATCTTTATGACGCAGACGACCATGCTCGCCGACGTCATCCTGCCTGCCACCTCTTGGGGCGAGCACGAGGGTGTCTTTACCGCATCCGACCGTAGCTTCCAGCACTTTGACGCGGCCGTTCCGCCCAAGGGCGAGTGCCGTCACGACTGGGAGATCTTCGCGGATCTGTCTACGCGCATGGGTTACCCCATGCACTACGACAACACCGAGCAGATCTGGAACGAGTGCATTAGCCTGTGCCCCAACTTTGTGGGCGCGACCTACGAGAAGATGGCTCCCGAGGGCGGCTACGCCCAGTGGCCCGTCAAGAGCACCGATGTGAACGACCACGGTACGCCCGACATGTTCGCTGGTGGCAAGTTCACCACCAAGGACGGCCGCGCCAACCTGATGGCGCACGACTGGGAGGCGCCCTCCGAGCTTCCCGACGATGAGTACCCGCTCATCCTGTGCACCGTCCGCGAGGTCGGCCACTACAGCTGCCGCTCGATGACCGGCAACTGCAAGACGCTGACGCTGCTTGCCGATGAGCCCGGCTTTGTCCGCATGAATCCCGCGGACGCCCAGCCGCGCGGCATCAAGAACGGCGACATCGTCTCGATTCACAGCCGCCGCGGTCAGGTATACAGCCGCGCCGACGTGAGCGACCGTATCAACAAGGGCACGGTCTATATGACCTACCAGTGGTGGATCGGCAAGTGCAACGAGCTGACCATGCACAAGGTCGACCCGGTCTCGCACACGCCCGAGGACAAGTTCTCCGCCTGCCAGGTCGACGCTATCGCCGACCAGGTCTGGGCCGAGGGCGAGGTCGAGCGTCAGTACACCGAGCTCAAGCAGGCTCTGGTGGACGCCGCCGCTCCTCAGGACGTTGAGCCCGGCGCCGCCAAGTTCGACGACGAGGCGCACGTGAACCAAATCGTGTAGTCCCGTTCTCGTTGGCTTTTTGGGCCGGGCGTCCCGTACGTTCGGGAGCCCGGCCCGTTATTTTGAAAGGAAGTGGGGATGAACCGCTTCATCGACATCAACCCGGAGAGGTGCATCGGCTGCGGAACATGCCAGTCCGCCTGTGCCGACGCCCACCGGATGCAGGGTCTTCAGGATACGCCGCGCCTGGCGCTCGTGAAGACCGGCGGTATTTCGGCCGCCCTTGCCTGCCACCATTGCGAGGGTGCCCCCTGCGCCGAGGTTTGCCCGGTGAATGCCATCGAGCACGATGGCGACCGCATCCACGTCAAGGAGCAGGAGTGCATCGGGTGCAGGCTGTGCGCCATCGCGTGCCCCTTCGGAGCCATCCATCCCGATGGCACGTCTATCGCCGGTGTCGCAGGCATGTGCGACCCGACGCCTTCGTATCCTAAGTCCCTGAGCAGCCTGCTTACGTGGGCTCCCGGCCAGTACACCTGCGCTGTCAAGTGCGACCTGTGCGCCTTCGATCCGGACGGCCCGCATTGTGTGGCGGCGTGCCCCACCAAGGCGCTGACCGTCATGGGCGGCGCGGCCGATCGCGAGCTCGACGAGGCCAAGCGCCTGCGCTCGATCGAAAACGGTCCGTCCGTCGACGTTACCGCTGTGGCCCAGGGTCTGTCCGAGAAAGCAGAAGGGAGCGTAAACAATGGATAGCTTGACGCTGTTTATCGCATCGCTTGCCGTCTCGTGCATCGGTGCGCTCGCCTCGGTTCTGCTGATCAAGGCCGATAACGCCGCCAAGACCGCCGGCTGCCTTATCGGTGCCGTCGCCGCGGTGCTTTCGTTTGTGGCCGGTATCCAGGCCGTGCTGGGCGATGTCACGTCGGTCGACACCATCGTGTTTTTCCCGTTTGCCCATCTCCAGCTGCTGCTCAATCAGCTGTCCGGCCTGTTCGTGGCGCTCATCTCGGTGCTCGCGTTTGCCGGTTCGATCTACGGTCTCAACTACTTTGATGAGTATCCGGGCAAAAAGGGCCGCGCCGGCTTCTTCTTTAACACCTTCGTGGCGTCCATGATGCTCGTCATCACCGCCGACAACGTGTTTTGGTTCCTGGTCGCCTTTGAGCTCATGTCGCTGACCTCGTACTTCCTGGTCGTGATCGAGGAGAACGAGAACTCCATCCATGGCGGTTGGCTCTACTTTGTGATCGCGCACGTGGGCTTTGTGCTCATCATGGCGAGCTTCCTCACCATGACCAACTTCGCCGGCGGCTCGTTTGCCTTTGCGGATTTCCGCGCCACGCAGTTTAGCCCCGCGGTCGCATCCGTGTGCTTCGTGCTCGCCTTCTTTGGCTTTGGCGCCAAGGCCGGTATCATCCCGCTGCACGGCTGGCTGCCCAAGGCACATCCCGAGGCGCCGTCCAACGTGTCGGCCCTCATGTCCGGCGGCATGATCAAGATCGGTATCTTCGGTATCCTTAAGGTGGGTCTCGACCTGCTCTCCGCCTCGGGCGTTCAGGTCTGGTGGGGCCTTATGGTCATGGTCTTCGGTGCGATCTCGTCGGTCCTCGGCGTGGCCTTCGCCCTGCAGGAGCATGACATCAAGCGCCTGCTGGCCTATCACTCCGTCGAGAACATCGGCATCATTCTGCTCGGCGTCGGCGCCTCCATGGCCGCCATGGCGCTCAACTCTGTCGGCATCGCCGTCCTGGCCCTGATGGCCGCTCTCTACCACACGTTTAACCACGCGATGTTTAAGGGCGAGCTGTTCTTGGGCGCCGGCGCGCTGCTGTACTCCACGGGTACGCGCAATATGGAGAAGATGGGCGGCCTGTTCCGTCGTATGCCGGCAACGGCCATCTGCTTCCTCGTTGGCGCGCTTGCCATCTCGGCCATCCCGCCCTTCAACGGCTTTGTGTCCGAGTGGTTTACCTACCAGTCGCTGTTTAACGCCGCCATGCAGGGTGACAAGGCCGTCATGATCGTGGCCGTGTTCGCTGCCGTCGCGCTTGCCATTACCGGCGCGCTGGCTGTCACGTGCTTCGTCAAGGCCTATGGCGTCTCCTTTGCCTCCGCGTCCCGCTCCGAGGCCGCGGCCAATGCCAAGGAGGTTCCCGCCCCCATGGTGTTTGCGCAGGGCCTGCTCGCGGCCATCTGCGTCGTGCTGGGCATTGGCGCTCCCGTGATCGCGCCCGTGCTGGTCGATGTCGCCGCGTCCGTGCTGCATCCGTACGGTGGCGTGTTTGCCGCCGAGGGTATGGAGCTCATGAATCAGTACTCCGGCGCTGCCACCTCCACGCCCGCGATCGCTATTGCACTCGTGGTGCTTGTCGGCCTTGCCTGCGGTTATCGCAAGCTCAAGACCGTCGGCAAGGTGCAGAAGTCCCAGCCGTGGGCATGCGGCTATGCTCCCAACGAGCATATGCCCGTCGTGGCCACGACCTTTGCCTCCGAGGTGTCCTGGTTTATGCAGCCGCTCTACACGCTGCGCGACCGCTGCACGGCCGTCTGCTGGTCCATCGCGCACTTCTTCCAGAAGCTCACCGGTGTGGCCGAGGCTGTGGAGCCCGTACCCGACAAGGTTCTCGTCGATGCCCCGCATAAGGGTGTCGAGAAGCTCGCCGACCTCGCGACTAAGCTCGAGGGCGGCAACTACAGCATCTATATCTGCTACATCGTCGCGGCACTCGTGGTGTTCCTCGTGCTCGCCGTGCAAATGGGTTAAGGAGGGGAGAGCATGAACAACATCGTACTTGCCGTTCTGCAGGGCGTGGTCGTTATGGCCGTCGCGCCGTTCTTCTCCGGTCTCGGTCGCGTGATCCGCGCCAAGATGCACAACCGTCGCGGCCCCAGCATCATGCAGGACTACCGCGACCTGGCCAAGCTCTTTGCGCGTCCCGAGTCCCAGAGCGAGGACGCGAGCTTTGCGCTGCGCATTATGCCGCCGCTGTTCTTCGCCGTCGCCTTTATGCTCGCTATGGGCCTGCCGCTCTTTACGGCACAAAGCCCCATCCCAGTCTTTGGTGACGCCATCACCATCATGTACAGCCTGGCGCTCGCCCGCTTCTTCTTCGCCCTCTGCGGTGTGGATTCGTCCAACGCCTACGCCGGTATCGGCGGCGTCCGCGAGCTGCTCATGAGCGTGCTCATCGAGCCGCCCATGCTGCTGGCGCTGTTTGCCGCCGCCCTGGTGTGCGGTTCTACCGACATCGCCACCATGGGTCAGCACATCATGACGGGCGCCATCGACGCGCCGGTCGCTGTGATTCTCGCCGGCATCGCCTTTGCGATCGCTTGCTACATGGAACTCGGCAAGCTGCCGTTTGATCAGGCCGAGGCCGAGCAAGAGCTTCAGGAAGGTCCGCTCGCCGAGCTTTCCGGCCCGTCGCTCGCCATGGCTAAGCTTGCCATGTCCATGAAGCAGGTCCTGGTTGTCGCTTGGTTCTGCGCGATCTTCATCCCCTGGGGTGAGCCCACGACCGTGGGCACCGCCGCCGTTCTGGGCGCAGTCATCTTCCTGGTGAAGTGCCTTGTCGACTTTGTCGTGTGCGGCGTGATCGAGAACTCCTGCTCGCGCTCGCGTTTTAAGGTGCTCGGCAATCAGACCTGGGCCGTCGTGGGCATCGCCGTTCTGGCGTTTGTCTTCGTGGTCGTCGGCGTGTAGGAGAAGGGAGAAACAATGTCATTTGCAGTCAGTCTGTCCCTTCTCGGCTTGGTCGCTATCGCGGCCCCGATGGTGGCCTCGGTGCTCGTCGCCCTGTCCCCCCGTCCGTACGCCAAGTGGTTCAGCGTTTTGGGTGCCGCCGTCTCGACGGTCTGCACCATCGCCCTCGCCGCGAATTTCGCCGGCGCCGGCATGCCCGACACGCAGGTCCCCCTGATCTCGTTTGGGCAGACCCTCGTCATGGGATTCACCTTCGATCGCATGAGCACGCTGCTCGCGCCCGCCTTTGTGGGTATCGGCCTGCTTGTCGTGATCTATTCGATTCCCTATATGAGCGAGAATAACCGTGAGCATCCCGACGCGCCGCGTCGTCGCTTCTACGCGTACCTCGCGACTTTCATCGGTGCCATGGCCGGCCTTGTGTACAGCTCGACCCTTTTGGGCCAGCTCGTGTTCTTTGAGATCACGGGTGCGTGCTCTTGGGGCCTCATTAGCTACTACATGTCGCCTACGGCCAAGAAGGCCGGCATGAAGGCCCTGATCATCACGCATATCGGTGCGCTCGGCCTGTATCTGGGCGCCGCCATTGTGTTTGCCCACACCGGCACCTTCGCCATTACCGCGATTGCCGGCCTCGATGCCAAACTCAAGGCTATCGTCCTTTTGCTCGTGCTGTTTGCGGCCTGGGCCAAGTCCGCACAGGTCCCCATGTACATGTGGCTGCCTTCGGCCATGGAGGCGCCGACGCCTGTTTCGGCTTACCTGCATGGCGCCTCGATGGTTAAGGTCGGCGTGTGCGTGTTCGCGCGTGCACTCGTCTCTGCCGGCGAGATTCCCGAGATCGTGGGCTGGGTCGCCATTATCGACGCCATGGTCACCATGCTCTTTGGCTTCCTTATGTACCTGCCGCAAAAGGACATGAAGCGCCTGCTGGCCTTCTCGACGATCGCCCAGCTCTCCTATGTGTTCTTTGGTCTGGGCCTTTCGGTCTTTGGCAGCCAGCTGGCCTTTGATGGCGCCGTGTGCCACATCTTTAACCACGCTTTCGCCAAGACGCTGTTCTTCCTGATCGCCGGTTCGTTCTCCTTTACGCTCGGCACGCGTATGCTGCCCAAGCTTCGCGGCATCGTAAAGAAGTACCCGATCTCGGGCGTGGGCTTTGGTGTCGCGGCGCTCGCCATTGCCGGCGTGCCGCCCATGAACACGTTCTTCTCGAAGTTCCAGATCATCGCCGGCGGCTTTTCCGTGGGTGCCGGCAACGTCGCGATTCTGGTGCTCGTGTGCATCATGGTCGCCGAGACCGTCGCCACCTTTGCCTGGTTCCTCAAGTGGATGGGCTATTGCCTGCCCGGAGAGCCGAGCGAAGAGGTCGCTGCGGGTGCCCCGCTTCCCCGCGCGATGGCGTTCGTGTTCATCGTGCTCATCATCATGGTCATCGTCAGCGGCCCGCTTTCGGCCAGCTGGATCGGTTAGGAGGTAGAACGACATGGGTTATTCGATCGTCAACATCCTTGGCGGCCTTCTGATCGTCACGTCCACCATGGTGGTCGTCTCCAAGAACATCAAACATGCCATCAACTGGTATGCGGTGCAGTCGCTGGTGCTCGTGGGGCTGCTCGCCACGCTCGGTGTCACCACCGGTGCGCAGGAGCTGCTTATGTGGGCTGGATCTGCCTTTATCACCAAGGTCGTCCTGGTCCCTTATATTCTCAACCGCGCATACAAGAAGATGGGCGAGCCGAGCGACGCATCGCTCAAGGCCGGCCTTAAGCCCGCGTGGGCCATTTGCATCATCGCCGTGGAGGTCGCGATTTGCTTTGCCGTCGTGACGCAGATCAGCCTGCCCACGGCCGAGGTCGCAACGCCTGCGCTCGCTATTAGCTTCGCTCACTTCTTTGTGGGCCTCACCTGCATCATCTCGCAGCGCAACATCATGAAGCAGATCTTTGGATACTGCCTTATGGAAAACGGCAGCCATGTGACGCTCGCGCTTTTGGCCCCCACCGCTCCCGAGATCATCGAGATCGGCATCGCCACCGACGCCATCTTTGCCGTCATCATCATGTCCATCGTCGTGCGTCGCATTTGGGACGACTCCCACTCGCTCGATGCGCGCGACCTGTCCGAGCTGAGGGGGTAGTCCATGGAAACGTTGATTCTCGCCTTGCTCGCGACTCCTTTGGTGTTCTCGCTGGTCATGGCGTTTTTGCCCAAGAACACGTCCTATAACGTGTTTGCCGGTCTTAACCTGGTCTCCGTCGCAGCCGTCCTGGTGCTGTCGATTATGACGGCCGGTGACGTCCTTATGAGCGGCGAAACCGCGAGCGCTCTTGGTCTGTGGTTCCACCTCGATTCACTGGGTGCCATCTTTGTGCTGCTCATCGGCTTTATCGGTTTTCTTACGGGGCTGTTCTCGCTGCCCTATGTAAAGGCCGATATCGAGGAGGGCTCCATGCCCGCCGAGCGCGCCAAGCAGTATTTTGCGCTGTTTAGCCTGTTCGTGTTCACCATGCTGCTCGCGTGCCTGTCCAACAACATGATCCTCACGTGGGCCGCCGTGGAGGCAACCACGCTTTCCACCGTGTTCCTCGTGGGCATCTACAAGAACAAGACGGCCCTCGAGGCTTCTTGGAAGTATGCGATGGTCTGCACCGCCGGCGTGGCCTTTGGCCTCTTCGGTACGCTGCTGATCTACGCCAACGCCGCCGACGTGATTCCCAACGCCCACGAGGCCGCATTTCTGTCGTGCGTGCTGCCGTATGCCGACCAGTTCGACCCGACGCTCATGCGCCTCGCCTTTGCGTTTATCGTGATCGGCTTTGGTACCAAGGCCGGCCTGTTCCCCATGCACACCTGGCTGCCCGATGCCCACTCCCAGGCCCCGAGCCCTGTCTCGGCCCTGCTCTCGGGCGTGCTGCTTAAGTGCGCCATGCTCGTGATCATGCGCTTCTACGGCTTTACCATCCAAGCCGTGGGCGCCGAGTATCCGCAGCTTTTGCTGTTGATCGTCGGCACGCTGTCCATTTTGGTGGCGGCACTTTCGATGTTCCGCCAGGACGACCTCAAGCGCCGCTTTGCGTACTCGTCTGTGGAGAACGTGGGCGTTATTGCCCTGTGCCTGGGTATCGGTGGCCCGCTGGGTATCGCCGCGGCCCTGCTGCACTGCGTGTTCCACGGCTTTACCAAGACGCTTGCCTTCTGCGTGTCCGGCAACATCCAGCACGCCTTTGGCACGCGTAGCCTGGCCAAGATCCAGGGCGTCGTCGAGGTTGCTCCCGCAACCGCCGCGCTCGCCGTCCTGGCGCTGCTCGGTCTTGGTGCCTTCCCGCCCTTTGGCATGTTTATCTCCGAGTTCCTGACTTTTGTCGCCGGTGTTACCGCCGGTCCCATGTGGCTGGTTGTCGTGGTCGCCCTCGGTCTTACCGTGGCCATCTCCGCGCTCACCCGCATCGCACTCAAGTCGGTATTCGGCCATGCGCCCCAGGGCATGGGCAAGCATGAGGCCCCGGCGCTCATGCTTATCCCCGAAATCATCCTGGCCGTCATGATCTTGTGGTTTGGCATCGCCACCCCGCTGCCCCTCGTGCACGGTGTGGAGACCGCGACCGGCATCGTGCTCGAGCAGAGCACCGAGGAACTTCACGCGACGCCGATGTACCGCGCTGTGTTCGGTACCGAGACCGCTCAGAGCGAGGTGGAGTAACGAATGATTGAAACTGAGAACAAGGTGTATGCCCGTCGCTGCGAGAGCCATGTCGAGGCCCTGCGCCGCGCCGTTCCGGGCTGCATCGAGAAGGTCGAGTGGCAGTGCGAGGACCAGCTGACGATCACCGTCAAGCAGGACAAGCTGCCCGAGGCCGTCCATTACCTGTATTACGAGCGTTACGGCTGGATTCCCGTGATCATCGGCAACGACGAGCGCAGTCTGTGCGGTCGCTACGCCGTGTACTACGTCATCTCCATGGAGGGGGAGGACCCCGGCTGGGTGACCGTGCGCACCGAGGTCGATCCCGCCAAGATGACGTTCCCGTCCGTGACGCCGTTCGTCCCCGCCTGCGTGTGGGGCGAGCGCGAGCTTCGCGACATGTTCGGTCTGATCCCCGAGGGCCTGCCCGATCGTCGCCGCCTGGTGCTGCCCGACGATTGGCCCAGCGGCCTGTACCCGCTGCGCAAGGACTCCATGGACTACCGCTTCCGTCCCGCTCCCGCGAGCGACATGGAAAACTACGAGTTCTTGGCCGATACCAAGGGCAAGGAGACCACACTCGTCCCCATGGGCCCGTTGCACATTACCTCCGACGAGCCCGGCCACTTCCGCCTGTTCGTCGAGGGCGAGACGATCGTCGACGCCGACTACCGTCTGTTCTACGTGCACCGCGGTATGGAGAAGGTCGCCGAGACGCGCCTGAACTATGACGCCGTGACGTTCCTCGCCGACCGCATCTGCGGCATCTGCGGCTGCGCCCACTCGGTGGCCTACGCCGAGGCCGTCGAGCGCGCCCAGGGCATTCATGTCCCGCCGCGCGCCCAGTACATCCGCGCTATCATGCTCGAGGTCGAGCGCCTGCACTCGCATCTGCTCAACATTGGCCTGGCGTCGCACTACACGGGCTTCGACTCCGGCTTCCAGCAGTTCTTCCGCGTCCGCGAGAAGTCCATGGACCTGGCCGAGAAGCTCTCCGGTCACCGCAAGACCTACGGCCTCAACGTGATCGGCGGCGTGCGTCGCGACATTTTGGCCGAGCAGAAGCTCTCCACCCTCACGACCATCCACCAGCTGCGCTCCGAGGTTCAGGAGCTCGTCGACGTCTTGCTCTCGACGCCCAACTTTATTGAGCGTACGAGTGGCATCGGCATCTTGGACCGCAAGATCGCACGCGACTTCTCGCCGGTCGGCCCGCTCATGCGCGGTTCGGGCTATGCCCGCGACGTGCGCTTTGATCATCCCTTCGACGGCTACGCCGATCCGGACGTCCAAAAGATGCACGCCGCCACGGCCGACACCTGCGATGCCTTCGGCCGTACCGCCGTCCGCATCCAGGAGGTCTACGATTCGATCGACATGATCGAGACCATGCTCGAGAACTGCCCGTCGGGCCCCATCCTCACCACGGATTGGGAGTACACCCCGCACAAGTACGCCATCGGTGCCACCGAGGCGCCGCGCGGCGAGGACGTGCATTGGGCCATGCTCGGCAACAACCAGAAGTGCTACCGCTGGCGCGCCAAGGCCGCCACGTACAGCAACTGGCCGGTCCTGCGCTACATGTTCCGCGGCAACACCGTGGGCGACGCGGCGCTGATCGTCGGCTCGCTCGACCCGTGCTACTCCTGCACCGACCGCGTGACGGTGACCGATGTCGCCGCCAAGCGCGACCACGTGCTCGATAAGGAGCAGTTCGAGAACGTCTGGCGCGACAAGTCGCCGCTTGCGGGCGAGGGCACCGTGGCCGCTCCGCTCGATGAGGAGGCGCTCTAATATGCTGAAGCTTTGGAAGGTAAACGCCAAGGCCGGCGACGCGACGGTCAAGTACCCGTTTGCGCCGTTCCCCACCAACAAGGACATGCGCGGCAAGCCCGAGCACAATGCCGAGCTCTGCATCGCCTGCGGTGCCTGCGGCGTGGCGTGCCCGGCCGATGCCATTCGCATGGACACCGACCTTGCGGCCGATACCATTACCTGGTCGATCGACTACGGCCGCTGCATCTTCTGCGGCCGCTGCGAGGAGGCCTGCCCCATGGAGGCCATCAAGCTCACCGAGGAGTTTGAGCTGGCCGTCATGAGCAAGGACGACCTCACCAGCAAGAGCGTCTACACGCTCGAGCACTGCTCGCGTTGCGGCAAGCCGTTTGCCCCGCATAAGGAGATCGACTACGCCAAGCGCCTGCTGCAAAAGACCGGCGGCATGGAGGCCATCCAGGCCGCCCGTACCGTCGGTATGTGCCAGGAGTGCAAGCGCGAGCTCGACGCCCTGCGCGCCGCATCGGCCGTAAAGACCGGCAACGCGCACGGCATGGCTGCCAACGAGACGCTTGCGTCCGGTGAGCCCCAGGGCCCCGGCATGGAGTATCTGGGCGGCCACGGCGTGAACCCGGAGTATATCGACCGCGAGCTCAACCCCGATGCGCCCGAGATTCCCGCCGGTCCGGCGCCGGTCGAGGGCATCATCATGGATTTTGAAACGAAGGAGGAGTAACCATGGCCGAACCCACGCTTTTGCCCGAGCGGCTCCAGTACCGCCCGACCAAGATCGAGCTCGACGAGAGCATCGAGAAGGCCAAGGCGACCCTTCTTAAGAAGATCAAGCGCTCGGTGTACGTCTACCGCGTTGACTGCGGCGGCTGCAACGGCTGCGAGATCGAGATCTTCGGTTCCATCACGCCCGTCTTCGACGTCGAGCGCTTTGGCATCAAGGTCGTGCCTTCGCCCCGTCACGCCGATGTGCTGCTGTACACCGGTGCCGTGACGCGTGCCATGCGCATGCCGGCCCTGCGCGCCTTTGAGGCTGCACCCGATCCCAAGATCGTGGTGTCCTATGGCGCGTGCGGCTGCACCGGCGGCATCTTCTACGACAACTACTGCGTCTGGGGCGGCACGGATAAGATTCTTCCGGTCGATGTCTACATTCCCGGCTGCCCGCCCAGCCCCGCGCAGACCATCTACGGCTTTGCCATGGCGCTCGGTCTGCTGGACCAAAAGCTCCATGCCGAGACCACGGTGGAGGCCGCCGGCGAGCAGGCCGATATCCTGCACCCCGGCGTGCCGTACAAGCTGCGCGTTGCCATCGAGCGCGAGGCTCGCGCCATGAGCGGCTACCGTTACGGCCGCGACCTGGCCAACGAGTTTATGGACACGCTCGAGGGTGCGCCCAAGGGCGATATCCGCGGTGCCATGGCGCTGCTCATCGACAAGCAGGACGATCCTCGCCGCGTTGAGGTCTACTCGGCGCTGCAGGATCTGGTGCTGGCCGGAGGTCGCTAGATGGAGCTCACGGACCGCTCTGGTTACTTTGCGGGCCCCGGCATGCTCGGCGGCTCCTTTGGCGATGCCTCGCGCGCAAGCGACGAGGCCGCCGAGGGCGTCGTCGACCCCTGCCTGGGCCATGCGCCCGACCAGGTGGTCTTCTATGAGCTCACGCGTAAGTTTGTGGAGACCGAGGAAGACGTTCCCCAGGAGGCCTGCGACGTGCTGTACTACACGCTCGCCGTGGGCCACCACACCGGTGTGCTCGACTGCTTTGAGCCGCGCCTGTCGGTGCCGGTGGATGTGTTCTATTCGCTCGTCGACGCGCTGCCGGAGGGGGAGGCCAAGACCAAGTTCGAGGCCATCCGCTCCTTTGGCGAGTGCCAGCTCGACAAGGCGGCGGTGCCGTCGCTGCTCGAGGCCTGCGATGCGCTGCTCGACGAGCGCGGTTTTCGCGGGTCGGCCAAGGCCGGCATTTCGGTGTTCGACGACGACTTTGGCCTGCATGCCCAGCAGGTCGCGTTCTTAATGAAGTTCCGCGATTTGGTGGAGCGCGTGCGCGATGTGTCGGGCGTGTATCTGACGGGAAGGTTGCAGTAATGGGTCACGTTGTGGATGGACGTGTGAACGGCGCCCCGTTTGCGGGTATCGTGCTCACGGCGGGAAGCGTGCTGCGCGCCGACGATGCCGCCGGCCCCGTGCTCTCCAAAAAGATGGAGGACGCGCCGCTTGCCGGCTGGTACACCATCGATGGCGGTCAGACGCCCGAGGATGACATCATCGAGGTCAAGCGTGAGCGTCCGCCGCGTTTGGTTTTGGTCGATGCCGCCGACATGGCGCTGCCCGTCGGGTCCATCCGCTTGCTCGACAAGCGCGATGTGGCCCGCAAGTCGATGTTCACCACGCATTCGCTCCCTTTGTCGATTCTGATCGAAGAGATTGAGCAATCGTGCGATGATATCGTCTTTGTTGGGATTCAGCCGGGCGACACGGAGTTCTACAACCCCATGTCCCCGGAAGTCTTTGACGCCGTCGACGCCGTGTACGACGCCGTGGCCGCCAATGACTTTTCCCACTTTGTCCGCTTGGGGCAAGAGCAATAGGAGCGCCTGTCCCTGCTGATTAGGAAAGAAGTGATTGACATGGCAGATTCCAAGGCAGAATATCCCGCTCCCGATTGCCTGGCGCCCGCCGCGATCGAGGCCAAGACCGAGGCCGCCGGCGTGACCAAGGCCAACCTGCCGGTCGCAAAGGCCTTTCTGTTGGCAATGTTCGCCGGTGCGTTCATTGCCTTCGGCGGTCTGTTCTTTACCGTGTTCTTGAGCGATAGCACGCTGGGCTGGGGCGCTCAGCGTGTCGTGGGCGGCCTGTGCTTTTGCCTGGGCCTGGTGCTGGTGCTGGTGTGCGGCGCCGAGCTGTTTACCGGCAACTCGCTTATGGTCTGCGCGCTCAAGAGCAAAAAGATCACCTTGGCCCAGATGCTCAAGGCCTGGGTCGTCGTGTGGCTTGGTAACTTTGCCGGTGCCCTGTTCATCGTCTTTTTGGTGTACATGGCCGGCATTTACAAGCTCAACGGCGAGGCGGTCGCCAATTCCATGGTGAGCGTCGCCGCTGGCAAGGTGACGGTCGACTGGGTGACGATCTTCTTCCGCGGCATCCTGTGCAACATCTTTGTGTGCCTGGCCGTGTGGATTGGTACCGCCGGCAAGACCGTGGTCGATAAGGTTGTGGGCATTCTGCTGCCCATTGCCGCCTTTGTGGCCTGCGGTTTTGAGCACTGCGTTGCCAACATGTACTTTTTGCCCATGGGTGCCGTGATGCACGCGTGCGGCTATGGTGCCGACGTCGCCGGCGCCGATGCACTCAACGCCGCGGGCATTGCGTTTAACCTGTCCGCCGCCACGCTGGGCAACATCGTGGGCGGCGCGGTCCTGATCGCGCTCGGCTACTGGTTTATCTATGCCAAGAAGTCCGAGGCGTAAGGTACCGTCTGTTTGACGTTGGGCCTCCCGCGGGGCGTTGCCGTGCGGGAGGCTTTTTGGGTCTGGGGCCCGTTGCCGGGCTGTTGGTCTGTTGTGTTTGGCTTGTGAAAGGGGTAATCGAGATGGCATCTGCTGTGAAGCGTGACGGTCGCGCCGTGGTGACCACATGCGGGGGATGCTATGCCGATTGCGCCTTTGCGGCCCATGTTGAGGATGGGCGTGTGGTGGCCGAGTTGCCGGTGCCGGGGCATCCGTGCGCGGCGCGTGCCCTGTGCGCCCGCGGACGGCATCGCCTGGCAATGCCGTTTGACGAGCGTGACCGCATTGTGCACCCCATGCGACGCCGCCGAGATGGCTCGGGGTTTGATGCGATTACCTGGGACGAGGCGTTCGCGCAGATTGCCGAGCGTCTTTTGGGGATTGTTGACGAGTGCGGGCCTCGTGCACTGGGCATGACGCTCGGCGTGCCCTCGTTCGACCGCTACTGGGCGTATCGCTTTATGCATGCGCTGGGCTCGCCCAACGTGTACGGTGCCGACGGTGCCTGCGAGGTAAGCCGACTTACCGGTTGGGAGCACAGCCTGGGTTATAGTCCCGCCTCCGACCTGTCGCATACCGACTGCATCATGTACCTGGGGCGTTCCATTGTCGATTCGTCGACGATGGGGGCCGTTGACGCGCTCAACGATGCGCGCCGGCGCGGGGCGAAGATCATCGTGGTTGACCCCCGGCGCAGCGGCTCGGCCGCGCTTGCCGATCGCTGGCTCCGCGTACGCCCGGGCTGCGACTTGGCGCTGCTGTTGGGTATTGTCCACGTCTTGATTGCCGAGGGCCTGTACGATCACGAGTTCGTGGACCGCTACACCACAGGCTTTGACGAGCTGGCACAGGCGGCCAGTGCTTGGACGCCCGAGTGGGCCGAGTCGATGTGCGACGTGCCAGCCGCAGAGATTGTCGCCACGGCGCGCGATCTCGCTGGCGCCGCGCCTGCCGCCGTGGTGGATGCGGGCTTTCATGGCGGCATCGGAATCGCGTATGCCAATAGCACCCAGACCGCGCGCGCTATTTGCTTGGTCGACGTGCTGCTGGGCTGCATCGGACACGCGGGCGGTGCCCTCAACCCGCCCACGCCGCTTGTGTTGGGCGACCTCGATCCCGCACGCTTTGCGACGCCGCCGGTGCCGCGTGAGCCCAAGTTGGGGTCCGAGCGCTATCCACTGGTCGATCCGGTGCGCGGCCTGTGTACGACCATCGGTCAGTCGATTCTTGCCGGGGACCTGCACGGGCTGATCGTTTACGCCAGCAATCCCGGCGCGGGCTATGGCAACGCCGGGGCGTGGCTATCGATTCTGGAACAGCTTGATCTGCTCGTGACCGTTGGTATTCGCTGGTCCGAGACAGCGCGCGTTTCTGACTTCGTGCTGCCCGACGTGACGTATCTGGAGGCCGACCGTGGCGTGGGAACGGTGATAGGCACCAACGATGCGCGCGTGTTCTACCGTAATGCCGTGCTGCCCGTGCAGCATGACGACACGCGTCCCGGTCGGGAGATCTTTGCCGGGTTGGCTGCTGCCTGCGGCGTGGGCGAGTACTTCCAGTTTACGTCTGACGATCTGGCGGCTGCCCAGGTGGCGCCTTTTGGGATCAATCTGGACGAGCTCAAGGAACGCGGCTGGGCCGACACGGGTGTTGCGTTGCCGTCGCGTACGGGCGAGCCGGCGATTCCCTTGAACGGTGGCAGGATCGCGCTAGCAAGCGACGTGTGGGGCCGAACCGGCCTGGGCCGCGTTCCCGGTTGGATCGCGCCCATGGTGGAGCCCGGCCCGGGGATGTTTCGCCTCATTAGCGGCAACCGTCCCTTTGAGTCGCATACCTCGCGAAGGCTCGCGGCCCAAGGTGCCGCCGAGGCTGGATCGGACCTGGATGCCGTGCAGATGAATGCCGATGCTGCTGCGCACATGGGCATCGCCGACGGCGAGATCGTCGAGCTCGTGAGCGATATGGGCCGCGACCGCGTGCGCGTGGAGCCGACGCCGTATCTGCATCCGGCGTGTATCTTTACGTCGGCCGCCCCCGGCGGGCGTTCGTTTGGCGCCGATGCCGGTGGCGCTCAAGCCTTGGGCGTGGGCCCGCTCGACCATACGCCGCTGCGCTGGGACCCGTTGACGGGTGCCGCGCTCACCCAGGAAAACGCCGTTCGTGTGGAAAAGATCGCGGCGCGCGAGGATAATAACGAGTAATTGACTCAGCTGATGTATTCGACTGATCCACGTTTCTTTTGAAAGGCCGCACATGAGCGATAGCCAGAACATGTCCGATGAGGTACGCGCCCGCCTGCGCGCCATTCCTTCCGTCAACGAGCTGCTTGCCGAGTGGCCGGTTGTGAAGGCGGCGGGGGAGACCTGCGACGCGGTGGTCCATGCTGCTGTGACTGCTGAGCTCGACGAGGAGCGCGCCGCGATTCGCGCCGGTGCCGCGCCGCGTTCCAAGCGCGAGCTGGCCTCGGCCATCGAGTGGCGTGCGCATCGCTCCGCGCTGCCGAGCCTGCGTCCCGCCGTCAACGCCACGGGTGTGGTTATCCATACCAACTTGGGTCGCGCCCCGCTCGCGGAATCGGCTGCCAAGGCCGTGGCCGAGGTCGCGCGCGGCTACAGCACGCTCGAGTACAGCGTGGACACCTGCTCGCGCGGGTCGCGTAAGGAACATGCCGCGCAGCTCATTCGCTCGCTTACCGGAGCCGAGGACGCGCTGGTCGTTAACAATAACGCCGCCGCCGTGCTGCTAGTGCTGGCGACTCATGCTGCGGGCAAAGAGGTTATCGTCAGCCGCGGCGAGCTTGTCGAGATTGGCGGCAGCTTTCGCATCCCCGATGTCATGGCGGCTTCGGGCGCCAAGCTCGTCGAGGTCGGCGCCACCAACCGCACACACCTGACAGATTATGAGCAAGCCATTACGCCCGATACGGCCATGATCCTCAAGGTCCATCCTTCCAACTATCGCATCGAGGGCTTTCACGAGGAAGTGGGCTCTCGGGAGCTTGCCGCCCTGGCCCACAAGCATGGTCTGCTGTTCTACGAGGACCAGGGTTCGGGCGCGCTGTTGCCCGACGACATCTTGGTGCGCGGCGGCGAAGAAACCACGCCGGCTTCGGTTTCGGCAGGGCTCGATATCGTGTCGTGCTCGGGTGATAAGCTGCTGGGCGCCGCGCAAGCGGGCATTATCATGGGCCGTCGCGATCTGGTCCAGGCCTGCGGGTCGCATCCGCTTATGCGTGCCCTGCGCCCGGGCAAGCTCGCACTCGCGGCGCTCGAGGCTACACTGCGCATTTACATGGATGGGGCGGATGTGGCCCATCGTGAGGTGCCGGTGCTCAACATGCTCACGCTTCCGCAGGCTCATCTGGAGCGTCGCGCACGCAAGCTGCGCGAGCTGATGGTGGCGGGCTTCGATAAGGCTGGCTGCCCGTGTGCCGTGCAGGTGGAAATCGTCGAGGAGTCGTCGACTCCCGGCGGCGGCTCGCTGCCTACCGTCGAGTTGCCCACCATGTGCGTTGCCGTGCGTCTTGTCGATGAGCGTCTTTCCGTTGACGCACTCAAGCGCTCGCTCGTCCAAGATTTCGACACTCCGGTCGTCACACGAACCTCGCACGATCGCATTTTGTTTGACGTCCGTACGCTCGTGGGCGACCGCGATATCGAGACAGCGGCATCGACGCTCGTTGCGTGCGTTAAGAAGGCGATTGCTCGATGAGTGAGGTTCAGGCGCTGGTGGAGTGTCCCGTTATCGTTGGCACGGCGGGTCACGTCGACCACGGTAAGTCGGCACTGATCGAGGCGCTGACCGGCAAGAATCCCGATCGCCTGGAGGTCGAGCGTCGCCGGGGCATGACGGTGGAGCTGGGCTTTGGCGAACTGGCACTGCCGAGCGGCAAGATCGTTGGCCTTGTCGACGTGCCGGGCCACGCGCATTACCTGCGCGCTATGGTACAGGGTGCGACAGGCATCGACGTTGCCGTGCTGGTGGTCTCTGCCGTCGAGGGCGTAATGCCGCAGACGCGCGAGCACGTGCACGTGCTGGAGCTGCTGGGCGTCACGCATATGGTGGTGGCGCTGACGATGTGTGACCTGGCCGATGCCGAGATGACCGAGCTTGCCGAGCTCGATGTCGATGACTTTTTGTCGGGTACCGTGTTTGCGGGCGCGCCGATGGTCCCCGTGTCGTCCAAGACCGGCGAGGGGATTGGCGCGCTGCTGGCCGCGCTTGACGATCAGGTTGGTACCTGCTGGGATTCCTGCCGCGACCGTGCCGAGCGTACCGATGCCGCGCCGCGCTTGCCGATTGACCGCTGCTTTACGATCAAGGGCACCGGCACCGTCGTGACGGGAACGCTGCACGATGCGCCGGTTGCGGTGGGCGATGTGCTCGTTGCGCTGCCGTCGCGCACGGCCTGCCGCGTACGTGGGATCCAAGTGCATGGCGACACGCAGCAGGCGCTGCCCGGTCAGCGTGTGGCGCTCAACCTGGTTGGCGATGGCGTCGCTGCGCTCGATCGTGGTGAGATGCTCGGCGTGGAGGGTCGCTTTGGCCAGACGCTGCGCTTTATGATGGCGTTTACGTATTTGGGTCGCGAGGGAGCCAAGCCGCGTGTGCTCGAGTCGGGTGCGCGCGTGCATGTGATGGCGGGTACGGCCGAAGTCGTCGGCCGCATCATGTTCATGGAGGGCGAGGCGCTCATGGCGGTGGGCGAGACGCGAGTGGTGCAGGTACGCTTGGAGGAACCACTTCCGCTGCGTGCCGGCGACCATGCCGTGGTGCTGTCGTATTCGCCCGTTATGCTTATTGGCGGCGGACGTGTGCTGCTTTCGCGCTGCCGTCGCTCGCGCGAGCTTTCGGCGGGGGAGCGCGCACTGCTTGCGGCACTTGAGGCCGGCAATGCCGTTGCTGGTGTTGAGGCGTGGTTGGCGCTGCAGACGTTGCCGGTCGTGGCTGCCGACGTTGCCGCGGCGCTGGATCTTGTTTCCGGTGGGGCCGATGCCGCGCTGAAAGAGTTGGTGGCGCGAGGTGCTGTATACGAGCTTGCCGGCTCGGGCGATGCGCTGTATGTGAATGCCGCCGTGCTCGACGCTGCGATGGATTCACTGGCGGCGACCCTGTCAGCCATGCACGCGGCGGCTCCCAAGGAAACGGGCTTTACGCCTGGCGCCGTTGCCCATGCTGCGTGGCCTGCCGCTGATGAAGGCGTTGCCGCGGCCCTGATTGCCGAGGGCTGCTCCCGTGGCGTGTGCGCCGCCGAGGGCGCCGAGGTATTCGATCTGCATTCGGCCGCCGCGGCGGCACGCGTGGTGCGAGAGGCTTGCGAGCGCATCGTCGCGCTGCTTGACGAGGCTGGCCTGGATGCACCGGCGCTTCCCGAGGTGGGCGAACAGCTGCAGCTCGGTCGCGACACCATGACGCGTGCCCTGCGCGAGCTTTCGCTCAACCGCTCGATCGTTAAGGTCGAGCGCGACGTTGCCCTGTCCGCTGCCGCCGAGTCCCATGCGCGTGAGCTTGTCGCCGCCGCCATAGAGGCAGCCGGCGGCGCTGCCACCACGAGCGTGATGCGCGAGGCCCTGGGTGTGTCGCGCAAACGCGCCATCAGCATCTTGGAACACCTGGATGCCGTGCGCTTTACGGCGCTCGACAAGGAAGCCGGTGGCCTGCGCTCCCTGCGCTAGCCCACCCTTATCAGTTGCGGTGAAATAGTTCCTGTTTTCGGCATCTAACGCCAAACCAGGAACTATTCCACCGCAACTTCTTGCTCGTCTTTTTGGGATGGAGCCGTTTCGGTTTGGTAAAATACCGGCGCACTTGGGAACGGATGGGCTCCGGTGGGCTCCGCGGTCCTCAAAACCGTTGCGAGGCGTGCAAAACGTCTTGGATGTGTTCGATTCACATACGTTCCCGCCATACGCTACCAGCGCTTTTGTGCTCGCGGTCTTGCTGCGTGCCGCAAGGGCGCTGTTTTGTTTTTGCATGGGTTTGCCGTGCCGCCCGCTTTATCGGCGACGGTATTTGGCTTCGTGCACCGGGTTTCGAGCATGCCGATGGAGGTGTTTTGCCGTATGACTACCGTAAGACGGGCCGATCTTTCTTGCGTCGTCCAAGCGGGCGGGCTGTCCTCACGCATGGGCCGCGATAAGGCGCGCATGGCGTTTTGCGGCGAACCGCTCATCGAGCGCGTGCTGGGTCGGCTAGCGACAGTTGCCGGCGAGTTGGTCGTGACGACTTCGCGTCCCAGCGAGCTTGCCTATCTTGAAGAGCACGCGTTTGGCGGTCTGGTGCCGCGTGTGGTGGCGGACCTTGAAGGACCGGCGGGTGCCATGCGCGGCATCGCGAGCTCGTTGGCCGCGGCGCGATTGCCGTTCGTGGCGATCGTCGCCTGCGATATGCCGTTTGTCTCGCCGGAACTCATCGGCGCGCTCGCCGATCGTGTTGAGGCCGAGGCGCTCGATGTGTGCGTGCCGCGCGAGGAGCGGGGGATTGAGCCGCTTTGCGCCGTCTGGCGCCGTGACGCGTGTGCGCCGGTTGCCCAAGAGCTGCTCTCCTGCGACCGACAGCGCATTCGCTGTCTGATCAATCGCGTTCAGGCCGGTTATATGGATGAGCCGCAGATCGTTAAGGCCGCGGGCTCGACGCTCTGCTTCGAGAACGTCAATACGCCCGAGGAGTTTGCGGCGGCCGAGTTACTCGCCTAGACGATTGGAGTTGCCATGTCTCACGATATTTGTCCCGACACGGGAGAACCTTGCACTTGCGACGGGTCCGAACCCTGTACCTGCGGTTGCGGTGGCTGTGGACATACTGCGGAAGAGGAAGCGGCCGCCGCGGCGTATCGCGATGCACGCCGCGAAGGCCCGTCCGGTGATGCTCTCGACCATGAACGCAAGATCATCGTTTCGTTCGATAGCACCTTCGATGTGATGGAATGCGAACAGCTGTGCCTTGCCGCCGGTGTGCCCGGGCGCATCATGCCGCTGCCCGGCTCCATTACCGCAGGTTGCGGCCTGTGCTGGGCCATGCCGTTCTCGGGCGATGCCCTTGCCGCCTTCCGCGCCGCCACCGAGGGCCGCGTAACCCCCGCCGACTACCATCAGCTCGTCCTCTAACCGCCACACTACCACAAAGGTGCCTGTCCACAATGTGGTGGTTCGGAACATGTGGGCGAAACAGGTTTGAAACACGGGTTTTGCACGTCAGGCACTCAAAAACGCTTCTACCTGCATCGTAATCAAAACGAAACATCTGCTCGTCGGCTTATGCGAAACTTTCCCGCAACAGTGCGATATTATCCATACACGATAAAGCTCGCGGCGCATAGGGTGCCGCGACCAACATTTTCGTTTCCCATCATTGGAGGAAGCATGAGCTACACGCAGAAAGTTCTCGAAGAGCTCAAGGCCCGCTATCCCGAGCAGCCTGAGTTCATCCAGGCCGCGACCGAGATTCTCGGCACCATTCAGCCGGCGCTCGACGCCCACCCCGAGTACGAGGAGGCCGCCCTGCTGGAGCGCCTCGTCGAGCCCGAGCGCATCGTCATGTTCCGTGTTCCCTGGGTCGACGATCAGGGCAAGGTTCAGGTCAACCGCGGCTATCGCGTCGAGTTCAACTCTGCCATTGGACCCTACAAGGGCGGCCTGCGCTTTAACCCGACGGTCACCCTGGGCATGCTCAAGTTCCTGGGCCTGGAGCAGATCCTCAAGAACAGCCTGACCACCCTTCCCATGGGCGGCGGCAAGGGCGGCTCCGACTTTGACCCCAAGGGCAAGTCCAACAACGAGATCATGCACTTCTGCCAGTCCTTCATGACCGAGCTCTATCGCCACATTGGCCCCAACACCGACGTTCCCGCCGGCGACCTGGGTGTTGGCGGCCGCGAGGTTGCCTACCTGTTCGGTCAGTACAAGCGCCTGACTAACGAGTGGACCGGTGTCCTTACCGGCAAGGGCCTCTCCTTTGGCGGCTCGCTCGCCCGTACCGAGGCCACCGGCTACGGCCTGGCCTACTTTGTGGACGAGTACCTCAAGAGCCGCGGCGACTCCTTCGAGGGCAAGAACGTCGTCGTTCACGGCTCCGGTAACGTCGCCATCTACGCCGTCCAGAAGGTTTCCCAGCTCGGCGGCAAGGTGCTCGCCTGCTCCGACACCCACGGCTGGGTCGAGGATCCCGACGGCATCGACTACACCGTGCTCGAGCACATCTACAACAAGAAGCGCTCCGGCCACGACAAGGGCGTTACGCTCGCCATGTACGTCGACGAGAAGCCCAATGCCACGTGGCACGAGGGTGACGGCCGCGGCGTGTGGCAGCTGCCCTGCGACATCGCGCTGCCCTGCGCTCGCGAGAACACGCTGCTGCTCGAGGATGCCCAGGCGCTCGTCGCCAACGGCTGCAAGGTGGTCGGCGAGGGCGCGAACATGCCCACGACCATCGAGGCCACGACCTACTTCCAGGAGAACGGCGTTGCCTTTATGCCTGGTAAGGCTGCCAACGCCGGTGGCGTGCTCGTGTCCGGCCTGGAGATGAGCCAGAACGCCGAGCACCTGTCCTGGACCTTCGAGGAGGTCGACGGCAAGCTCGAGCAGCTCATGCGCGGCATGTTCCACAATGTGGACGACACCGCCAAGGAGTATGGCCAGGAGGGCAACTTTGTCATGGGCGCCAACATCGCCGGCTTCCTGAAGGTTGCCGACGCCATGCTCGCCCAGGGCGTCTGCTAAATCTTCGCTCGACATAGCATGTGATGAGGCTCCCAGCTATCTGGCTGGGAGCCTTTTCTATCCCGGAGGACTCCTCATAACTTGCGGTGATATACGGACTGTTTTGCGTTCCAGAACGGCTAATCAGTCCGTATATCACCGCAAGTTATGTATGGGTGGGTGGATTTTGTCCTAAAACGGTGTGCGGCCCCTCGTTTGGTACACTTAAAGGTACTGGACAAGTGAAGAGATGGGGGAGAACGTGCTCAAGTTCGGTACCTACGTCCGTGTTGGAAACGCGGCCGAAGCCTATGAGCTCTTGCAGAAGAACCGCAACAACAAGATTGTGGGCGGTGGCATTTGGATGCGCTTGGGTTCGCGTCGCGTCGCGACGGCGATTGACCTTTCGGCCTGCGGACTCGATCAGATCGAGGAGACCGAGACCGAGTTTCGCATCGGTGCCATGTGTACCCTGCGCCAGCTCGAGCGTCATGCCGGGCTCAACGCGCTTGTCAACAATGTCTTTGAGTTCGCCGTCCACGATATCGTAGGCGTGCAGCTGCGCAATACCGCCACGGTGGGCGGCAGCATCTACGGCCGCTTTGGTTTTTCGGACGTGCTCTCGGCCTTTTTGGCGCTCGATTCCTATGTTGAGCTGACGGGCGCCGGCCGCGTGCCGCTCGCGGAGTTCGTGGACATGGGCTACGTACGTGACGTGATCGAGCGCGTCGTGGTCGTCAAGCACGATTACCGTGCGAGCTACGAGGCCGTGCGCAAGGCCGCGACCGACTTCCCCTCCTTAAACGTCACCGCCGCCTGGTGGGACAACAGCTGGCATGTCACCGTGGGCGCCCGCCCGCTGCGCGCGACCCTGCTGCAGGGCGAGGCTTGTGGCCTGGTGAACGAGCAGCCTTCCGAGGACGAGCTTCGCGCCCTTGCCGCATCCGTGCGTTCCCTGAGCTACGGCACCAACCTTTGGGGCTCGGCCGACTACCGCCGCCGCATCTCGGCCCCGCTTGCCGTCCAGGCTGTGCGTCGCGCCGCCGGCATCGAGCTCTCGGCTGCGCTTGCCCGCGAGCTCGAGTCCGTGCAAGTGCCTAAGTTTGCCACGGACGAGTATTCCTGCCGCCGCGTGCCCGGCGTCGATTCTAGCGAGGTGCGCTAATGGCTGCCAAACTCATCGATCTTTCCTTTACGCTCAACGGCCGCAAGGTCAAGGTTCAGATTGCCCCCGACACCATGCTCTTTTCGCTTTTGCGCGAGCAGGGCTGCGCGTCGGTGCGCTGCGCCTGCGAGACCACCAACTGCGGTCTGTGTACGGTGTGGCTCGACGGCGACCCGGTGCTGAGCTGCTCGGTTCCCGCCGCCCGTGTTGAGGGCCACACCATCACCACGCTCGAGGGCCTCAAGGCCGAGTCCGAGGCGCTCGCCCGCGCAATGGCTGCCGAAGGCGCCGAGCAGTGCGGTTTTTGCGCCCCCGGCCTTATCATGAACGTGCTGGCGCTTGCCCGCGCCGCCAAGGAGGACCCGAGCCTCGTCGCCACGCGCGAGGAGCTCTCGCGCCAGCTTGCCGGCAACCTCTGCCGTTGCAGCGGCTACGAGAGCCAGCTGCGCGCCATCGTGCGCTTCCTCAACGAGTCCGGCGTGCAGGTGGGCTTTGAGATGCCCGAGCTGCCGGTCAACGACACCAGCTGCGACGGTGTCTCCTACAAGCAGATCACTCACAAGCAGCCCAAGAAGGACTCGAAGGCCCTGCTCGAGGGACGTCCCGTCTACACGGGCGACCTGGTGCCCGCCGGCGCCCTGATCGTCAAGCTCAAACGCAGCCCCTATGCCCGCGCCAAGATCCGCTCCATCGATACATCGCGCGCCCTGAAGGTGCCCGGCGTGGTGGGCGTCTACACCTACGAGGACGTGCCCCAGCGCCGCTTTACCATCGCCGGTCAGAGCTATCCGCAGCCGAGTCCCTACGACCGCCTGATTCTCGAGAACCTGGTTCGCTACCAAAACGAGGAGGTGGCGATCGTCGCCGCCGAGACCGAGGAGGCCGCCGACAAGGCACTCAAGCTCATCAAGGTCGACTATGAGGTGCTCGAGCCCCTGCTCGACTTTACCCAGGCGCTCGATAACGACATCGTGGTCCACCCCGAGGGCGACGTGACCTTTATGTTCCCGCAGGGCGGCGACGTTGCTCGCAACCTGGTGTGCAGCGGTACCAGTGATTTTGGCGACCTTGACGAGGCATTCGCCCAGAGCGACATCGTCTTTGAGCGTACCTACACCAGCCAGGCCACGCAGACCGCGCCCATGGAGACCTTCCGCGCTTTCGCGACGACCGACGCGTTCGGGCGCATCTCGGTGACCACCTCTACACAGGTGCCCTTCCACGTTCGCCGCATGGTCGCGCAGTCGCTCGACATTCCGCAGTCGCAGGTGCAGGTCATCAAGCCGCGTATCGGTGGCGGCTTTGGCTCCAAGCAGACGGGCTGCTGCGAGATCTTCGTGGCGTTCGTGACGCAGCAGACCGGCCGCCCGAGCTACTGCTGCTACACCCGCGAGGAGACCATCACCGCGGGCAACTCGCGCCACCAGATGCAGATGACCGTTAAGCTGGGCGCCATGAACGACGGCACCATCACGGCCATCGACCTGCATACGCTGTCCAACGCCGGCGCGTACGGCGAGCACGCCACCACGACGATCGGCCTTTCGGGCCACAAGAGCCTGCCCATCTACAACCATGTGAAGGCAAGCCGCTTTAGCTGGGACGCCGTCTACACCAATACCAACCGTGGCGGCGCGTATCGTGGCTACGGTGCCACCCAGGGCCAGTTTGCCGTGGAGAGCGCCGTCAACGAGCTCGCCGACATGCTGCACATGGACCCCGCCGACCTGCGCCTTAAGAACATCGTGCGCGAGGGCGAGGTCATGCCGCAGTACTACAACGAGAAGCTCAACGCCTGCGCGCTCGACCGCTGCCTGCTGCGCGCGATGGACATGATCGGCTGGCGCGACAAGCCGCTGGCCGTGGACCTGGGCGACCGCGTGCGTGCTCTGGGCTGTGCGCTCACCATGCAGGGCTCTGGTATCTCCAACGTGGATATCGCCGGCATCGACATGCGCCTGGAAGAGGACGGCTTCATTACCATCGGCACCGGCGCCACCGATAACGGCATGGGCGTCGACACGATCCTGGCGCAGATTGCCGCCGAGGAGCTGGGCGTGGAGAGCTCGCTCATTGTGGTGCGCGGCGTGGACACCGACGTGTCGCCGTTCGACGCCGGCTCGTACGCGAGCTCCGGTACCTACGTGACGGGCCTTGCCGCCAAGAACGCCGCGACCGAGCTGCGCGAGAAGATTTGCGCCAAGGCTGCCCAGATGTGGGACCTGGACGCCGCCGACGTGGTCTTCGATGGTCAGTACGTGCGCCTGTCCGACGAGCGCGCCGCGCGTGAGCAGAACCGCTACCTCACGCTGCGCGACTTTGCCAACCTGTGCGTCAAGAACATCGCGGGCGGCGATGCGCTCACCTCGCATGCCTCTGCCTGCCTGCCCGTTTCGCCTCCGCCGTTTATGGCCGGCATTGCCGAGGTCGAGGTCGACAAGGCCACCGGCAAGGTGACTGTGGTGGATTACGCTGCGGCTGTGGACTGCGGCACCGTGATCAACGAGGCGCTCGCGCGCGTCCAGGCCGAGGGCGGCATTGCCCAGGGCATCGGCCACGCGCTCTACGAGATCGTCGAGCACGATGATCGCGGCCGCCTGCGTACCGGCAACTTTATGAGCTACAAGCTGCCCACGCGCCTGGATATCGGAAGCATTCGCGTGGCCTTTGAGCCGAGCTACGAGCCGACGGGCCCGTTTGGCGCCAAGTCAATCGGCGAGGTCGTCATCAACACGCCGCTCGCCGCCGTGGCCTCGGCCGTGGCGCACGCCACCGGCCACCAGGTTCGCTCGCTGCCCATCACGCCCGAGAAGGCCCTGCTGGGGGAGTAGGCGAGGAGGCGCTGTACCCGCTCATTGCCTAGCCCGGGGAAACTGCAGCCCACTTTTCAACTGAATTGTGGGCTGCAGTTTCCGTTTGAGGGCCTTGGCGGAAAGTGCATCCCGGAATAGGGGCTCAAAACGGGTTGCAGTTTCCGGTTGATGGCTATAGCGGAAATTGCATCCCATTCCGAGGCCCCAAACCGGGACACGCTTTCCGGCGCATGGCCAGCATCGCCTGACTGCCGAGTCCCACCGAAGTTGCGGTGGAATAGGGACTGTTTTGGAGGACTGGAGCCCCAAACAGTCCCTATTCCACCGCAACTTATGAGATGGGGTGGCGTGCTCTATTGGCTTGCTCTCGTGGTGAGGTCGTGAGCCTGTAAAAGGTGTGCGTGCGCTTGCCGTTCGTATCTGCTATCATTCCTAGTCTGTGCGCTCATGCGGGCGTGGCGGAATTGGTAGACGCGCCAGATTTAGGTTCTGGTGGGATTCCCGTGAAGGTTCGAGTCCTTTCGCCCGCACCAACGCATCTGCGTCGGCCCTGGCCGTCGCGACACTTTGTTGCATAAAGGTACCAGCACCTCAGATAAGCTGGGCAGTATGAGGAGGAACGTGTTGAACATCACCGCTTCTGACGTCAAGGACGCCAAGCTCACCGCTACGGTCACCATCCCGGCCGCCGAGGTCGACGCCGCGATCAAGAAGGCCTACAAGGACACCGCCAAGAAGTACCGCTTCCCGGGCTTCCGCGCCGGTAAGGCCCCCCGTCCGGTCATCGACTCCGCTCTTGGCGCCGAGGCTACCCTCGCTCAGGCCACCAACGACCTGATCGCCGCCAACGAGCCCGCCGTCCTCAACGAGCTGGACATCGTCCCCACCAAGAGCGGTGACTACAAGGAGCTCGACCTCGCCAAGGATCACGAGGACTACACCTACACCGTCGAGTTCTCCCTGCGTCCCGCCGCTGAGCTCTCCTCCTTCGACGCCGTCGAGATCGAGATGCCCCCTGCGGAGGTCACCGAGTCCGAGATCAACAACCAGGTCGAGATGCTCCTCAACTACCGTGCCACCTTCGAGGACGTCGAGGGTCGCGCCGTCGAGGCCGAGGACTACGTCACCGTCGACCTCAAGGCCGTCGAGAACGCCGACAACTTTGCCGCCGAGGGCCGTATGCTCATCGCCGGTAGCGACAGCAACCCCAAGGAGTTCAATGAGGCCCTGATCGGCGCTAACGTTGACGACGTCAAGACCGTCACCTGGACCGACGAGGTCGAGGAGGGCGAGGAGGCCGAGACCCACACCGTCGAGGTCACCGTCAAGGGCATCAAGGTCCGCAACACCCCCGAGCTCACCGACGAGCTCGTCAAGTCCGACTTTGGCTTCGACAGCATCGACGCTATGCGCGACGCCATCAAGATCGAGATCGAGCAGGACAAGGCTTCTCGCCTTCCGGCCGAGAAGGAGAACCGTTGCGTCTCCGCTCTCGCCGAGCGCCTGCAGCTCGACGAGATGGACGCCGACTACGAGCAGTCCGTCTTTGAGGAGCTTGGCCAGAACTTCCTGTCCAACCTCGCTGCCCGCGGCATGACGCTCGACACCTGGCTGCCCGCTTCCGGTCTGACCATGGAGCAGTTCATCGGCGACCTGCACAAGCAGGCCAACGACGTTGCCCGTGAGTCCCTGGCTCTGGACGCCCTCGCCCGCGAGCTCAAGATCGAGGTCACCGAGGACGACATCAACGCCGAGTTCGAGAAGGCCGGAGTCAAGGACGTCGAGGCTTCCAAGGCCGAGTTCATCGCCGATGGCCGCATGCCTGCCGTCCGCGAGTCCATCCGCCGCTCCAAGGCCGTCGACCACCTGGTCGAGAACGCCAAGGTGACCGAGGTCGACGAGACCGCTAAGGACGCCGAGTAATTCTCGCCACCTTGTCCACGAGCGCATGGGTGCGCCCGTGATGGGGTAAAGTTATACACCGGTTATCCGGTTGCTTCGTACGGTGCCAGCCAATGCATAGCATGCGGGCACCGTACGTTTATCTAGAACCATTATTGGTCCGTAAGAGAAATGGAGATGCGTATGATCGCTAAGTTCGATTCCGCCCTCGTGCCATACGTTATCGAGCAGACGCCGCGCGGCGAGCGCAGCTACGATATCTATTCGCGCCTGCTCAACGACCGCATCATCTTCTTGGGCGAGGAGATCAACTCCGTCAGCGCCAACCTGGTCGTTGCCCAGCTGCTGCATCTTGAGAGCCAGGATGCCGAGAAGGATATCTCGCTCTACATCAATTCGCCCGGCGGCGAGGTTTACTCCGGCCTGGCGATTCTGGACACCATGAACTTCATCAAGCCGCAGGTCTCCACCATCTGCGTCGGTATGGCCGCGTCCATGGCCGCTGTGCTGCTTTCTGCCGGCGCCAAGGGCAAGCGCTTCTGCCTGCCGCATTCCAAGGTCATGATTCACCAGCCCAGCGGCGGTGCGCAGGGCCAGCAGACCGAGATCATGATCGTGGCCGAGGAGATCAAGAAGACCCGTCGCGAGCTCAACCAGATTCTGTCCGACGCATCGGGCCAGCCCATCGAGAAGGTCCAAGCCGATACCGAGCGCGACAACTACCTCACGGCTGCCGAGGCCCTCGACTACGGCCTGATCGACCGCATTGTCACCTCGCGCGATCTCGCCGCGAAGGACGCCTAGGATGGCCGGTAACATGCAGGACGGCTTCGACGAGAACGGCAACCCCATCCGCTGCTCCTTCTGCGGAAAAGAGCAGGGCCAGGTCCGTCGCCTCGTAAAGGGCCCGACCAACATCTTTATCTGTGACGAGTGCGTCGCCGCCTGTTCCGAGATTCTGGAGGAGTCGCTGGCTTCGGACTTTATGGACGCTGCCCGCAACGGCAAGCTGCCGGGCTTCCTCAACGACCATGGTCAGGCTGCATCCCAGCCCGCCGTGGACCCCGAGACCGAGGGCTTTGAGCTCGAGGACGACCGCCAGGTCATCACGCACGTGCCGACGCCGCACGAGATCTATGACGAGCTTTCGGCCTATGTTATGGGCCAGGAGGACGCCAAGCGCGCCATGTCGGTTGCCGTGTACAACCACTATCGCCGCGTGATTGAGGGCGGCGCCGCCGTGTCTGCCTTTGACGACGGCTTGGACTCGCAGTTCGACGACGATATGGACGAGGTGGAGCTCGCCAAGTCCAACATCTTGCTGCTCGGTCCCACCGGTACCGGTAAGACTCTGCTCGCCCAGACGCTTGCGCGCATCCTCGAGGTGCCGTTTGCCATCGCCGATGCCACCGCGCTTACTGAGGCAGGTTACGTTGGCGAGGACGTGGAGAACATCCTGCTCAAGCTCATTAATGCTGCCGATGGCGATATCGAGCGCGCGCAGGTGGGCATCATCTACGTGGACGAGATTGACAAGATCGCCCGCAAGGCCGAGAACCTCTCCATCACCCGCGATGTTTCGGGCGAGGGCGTTCAGCAGGCGCTGCTTAAGATTCTTGAGGGCACGGTGGCCAGCGTTCCGCCCACCGGCGGCCGCAAGCATCCCCAGCAGGAGCTGCTGCAGATCGACACGACCAACATCCTGTTCATCTGCGGTGGTGCCTTCGTGGGTCTGGACAAGATCATCGCCGATCGCGTGGGAAACAAGGGCGTTGGCTTTAACTCAGAGATCGCCGGCCCCACCTCGGTCGACGAGAACGACCTGCTGCGTCAGGTGCTCCCGCAGGACCTCAACGCCTTTGGCATGATCCCCGAGTTTGTGGGACGTACGCCCGTCGTCACCCAGACGCAGGCGCTCGACGAGGACGACCTGGTGTCGATTTTGACCGAGCCCAAGAACGCCGTGGTGCGCCAGTATCGTAAGATGTTCCAGCTCGAGGACGTTGAGCTTGTGTTTGAAGACGCTGCCCTGCACGAGATCGCCCGCATGGCGCTTGCCCGCAAGACCGGCGCCCGCGGCCTGCGCTCCATCTGCGAGGACGTGCTGCAGCAGACGATGTTCGACCTCCCCAGCGAGGAAGGCGTTTCCAAGGTCATTGTGACCGAAGCCTCCGTAAAGGGCGAAGAACAGCCCCAACGCATCTACGGTTAAATAGCTTGAATCCAGGCCCCGCGGCAACCACCGCGGGGCCTGCCATTTAGGGACAGGTTTATTTTGGTCGGTTTTATATGGGCAACTGTCGTTTCCCCTGATAAAACCTACCAAAATAAACCTGTCCCTTTTCGGCAGGTATGCCTGTGCTATTCTGTGAGATTGTCAAGTTAGTACCTTCAGACTGAAGTAATCAATACCTAAGGCGTGTCCGCCTGCTTGGTTTTCGTAGATTCCGCACGAGCCGAAGAGCACTAAATGTGCTCTTCGTGCGAGCCAGGACCTGACCGAGCGAAAACCAAGCAGGCGGACACGCCGACGGGCAAGGGAGAGATATATGGAAGAGATGCCCAAGAACTACGATCCGTCGACCAACGAGCCGGCGATCCTGCAGAAGTGGCTCGACGGCGGCTACTACAAGCGCCGTGAGGGCGTGGGCGACTGCACCGTCACCATTCCGCCTCCCAACGTGACCGGCAAGCTCCACATGGGTCACGCCACCGACGACTCCATCCAGGACGCCATCATCCGTATGGCCCGCATGCGCGGCAAGTCCACGCGTTGGGTGCTGGGTACCGACCACGCCGGTATCGCCACGCAGACTAAGGTCGACAAGAAGCTCAAGAGTGAGGGCATCAGCCGCCTGGAGATCGGTCGCGACAAGTTTGTCGACGCCTGCTGGGATTGGACCCACGAGTACGGCGGCATCATCGTCGAGCAGATCAAGCGCATGGGTTGCTCCGTCGACTTCGACAACGAGCGCTTCACCATGGACGAGGATTACGCACAGGCCGTGCGCAAGGTCTTCTGCGATTGGTACCACGACGGCCTGATCTACCGTGGCAAGCGTATCGTTAACTGGTGCCCCAACTGCACCACCGCCATCTCGGACGACGAGGCCGAATATAAGGACGAGAAGGGCCACCTGTGGCACCTGCGCTACCCGCTGACCGAGCCGGTCAACGGCCAGGATTACATCGTCGTTGCCACCACGCGCCCCGAGACCATGCTCGGCGACACGGGCGTTGCCGTCTCCCCGAAGGACCCCGAGAAGGCCGCCTTTGTGGGTAAGACCGTCAAGCTCCCTATCGTCGACCGAGAGATCCCCATTTTTGAGGATTGGCACGTCGACGCCAACTTTGGTTCCGGCTTCGTTAAGGTCACCCCGGCCCACGACCCCAACGATTACGCCATGGGTCAGGCTCACGACCTGCCGCAGATCAACATTTTCGATGAGCACGCGGTGGTCGTTGAGGGCTATGGCGAGTTCACCGGCATGACCCGCGAGGAGTGCCGCGAGGCCGTCATCAAGTGGTTCGAGGAGCACGACCTGCTCGATCACGTCGAGGACCTCGACCACTCCGTTATGCACTGCTACCGTTGCGACGCCGCCCTGGAGCCGTGGCTGTCCGAGCAGTGGTTTGTGGCCGTCGACAAGCTCAAGGGGCCGGCGCTCGACGCCGTCAACTCCGGCAAGGTCACCTTCCACCCTGCGCGCTGGACGCAGACCTACACCACCTGGATGGAGAACCTCAAGGATTGGTGCATCTCGCGCCAGCTGTGGTGGGGCCACCGCATCCCCGTGTTCTACTGCGAGGACTGCGGCTGGGAGGACGCCCTCACCGAGGACACCGACGTGTGCCCCAAGTGCGGCGGCCATCACGTGCATCAGGACGAGAACGTGCTGGACACCTGGTTCAGCTCGCAGCTGTGGACCTTTGCCACGCAGGGCTGGCCGCAAAAGCCGGAGCTGCTCGAGGGTCATCACCCCACGACGGCACTCGTCACCGCGCGCGACATCATCGCGCTGTGGGTCGCCCGCATGGTCATGAGCTCGCTGTACTTCCTGGACGAGGTTCCATTTAAGGACGTCGTCATCTACCCGACGATCCTGGCCAAGGACGGCAGCCGCATGTCCAAGTCCAAGGGCAACGGCGTTGACCCCATGGATCTCATTGGCATGTACGGTGCCGACGCCATGCGTTTCAACCTGCTGACGCTGTGCACCAACAACCAGGACGTCAAGTTCGACGCGAACATCGACAAGAAGACCAAGAAGCTCATCGACAGCCCGCGTACCGATCAGGCCAAGAGCTTTGTGACCAAGATCTGGAACGCCAGCCGCTTCCTGCTCATGAACATGGAGGGCTACACGCCCGGCGAGCCTGTCGTGGAGACGCCGGCCGACGCCTGGATGTTCAGCCGCCTGGCCAAGGCCGTCAAGATGGTCACCGAGGGTATCGAGAGCTACACCTTTGGCGACATGGCCCGCGGCGTGCAGCAGTTCTTCTGGAACGAGGTCTGCGACTGGTACGTCGAGGTCACCAAGTCCCGCCTGAAGGGTGAGGGTCGTCTGCAGGCGCAGCGCAACCTGATCTTTGTGCTCGACACCTCCATTCGCCTGATGCACCCGCTTATGCCGTTTGTCACCGAGGAGATCTGGGACAACATGCCGGCGAGTGTGCTCGATCTGGACGCCGAGGGCAACGTGAACCGCGCCGAGGCGCTCATGATTGCCAAGTGGCCCGAGCCCGCCGACTATGCCAAGTACGTCGACGAGCCCGCCGAGCGCGCGTTTGAGCTGTGCCGCACCGTCGTTTCCGCCGCCCGCGCCACGCGTTCGCGTTACCGCTTGAGCCCCAAGGCCGAGCTCGACGTGGTCGTGCGCGCCGGTGCCGAGGACATCGAGAAGCTCGAGAGCCTGCGCTCCACGATTGAGCCGCTGGCCAACACGGCTTCGCTGGTTATGGGTACCGACGTTGAGAAGCCGGCTGCGAGCATCGCCGTTGTTGACAGTGGCGTCGAGGTCTTTGTGGTGCTCGAGGGCAAGGTTGACCTTTCGGCCGAGAAGGCACGCCTGGAGAAGGAGATCGCCGCGGCCCAGAAGGAGCTCGCCGGCTGCGAGAAGACGCTCGCCAACGAGGGCTTTGTGGCTAAGGCCGCGCCCGCGGTGGTCCAGAAGAAGAGGGACCGTGCAGCTGAGCTCAAGGAAATCCTGGCGGCGCTGGCTGCTCAGGTTGCTGACTTCTCGTAAGCGGTACTGGGGGACGCGGTTTGGGGCATTGCTCGCTACTGCGGACAGTCCTGCTCGCACGAAGGCCACATTAAGTGGCCTTCGGCTCGTGCGGAACTTGTATCGAGTAAAGCCCCAAACCGCTCCCATGGCGGTTGCGTGGTTGTTTGCATCTGCCTGTTAGGACCGCTGGGTTGTGGCCTTGATTCCGCTGCAAGCGGTGTTTGGCTGATATTTTGAATGGGAGGGGCTCGTTGTTTAGTACGGGCCTCTTTTTATGTTGAGGGGACTTTGGTTTATGCCTAAGCGTTCTGGGTCGTATGTCGTTCCTTTCTCGTTTGAGTTGCTTTCGTTTGATGAGGCTGTTGGGCTGGCTGCTGATACGGGGCGTATTTCTGGGGATGCTGGTCCTCTGCTTGAGACGGTTGTCGATATGCTCGATGAGCTGGGGCGTCCGGACGAGTACTTTGATTGCATTCAGGTTGCCGGTACCAATGGTAAGACTTCGACCACGCGTTTTTCGGCTGCCATTCTTCGTGGCGAGGGGCTCAAGACCGCGCTGTATACGTCGCCGCAGCTGGTGCGCTATCCCGAGCGCATGGAAGTCGACGGGCGCGTCGTGAGCGACGAGGCCTTTGCCCGTGGCGTTTCTGCCGCTGTTGAGGCGGGACGTCGTGTGAATGCCCGTCGTGTGGCGGCGGGGGAGCACGCCTATACCATCACGCCGTTTGACCTGCTGACGGCTGCCGCACTTGTCGTGTTTGCCGAGGCCGCGGTGGATGTTGCCGTGCTCGAGGTCGGCATGGGCGGGCGTTGGGACGCCACAAGCGCGACCGATCCCGTCGCCGTTGCCATTACGGGCATTGGGCTCGATCACACACGTATTTTGGGCGATACGCTCGAGGCCATTGCGGGGGAGAAGGCTGCGGTCATTAAGCCCGGACGCCTGGTTGTGCTGGGCGAGGGCACGCACGAGGCGAGCGTTCAGCGCGTGATGGATGCCCGTTGTCGCGAGTGCGGCATCGTACCGCTCGTGGTGAGCCATGCTACGACCAAGGTGCCGGCGCATGTGGGCGACACGGTTGAGTTTAGCTGCACCACGCCGCGTGCGATCTATACGTCGAGCATGGTTAAGCCGGCCTACCAGCCGCAGAATGCTGTGTGTGCGATTATGCTTTGCGAGGGGTATTTGGGCCGCGAGCTCGATCACGATGCGTTGGATGCATCGCTTATGGGTTGCCCCACACCGGGTCGTTTTGATGTGCTGGGGACCGATCCGCTCAAGCTGATCGATGCCTGCCATAACCCCCAGAGCTGCGAGAACTTTGTAAGCGCGCTGGACGAGATCGATCCGTGCGTGGAGAATCGCCCCACGCTGCTGTGCGCTGCACTGGCCGACAAGGACGTGGCGGGCATCGTTGACGTGCTGATCCCGGCCTTTCCGCGCGTGGTCGTGACCCAGACCGATTCCGACCGCGCCCTGCCGGCAGAGGAACTCGCCGCACTTGTGGACGCCGACAAGCTGGCGGGCGTATACCCCAGCGTGTCCGAGGCCCTCGCCGCCTTCGATGCCGCGGGTGAACCTTTCGTAGCGGCCGGCACCATCACCCTAGCCGGCGAAGTAGCCGGCCTGCTGCGCTAACCCATCCCCTCATCAGTTGCGGTGATATACGGACTGTTTTACAAGCCAGAGGCCTCAAACAGTCCGTATATCACCGCAACTCAAAAGCAGCCAATTTGGGACGGGGCTTTTTTAGCTGCCCTGTACCCCGAGTTGACTCGCTTGTCACGAAATGGGCCTATCTACTACGTTTGACAGGTTACCCTCGACCACACGGAAAATCGTGAAATCAAAACCGCAGGTAAAAGGCTTGCCAGTTTTCAAAAAAGACCCGCATGGTCGACCCATGCGGGTTAAACGTAGTAGATAGCCCGTTTTTGTGGCGCGACGTAATCGCAATGTGACAAAGGCGCTGTCCCTTTGTCACATTGGCTAGTCTAGGCGGAGCGGATCGTGGGGGTAGGCGTTGAGAATCTCGACGCCGGTCTCGGTAACCAGGGCCAGGTCCTCGATGCGGACGCCGGTGCGGCCGGGGAGGTATATGCCCGGCTCGATGGAGAACGTCATGCCCGGCTCTACGACCTGCTCGTTGACGAGTGAAACGTCGCCCGGCTCGTGGTCCTGCAGGCCGATCGAGTGACCCAGGCGATGCGTAAAGTACCGCCCATAGCCCGCGTCTTCAATCACATCGCGCGCGGCGCGGTCCAGGTCGCACATGCGCACACCCGGTGCGATGAGTGCCTCGGCGGCCTCGTTGGCGCGGCGCACGATGTCGTAGATGCGCGCCGTCTCCTCGTCCGGATCGCCCCAAAAGAACGTGCGCGTCATGTCCGAGCAGTAGTTGCGATGACGCCCGCCAATGTCGAACAGCACTACGGCGCCGCGCTTGAGCACGGTGTCGTCGGGCTCGTGGTGCGGGTCGCCGGCGTTAGCACCAAAGCTCACGATGGGCGGAAAGCTAAAGCCCTCGCAGCCGTGCTTGCGATACAGGCCGAGCATCTGGTCGGCAATCTCGCGCTCCGTCACGCCTTCGTGGACGAGCTTGATGGCGTCGGCCATCACGGCGTCGTTAGCGGCCGAGGACGCGCGCATGAGCTCCTGTTCGGCGTCATCCTTGTGGGTGCGCGCGGCGGTGACGGCAAAGTCGCCCAGGAAAAACTCGCTGGCTGCGTGGCGCTCCATGAGTGGCATCAAAAAGCCGGAACGCATGACGGCGTCGATGCCGAGCGGTTTGTTCGGATCGACCTCGCGAACGATGGCGTCGGCCACGACGTCAGTATCGGTGTGATAGGCCACGCGGGCATTGTCGTACTCGGGCAGCTGATGCAGCGCGTTGACCAAGATCACAGGTTCGCTATCGCGTGCGAGCAGCACGCCGCAAAAACGCTCGAACATATCGGCATAAAAACCGGTCAGATAGTAAATCGACCACGGGTCGTTTACGAGCAGCTGTGCGCCGGGGTGCTGAGCCTCGAGCGCATCAAGCACGTGCGCCACACGCTGGTCATCGACATGTGCCATGAAACATCCTTTCGCTAGGTTGCCACCATGGTATCCCCAATGCCAGGGTAGTCAATTTGCGACGGGGCTATTTTAGCTGCGTCCAACATGCGGAATGATTTTTCTGGGACGGGGATTAAATAATCATTCGGCACCCAATGATTATTTAATCCCCGTCCCAGAAAAATCATTTGAGCAAACGTTCGGGCAAAAGTAGTCATAAGAGGCCCGTCCCAAATGGGTTGGTTTCAAAAGTATGGCGGATTACGGGGCTGGACCTGTATTACTTGACCATGGCAAAAATCGCGAAATTAAAACCGCAGGTAGACGGCTTGTCAAAAATTGAAAATGGCCGGTATGGATGGGGAGTCTCCGAATCAGCCCCGTAATCCGGCATAGTTTTGAAATGGCACTAAAGTAGGCACAAGCTGAATACCGATTCCAAGGATAGTTGCGGTGGAATAGTTCCTGGATGCCGGGGTTTTGGCGGAAAACAGGAACTATTTCACCGCAACTGAGGAGGGCGGGGTGGATGGTGGGGTAGCTAAAAGAGTCCCGTCCTAAATTAGCTGCTTAGGCTGGGTCGATGTCCATGCTGGCGATTAGGTCGGTACCGGTGTCTAGGAGGTTGGGTAGGACTACGTCGCCCATGCGGATGGGGGCGTTGACGACTAGGCCTCGGATAAGGTCCATGGCTTGGGCGTGGAGTGCCAGCGGGATGGCTTCGGCCGTGCGCACAGGCAGAAGCGCCTCGTCGCCGCCGGATGCGGCCACGGTGGTGGTGAGCACGCGCATGGGGCAGGTGAGCTCCTGATGCGCGAACTTATCGCCGCGTGGGCAGTTGTTGCCGGTTACGGAGCGCACTTCTACCACGGCGCCGTCTGCGTCACGCTCTACCTCTACGGTCAGGAGGCATTCGGATGGGCAGGTGGTGCAGTTGAACTGCAGCGTCTCGGTCGCATTCGTGCTCATGAGCTATGCCTCCTCAATGGGATCGACAGACAGAATAATCTCTCTAGCACCTAGTTCGAGTGTGCGCTGAATCACCTTTGGCGGCAGCGGGAAGCTCTCCATGACGCTCGGTTTAAACGGGCGGACCTTGCCTGTAAGCAGTTCCTCGTCGCCTGCCAGAATACGCACGCAGGCGGCATCGACTGGCCGGCGCACGCGGAAGTTGAGTTTGATGAGCGCCACAGACGTAATGCGCCCCGGCAGCGCGTAGCCCGCGATGCCGGCAGGGGAGACGGTGAGCTCGCAGTTCGGAACGGTGCCCGCGTCGGTCCCCAGCGCGTATGCCGCTGCAGCTGCGCCAGCCCTCTCGGACTCGGTCGTCACGTTGTCGGCTAGGTCGTGCACATGCAGCACATTGCCGCAGGCAAAGATGCCCGGCACGCCCGTCTGCAGGCTCTGGTCCACCACGGCGCCGCGCGTGCGCGGGTCAAGCTCCACGCCCGCGCCCACCGAAAGCTCGTTCTCGGGAATCAAGCCCACCGAAAGCAGCAGTGTGTCACACGGAACAATGTGCTCGGTCCCCGGAATGGGCGCCAGGTGCTCGTCGACCCGGCTTACCTCGACGGCCTCCACGCGGTCGTGCCCGATCACGCGTGTGACAGTGGTGGACAGGTGCAGCGGAATTCCAAAGTCGTCCAGGCAGTTCTTCACATTTCGGCGCAGGCCGTTGGCGTACGGCATGAGCTCGTACACGCCTTCGACCGAAATTCCCTCGAGCGTGCAGCGGCGCGCCATGATCAGCCCGATGTCGCCCGAGCCCAAAATGACGGCGCGCGAACCGGGTTTGAGGTTTTCGATATTGATGTATCGCTGCGCCAGGCCCGCCGTAAACACGCCGGCGGGTCGGCTGCCGGGGATCTTGATCTCGCTGCGCGTGCGCTCGCGGCACCCCATGGCAAGGACGATCGCGCGTCCGGTGAGCTGTAACATGCCGTTGCGACTCATGAGCGTGACGGTATGGACCGCGTTGTCTTCCGTAGGCTCGCCTGAATCAATCCCAAGCACCATACTGTTCAGGAACAGCGCAATGTCGGTTGCGTGCACCTGGTCGATAAAGCGCTGCGCGTACTCGGGACCGGTGAGCTCCTGCTTAAAGTGAGACAGGCCAAAGCCGGGGTGGATGCACTGGCGGAGGATGCCGCCCAGGTGCTGCTCACGTTCAACGATGGCCACGCGCGCGCCGGCCTTTTGCGCGGCCAGCGCGGCCGCCATGCCGGCGGGTCCGCCACCGATGACGACCACGTCGAAGGCTTGCGTTGCGACGGCGCTCGCCTCCGCGCGTCCGTCGTGCATATCAAACGTCGCCATCCTAGCGCACCCCCTTCAGCGGTCCCTTAACCAGCCAAGATCCGGCATCCTCCAACAGCACGTCGCTGGGGTCGCAGCCCAACTCGCGAGCAAGGATCGCAACCACGCGGCTCTGGCAAAAACCACTCTGGCACCGACCCATGCCGGCACGACAGCGGCGCTTGACGCCCTCGACCGAAACCGCGCCCGGGCGGCGTCGAATTGCGGCCACGATCTCGGCCTCGGGCACTGTCTCACAGCGGCAGACAATCTGTCCCCACGCGGGATCGGACTCGATCAGCTCCTCCTTGCGCGCCAGCGGTGCGCGGTCAAAGTCATCCGGCGCGCGGCGAATTGGGTTCCAGTCCGCCCGCTCGTGCAGGGCCACGCCTGCACCGCGCAGCACCTGCTCCATGCGCTCGGCAATTGCCGGCGCGCTTGCCACGCCCGGCGACTGAATGCCCGCCGCCTGGAAAAGCCCCGGCACTACGGCCGACTGTCCAATAAAGAAGTCGTTCGTCCCCTTAATGACCGGACGCCCGCCGGCAAATGCGCGCACCACACGGCGCGTATCCAGATCGGGCACCAGCTTGTGCGCGCCGTTCAGCAGCGCGTTCACATCGCTCGCATAGGTCTGCGTGTCGCCCGGCTCGCGCACGGCAGCCGTTGCGGTGATCACGGTGTTGCCGTGCACAGTGCCCGTGACGATAACGCCCTTGGAAACCGGCGTGGGAACGGGGTAGAGCGGCATGAGCGCGCGCGGCTCCTTGTCCAGCACCACGATGTTGCCCTGACGCCAGACCATCTGGAACTCCTCGGCGCCCGCCATATGTGAGATGTTCGCGGCACCGTTGCCTGCGGCGTTGATCAGGTAGCGGCAGCACACGTTGCCAACGGGGGTCGCTAGCGTAAAGCGCGCGTCGTCGCCCGAGCCCGCGACTTCAATCGCTTCCACCGGAGCGGACCGCATAAACGTCACGCCGTTGGCAACGGCGTTTTCCAGCGCGGCGATGGCGACCTCAAAAGGGTCGACGTAACCGGTCGAAGGGCACCACAGCGCGCACGTTGCATCGGCACTGGCGCGCGGCTCTAATTCGTGGATGCGGTCGGGTCCAACGATCGACAGCTCGGGCACACCGTTGGCAAGGCCGTTGCACCGCAGCTGCTCCAGATGCGCGCGGTCCCCGTCGTTAAAGCCCAACACCATCGACCCGGTGCGGCAGAACGGAAAGCCCAGCTCCTGCGCCCACGTACCGTACAACTCGCAGCCACGGGCGTTGACCTGCGCCTTAACCGTGCCCGGTGTCGGATCGTAGCCGGCGTGCACGAGGCCGCCGTTGGCCTTCGACGCGCCCAGCGCGATGTCGTTGGTCGCCTCGACCACGCAAATGGAAAGGTCAAATCTCGCGAGCTGTCGCGCGATAGCGCATCCGGTGATGCCCGCGCCGACAATCGCGATATCAAACGTTTCTGTCACAGTGCCTCCCAGACGAGTTGACAGGCCGTCAATAAGACTATCCTACGGTCTGCATACCTCCAGCGCAGCGGCAATGCGGCGAACAGCCCCGCAACACCCGCCAACGGCAGACGAGGGGAGACCCGGCAACGTCTACAACCTCGTCTGCCGACAACTACGGCAACCGTTCGTCTCGATCTGTAACAGTTAGACGAGGATTTGGGTTCCAGATGTTACAGATTGAGACATTTGCCATGCGGGTCCTCCGTTTGTCTCGATCTGTAACATCTAGACCTGGATTCAGCTCCCACCTGTTACAGATTGAGATGTTTGTGTCCGCGCCAGCCCCGCTCCTAGCCGTGGTCCCATATAAACAAACCCCGTGGTAAACTTGACCGGACTGTAAATATTCCGAAAGGTACCCCCAATGTCCAAGTACATCTCCGAGCTCATGTCGCCGCAGCTTATGGGCGTCGTCTATGCCTTCGTTGGCTTTATCATCGCCCTGTATGTGCTGTCGGTCGTCTATGTGTTTATCGACGCTCGCCGTCGCGGCGCCAGCGCCTACGTGGCATGGGGCATCATCGCCCTCATCCCGTTTGTGGGCCTCATCGCCTACCTAGTTCTGCGTCCGCACTCCTACGCGTCCGACCGCGAGGAGCAGGAGCTGGACATGGCTCTGCGCGAGCGCCAGCTTGCCCAGTACGGCACCTGCCCGCAGTGCGGCGCGCCCATCGAGAAGGACTTCGTCGTCTGCCCGGTGTGCGACACCCAGGTTCGCAATGTCTGCCCCAGCTGCCATCGCCCGCTCGATGCGCACTGGAAGGTCTGCCCCTACTGCCGAACTCGCATTCAGTAGCGCATCCATCGCCGGGACGGCCGCAAGCCACGGGCACGCCGCAAACCACGCGCGCCTCACATTCCGTCCCACACGATGAAGCATGCGTAGAAAATCGCCCGCCATGCCATTAAGGTGCGGCGGGCGCTTGTATACCAAGGCAACCTGCCTATAATGATGCAAGTTAAAACGCCGAGCGCATCGCACGCACTTGCATCAGGCATCCGAGAGGAGAAAACATACCCATGAAGGCACTCTACAATGACGGTTCGGTGGCCGAGCTCCCGCAGGACGAGGTCACGCACGTCATCCGTCACTCCGCCGCGCACATCATGGCGCAGGCCATCAAGCGCCTGTACCCCGAGGCCGACTTTGCCTACGGTCCCGCGACCGACAACGGCTTCTACTACGACGTCGACCTGCCCGAGGGCGTCAAGATCAGCGAGGATGACTTCCCCGCGATCGAGGCCGAGATGAAAAAGATCGTCAAGGAGAACCTTAAGTTCTCCGTGTACGAGAAGCCCCGCGCCGAGGCCATCGCCCTTATGGAGGAGCGCGGCGAGAAGTACAAGGTCGAGCACATCGGCGACCTGGACGACGACGCCCGCATCACCTTCTACCAGCAGGGCGACTACATCGACATGTGCGTCGGCCCCCATATCTGCTACACCAAGGCGCTGAAGGCCTTTAAGCTCACCGGCGTCTCGGGCGCCTACTGGAAGGGTGACAAGGACAACAAGATGCTCACCCGCATCAACGGTGTCGCCTTTGCCACCAAGGAAGAGCTCGACGAGCACATGCACATGCTGGAGGAGGCCAAGAAGCGCGACCACCGCAAGATCGGCCGCGAGATGGACCTCTTTATGATGCGAGACGAGGCCCCCGGTTTCCCGTTCTTCCTGCCCAACGGCATGATCCTTAAGAACACGCTGCTGGACTACTGGCGCGAGATCCACCACAAGGCCGGCTACGTGGAGATCTCCACGCCGCTCATCATGAACAAGCAGCTGTGGAAGACCTCGGGCCACTGGGACCACTACAAGGACAACATGTACTCTACCGTCATCGACGACGAAGAGTACTGCATTAAGCCCATGAACTGCCCGGGCGGCGTGCTGGTGTACGCCTCCAAGCCGCATTCCTATCGCGAGCTGCCCATTCGCGCCGGCGAGATTGGCCTGGTGCACCGCCACGAGCTGCGCGGCGCCCTGCACGGCCTGTTCCGCGTGCGCTGCTTTAACCAGGATGATGCCCACCTATTTGTGCGTCCCGACCAGCTGACCGACGAGATTGTGGGCGTGGTCAACCTTATCGACTCCGTGTACCAGAAGTTTGGCTTTAAGTATCACGTTGAGCTTTCCACCCGCCCCGAGGACTCCATGGGTTCCGACGAGGACTGGGCGCGCGCCGAGGAGGGCTTGCGCACCGCTCTGGAGCAGCTGCACATGGACTACGAGGTCAACGAGGGCGACGGCGCCTTCTATGGCCCCAAGATCGACTTCCACCTGGAGGACTCGCTCGGCCGTACCTGGCAGTGCGGCACCGTCCAGCTCGACTTCCAGATGCCGCTCAACTTTGACCTGGAGTACGTTGACGCCGACGGCACCAAGAAGCGCCCCATCATGCTGCACCGCGTATGCTTTGGCTCCATCGAGCGCTTCATCGGTATTCTGATTGAGCACTTTGCGGGTAAGTTCCCCACCTGGCTGGCTCCCGTGCAGGTCAAGGCACTTCCGGTTTCCGAGAAGAGCCGCGACTACGCCCACGAGGTGTGCGCCAAGCTGGAGGAGGCCGGCATCCGCGTGGTCTGCGACGACCGCGATGAGAAGATCGGCTACAAGATCCGTGAGGCCCGCAGCATCGACCGCGTGCCCTACATGCTCATCCTGGGCGAGAAGGAGGTCGAGGCCGGCAACATCTCCGTCCGTGATCGCTCCAACGAGACCGTTCAGATGAGCGTCGACGAGTTTGTTGCCAAGGTGACTGAGGAGATCAAGACCCGCGCCTAAGGCAACTGACACAACAATTTACAAAGGCGACCGTCCACATAGGGCGGTCGCCTTTTTTCATGCCCAAATAAGAAAAGCCGCAGGTTGAGCGGCTTTTTTTTGTTGCACAAAAAGGTACAGGTTTTTATAGAGGGGTATGGAGATGTACCTACTAGCAGTACATTTTGCGTAATCTGGGCAAACGCTGATTAATTGCTCGTATAATGTCGTCTGTCGAAAGATACAAAAACCTGTACTTTTGCGACTGCGCCTAGCTGCGAGCGAGAAGCCTGTTCTAAACGCCCCTGCATTTGCGTGCATCGCAAAGCCAAAAGAGGGGGCGAGAACATGGAACAGACGGCACGACGCCAAGAGCAGCTGCCGGGCGCATTTAACGGCGCCACTACCAACAGCCAGCACGGCCGCGTCCGCTGGTATCTGGTCCACACCCCCAATGGAAAAGAGCGCGAGACCTGCGAAAAGGTCCGACGCATTATCCCGCGCAACCTGATGCAGGACGCTTTTGTGATGCAAAAGGAGTTCTGGTTTAAGCGGGACGGCGCCTGGTCGCTCCAAACCAAACCCATGTACAAGGAATATTTCTTCGTCGCCACGCACGATGCTGCCGCGCTCGATAGGGCTTTGGCCCAGTTGAGCTTTGGCTGTCGCATCGCCGGCAGTAGGGAGCGGGCGTACATGCCCATGCCGGACGATGCGCAGGATTGGTACTGCAGCGTGCTAGACGGCGACGGCGTGGTGCGCAACAGTGTCGCGCGCATAGAAGACGGCGTGTTGCACATAGAGCAGGGTCCCTTGTTGGGGCAAGAGGCCCGCGTTAAAAAGATCGACCGTCATAAGCGCTGGTGCCTGGTAGACGTGGGCGAGGGTGACTCCACATTTAGGGAGCTGCTACCGCTCGACGTTCCCAGCAAAACGTAAGGGAAACGTTGCAGCAGCTATTCGTTCGCATTTTTGAATTTATCGATTTGGGGGACCCCTGGGGAACAGGGACGTAAGTTTGACTATGGCTGCTAAAGAAGTAACAGAGAGCTGTGTATCTGTGGGGGATGGACTGGCTATTAAAGAGATTAAACCGAGCGGTACGCTTGGCTACCGCTTTATTAAGAGGTTGTTTGACCTTGTATTCAGTCTTTTGATGAGTGTGCTGCTGCTTATCCCCATCGCCATCGTGTGCGTGCTTATTAGCCTTGAATCACCCGGCTGCCCCATGTATACGCAAGAGCGCGTCGGCAAGGGCGGAAAAACAATCAAGATTTTTAAGCTTCGTAGTATGGTCGCCGATGCTGGCGATGTGCAGAAGTATCTGAGTCCCGAGCAGCTACATCAGTGGGAAGTCGAACGCAAGGTTGACGATGATCCTCGTATTACCAAGGTTGGTCTATTCATTCGCAAATGCTCTATTGACGAGATGCCTCAGTTTCTCAATGTGCTAAACGGTGACCTTTCTGTTATTGGGCCTCGCCCCATTACAAGGGATGAGCTTGAGCAGCACTTTTCCGACGAGGAAAGGGCTGAGCTGCTTTCTGTTCAACCCGGCATCACGGGCCTGTGGCAGGCAACCGATCGTAATGCTGCGACGTTCGAGAGCGGCCTGCGCCAGAAGATTGAACTTCGTTATGTGCAGAACCGCTGCTTCCGTATGGACTGGAAGTGCTTCGCAGGCACCTTTGGCGCCATGTTCGGCAAAGAGAGAACGGGGCGCTAGATGGGCTATCGCATTTTGCTTATGGCTCCGACTTTCTTCGGGTATCGTGATCGGGTACGTGATGAGCTCGCTCGCCAAGGTCATAGCGTTGTATGTGTTGATGACCGTCCAAGCGAGTCTGTCTCGTTCAGATCCCTTGCGAAGATCAGCTATAGACTTGTCGACGGGCAGATCGCTAAGTATGCCGAATCTCTTAAGAAGAAGGTCGCGACAGGTGATTATGATTTGCTGATCTTCATGGGTGGCATGTCCTTTTGTTTCACACGCGATCAGTTTTCATCCATCAGGTCATCAAGCAATGCTCGTTTTGTTTCGTACCTTTGGGATGCTTTCAACAATTGCGAGCGTTTCGGTGCCTGCCGGGATCTATTTGACGATGTTTATTCTTTTGAGCCGTCCGACTGCGAACGTTACGGTCTGAAGTTTCGTCCTCTTTTCTTCTCTGGGGCATACGATGGCCTGCCTCTCGTTCCCGACGGTGGGTTCACGTATGACGCTTGCTTCATAGGGAGCGTGCACCAGCCGAGCAAATTTGAGGCGGTTAGCTCTATCTGCGACAACCTAGAATCGCAGGGCCTGCGGGTGTTTCGTTACTTCTTTATGCCGTCGAAGTCGGCGGCCTCTTTGCGGCGTCTTACGAACCCTGCCTATCGGGGTGTTGAGTTCAGCTTTGAATCGCTCTCGACTGAAAAGATAGTTGAGATTTATGCGCGTTCCAAAGCAATTGTCGATTCTCCCCAGGCTGGGCAGCGTGGTCTTACCATGCGCACGCTCGAGGCCATCGGAGCGCATAGGAAGCTGATTACTGCCAATCCTGATGCGGCTCTCTACGATTTCGCGAGTAAAGGCGATGTCGCTGTGTGGAGTGGGAAGGGCAGCGTCCCCTCTCAATTCTTTACGACGCCTTATCGGGTGCTTCCCGATGAAGTGTATCGCGGCTATTCCATTGAAACCTTCGTAAAGGCCCTGCTGGGCAACGAGCCAGCCTATAAAGGCTACGAGAAAGGCAACTTATGAGGATTATGGTCACCGGTGCCGACGGTTACATCGGCAAGGGAGTCGTCTCTCATCTCCTGGATGCTGGACACAAGGTCATGGCCATGGGTCTATGTTCGTGCGGGCTGAAACACTATAATCTTGAGGAGCACGTCGGCGATGTGTTCTCCTACAATTTCCAGTCCAATGAGAACCCGGATGTACTGCTGCACCTTGCCTGGCGCAACGGCTTCTCACATAACGACATTTCGCACTTGGATGATCTCTCTAAGCACTACCTATTTATCAAGGCGGCGCTCGAGGCGGGCGTCAAGCGCATCGCTGTCATGGGCTCTATGCACGAGGTCGGTTACCATGAGGGTGTCGTTGACGAGAACACCCCCTGCAATCCCACTACGCCCTACGGTGTTGCGAAGAACGCCCTTCGTCAGCTTACTGGAGAGCTTTGCCGCCAGCATGGTGCCCAGATGCAGTGGCTCCGTGGGTTTTATCTCGTTTCTAACGACGGGCGCGGGTGTTCCATCTTCTCGAAGATCGTCGCGGCTGAGCTCGAGGGTAAGGACGAGTTCCCATTCACGAGCGGTCGATGCAAATACGATTTCCTTCCTTATGAAGATTTCTGCCGACAGGTCGTCGCTGTCGTCGAGCAGGATGAGGTGAATGGCATCATCAACATCTGCTCCGGTGAGCCAATCGGTCTTGGTGACTACATCGAGCACTTTATTAATGAGAACGGCTTCACGATCAAGCTCGGTTACGGTAAGTATCCCGATCGTCCGTATGATTCGCCCGCCATCTGGGGCGATGCAGCGAAGATTCGCAAGATTCTTGCGGCTAGAGCTTAGGACGGTTTTCTGTGATTACCGTTTGCGTAGCAACTTATAACGGAGAGAAATATATCGAACAGCAGATTCGCTCGATTATGGCGTGTCTCTCTTCCTTGGATGAGGTTATTGTCTCGGATGACGGGTCAAAGGACTCTACCTTGGAGATACTCTCTTTGCTGCAGGGGGAGTTTGCAAATATCAAAATCGTCGAAGGCCCTCGCCGAGGACTAATCGCTAATTTTAGTCATGCGCTTAGTTTGGCAAGCGGTGATATTGTTTTCCTGTCAGATCAGGATGATGTCTGGCACAGCGACAAGGTCAGCAAGGTCACCGCAGCGTTCGGAAGCGGGAACTTTGGCGTAGTCGTACATAATGCTCGGCTAGTCGATTCTGATTGCAATCCAATGGGAGAATCCCTATATGACCTTAGGCAATCTAAGGCCGGATTGCTAAAGAACCTTATGAAAAACTCGTATGTAGGTTGCTGTATGGCAATTAGGAGGGATTTGCTTTCTGCGGCTCTCCCCATACCTGAGAATATTGAGATGCACGATTGGTGGATTGGTCTGGTCTCCGAGTCGCTCTCGAAAACTAAATTCATAGACGACGTTCTTCTTGATTATCGGCGGCACGGTTCCAATTCATCCAGCATGGAGCATTACCCGTTGCCTAAGATGGTCTCTAATCGCGTTGTTATCGCTTGCGAGCTCGCTAAGCGGATTTATTCCTACAAGCGAGGTGCTGCGAGATGAGGCTTGGCGGGTGTGTTGTCCTTTTTAATCCCGCGGATGATGTCGTGGGCAACGTTGAGACGTATCTTCCTTTTCTGGGGGAGCTAGTGGTCGTAGATAACTCGACCGTATCCTCCCCAGCGGTATCTGAGATTGCATCTATGAACGGTGTCCGTTACCTTTCCATGGGTGGAAACATGGGCATTGCTGCGGCTCTTAACGCCGGCTGTCATGCGTTGATGGAAGACGGCTTCGACGTCGCTCTGACCATGGATCAAGATAGTAAGTTTCCGGTTGATGATGCAATCCAGATTCTGAGTAAAGTCGAAGATCTTCTCGGCGAATATGCACTTGTTGGCTTAAATTTCAACGCAGCTGATTCGGCGCAGTCTGATGAGATTACCGAAGCAAAGTACTGGCTTACTTCTGGCAATTTTCTCTCTCTATGTGCTTACGAGATGGTTGACGGATTCGACGGCAGTCTATTTATCGATTACGTCGACATTGAGTTTGGGCATCGCTTAAAAAACGCTGGGTTGAAACTTTGCTATTTGAACAATTACTCCCTTGTGCATGAAATTGGCTCACCAATTGAAATAAAGCTATTGGGTCATACATTCTTTGCGATGAATCACAGTGCGATTCGATATTACTACCGCTATCGAAATAGCCGTTATTTATATGGTACGGACAAGGCTTTCTATAGGGATAAGTACTACAGGGAGCTGTTTGTCAACATCCCAAAGATGCTCTTATTCGAACCTAATAAGGCGGCAAAACTCAAAATGATACGACGTGGGCTTGCGGACGGACGTCGCGGCCTGCTCGGAGCCTATCAAGAGGGTGATAGCAAATGAATAAGGTTAAGAAGGTACTGAGCGTTCTTGAAAGGAATCTTATCTGCTGTCTTGACGGCTTGAATAACCGTGTCTTTACGGATGCGTACTCCAAGTTTCTTAAGAAGCATGGCGTACGTTTTCATGGGCGGCCTAACTACATCGCATCGTCGGCCTACTTTGACGGGCAAGGACTAAATGGTATTGAAATCGGTGACGAGGTTGTTATCTCTCGCGAAGTGATGCTGTTGACGCATGACTACTCGGTTGAGAATGCCCTTCATGCCGTGGGCGGTGGAACAACTGATAGGCATCTGAAGCTTGATGGAACGATTTCCATTGGAGATAACTCTTTTATTGGAGCTAGGGCATCGTTGCTGCCAGGTACAACGGTTGGTAAAGACTGCATCGTAGGTGCTTGCGCCGTCGTGAAGGGCGAGATTCCGGACAATTCGATTGTTATCGGAAATCCTGCAAAGGTAATCAAAAGAACGTCCGATCTTGGCAGGAGATTACTCATCGATTGTTCATTTGAGACAAGGACCATTGATCCAGGGAAGGATAAATAAATGAAAGGCATCATCCTCGCCGGCGGGTCCGGCACCCGCCTGTACCCGCTCACGCTCGTTACCTCCAAGCAGCTGCTGCCGGTCTACGACAAGCCCATGATCTACTACCCGCTGTCCACCCTCATGCTGGCGGGCATCCGCG
>NZ_JBDMSL010000008.1:0-89158 GCF_039758965.1 Collinsella aerofaciens | reverse complement strand
CGAGCGCCCAGGGCGCCACACGCGTGCACAGACTGTCGGTTCGACGTAGAAGCCTCAGCCGTAGCAACGGATTGCCCAGCGAGAGATCGCCGCGGGCGGATATTAAACTGCAAAGACGAGCGTCGGTAAGACACGCCGAGGTCGCCGCGGACGGGCTGATATAGGGAGAGGGCCTGACCCCATATCGTTGGGGCCAGGCCCGATTTTGCCTCTTGACAATGTCCTGCTCATATTAAAAGGAACGTCCCTATCTGCCATCTACGCGCTTGGCCATCCAGACATGGGGTTGGCCCTCGTCTTCGTAATCTACCGGGGCAATTTGCGTGTAGCCCGCCTTTGCATAAAGCGGCAGCACGTATTCCTGCGCATGCAGCTTAATAAGCTTAGCGCCGGCATCGCGTGCACACGAAGCACTGGTCTCCACGATCGCACTCGCCAGTCCGCGACGACGCATAGCCGGCAGCACGGCGACGCGCCCCATAATGTAGGTCTCCCCCGCCGCAACGTCTTCGTCCATGTCGCATGCCGGCAACACCGGGGCCTCTGCGTCAGCCACGCGCTCAAGCTCTTCGGGAAACACGCGCGAGCAACCGGCAAGCTCGCCGTCTACATAGAGCGTCACATGAATGCAGTTTGGATCCTCGTCGATAGCGTCGAACTCATTCTCGTAGCCCTGCTCGTCCATAAAAACGACGCGGCGCACCAACGCCGCGTCATCAAAGCATCCCGTCTTAAGTTGGATATCCATGGCTGCCCTTTCATTCAATGCGAACGTTAGGGACAGATTTTAGCGAAAATGAGCTCCGCGTACGCTAAACTTCGCGCGAGCCTTCGCCAGGCAGTCGTAATGACCCACGTTATGGGCATCGCTCGCGATGAAGCTGTACAGGTTCTGATCGAACAGGCGCTGTGCCGGCTTTTTCTCGCGACCAAAGCGACCGCCGGCAATAAAGTCCGCCGAAGCCTGCAGCTTGCAGCCCATATCGACCAGACGCTCCGCCACGCTTACATCCTTTTGAACCGCACGATAGCGCTCAGGATGAGCGATGATCACCTGGTAGCCACGGCACTGCAAATCGTAAATCGTGTTCTCGTACTCTCTAAACGCATACGCATCGGCATGCGTCGAAAGTTCGAGCAGAAACTCGTTGGTCCCATCGAAATGCAAGTGCTCCGCGGCATCGATACCAAGCTCAACGAGCTTTCGATGGTTGACCTCGAAGCCCATCTGGAGCGGAAAACCGTCAGCGTTATCACGCAGCAGCTCAAAGGCATCCCACATCTTGTCGTAATCAAAATAGGGATCACGGCAGTGAGGAGTGCAAACGATTCTGGTTACACCGGCCCGCTTGGCAGCCTCGAGCATCGCCAAGCTCTCATCGAGATCGGCGGCGCCGTCGTCTACACCCGGCAAGATATGGCAATGAATGTCACGCATAGGTCAGCCTTAATCAACTAAACGTTTGCTCGGTTGGTGAAGATGCCCTTTTTGGAAGTCCCCTGATCGTCGGAGCCCTTCTTAACCTTCTTACCGTCCTTGGTGTAGTAGGAGTAGTAGTACTCGCTGGTCTCGGTCTCGCAGTAGTTCATAACGGTACCGATGAGCTTGACCTTCTCGGACTTCTTAAGCTGACCGATGGCGTTGAGCGCCTCCTCGCGCTTGGTGAAGTCCTCGCGCACCACGAACAGCGTGCCGTCGGTCAGGCTGGCAATCTCGGCAGCATCGATGAAGGTGCCGACCGGGGGAGCGTCGAAGATGACGTACTGGAACTTAGCAGACAGTGCCTTTACCAGCTTGGCAAAGCGGTGAGAGACGATGATGTCGGCAGGATTGGGAATATGCGGCTCGGCATCAAGGAAGTAGAAGTTCTTCTGACCCGTCTCGACAATTGCCTGGTCAATGGAGATCTGCTCGGAAAGAACCGCATAGAGTCCGCCGCGCGAACGAACGCCGAGCATATCGGAAAGGGACCTGCGGCGCATATCGGCCTCAACCAGGAGCACGGACTTGCCACTCGTGGCAATTGCCTGAGCAAGGTTAATGGAAACCGTAGACTTGCCCTCGTTGGGAATCGAGGAGGTAACGGTGATGGTGCGAATGGGGTCGTCCACGCTCGCAAAGCGGATGTTGGCCAGAAGGGTCTTGGCGGCATTCTGTACAACGAGCTTATCGGTGTTCTTTGCCTTAGCCATGCCTATTTACCACCTTTCATAGCCGGAATTCGGCCAACAACGGGAATGCCCAGGAGCTCTTCTGCCTCTTCGGCACCGCGGATGCGGGTGTTGAGCATGTCTGCCAAAACGACATAGGCAACTGCGATAAAGATGCCCGCGAGGAACGCGACAGCAACGTACAGCATACGCTTGGGGCCGCTGGGGGCTTCGGGGGTCTTAGCCTCGTCGATAACGTTGATGCTCTGGGCAGCGCCGACGTTCTGAGCGACCATACTCACCGAGCTAGCTATGGCCTTTGCGACCTTAGCCGTCTCCTTGGCATCGGTGCCGGTAACCGAAAGCGTAATGACACGCGTGGTGGTCTCGGAGGAAACAGACACCTTGTAGTCATCCAGATCGGTGAGGCCCAGTTCATTGGCTGCGCCGCTCTTAACGCTATCGCTATCCAGCAGCGTGGCGATATCGTTGGAAAGCATCTGACTCGCCGAGAGATCGTTGTAGCTCATCTGACCGCTATCGTCGGTCTTGGCGAGAATGTACATGCTCGTCGTCGCGGTATAGGTGTTGTCCATCGCAACGAAGGACACGATGCCCATGGCGATCGCGCAGACCACCGGAAGGGTGATGACCAGCTGAAGGTGCTTCTTCAGCAGCTGGAACAGTTCGAGAAGGGTCATGCAGCTTGCCTTTCATTTCCCCAGTTCGGATTGACAAAACTGTCCGTATGTTATCGCATCTTTTTACCGAGACCAAACTCTATACATAAGAAACAGGCTCTCCTGTAAAAATGTCGGAAGCAATCGTAAAATTGCACAACAACGCCGCACCCGAAAGTCAAATGCGGCGTCTACATCAATATCTATGTTGTATCGCTATGCGAATGGCTCGTCCTGCTGTATGGGAAACGTCACCGTAATGGTGGTTCCCACGCCCAACTCGCTCGACAGATCGAGCGTGGCGTGATGATACAGGGCCGCATGCTTGACAATGGCAAGCCCCAGACCGGTTCCGCCGCGTGCCTTGGACCTACTCTTGTCCACGCGATAGAACCGCTCAAATACCTTGCCCTGTTCTTCAGGCGCGATACCGATTCCCGTGTCGGCGACCGCAAGGAACGGATGGCCTTCGTCGTTGGTGCCGCACTGCAGCGTAACCGTACCGCCGGGTCGATTGTAGCGGATGGCGTTGCTTGCCAGATTATAGATGAGCTCGTCAATCAAGCGCGACACGCCCTCGATGACCACAGGCTTGGTCTCATGACTTATCGTCACATTCGCCTGACGGGCGACCTGTTCAAGACGCTGCTCGACCGCGTAGATGGCACGCGAGAGCTCAATAGGCTCCGTGGACCCAATGGGCACCGCCTCGCCCTCAGCTGCACGCTCGGCCTCGTCCAAGTTAGACAGCGTAAGGATATCGTTGACAAGCGCTGCCAAGCGGCCCGCCTCACGATAGATGCGACCGCCAAAGTTGCGCAGGTCGCCCTCGCCCTCGACCATGCCGTTTGCGATGAGCTCGGCATAGCCCGAAATCGCCGTAAGCGGCGTCTTGAGCTCATGGGTGATATTCGCCGTGAACTCGCGGCGCATACGGTCGTTGTCCGCTAGCACCGCCATTTGGCGCTTGAGTTCCTGGCGCTGCGACTCGATACGCTCAAGCATGGGGACCATCTCGGCATAGGCGTGCTCATAGCTACGGCGTGGGTGGTCCAAATCCACCTCTTGCAACGGCGCGATGATGGCACGGGACTCGCGGCGCACCATAAAAAACGAGAGTACCGCACCCGCTGCTGCGATAAGCAGCATCGGCGCCACCATCGACAGCAAAATCGCCGCAACGCCAGGCTGGGCCTGCGCCAAGCGGACAACCTGGCCGTTATCAAGGGCGACGGCGCGATACAGCATAATCTCGTCGAGCGTAGAGCTTGCGCGCTCCGCGGAACCCAAACCACTCTCAAAGGCCTCGATGACCTCGGGGCGATCGCCATGGTTGGGCAGTGTGGAAGGCGACGCCTCGTTGTCGTAGGCAACCGATCCATCCTTGTTAATCAGCGTGATGCGCAAGTCCTCGCGATCGAGACTACGCAAGAACGGGATGGGCTCCTGCTGTTCGTCGAGAGCGGCAGCAATGAGCTCGGTTTCCTGCGCCAGATTGGCACTCGTGGCATCCGCCAAGGTGTTTTGCACAAAGAACGCACCCAGCACCGTAAACGCCACGATAACCGCCATGGCGCAGACAAAGATCGTCACAAAAACGCGGTGCGACAGCGTATGTTTTCCCTGGGGGGCGAAGACCACGGGTTACTCCTCCGATGCGGTGGCCGCGGTGTCGTCGCCTTTGGCACCATCGCCGGCAGAAGGCTCGGCCAAGCGGTAGCCCACGCCGCGCACGGTCTCGATGGCGCTGGCATGCTCGCCCAGTTTTTGGCGAAGCGTCTGCACGTGCACGTCAACGGTGCGCGAACCGCCGTCGAAGTCCCAGCCCCACACGCTCTGCAGCAACGACTCGCGGGTAAAAACCACGCCGGGCTTGCGCATGAGGTACTCGAGCAGGTCGAACTCGCGCAGGGTGAGCTTAAGCGGCTCGCCGGCAACGGTCACCTCGCGATGGCTGGGCGAGAGCACGATGTCGCCCACGCTGAGCACATCGCTCGCCTGCTTGACCATGCCGCCGCGACGCAGCAGTGCGCGGCAGCGGCTGGCGAGCTCCATGAGCGAGAAGGGTTTAGTCAGGTAATCGTCGGCACCGCCATCGAGCGCCATCACCTTGTCGAGCTCGGTATCCTTGGCGGTAAGCATCATGATGGGCACCGTCGCCGTCAGGCGATCGGCACGCAGGCGACGCATAATCGCCAAGCCATCGGTATCGGGCAGCATGATGTCGAGCAGGACAGCATCGGGTACCCGTCGCGCCACGGCGGCCTTAAACTCGCCGTCGCACGAAAAGCCCTCGGCCTCGATTCCCTGCTTGCGCAGCGCATAGACCGTCAAATCCCTGATGTTGTCATCGTCCTCGACGTAATAGATCATGTTGAACCCCTTTGCGGCCGACATGACCGCATCTTAACCCTAAAGGTGCCTATACTAGATGGTATCAGCCAAAACGGCCCGTCAAATAATCCGCCGTGCGCGGATCAGTCGGATTCTTGAAGAGTTGCGCGGTAGGCGCGTGCTCCACCAGCTCACCCAGCAAAAAGAACGCGACCGAATCGGAAATACGCGCGGCCTGCTGCATGTTGTGCGTAACGACCACCAGCGTGCAGGTCTCCCTGAGCTCGCAGGCCAGCTGCTCCACCACCAGCGTCGATACGGGGCCGAGCGCCGAGGTCGGCTCGTCCATCAGCAGAATATCGGGCTGCACGGCAAGTGCGCGGGCGATGCACAGGCGCTGCTGCTGTCCACCCGAAAGACCCAGGCCCGACTCCTTGAGCTTGTCCTTGACCTCGTCCCACAGGGCAGCGCGACGCAGGGCGTCTTCGACCAGCTCGTCGAGCACGGCGCGATCGCGCACACCCATACCGCGCGGCCCATAGGCGACGTTGTCGTAGATGCTCATGGGAAACGGGTTGGGGCGCTGGAACACCATGCCCACGCGCTGGCGCAAACGGCAGATGTCGTAATCGCCCAGGATATCTTGACCATCGAGCGCAATCTTGCCCTCGATGCGGCAATCCTTGATGCCGTCGTTCATGCGGTTAAAGCAGCGCAGGAGCGTCGACTTGCCGCAGCCCGAAGGCCCGATAAACGAGGTGATCTGCTTGTCGCGGATCTTGATATTCACGTCCTTGAGCGCATGATGGTCGCCATAGAACAGGTCGAGGCCCTCGACGTCGATGCGCGTCGGCGAGGCGGCAAGATCCTCTGCCGTGGGGCGAGTCGCATCCCCAACCTCGCGCTCGTGCGCGGCCTCGGCCTGCGCTTTCATGAGTTCTTCAAGCTCCGTGGGCTCCACAGCCGCAGCAGCCGTCATACCGCATACCTCCACATCGATATCAATTCAGCAGTATCGATAGTAGAAATCGCGGCTCATATGCACGTGAGCGCATTGTCAAGTGTTTGTAAGGGCACGCTGGCTATGCGGCGGGCAGCTCGATGGTGAATATCGTGTGTTCGGGCGTCGATTCACATGCAACGGTACCGCCGTGTGCCGCGATGATCTCCTTGGCGATGGCAAGCCCCAGTCCAGCGCCGCCGCGATTGGTCGCACGCGCCGCATCCAGGCGATAGAACTTCTCAAAGATCACCTTGAGCTTAGCCGCAGGGATAGGATCGCCCTGATTGATAAAGCGCACGCGCACGCTGCCATCGTCTTGGCGCCCGGCCTCGATCGTGATAGTCGAGCCCTCATAGCTATAGGCGACGGCGTTTTTCATGATGTTGTTGAACACGCGAGCCATCTTGTCGCCATCCACGAGCACCGTCAGGTCCTCGCGAATATCAACTTGGGCTTCCTTATGCTGCTCGTTGAGGATGGGATAGAACTCGTCAGCCACCTGAGCCAGCAGCAACCCCAGATCAACATAGCCGCGCGTGAGCACGATATCGTGGAAGTCAAAGCGCGTGATATCGAAGAACTCTTCGATGAGTGCATCGAGCCGGTACGCCTTGTCGAGAGCCACGCCCGTAAAGTGCGCACGTTGCTCAACCGGCAGCTCAGGAGCCTCTTGCAGCAGCGAAAGATAGCCCACCACACTGGCAAGCGGGGTGCGTAGGTCATGTGCCAAGTACGTGACCAAATCGTCCTTGCGATGCGACTCGTCACGCAGAGCTTGCTGCACCTTGCGCTCACGGTCACGCACGCGGTTAAGGGCGCCCTCGACCTCCAAGAAGTCGCCGTCAATGTTGTCCCAGGTGTCGGGGTGATCGATCAGGCGATCTTGAATACGAGCGGCCAGCACACAATCGGCATGCTGCTCGCCCTGTTCGTAGCCCTGGTAGTACAGGGCGCGGCCGCACAAGAACAGCACGCACGCGGCAAGCGCCAGCACAAAGCCAAGCATGTTGAATACAAAGCCGGCATCGAACAGCACCGGCCCTTCGATGCCGCCGAGCGCCATGGCGCCAATCGCCAACGTCATGGCCCACGCGGCGCCGCCAATCACCATGCAGCGGCGCACGATCTCAAATCGATCGATCAGCAAAAAGCCGACAAGCAGCACCGCCAAGATTCCAGCGATGTTATCAATGCCAATCAGCAGCAGGCTCAGCAAAAAGAGCAGCACCGTTGCAAGCGCGCGGTTGTCGACGACCGACCTCACGTATTCAAAGAGTCGATCGGGCACCTCGAACGCTTGTCTATCGTCTTTTGTCATATCAAGATCCTCACAAGCGAAAAGCGTTATTCGATTATGTAGCCGACGCCCCAGACGTTTTTGATAAAGCGCGGCTTTTGTGCGTCGTCGCCAATCTTTTCGCGCAAGTGGCGAATGTGCACCATCACCGTATTGTTGGAGCCGGGCATAAAATCCTCGTTCCACACCGCACGGAACAGGTCCTCCACGGCCACCACGCTGCCGCGATGCTCGACCAGATACAGCAAGATTGAATACTCGGTGGGTGTGAGGCGTACCGGTGCACCGTCCACCGTCACGGAACGAGCGTCGCGGTTGATCTCCAAGCCGTCGAGCTGAATGGTCGGCGACTCGGCCGCCTGTGCACGGCTACCGTAGCTGGTGTAGCGGCGAAGCTGAGCGTGCACGCGCGCGACGAGCTCCAGCGGACGAAACGGCTTAACCACGTAATCGTCCGCGCCAAGCGAAAGGCCCTCGATCTTGTCTTGCTGGGCATCGCGCGCCGTCAGCATGATCACAGGATAGGTATGGCTGGAACGGATCGTACGCAGCAGCTCAAACCCATCGATATCGGGCAGCATGACATCCAGCAGCGCCAGATCGAACTCCTGCTCCAAGATTGCCTTGGCAGCATCGGCCCCGCTATAGGCAATCTGGACGTCAAAGCCTTCTTTTGTAAGGTAGATGCCCACTAGGTCGGCAATGGCCTTCTCGTCATCAACTACCAGTATGCGCTCGTTCATGCGTGCTCCTCTCGCGCTCCATTATGCCCGAGGGGGCGCCCGTCACACACAACAAGCGTGGGTGATTAAGTCGGCCTTAAGCACCCTTGTGCCCGTTCGGGCGCGGATGTGGGCCACGCACGCACGCGATGATCGCCGACGCCGGCAAACGATATACTCTAGTTTCAGAAGAGACCATCCCGTCGAAAGCGAAATCCGTGAAGTCCCTCACCTCTTTTGCAAAGCGCTCAGCCCAGCTTGCCGCCGGCTTTGTCTGCGCTATCGCCCTTGCCGCTGGCGTGCCCACCGTCGCCGGCGCCCAAGTGCTCACGACCGACAATGTTTGCGGCAAAACCGCCGATGTGCGCGGTATCACGGCCGAAAACCTGCCCGATATCGATGCGACCAATGCCCTCGTCATGGGCAAAGACGGCACCGTCTACTATGCCCGCGACGCCGATGAGCAGGTCAAGATTGCCTCGATCACCAAGGTCATGACCGCAATCCTAACCGTCGAGAATTGCAAGATGGACGAGAAGGTCACAGTGAGCAACGCCGCGGCCACCGTGGGTAATTCGACCGCCGGCTTGCTCGAAGGCGACGAGCTTACCGTGGAGCAGGCACTGCGCGGCCTGATGATTCCCTCGGGCAACGACGCCGCCATCGTGCTCGCCGAATATGTGGGCAAGAAGATCGACCCCAAGACCAAAGACGCCGAGGCCACATTTGTGAAGGCCATGAACGAGCGCGCTAAGAAGCTCGGCTGTACCGGTACGCTTTTTGAAAACCCGCATGGTCTGGACTTTGATGAGTGGGCTGGCAATATGCACTCAACCGCACACGACGTAGCGCTGATGATGCAGGAGGCCATGAAAAACGACACGATCCGCGAGGTCGTAGCGAGCGAGGATTCCTGGATCGAGGTCACGGGCGCCGACGGCACCGACCATTCGCATTCCATGGACACGCATAACTATTTGCTGGGCCAAGATGGCAACATCGGTGGCAAGACCGGCACCACCGACGATGCAGGCTATTGCTTTACGAGTGCCTACAACCGCGATGGTGACGAGATCTACACCGTCGTTTTGAACTCCACCACCACCGACCAGCGCTTTACCGATACCGCAACCCTTGCCAATTGGTACTACGGTCACAAGGTGACGGTCGCGATCGCCAACACGCAGGAAAAGACCGCCAACGGCAACCCGCTTATGGCGCGCATTGGCCAAACCGACTGGACGGATAAGACGATCGACGCCACACTCGCCGATCCTACGGCGCAAGCGACCGTGTTTTCCCTTGCCGGCGAGGTGACCGAAAAGGTTAGCCACGACGATCTTTCGGGCACGGTGCATGTGGGCGACAAGGTGGGCAGCGTTACGCTCAAGCAGGACGGCACCAAGATCGCCGTCATGGACCTGGTTGCCGACGAGGAAGGGGCAGGGCCGAATCCCATTGAGTGGCTCCTTGTGAAGCTCGACCGCCTGGGCCGCCGCATCGACAACCGCCCACTCACGGCAGAAAGCGAGACCGTAGCCAAGGCACCCGAGGTGTAGGGCCGGAGCGATATCACATCGAACCAAATGAGGCGTCCAACGAGGCGCCTCATTTTTTTGAGGGTTCGAATCCCCAGCGCCCTTTCTCGATAATAAAAAAGGGCCCCCGATGGGACCCTTCTTTAAAGTTAAACTGGCGGAGAGCTGGGGATTCGAACCCCAGATGCCCTTTTGGGGCATACTCGCTTAGCAGGCGAGCACCTTCGGCCTCTCGGTCAGCTCTCCGTAACAGCCGTTCTATAGTAACCAAACAGCCAAGGATGGGCAAGAGGAAATTTTCTAATTGCCTAGCATCCTTTCCTCCTTGGAGGCTTCGCCTACCCCAGCGAGCGGTTGAGGGAGCCGAGCTCGTCGTTGCCCATGGTGCGCCACATTTGGAAGATGCAACCGCGTGCCAGGAAAAAGAAGCCGTTGTCGACCAGTTGAACAGCGGCATCTGCAAGCTGATTCGTCACGGCGGACACTGGCGGCAGCTCGAGTCCAGCCTTGCGGATGGTCTCGACCGCCTCCTCGAACGTCGGAGGCTCGCTGACGCCCATCTCATTCATAAGGCCCTGCATTTCTTCCAGCGCACTACTGCCCGATTCCTCACCGCGCGGCACCAGACGGTAACAAGCCAGCGCTAGGTCGAGCTGATCGCAATTCCAATAGGCAAACGCCAAGCGATAGAACAGGTAGCCGATTGCAGAACGATCGCTGGCAATACGTAGGCCGTGGCGCGCCACCTCGATAATCTCGTCAAAGCGCTCCAGACGCGCAAGCACGTTGATGAGCGCAAAGTGCGATTGCATGGACGAGCGTGCCAGATCGTAAAGATGGCGCACCTCGGGCAGTGCTCGTTCAAAGTCCTCTTGCTCGGCGTAAAAGCTGCAGATCTCGTGCTGGGCAAAGTACAGTGCATCGGGCGCACGAAGGATTCGCACAGAGCGGTCTTCTTCCAACACCGGTAGCACCATGCGCACCAGCTGGTTATCGCAAAACTGCGTTTGAACCGGACCTGTCGCCAAAAGCTCGGCGACGGCGCACTTAGCCTCCAACTCCTCAACAAGACGGGAAAAGCCTTCAAAAGCACCTGTACGGTCGACTTTTGCCTGCTCGCGCAATTCAACAACACGGGCCACGTATGGGTCGTCGTCCTCTTCCATGACCTCCAACTCGTCAGCCGTATCGGCAAGCAGCAAATCGCGCAGCGCCGGTGGAAGCGTGCGATGGTCATCACGCGGACGAACATGAACCTCCGCAGGTTCAATCGTCTCCGGAGCAGTTGACTCATGCGCCTCAAGTACACGCTTGCACGGCATATCGTCCATGTCCATGCTCTCAAGATCCTTGGCGACAGGCACGCAATCGGCCAGATAGGCCGCGCGCCCAAAGAAATACGTTGCGACAACGCGCTCGCCCTGCTCACTGTCGGGAGCAGCAATCTGCACATAGCAGCGCGTGATGCAGGTGCCCGCGGCAAAACACGCTGCCGCAAGCGTGAGTGCCACGCGCGCATCGTGTTCCGCGGCCCAGACCGCGCGCGTGTCCTCGTCCAGCTCGCGCCAGGCGTCATCTTGAGCGTCGTATTCACGTTGCGGCATGGCATCCACGACAGACTGCCCAAACCGAACGAGCATAATCCCCTCGGCAACGTTTGCCCGATAGGTATAGTCGAGCCGTGTGACAACGTTAAGTGCCTCGACGATACGCGCGAAGCGGGTACGCACATCCCACTCACCGCCCGGCTGGCAAGCCACCGTACCCGGTTTGCCCCACGGGTTATCGCTCGAGGCCGTATCGAGCAGTCGGGGAACATCGTTGGTCGTCTTGGCGATATGCCACGAATCAAAGAGCGCGCAGCCCTCAAGGCTCGGCGAGGATGCCGCAGGGACCAATCCGGCCCCGATGCGCTCAAGGATGCCGGAGAGGCGGTTGAGACGGCACTCGATGGCAAGCAGCATGTCAATCTCGTCCTGGTCCAGCAAGCTACGATCAAAATTGAGATAAAACAGCTTTGACCGGTCGATGCGCGCCAGGCTCATTTCGGACTTGGCGGCAATGGTGCGCAGACGGGGCAAGTCAATTTCGCTCATAAGGGTGGCGGCATAGCGCTCGATACCGCTCGGATTCTCGGCATGGTCAACGCGGTAAAGCAGCGTCTCGATAGCATCGGGGAGCGGTGACGTGTTAAAGCCCAAAAACACCTCGACCGGCTCGGGCAGCTTTACGAGCTTTATTTTGTCGACAACGTTTTGCATACCCTCGTCGAGTCCGCCGGCGTCCGCCGTGTTCACAATAGCGCTTTCGGAGTTGGCAAATATCACGTAGCGCAAGAACATCGAGGCCATGAACTCGCCGTAAGGAAGGGCGCGGGTCGAATTCCATGTCTCGTGGTCGGACTGCTCGCGCATGGGGCCTTCGGGAGAACCGACAGTTTGCGCACATGCGTGCATTGCACCGCTGACTTCCCTTACCATAATCTCACCAATACTGGAATCCGACTCGTCAAGGACCAGTTCCATGTCGGGATCGTTGGGCAGCGGAGCCTCGCTGACGGGGCGGTCCACCTTGTACACCTCACCCGAAACGCTTACGTAGCCCAAAAGCGCCACATGACTTTTGCCAACGAATTCGACGACATAACAAGATTCATGCTGGTCCTCGCCAAAGAGTTTCCAGACCACGCCATATGAGCGTCCCGCAGGCTGCTCGGGCATCGCCGGAAAGCGCTTTTTGGGATCGAGAAACCTGAGCTTGTATGTCGGACGCTCTGCCACGAAATATCACCCTGATCGGCCGTCTAAAGAAAGAGCGCGCCACGGGCTCACCGAGGCGCATACTCGAAATCTTACACGAGTCGATGAGAAATAGTCCCCTTTGACCGAGGTTCGAATCCATGCGGTGTTTACGTAAAAGAAAAGCCCCCGTCGCCGGAGGCTTTCAATTTCAATTGGTGCGGCGTATAGGATTCCGCGCATCCGCTGCGCGGATCCGCACCGGCTTCGCCCGCCTGCCGGCGCGCTCGCCCGCGGGCTAAAACGCTCCGCGTTTTCTTCACGCCCGCGCCTCGACCGAGGTTCGAATCCATGCAGTGTTTACGTAAAAGAAAAGCCCCCGTTGCCGGGAGCTTTAATCTCAAATGGTGCGGCGTATAGGATTCGAACCTATGACGTTCTGATTCGTAGTCAGACCCTCTATCCAGCTGAGGTAACGCCGCGACTTGTTGATTATTATGCACATGGACTGAATAATCGTCAAGCGTTTTTCAAAAAAAGTTATTGAATTTGATTTTTACTCATTTTAATCACTTGATGCGATCTTCGACGCATCGCGATATAAAAAAGCCCCCGTTTCCGGAGGCTTAAAACTCAGTTGGTGCGGCGTATAGGATTCCGCGCATCCGCTGCGCGGATCCGCACCGGCTTCGCCCGCCTGCCGGCGGACTCGCCCGCTCGCTAAAAACGCTCCGCGTTTTCTTGACGCTCGCGCCTCGAACGAGGTTCGAATCTCCGCAATGCCCCCGTAAAGGAAAAGCCCCCGTTGCCGGAGGCTTAAAACTCAGTTGGTGCGGCGTATAGGATTCGAACCTATGACGTTCTGATTCGTAGTCAGACCCTCTATCCAGCTGAGGTAACGCCGCAACGCACGGATTATTATGCACGTGACCCCTCGATGGGTCAAGCGACAATTTGGAAAAATTTTACGAAGTAATGATTAAGATGCTCGCGCCTCGACCGAGGTTCGAATCCATGCGGTGTTGCCATAAAAGAAAAGCCCCCGTTGCCGGAGGCTTTCGATTTCGATTGGTGCGGCGTATAGGATTCCGCGCATCCGCTGCGCGGATCCGCACCGGCTTCGCCCGCCTGCCGGCGTGCTCGCCCGCGGGCTAAAACGCTCCGCGTTTTCTTTACGCCCGCGCCTCGACCGAGGTTCGAATCCATGCAGTGCCGACGTAAAAGAAAAGCCCCCGTTGCCGGAGGCTTTCGATTTCAATTGGTGCGGCGTATAGGATTCGAACCTATGACGTTCTGATTCGTAGTCAGACCCTCTATCCAGCTGAGGTAACGCCGCAGCGCAAGACATATAAAACCACTTTAGCTTATTGGAGTCAAGCACAATCTCAAACTTTTTTGTGGAACGCAGTTTTGTCACGCTGCTCCGCATATACCGCCGTTCCCCGTACGATCGATTGGCTTTTCGATCACGTCGAACTTAGCATCAAGTTCCCTCAGGAGCGATCTCACCCGCTGGGCACAATCATAATCGGCAAACGAGATGCTCAGCATGCGCGCGACCTGGTTGGAAGTCCCAACTCCATAGAAGTGCTCCAGCGCCACAAGTCCCTCGTGCGTCACAAAGGTCTCGACCACATGCGGCGACTCCTCAAAGCACCATTGGGTCAACGGACCCTCACTCGTCTGCCGAAGCACCAGGCCACCCATGCCAGACGGCTCACACGTTACAAGCAGGTACTCCCCGCCCTCGTCGCTCTCAAACAAAACCACCCGATTATCAAACAGCTCCATCGCGTCCCCTTTCTCTCGCTCTTATTTAGCAAAAGCATAGCAGGTAGATGGCTGTATACAGAACAGTTGTTCGTGTGTTTTCTATTGAGCTGTCCGCACGGCATGGTATGGACCTACGCACGAAATAGGGCGCCCCCGAAGGAGCGCCCTTGCATATCCCCTATGCAGGCAAGTTACGCGACCGGCTCGATCTTCTCGAGGCCGCCCATGTAAGGACGCAGAACCTCGGGAATCGTGATGGTGCCGTCGGCGTTCTGGTAGTTCTCCAGAATGGCGGCCATGGTGCGGCCGGCCGGCAGGCCGGAACCATTGAGGGTGTGCAGGTAGCGCGAACCCTTGAAGTTCTCGGGGTCGCGATACTTGATGTTGGCGCGGCGAGCCTGGAAGTCACCGCAGTTGGAGCAGGAGCTGATCTCCTTGTAGGCGTTGTAGCTCGGCAGCCAAACCTCGACGTCGTAGGTCTGACGGGCAGAGAAGCCCAAGTCGCCGGTGCACAGGCTAATCACGCGATACGGAAGGCCCAGCTGCTGCAGCAGGTACTCGGCCTCGGCGGTCATGCTCTCGAGCTCCTCGTCAGACTCCTCCGGCTTAGCGAACTTGACCATCTCGACCTTGTCGAACTCGTGCTGACGGATGATGCCGCGGGTGTCGCGACCGGCGGAACCGGCCTCCTCGCGGAAGCAGGGGGTGAAGGCGGTGTAGCGGCGCGGCAGGGTGTCGGCATCGAGGACCTCGCCGGCGTGCAGGTTGGTAAGCACGACCTCGGCGGTGGGGATCAGGAAGTTGTCGCCCGAGACGTGATAGGCGTCGTCCTCGAACTTGGGCAGCTGGCCCGTGCCAAACATGGTCTGACGCTTGACGACGATAGGCGGCCACCACTCCTTGAAGCCACGGCTGGTGTGCGTATCGAGGAAGAAGTTGATGAGGGCACGCTCCAGGCGGGCACCGGCGCCACCGAGAACGGTGAAACGGCTGCCGGAGAGCTTGTTGCCGCGCTCGAAGTCGAGGATGTCCAGATCGGTGCCCAGATCCCAGTGCGGCTTAAAGTCGAAGTCGAACTCGCGCGGGGTGCCCCAGCGGCGACGCTCGATGTTCTCGTCCTCGTCCTTGCCGTACGGCGTGGCCTCGCAAGGAATGTTGGGCAGGTGAGCCATGAAGTCGTACTGCTCCTGCTCGAGGGCAGTACGACGCTCGGCCAGACCGTCAATCTTCTCGTTGACGGCGCGCACGGCCTCCTTGGCGGCCTCGGCCTCGTCCTTCTTGCCCTCCTTCATCAGGGCGCCGATCTTCTTGGACTCGGCATTGCGCGTAGCCTGGAGCTCCTCGACCTCGGTGATGACGGCACGGCGCTCGTCGTCGAGCTCAAAGAACTTCTCGCGATCCCAAGACGTCTGGCGGTTAGCCATGGCGGTATCGATGGCATCGGGGTTCTCGCGAACAAACTTGATATCAAGCATTAGATCCTCCGGCGATATACATTCCATTTAGGTTGCAACCTTGTACATGTATGGGCAAGTATATACTTATGAGCGTTTACGACCCAACCCAACTACGCAAGAAGGCACCCAATGGACGCAGTTTTTTCCTTTTTGTTTGGCACCCGCACCGGTTTTGCCATCCTTTTCGCCGGCGGCATCCTACTGTTTGCGATTCTTGCCTTTGTAATGGAGAAGCGCACCCATAAGATGTATGTCGACCGTGGCCCCAAGTCCGAGGACGAAGAAGACGGCTTCTGGGACTAGCCTGCCAAAAAGAGACAGGCTTATTTTGGTCGGTTTTATCTGGGCAAACGCAAGCGCCCCGCAACTGGAATTGAGCCAGTTGCGGGGCGCTTTTCGTACATGCAACAAAACCGCAGGAAAAAACCTGCCAAAATAAACCTGTCCCTAAATGGCGGGTTTTACTGGAGGGTGGCGTCGATGGCCTTGACCAGAGCGCTGCGCATGCCGGCGTCCTCGAGCGCGACGACGCCCTTGATGGTGGCGCCACCGGGTGAGCATACGGCATCCTTCATCGCCGCAGGATGCTGGCCAGTCGCAAGCTGTAGCTTTGCCGTGCCCAGCACCATCTGGCTCACAATGCGATAGGCATCGGCGCGCGGGATACCGTGCTTGACGGCCGCGTCGCCCAAGGCCTCAATCGCCATGGCGACAAATGCCGGTGCGCAACCGCCCACGGTACCGCCCACAAACAGCAGACTCGAATCGAGCTCGACGACGGTGCCAAGCTTTCCGAGCAGACCGAGCACCGTGGCACGCTGCTCATCGCTAAGCGTGGAAGCCTTCTCGCAGGCGATAACGCCCTCGCCCACCGAAACCGGTGTGTTGGGCACCGTCGAGATGTGTGCGACACCCGGCAGGACCTGCTCCCACTTGGCGCTATCCCAGGTCCAGGCGACCGAAAGGACAACCTTGTCGGCAAGGGTTTCTTTGAGCGGAGCGAAGACCTTCTCAATCATGTATGGCTTGACCGCAGCAACCACGATATCGGATGCGGCGACAACCTCCGCCGCATCACGACAGGCAACCATCCCACGTGCCTCACAACGCTCGACCAAGGCGTCGTAGTGGCCCGCGCAGGCGCACATATCGCTCGCAGCCACACCGGCGGCGATCCAGCCATCGGCCATAGCGCTCGCCATATTGCCAAAACCGACAAATCCGATCTTCATATCTCATAGTCCTCTCAGACACGCTCTTCAAAACGAAGGCTATTGTCCCACGGCATTGTTTCGTATTGCCGACCTATTTGTGATACGGCTCGCCACGGCTGATCTTGCAGGCGCGGTAGATTTGCTCCAGCAGCACCACGCGCGCCAAGTTGTGCGGCAAGGTAATACGTCCAAAGCTGAGCATCTCGTCGGCTCGTGTGCGCACGTCATCGCTCACGCCGTCCGATCCACCAATCACAAAGGCGATGTCGCTGTTACCACGCAGCATAAGATCGTCGAGCCGCGCCGAAAGCTCCTCGCTCGAGCGCTCTTTGCCCTCAATGGCAAGCAGGATCACATGCGCTCGAGGCGGCAGGGCTGCGAGAATCGCCGCACCCTCCTTGTCGCGTGCGGCATCCACGCCGCCCGCCTTAGCCGGGTCGATATCGGCCACCTCGCGGATATCCACCTTGGCATAGGCACCTAGGCGCTTGGTGTACTCAGCGCACGCGTCCTTCCAAAAGCGCTCCTTGAGCTTACCGACGCAAACGACGGTGTATTTCACGCGCGTCTACTCCTTCGAATCGTTTTGAACTTTGCTGGCGGTCAGCATCTGCTCGAACATCGAGGCCGACTGCGAGAAATCGCTCGGCAGTACGACCGTCGATGTTTTACCCGTGCGAGCGAACTCTGTCATCATCTCGGACCACTGCGTAAACATGAACAGCTGGTTGGCCTCGTCGTTACCGACACCCGTCTCCTGGATGATCTCGAGCGAATCCTTGATGCCCAGCGCGATGGCCTTGCGCTGGTTGGCGATGCCTTCGCCCGCCTTTTCCATCGCCTCGGCCTCGGCGGTCGCCTCGGTGACGCGCTTGATGCGGTCGGCCTCGGCGAGCTCCTGCGCAGCAGCGCGCTTTCGCTGGGCAGCATTGATGTCGTTCATGGAGTTCTCGACCTCGGTCGGCAGCGCGATCTTGGTGATGAGTGTCGACACGAGGGTAAAGCCGTAGGCAGCCATCTGCTCGGACACGGTGGCATTAACGTCCTTGGCGATGTCATCCTTCTTGGCAAAGACCTCATCGAGCGTATAGACAGGGATGGAAGAGCGCAGGGCGTCGGTGATGAAATCACGCATCTGGTCGACGGGCTCCTGCAGCATGTAGTAGCTCTTGTAGATGCCCGAATCTGCCGGGCCGGCGCCCATGTCATAGCTCACGTGGTACTGAGCAGAGACCTCAAGGCCGATGGTCACGTTGTCCTGGGTCTTAACGTCGATGCCAAAACCGTTTTTCATGGTGCGCAGACTCACCGTGGCGGCCTTGCGGTCGATCACGGGCACCTTCATGTGGAAGCCCGCGTTGACGATGCGGTTAAACTTGCCCAGACGCTCGATGATCACGGCATGCTGCTGTTCAACGACATAGCAGGCGTTGGGGAGCAGCAGCAACAAAATGATGATGGGAAGTAGGAAGCTCGTAAGAGCAGCGATAATACCGGACAACAGCATGGTCTCTCCTCTGATAGGCACACGTTGGCACTAGGATACCCATCTCAGACCCTCACACGATCCCGACGAGAGGAGCCGTGGACAAAAAAGTCCAAATATGAGTACTGCTACCAGTTTAGTAACAGCGTTTTAAAGACCAAAACGCACTGTTGGACCAAGATTCCTTTCAAATTGACTCAGTTCAGCTCAAGGCAGTGTTAAGTTAGCAAACATTTGTTGCGTAAATAGTGCAATGATCACCTTTGAAAATGTGATTCATTTAGTGACAGTACTCATATTTGACATTTTTGCCCCACAGGAAGCTTCGCTATACGAGGACCCTATGTCACATCTGTCAATTCGCCTGCCAGCGGACTCGCCAGCTCGCTAAAAACGCTCCGCGTTTTCTTTGCGCTCGCTCCTTCACAGGTTCAAGTCCCCGTGATGGGCCCATAACAAAAAAGCTCCCATTGCTGGGAGCTCTTTCAATCAATGGTGCGGGCGAAAGGACTTGAACCTTCATGGGGTTGCCCCCATACGGACCTGAACCGTACGCGTCTGCCAATTCCGCCACGCCCGCGTGCAGGAATTAGAATAACGGAGCGCTACCGCGAACGCAAGAACTATTTTTGAAAAAGTTTGCAGGCATTTTCCCAAGCTGCTCGCGCGATTGCCTCAGCATCCTCGCCGGTACGATCGACACGGTCGTTGACCAGCGTGTTTGCCGTGATAGAAATCATTGCCGGCTCGCACTCAAGACCACGAATGGGCTCCGGTGCCATATACGGGCAATCCGTCTCGAACAAAATGCGATCGAGCGGGGTCGCCGCAAATGCCTCGCGCACGTCGTCGTTGCGCTTAAAGGTGGCCGCGCCGCCATAGGCGATATAGCAGCCCAAACCCACAAAGCGCTCCATCGTAGCTCGATCCTCGCCAAAGCAGTGCAGCACGCAACCGGCCTGAGGCACGCCTACCTCGCGCAGCACGTTGTACGCATCAACGTGCGAAGTGCGCTCCCCATCCGAGTCCTCGTGCCGCAGGTGCAGCTCCACCGGCACATTGCGGCGCACGGCAACTTCGAGCTGACGTGCCATGCAATCAATCTGCACACTGTGGGGCGCCGGCGCGATGTCGTCGTCGTAATCCATGTGATAGTCCAGACCGATCTCGCCGATGCCAACGCACAAAGGGTCATCAAGCGCAGCAACAACCTGTGCGTGAATGTCGTCGGTATAATCCGGCGCGCCATAGGGGTGAACGCCAACGAGATACTTGATCTGCGGAATATCCCGCATCGGCAGAATTTCGCGCACGAGCCAGTCGCTATAGTCCGTCACGCTGCGCTTGTCGGCGATGGGGTCGAGCATCGTCACCAACAGATCGACGCCCGCGGCTTTGGCGCGCACGAGCGTTTCGGGCACTTCTTTGCCCCAAAACGAAAGCAGATGCGCATGCGTGTCGGCAAGCGGTGCCAAGGGCACGGGGCAGGCAACAGTCTTCTTTTTCTTGGTAAACGTCACGCGTTCGGCATTAAGCGTCATGGATTAGCTCCTGGGCCAGGCGGACAAAGTCAGCAACATCAAGCGTCTCGGCGCGCGTGGTGGGTGAGATACCGCAAGCCTCAAAGGCGGCATCGAGCACGTCCTTGGCAAAGCCGTTGGCGCTCATGGAATTGCGGATGGTCTTGCGACGCTGAGCAAATGCGGCGTCAATCACGCGGGCCACAAACTCGCGGTCGAGTCCTTCGGGCACCACGCCGTCAACACGGTCGATACGCACGACGGCCGAGTCCACGTGCGGTGCCGGCATAAAGCAACGCGGCGGCACCTCAAAGCGACCCGTCACCTGCGCATACAGGCCGAGCTTTGCCGTATAGCCGCCATAGGTCTTATTGCCCGGCACTGCGGCAATGCGATCGGCAACCTCCTTTTGAACCATGACGACGGCGCGCTTGAGCGCGGGCATCGTCTGGAAGAACTGCAGGATGATCGTCGCCGCCACGTTATAGGGCAGGTTCGCGACAAATACCGTCGGCTCACCGCCCGCAACCTGCTCAATCTGCTCCGGCGTCACCCTGAGCGCGTCGCCCATGATAAAGCGGAAGTTGGCGTAGTCAGCGGCATGGGCATCGAGCACCGGCTCGAGCTCGGGGTCGGCCTCGATCGACGTGACGCACGCCGCCTCCTGCAGCAGCGCAAGCGTGAGCGTACCAACGCCCGGACCGACCTCGAGCACGCGCTCATCGCCCGCAAGCTCGGAAAGCTCGCAAATGCGCTCAATTACATGGTTGTCGATCAGGAAGTTCTGGCCCAGGCGATGCTTGGTCGCAAGGCCAAACTCCTCCAGCAGCTCCCTTGTTGCCGTGGGGTTTGCCAAAGGCGAAGTTGTCATAGTTGCCTCCTTAGCATGGTGGCGGCGTCTTGAAACAAAAGGGCATGGACCGTTGCGGCCATGCCCTTACATCTAAACAGCAAATTGCCGATATGGCGCGCGGCGGCTTAGCCCAGACGCGGGAACAGCGGCTCGCCCTTCTCAACGGGCTGACCACCGGCAAGCAAGCCCCAAGCGCAAATGCCCTTGAGGTCGTCGCTCGCGGCCTCGTCCTCGCACGACAGGCGGCGCAGGGCCTCGGCAGAAGTCTGGGGCATGAGCGGCATCAGCAGGTGAGCGGCAATGCGGATAGCCTCGAGCAGGTTGTAGATCACAAATGCCAGCTCGTCAGCCTTGGTCTCGTCCTTGGCAAGCGCCCAGGGCTCGGAGTCCTCGATGTAGTGGTTGGCGGCATGGATGAGCTCCATGACCTCGTCCTTAGCTCCACCGTAATCGAGCACGTCCATCTTGGCCATGTAGCGCTCGACCAGGCCATCGGCGATCTTTGCCAGCGGGTTTTCGAACGCATCGAACGACGCGGGCTTGGCGGGCGCGCAACCGTCAAAGTACTTGCCGCTCATGTTGAGCGAACGCGAGATAAGGTTGCCCCAGCTGTTGGCCAGGTCGGCGTTGTAGACCTGCTCCATGCGATCGAAGCTGATGGCACCGTCGGTGCCGGGGACGACGTCGGTCATGAAGTAATAGCGATAGCCCTCGACGCCCAGCATGTCGATAACGTCCTGCGGAGCGATGGCGTTGCCGCGGCTCTTGGACATCTTCTCGGCCTTGCCGGTCTCGGCATTGCGCACGGTCAGGAAGCCGTGGGCAAAGACGTGCTCGGGCAGGGCCTCACCAATGGCCATGAGCATGGCGGGCCAAATGACGCAGTGGAAGCGGATGATGTCCTTACCCACGATGTGGAACTGTGCGGGCCAGCGATAGGCCAGCTCGGCACGGGCCTCGTCGGTGTCGACACCGTAGCCGACGGCCGTCATATAGTTGAGCAGTGCATCGAACCACACATACGTCACGTGGCCCTCGTCAAACGGGACCTGAATGCCCCAGTCGAAGCTCGTGCGGCTCACGGATAGGTCGTTAAGGCCGCCCTCGACAAAGCTGCGAACCTCGTTCATGCGGAACGCAGGCTCGACAAAGTCGGGGTGCTCGTCATAGAGCTTGAGCAGCTTGTCCTGGAAGGCGGAAAGCTTAAAGAAGTAGGACTCCTCCTGCACGCGCTCAAGCGGACGGTGGCAGTCGGGGCACAGGTGCTGGCCGACGCTGCCGTACTCCTCGTCGCCCTTCTGGACCTGCGTATCGGTGAAGTAGGTCTCATCAGGCACGCAATACCAGCCGTCGTAGCTGCCCTTATACAGGTAACCGGACTCCTTCATGCGCTCCCACAGGTACTGCACGGCATGATGCTGGCGCGGCTCGGTGGTGCGGATGAAGTCGTCGTTGGAAATCTCGAGCTTGCTCCAAAGCTCCTTGAAGTGCGGGGCCTGGCTGTCGGTCCACTCCTGCGGCGTCATGCCATGCTTGGCTGCGGCCTCGGCGACCTTCTCGCCGTGCTCGTCCATGCCGGTCAGGAACTTGACGTTATAGCCGGCGGAGCGACGATAACGGGCCTGAACGTCGGCGATGATGGTGGAATAAGCCGTGCCCAGGTGCGGATCGGCGTTGACGTAGTAGATGGGCGTCGTGATAAAGAACGAAGGCTTGCTTTGATCCATGGGGTTTGTCCTCCAGAAAAACGTTGCATACAGAGGATGATTCTAGCGCAAGGGCTGGATATCCTCCATCTATTGCATATCGAGCACCATGGCATAGACATCGCGCTTGCGGCGCGAATACTTCTGAGACAGGCGCTTGGCCACCGCAGACGCGGGCTCTCCCTCCTCGAGCGCGGCGCGGATATCCTCGCGCAGGGCCTCGTCGGGATCCGCTGCCGCTGCGCCAACCGGCACGATACCGGCCTCCTCGTCCTCGCTCGGCGGCGCGATGACCAGCGCAATCTCGCCCTTTACCTCGCCGCGAGCACGCAGCTCCTCGGCGAGCTGGGCGGCGGGCCCGCGCAAGACTTCCTCGTGCAGCTTGGTGAGCTCGCGGCAGACGGCAACCTCACGCTGGGGAAAGACCTCCACCACGGCCTCGAGCGTCGCCACGATGCGATGTGGAGACTCGTAGAAGATGAGCGCGCCGGGCACCACGGCAAGGCGCTGCAAACGGCGCACACGGTCGCCGTGCTTTCGACCCAAAAAGCCCTCGAAGAAAAAATGCTCGCAGGAAATGCCGGACGAAACGAGCGCCGTGACGCAAGCAGAGGGCCCGGGAATAACTTCGACGGGCACATCGGCCTCACGCGCCGCCTCGACCAGCGCCTGGCCGGGATCGGACACGCTCGGCATGCCGGCGTCCGAGGCAAAGGCGAGGGTCTCCCCCGTCAGCAGACGGTCGACCAGGCCGGCGGCGCGGCTGGCGATCACATTCTCGTCGCAACGGACAAGCGGCTTGGAAATGCCCAGGTGCATCAGCAGCTTTGACGTCACGCGCGTGTCTTCGCAGCAGATGACATCGGCAGCGGCAAAGGTCTCGCCAACGCGCGGGGACAGGTCGCCCAGGTTGCCGATGGGCGTGCCGACCACATAGAGTTTGCCCGTATGGGCGCTGTTTTGCGTCATATCAACCTATTCAATCATGCCGCGCTCGAGCGTACCGAGCGCCGCGCGGGCGTCCCATGCTGCAATGCGCTTCTCGGTCTTCCACGTTTGGAAGAACCAACCGGCAGCCGGCGCAAACGAAGCCAGCTGATTGGCGATAAACACGCGCTCGTAGGCATTGCGGCCCTCGGGCGTAACCGACGAGTTGGCAAAGATCGCCGCGCCCGACCATTCGCCCACCAGCACGGGGAACCCAGTCGAAATCGCTTCTTTAAGCTCGCGCTTGTTACGCGAAATCGCCGTCGTCAGCCCGCGGGGGCTCGTGATGTCGAGCGCATGCTCGTCGCGGTAATGGTACAGGTGAAGGTCCATGTAGACGTTCTTGTACTTGGCGCCGCGCATAAAATGCTTCCACTCGCTGGGATGCCCCGACGACGAGAAGACGACGATCTTATCCTCGGGCATATACGAACGGACGAGCTCATAGGCGTCGCGATAGAAGTTGCGCAGGTAGTGCGCCGGAATGCCATCCGTCATGGTGAAGAGGCTCTTGCGGACACTCATCTGCGGCGTATCCAGCAGCTCAATACCCAGCAGGCTCTCGGCCTCGCCGTAGCGATCGGCCAAGCGCTCGAGCACGTCGAGTGCGACATGACGACCGTTGGTGGACGAATGCCACTCGGCAACAGCCTCTGGCGTGGCGGGCGAATCGTTGGAATCGCCCTGGCCACCGGGCACAGTTGCCAGATCGAGCAGCACGCGGATGTCGTACTTGGCAGCCCACTCAATCGCGCGGTCGATGTAATCGACAACCGAGATGTAGGAGGCATCGGACTCCTGTGAGCCAAAGGCATACCAAGGCACCGGCAGGCGCACGGCGTTGAGGCCGATCTGCGCCATGCGACGGAAATCATCCTCGCTCACAAACGTCTCGTAATGACGGCGCATGCGCTCGTTATAGGCGGCGGTGCCCATGGCCTCCTGCAGCTCGGCCGCGTTGGATGCACCGGTCGCCGCGTATAGCGACGGGGTCACCCAAGGCTCGGGAATAAACCAGCCAGAGAGATTAACGCCGAGTATCCTCTCCATCACTGCCCCCTTTTGAATCATACGGGCTAAGCCCGCATCGCTCTTGCATGACATATCTATCGATTTGAGTATACCCGCGCATGCAGACAGGCGACCGAACGGTCTACAAAGTGGCGCAAAAGTGGGAGGAATGTCTGGGACAGGTGGGCACGAGCTGGTGCGCCGAGATGTGCGCGCACATCGGAAGTAAGCGCCGGAAAGCGCATCCCGTTTTTCGCAAAAGACTGGGATGCATTTTCCGTTCGAGGCCTCAATCGGAAAATGTATCCCGTTCTGAGCGCGGGATCTGGGACGCAGTTTCCGCCAAAGACCGCAAAAGGAAAGCACATCCCATTCTGACGCCGGATTCCGGGTCGCGCTTTCCCAAGCGGCCTCAAAGCGGAAAACGCATCCCACTCTGAAGCCAAATTCCGAGACGCAATTTCCGCAGAGCCCTCGATAAAAGAAAAGGACCCCTTTGCAGAGGTCCTAGTCAATTCAAGGTGGCGGGGAAGGGAATCGAACCCCTGACACGAGGATTTTCAGTCCTCTGCTCTACCAACTGAGCTACCCAGCCATTTGAGGTGTGCCTTGTTTCAAGGCCTGATTAGTATAACCAAGGACGCGTTCCGGTCAACCGAGAATTTTAAAAAAGTTTTTGAGCACAGCCTCGGTTCTATAAATCGGCACGTCAGAGGCATCAGCCGGCAGCAAGAAGTTTTTCGCTCAGAGCCGCACGGGCAAACTCACTTGGCGTCATCCCCTCGGCAGCCGCCCGTCGACGAATGGCCTCCTTCATTCCCAGAGGAATCTTGACCGACAGCGTTGCCGTCCCCTCACCTGAGAGCGGGGGCCGTCCATGCACGATCCCACCAACGGTGTGTTCGCCATCCGGAAACTCTCCGCGCTCGTACGACTCGCACCACGCGTCAATCATTTCATCCGTTACAACCTGACCATTAGCGGCCGTATACGTCTTGCCCATCATCGACCCCTTTGCCGAGCTCGTTCAATCTCCTGCCAAAATTTCTTCTGGACTGGAGACAAGGCATGAATGATAAGCCGCCCACGGACAAGCTCGACCGCGACAAGCTCCACGCTTCGTCCGTCTGGGAGCCATCCAATCGCAAGCCATCTCGGCGGCTCGTCCTTCGACTCGCGACGAATGCACTCAGTAACCGCAAACCAAGCGCTAAGCACCTGCTTTTCCGTCAGGTGCTTTTTAGCGTTGGGATGGATCTCAACATCCATGCATCTTCTCCTCCATCTTACCCAATTTCGTATGACGAAAGTCCACCGTCGCCAATTCTTAAGCCGGCACGCGTTGGAGAGCAGGGGTCGAAACAATGATTGAAGGACGCTCTAGTACGGCCCAGGCGCCGGGGCAGGAGCACATACGCCATGGACGTACGTTTTCGTAGCATACGAGAACGTAGCCGCGTGCATCGATAAAGGCGATGTCGATGGGATAGGCCATAAAACACGTATGGACCGAAGAGCAGCGTGGAAACGCCATGACGAGCGGCAGGCCGTTGGCGGCAACCGGACGCCGTCCCAGCATGCCGCGCAGGCGCACGACAAACGACTCCGCCGCCACAAACTCGGCCGGCGTCCAACCCAGCCTATTGAGTGCCCGCGCGTAGGCGATGTAGGACGAGACCGCGGTCACATGACCACCCCCGGACGCCATGGATCGACCGTCACCGCACGCTCGTGCGACAACGTTGTCGGCGCCCCCAGCGGAACGCCAGCGATGCTGAGAGAAGTCGGCCACGGCTCATAGTGCATTGTGCAGGTGTAGGTCCTAAACGTACCGGATAGGGAGAGCAGGCCACCATCCGATGCCTTCGCGCCTTGCTCGCTCGACACTTCGATCTGTAAGTCATAGCCTTCCATGGCATTCAGAATTTGAGTCTGAACCGTCGCCGAGGCATCGGCAGAGCTTTCGTCGCCCTCCCCCTCCGACGCCACGGCATGCGCTAGCACGATGTCGGGCACCACGCGGTCGAAGCGCGCGACAGCGCTGGCAAAGATCATGACGTTGTACACGATGAGTGCCAGCACCAGCAAAACGGGCGTAACCACTGCCATCTCCACCGTCGCTTGGGCGCGCTCCTCGCGCAGACGCATGCGGATACTCATTACGACCCACCGCCCAGAGCGCCAACCAGCGTGGCGACATCGACGGTGAGCGGGATGGAGCCGCCGCCGGGCAGAGGAATCTCCGCAAGTGTGAACACCGTACCGCTAATGGTGCGTTCGACTTGATATTCCAACGCCTCGCAAAGCGCCTTGGGATCGGTCACGCCCAACGGAATACTTCGCAGTTTGTCTTGCGCTTGAGAGAGACCCGCAATGTCAGACCCCGGACTCTTAATGATATTGGCGGAATCGGTCAGCACCGGCTTTCGCAGGCGCAAGTCGCACGGTTCCAAACCCAGCGCCGCCACGGACGCCGAAACGGTATCGCCGAGCCACGATGCGATGGAGCCCAACGCGCCGCTGCCCCCTCCTAGGCCTTTAATCATCTCGTCCATAAGTTCGTCGGCTGAGCCTTGGATATCACCGTATCCCACGAGTAGCCGTCCCCAAACATCCATGACGCCGTCGAGCACGCCGGCAACGCCGCCCGAGCGTTCCTTCAATGTCGAGAAAAATCGCGAAAGCACGTTGTTTTGCGCCGTCGCCTCATCGGGCGCCAGCACCGCGGCAGAGATAGCACCGCGATCGCCAAGCCTGACTGCCGCGTTAAACGAGGAGTTAAGTTGATCGGGGCTGGTAATGTCGCCCGAAACTGCAAAGGCGACCACGCCGTTGCGGCCAGGTGGGGCGATACGCGGGCGCTCGCCGGAAAGCGCTTTAATGGCCTGGTCAAACGCATTGCCCGCACGGTCGGCCTCATCCTCGGTCTGACGCTCAAGTTCGAGTTCTTTGTTGCGGCATTCGACGTAGTCTTCCAGAGCCTCTTTGAACTTATCGAAGTGGTACTCGAAGCCCCTTTCGACAGAAGTCGTTGCAATCGCAACGTACCCTAAAGACGACACACCGAAATGGCATTCGCTACACGTTTCGTGACCGTCAAAATCTGCGACGGATGCCAGCCCACCCGGCTTTCCTTTTTTGTAATTTGGACAGTCAGTCCCATAATGCAAATAGGTAACTTTATCTACTTCACTCGTGGGCCAACGCGCATCGGTATAGAGTTCAGTCGTCCGCGCCTCATCTGGATTTCGCGGAAGGAAAGGGATGCGGGCGGAAACTTTGCCGTCCTTTTCAGTTATATATGCCCGCTCGACTTCTTCGCCCGCATAAGCGAAGAACACCTTTCGTGCAGCAGAATCTGCCTGTTTTTCCGGACCCTCGCCAAGCGGTTTCTCATTTGCCAGGCGCTGGCGATAGTAGGCCTTCGCGCGATCGAGCGCCACTTGCGGTTCCCACGTAACGCTCGAAGCGTAATGCGGATTTTGAGCACCAGAGAGATCCGTTAGACTTTTCACACGCTCCCACATGCAAGAACAGCTGCTGACCGAGCCCTTGTCAGACCCGCCACAATCCGCCAGCCAAGCGCGCTCTTTAGCCTTCGCCGTGTCCTCAGAAGCCTTCCGCAGCTCCTCGGCCGCACGCTCTAAATCATCTGATGTGTCTTTAATGGTATCGGTCGAGATCTCTGACCCTTTGAGCGCAGCGAAGTCCGACTCGGATGTCCTGGGCACGGCAAGCGCCGTACCGGTATAGGCCACACTATCGGTATCCTGCGCCGACACCGCCTGCGTGGCACGCGCGGCAATCAGATACGGCAGAGCCGTCTCGATTTTCTGCAAGCCTTCCGATGCGCTTTTGGCAAACTTGTTGCGCGTTTTAATGATCTCAATCCCGGTGTCGACCATATTGCCGGCAACTGGTTCGGCACCTGGGATGAGAATGGCAACCAGGCCCGTCCCGATTGTGGCAAACCCCGCTAGCCCCAGACTCAAGATGCTCGCATCAACCACCGTGGCAGCCGTGTGATAGGACGACACCACGTTGGCACCCGCCAGCGCGCCGCTATCGGCCGCCACCTGGGTATCCCCGGCACGCGACATGCTCCATATCGCCGCGGTCGACGAAAACAACAACGTGAGCACCACTAGGATGACCACGGCAGAAGAAAGCGTGGTGTAGGCACCGTCTTCGATAAACAGGTCGATACCGGCGCGGCCCATAAAGCCGCCTCGCTTGCGATGGCAGCTCGGACGGCGCGTCAAAACGCATCTAGACCAGAAACGCTTAATCCCATGCAGCAATCCACGAATCATAATCTCCCTCCAGCCATTCGGGACGCGATTGATACGAGACATCGACCTTGAGCTCAACGTAGCCGCCCTCGGCGGTACCACCCATAGCCTGCGCAAACGCACCGATCACAGGCAACGGCTTGACCTCGCCGGAAACGGACACGGACGAGACGCCACCCGCACCGGCCCGGCCAAGCTCGATATCCCACGACAACGGCCCGCCGGCATGAAAGATCGAAACGTTGGGCACTGCGGCAAGCCGGCGGCGGGTGAACTCCTTAAGATCGTCGTCCTCCGCCGTCGTCGTGGTCATGAGCCGCGCGGTCTCGGCAGCGGCAGACTCCATGACCGCGCGCGTATAGAGCAAACACACCGGTTGCAGTGCGAGAAGAATGAGCATCAGAAACGTCGGCAGCAAAAAAGCAGCCTCGACCGTAGACTGCGCCCGGTCCTCGCGCGCGATATCAATACAACGCGATGTCCTTAGCGCCCGCAGCGGCGTCGATAACCGACGTCGAGGCAACGCCATGGGATGCCGCCCGCTCAACCAGCGCCGCCAAGTGCCCATCGGTGCCAGCACGCCAAAGCCCCGCAATCGCCAGCACGATCGATAACAGCGCCACCGTGACGATGGCGTATTCGACCGTCGCCTGGGCAGATTCCTCGCGCAGGACGTCATGCATTTCACGACCCCTCCTTTGAGCTTATTGTTTGCGGGGCCAGGCGCACCGCGCGCAGACGACACGAAGCATCGCCAGTATCCGCGGCAACCGTCACCATATCGACCCAGCCGCGCCCATCGCGCACAATGGCGCCCCATACGTTACCCTTAATATCGAGATAGCCGCTCAGGGCGAGCTGAGCCGTTGGCACCTCGCGGTAGGCGCGTAACATATCCGCCGCTGCCTCGGTCATCGGTCGGTCCTCGGACCATGCAAGCCGGACCGCAATCGCGTTGTCCTCAGGTGAATCCGTCGCAGTGCCAGACCGCTTGTCGAGCGTCCGCAGAAAGGTTTGCGCCGTGACAGCGACATCCGAATCGTCCGCATCTCGCATCTCATCTTTTTGAGACGCCACCGCCGAATCTGAGCCCGAATCGAAGGCGGCCCCAGGACGCTGCTGCCGCGCGGCGTTTAGCCCCCAAACCGCCACTGCCACCGCCACAACCACACAGGCAAACACCAGCAGTGCGCCGACAGGCCGCCTACCCTCTACAGGCTGTTGATGCCCTCGCTGATAGCGTTCCATAGATCTTGGACCTTGCCCTTAAATGCGACAATGGCAATGATGGCGATCACCACGAGCACGCCGACCAAGATGGCGTATTCGGTGGTGCCCTGCGCACTCTCCTCCTGCAGCAGCTCCCCGGCATGCTGGCGAGCGCGAATTGACTGGCAAACAGCCCAGCTCCAGACCTTGCCAGCAACGTCAGTCATCGTGTTCATGTATTCCTCCCTACATCATCCCGCCTGCTCCCAACAGCGGGCCCAATATGGACAGAAGCAACGCCGGCAAGATGAGTGTGCCGGTGGGAATCAGCAGCTTGACGGGCGCACGCTCGATCTCGCGCTCGACCGCGGCGCGATGAGCCGCACGGATCTCGCGACTTTGAGCGGCCAGTGTCTCGGCAAGTGGGGCACCCAGAGCGAGCGCCTGCCCCACCGTGATGGCAAAGGTCTCGAGCGCTCGCACGTCCAGGTCGCGTGCGGCGGCCAACAACTCGTCCTCACGCGTGCCCACGCCCACCTGCCATGCCATGCAGGCCCGCTCAAGTCGAAGAGCCAGCACTGACCGGCGGTTGGCGCAGAAAATCTCAAGCGCCGCATCAAACGAAAGACCGGCCGAAAGACCCAAGCGCACAACATCGATCATCTCGGACACTTCGCCGAGCGATACTCGCGCCGGGCCGCCCGCTCCAACCGCGCCCTTCATTCGCGCGGTCAGAGCATCGACCACCGAGCGACCCGCGGCAGCGACCAGCACCGCCTCGCGCTTGCAGGCCTCTGCGATCTTGCGTGCATCCGCCCGATCCAAACCCGTCGCGACAAATGCACTCAGAGCGCACAGGCAAGCCGCAACTGCAACCAGGGCGCTCACAGCTCCACCCGCATAATGCGCCTGATAACCACCAGGGCAACGGCGTTGAGGGCAAGACCCAGCGCCACAGCGCCCGCGCCGGCAGGCGTCGCAAGACCGCGACGAAAATCTGCCGAAAGCAGCGCCAACACCGCGCACATGCCCGCCGGCATCGCCGCGACCATATGCGCAGACATGCGAGCCTGCGACGTCTTGACATCCAGGCGGCGCTTGAGCTCAATGCGCTCCCCCACCATGCTCGACGCCTCGGACAGTAAGTCGGCAAGCGGAGCACCGGTGCGCTGAGACACCTTAAGCGCCAAGGTCACAAGCGAAAGACCGGGGGCGTCGATGCGCACGAGCAAGTCATCGAGCGCGTCGGTCGCCGAGATGCCGCAATCGATTGCCGCCGCCACCCGCAAAAACTCGGTATGCACCGGTTCTTGCGCATGAGCGCCCACAAAGCGCATGCCCTGGGCCAGTGAATGTCCCGAGGCAAGCGACATGGAAAGTGCGGCAAACGCCTCGGGCATGGCCTCTTCTGCATCGTGTTGCTCGCGCCGGCTCTCAAAGCCATCCCGAGCGGCGCCAACGGCAAACGGAGCAACAAGTCCCAAGGCAAATCCGAGGGGCGATAACGACACCATCGTTAGCAAAACGCAGCAGACACCGCTCGATAGCAGCAGAAACGCCAAACGCCCCGAAGCATCCTCGATCGCGAGGCCAAGGCGACGCGCCGGAGCCAGCGATGCCCACGAACGGGCGATCTTTTTCAGCAGATCGTTTTCCACCAGCTCACGCGGCAGCTTCTCTGCCACCGTCTCGAGCGCCTGACGCGCCAGCTCCGCCGGCGGTACCTGCGGCACACGAGGTTCCGCCCCGCACGCCGTCGCAACAGAAAACCCTGCCAAACCCCCTACGACGAGGGGCACAGCGACCTCCATTCGTCCACCTCCTCTTGTGTGAGCGTCCCCGACCGCAGGCCTTCTGCGATAAACGGCGGCTCGCGGTCAAGCTTCCAGGTGCGCTCGGCGGCATCGAAAGTCACATAGCGCTCGAGCTCTACGCCGCCCGACGCGGCGCGACGCACCCCCGAATACGAGGAGACGAAACGCCTGCCATCGGCGTGGCGCTCGGACATCACGATGCCGTCGAGCGCCATGGCAATCTGCTCCTCGATGAGCTCGCTCGGCAGATCGATGCCATAACGTGCAAGCAACGTCAGACGCACCACGGTCTCCTGCTCGGAACCCGCATGAAGCGTGGTGAGCGACCCGTCGTGGCCCGTGTTCATGGCCTGCAACATGTCGCAGCACTCGGCACCGCGCACCTCGCCCACCACGATGCGGTCGGGGCGCATGCGCAGGGCATTGGTCACCAGGTCGCGGATCGTCACCGCGCCCTCGCCCTCAATTGAAGCCTCGCGCGCCTCTAGGCGCACCACGTGCGGATGATGCGCAAACTTGAGCTCAGCAGAGTCCTCGATCGTCACGATGCGCTCGCCGGTGGAGATCTCGCATGACAACGCGTTGAGCAGGGTGGTCTTACCAGATCCCGTGCCTCCCGCAACCGCCAGGTCCTGTCGCAGCGACACCGCGCACGACAGCAGCTGCGCATACCAAAGCGGCAGCGACCCCAGCCCCACAAGCTCGTCCAGCGAGCAGATACGGTCCGAGAACTTTCGGATGGTGAGAATCGGTCCGTCAATCGCCACAGGCGGAATCACCGCGTTGACGCGATAGCCCGTTTTGAGGCGGGCGTTGACGATGGGGCTGCGCTCGTCGATACGGCGGCCAAGTGGCGAGATGATGCGGTCGATAAGCACCCGGATCTGCTCATCATCCTCAAACGCATGCTCGATGGGGTACAAGACGCCGCCGCGTTCAAAGAAAGCCGAGCGGCAGCCGTTGATCATGATTTCGGTAACGGTGTCGTCCTCGATGAGCGGCTGCAACGGCCCCAAGCCCACCACGTCATCCAAAATCTCGTCGATGATGGTCTCGCGCTCGGGCGTCGCGAGATCGGTCGGCTCCTCAACATTGAGCGCCGCCTCCACCGCGGGACGCAATTCCGAGCGGGCAAGTACCGGGTCGACATAGGCGCTGATACGCGCCACTTCGTCGTAACCCATGCGGTCCATCACGGCGCGCTTAGTGCGTCGTTTCACCGCGCGGCGACGCCCCGCATCTACAGGCGCTGCCGCCGCTGCAGCGCCGGCAGTCTTAATCCTCGTTTGCAGGCTCATCGCTAATCACCCTCGCGCGACCAGGGAAGGCGGATACGCGGGCGTTCGGTGCGCGTTGCACGGTCGGCGACCATATCGCTCCAAGGGCCGACGGCGCACCCCAGTTCCACGAGCATCTCGCGCGTGGCCTCGCGCACGCTGGTCGCAAAAGCGCTGGTCTGCCCCACTGCCTCGTCAGCGCGCCCAAACGCCATGAGCGCGGCGAGATCCTGCCCGCCATCGGCGATACGAATCTTGGAGCTCAACGCACAGGCAATCTCAAAGCGCATGGCGACGTCCTCGTCTGCCCCGCGCGCACCGAACCGGTTGAACACGGCGCTCATGCGCGTGCGCGGCACACCTACTCGACTTGCCAGTTCAATGACGCGCGATGCCGATGTCGCGGACGACACCGCAGCATCGCCAACGATCAGGCAACGGTCGCTCGCCGCCACCGCAGCCGCCATGGCGTCGCCCCAAAAGACCGAGGTATCGATAAAGACCACGTCGGATTCGCGACGCAGGACATCAAGCAGTAGCTCCACCGGACGTGCCATGAGCTCGGCTTGCTCGGGCGCCGCGACGGGACCCCAGAGCGTAACGCCCGGGGCGACGCGCATCGATGCGGCTACGATATCCGGCTCGGTGAGCGTGCCCGCCGCCGACGGCTCGATAAGTGCCGCCATATCGCGCGGAGCATCGACGCCTAACAAGTCGTAAAGGTTTCCAAACATCAGGTCCAGGTCGAGCACGGCGGCACGCAAGCCCAACAGCGACGATGCGTGTGCCATGGTGGCAACGATCGTCGACTTGCCGCAACCGCCCGAGCCCGAAATGACGCAGACGACCGGAGCTCGATGCGGCGAAGCGGCAGCGTCTGCCGGCGGCATCGGAGGCGGCGGGGCGGGCGTCGGTGACAGCGTCCCCGTCTCCCCCGCCGCAACTACACGCTGCGTCCAAGCCGGCATGTCAGCTTGTTCGGTCTGCGAGGCAGGCTCGTTCTGCGCAATCTGCTCATGCTGCATCAGCGACAACTCGCCGCACCCGGCAAAGCCCTCAACTTCGTCGAGTTCATCCGCCAGATTCACGCCGTGCACGTATCCCATATCTACAGCCGGGGAGTCGCCAGCATGCTGCGCCGGCCCTCCAGCGTCATCGCATACAAGGGGGTTCCGGGGGCGCCGACCATGCTCGGCTTCCGCTTTTCCATAATCATCAACACGCGGGCCTCTTGTAGCGCGAGGCGCCCCGGGTTCCCTATCAACAAAAGCATCGGGCTCAATCGTCATGCGCCGATCGGAATCAACCGCTCCCTCGCCCGCGCGCCCGTTGCCGCATATACTGTGCGCAGCGATGACCTCGGTCGCCCCCGCGCGAAACAACCCCTCGATATCCGACGGATCGAGCGCTTCTATCAAGACGACCACGCGACTCACGCGGCCTTCGGCCGTCAGGCGCGCAACAGTCTTGCGCACATCTTCGGTATCAAACAGAGACGCTGCGATGATGGCAGCCCCGCGGCGCGACGGAAACGCCCGAGCCATGGAAACCAGCCCGTCCAGGTCACCCACGCGAAGCACCTGTGCACCCGCATCACGGCCCTCGACTTCCCGCTGCAACAGCCCGTAATCGCCGCACGCGCAGCACGCAAGCCAGATCGCCTTCATCACTCGTCGCCTCCGCTCTTTTTGCCGCGCGCCGTGGCGGGAATCGTCAAGCTGACCGTTCCCTTGCCCGAGGCTCCCAGCAGTTCCTTGACGTCTTCGGGGTCAGCTGCCAGCGTCACCCATTCGATCTTGCCCTCGCGCGTAGCACCAGAATCCTCACTGGTATCGATCACGTGCGCGCCGCACAGTCGATCGGTTACGCCGTCTTTTTGCACATACACATCCACGTAGCTGCCCACGCCCGTAGCACCGCCGACCGAGTGCTCGGCATCGACCGCCACCGAAACGGCGACCTTGCCCTTAGGCACCTCGAGCTTGTGGCTCTCGGCCTTGGTGTAGACATTGCAGATCACGGCGTTTTTGGGAATACGCGAAGTCGTCACGTCGCCGCGCACCTGGCGCAGCTCGGTCGCCGCGTCACGCGGCAGCAGACTCGTCAGCCATTCCTGGGTTATGACATTGGTCTCATCGAGGGTCTCGCCCACATCGATATCGCGCGCCGCGACGCATACCTCGACGCGATCGCCACCGTACTTGGCCAAGGTCTCAGCCTGGACCTGTTCGGCTTGCGAGCGGATCGACGAGCCGTAAACCATGCAGAGCAGAGCAGCGAGCACGCCCGCGACCAGACTGATGGCGATGCGCTTGCTCTTGTTCACGGCCGCTCCTCTCATGGCAGTGCCGGGCGAATGCCCGTACCACCATTGTCTGGGCGGTCAGAGTGCAAAGCGGTGCAATCGCGATCTTGGTTTTCGATGTCAAACCAATCGCTGACCAAAAGCTGACCAGCCCGTCAAGCTCGTGGCAAAGTTTTGGTCAGCACGTCAGCAAACTGCATGTTTCGAGGCTTTTCCGCAGCAAAAAAGCCGTCTCCCGACCAGTTGGGAGACGGCTGTCATAGGAAAAATCAATTACAGATGGACATCGGGATCGAGCATTTGAGCGCTCACGCGCATGGATGACGCCAAGTTTTGGAACGTTTCCAGACGCAGACTGTCGATCTGCCCGGCGTCCTCGGCCTCGCGAACGGCGCAACCCGGCTCATGGGTATGTGTGCAATCGCCAAACCGGCACGCGCGCGATGCCTCGACAATCTCGGGGAAGGCGCGCGCCAGACCCCGCTCGTGACCCACGAGCGGTAGGCTGCGCAGGCCCGGGGCATCGGCGATCACACCGGCGTCGCCCGGCAGCGCCACCATCACGCGCGCGACGGTAGTGTGACGGCCCTGGTCGTCGCGTTCGCGCACACCGCCGGTCGCCAACGTATCGTGGCCCAGCAGTGCATTGAGCAGCGTCGACTTGCCGGCACCCGACTCGCCCAGAATCATGGCGCAGCTCCCGGCAGGCACGCAGACACGGACCTCGTCCAGGCCGCGGCCCTCAGCAGAGGACGTCACGATCACGCGCACGTCCGGACCCACCAGGCGGCGCACGCGGTCCAGATCGCGCTCGAGCTCCTCGGCATCGCAGCGGTCAGCTTTGGTGAGTACCACCACCGGCTCGGCATCGCAGTCGAGCGCCAACACCAGCGAGCGCGCCACGCGGTCGAGCAGCACCTCACCGGCACCGAGCGCCTGCACGATTAGCACGCTATCCACGTTGGAGCAGAGCACCTGACGCTCTCCGCGGGCACGGCCGCGCCAACGCTCAAAGCTCGTACGGCGCGGCAGAACGCACTCAATCACGCCCATATCGTGCCCGGGAGCGCGGCGCACCGCCGCACGGTCGCCCACGGCGGGCAGCAGCACCTCGTCCTCGCCGCGCGACTTGGCAAACCCCACGGCATGCTCGGCACGAAAGGTATCGTCGGCCGTCACCACCAGCGGAAACCCGCGATCTAAGCGCACCACGGCGCCAAGCTGCATCTGCTCGGGCTCCTCAGCATGTGCGCAGAAATCATCAAAGGCAGTCTGCTGGGTTTCATCGACTGGCAGGTCATCAAACGCCGGAACGTCCTGCAGCGCGTCAAGCCCCGGCACGCTTGCCAGCAGCTCCTCAGCAGATACGGGAGCCTCGGTCGCGAGCTTCCGACGACGATCGCGCTTAGCCCGCGCCCCCGTTGTCTTTTTCTTCGCCTTAGCCTTAGCCTTGCCCACAAGCGCCTCCCAGCACCACAAATCACAACTGAGCAGGTATTTTAAATCAAAAAGAACTGGCCGGGCAAAGCCCGACCAGCTCACAAACTTTCCCTCAGCCCTTTTCATCCGCACGGGAGAAAAGCCAGCAAGGATACCGCAGGGCCCGCCCGCCGGGAGGGGTTTCCTAAGGGCACATCCCGCAGCCGCAAAGCGGCGAGGACGTGCCCGTGGAAACCCCGCAGGCGGTAGGGCCCGGACAGGTACGTTACTCCTTCTCGACCGCGCGCATGATCGCCTTGTAGATCTCCATCAGCGGGATGATCAGGAAGGCCAGGCCCAGCGCGGCAAGAACGCCCTTGAGCTCAAGCGTCACGGGGCCAAAGAACATCTCGGCAAGCGTCGGCTGCACGGTCACGATCACCGTCAGCACCAGTGCCAGCGCGGCGGAAGCCCACAGCCACTTGTTCTGCTTCTTCATGGTGAACAGCGACGCACGACGGCTGCGCATATTGAAGCAGTGGAAAATCTCGACCATGTTGAGCGTGATGAACGCCATCATCACGCCTTCCTCGTCGGCATTGCCGGCGATCATATCGGCGATGTGGATGTAGCCCATGTCAAAGTACACGCCCACAAAGAAGCTCGCCAGCACCAGCACGGTGATGATCAGGCCCTGGACCACGCAGTCCAGACCCATATTGCCGGCAAAGACGCCATCCTTGGCGTTGCGCGGCTTGCGCTTCATGATGTCGCCCTCGGCATCCTCCATGCCCAGCGCAAGCGCGGGGAAGCAGTCGGTAACCAGGTTCACCCACAGCAGCTGCACCGGCTGGAAGATGGTAAAGCCGATGAGCGTGGCGATAAACACCGAGAACACCTCGGCAAGGTTGGCCGAAAGCAGGAACTGGATGACCTTGCGGATGTTGTCGTAGATGCGGCGACCCTCTTCGCAGGCACCGATGATGGTGGCGAAATTGTCGTCGGCGAGCACCATGTCGGCGACGTTCTTGGTGACGTCGGTGCCGGTGATGCCCATACCGACGCCGATGTCGGCGCGCTTGATGGACGGGGCGTCGTTGACGCCGTCGCCGGTCATGGCGACGATCTGATCGCGCGACTTCCAGGCCTCGACGATGCGCGTCTTGTGCTCGGGCTGGACGCGGGCGTACACGCCGTAGTCCTCGATGTGCGCGTCGAGTTCCTCGTCGCTCATGCGATCGAGGTCGGCACCGGTGATGGCATGGCTGCGATCGGTGACGATGCCCAGCTGCTTGGCGATGGCCACAGCGGTGTCGATGTGGTCGCCCGTGATCATGACGGTGCGGATACCGGCGTCGTGCGCCTCGCGGATGGCGTCGGCGACCTCGGGGCGGACCGGGTCAATCATGCCGGACAGGCCGCAGAAGACCAGGTCGTGCTCGAGCGCAGCGGGGCTGCAGTCGGCCGGGACCTCGGTGTAGGTGCGGCTTGCCAGCGCCAGCACGCGCAGGGCCTCGTCGGCCATGGCCTTGTTGGCGGCCACGAGCTCGGCGCGACGCTCCTCGGTCAGCGGAACGACCCTGTCGCCGTCGTAGATATGGGTGCACAGGCCGATCACCACGTCGGGCGCGCCCTTGGTGTACTGCTCATACTCGCCGTCCAGGGTCTCGACGACCACGGACATCATCTTGCGGCCCGAGTCGAACGGGGCCTCGCCCACGCGCGGGTGCTCGGCAGTCAGGCCAGTGAGGCCCGCCTTGCCGGCGTCGTTGACGAGCGCGCACTCAGTCGGCTCGCCCACGGCCTCGCCCAGCTCCTCGTCCCACTGGGCATCGGAGCACAGAGCCATGCCGGCCAGGAACTTCTCCTTAGGTGCGGCGAGCTCGTGCTTGACGACGGTCATCTTGTTTTGGGTAAGGGTACCGGTCTTGTCGGAGCAGATGGTCTGCGTGCAGCCGAGAGTCTCGACGGCAGAGAGCTTGCGGATGATTGCCTGGCGCTTGGCCATCTTGGTCACGCCAAGCGACAGCACGATGGTCACGACGGCGACCAGGCCCTCGGGGATGGCAGCGACGGCGAGCGAGACGGCAACCATAAAGGTATCGAGCAGGGCGGTCGGGTCGGTAAGAACGTTGCCCACGCCGTGGCGGATGATATCAACGCCAAAGATGACGACGCAGATAACGATAACCATGATAGTGAGGATGCGGCTGAGCTCGGCAAGCTTCACCTGCAGCGGCGTGAGCTCTTCCTTGGCCTCGGCCAGGGCGCCGGCGATCTTACCCATCTCGGTGTTCATACCGGTACCGACTACGACGGCGCGGCCACGGCCGTACACCACGGTGGAGCCCATGTAGCACATGTTCTTGCGGTCGCCGAGCGGCACGTCGTCGGTGCCGGCGGCGAGCTCGATCACGTTGGCATGCTTCTCGACGGGCACGGACTCGCCGGTAAGGGCGGCCTCCTCGATCTTCATCGTGGCGCTCTCGAGCACGCGGCAGTCGGCCGGGACGGAGTCGCCCGCCTCGAGCATGATCACGTCACCGGGCACGAGCTCGGCGCTCGGCAGGTGCACGAGCTTGCCGTCGCGCAGCACCTTGGACTGCGCCGCGCTCATCTCCTGCAGGGCCTCGAGAGCCTCCTCGCTTTTAGCCTCCTGGACCACGCCCAGCACCGAGTTGACGATAACGACGAACATGATGATGGCGACATCGGCAAAGTCCGCCTCGCCCTTGACCATGCCCGTGAGCGCGCTGATGACGGCGGCAACGATCAGCATGATGACCATGGGGTCGGCCATCTGCTCAAAGAAGCGCTTCCACAGCGGCGTCTTCTCGGCTTCCTCGAGCTTGTTAGGGCCTGTCTTAGCGAGGCGCGACGACGCCTCGTCGTCGCTCAGGCCGAGGTTCTCATCGACACCTTGGTCGCTGAGCACCTCCGCCGCGGCGGACAGGTATTCCTTTTGCATATAGAGTCCCCTCCTGGGATTCGGGCCACTCAGCAGATTGATGCCCGATCATAATTCCCAGGAGAAGGGCAAGGGCTCATCAAGGCTGCCGTGCTGAGCGGCAGTTGATAGTGGAGCTATGGTACCCCAAAGCAACGCGTCTAGCCAAAACAATCCATTTGGAAATATGGTCCATAAGCAACGGTGCAGACCGTGTGATGCTCAATACTGATAAAACGTTTTTTCTTCGGCGCATCATCAAATTGAAATATCGCCCAGATAGCAGCGGTTAGAACGGTTGGTAAAGTTTTTGCATATACCGTTTTTCCGCAAAAAATGAACTTCTAATTCGGCATACGGTCGATTTTTTGGGGTATTCGGACGCCATTTCGTTATAATCAACTCGGTTTTATTTCTTATGGTTTATCTATCAGCGCAAGACGATGTCAGATGGAGGTCTGAATGTACAAGCGCACCAAGATTGTATGCACCATGGGTCCCGCCTGCGATAGCGACGAGACCATCCGCGAGATGATCAAGGCGGGCATGAACGTCGCCCGTTTTAACTTCTCGCACGGCTCCTACGACGAGCACCACGGTCGCATCGAGCGCGTCCGTCGTATTTCCAAGGAGCTCGGTATGCCCGTCGGCATCCTGCTCGACACCAAGGGCCCCGAGGTCCGCACCGGCCTTCTGGTCGACGGCAAGAAGGTTGCCGTCAAGACCGGCGACAAGATCGTCGTCACCGCTCAGCCCACGACCGAGGATTTCCACGGCACCTCTGAGCACATCTCCCTCGACTACCTGGCTCTGCCCTCCGAGGTCGAGAAGGGCTCCCTCATCCTGATCGATGACGGCCTGGTTGCCCTCGAGGTCGAGTCCGTCGACGGCCAGGACATGACCTGCGTCGTTAAGAACGACGGCCTGATCGGCGAGCGCAAGGGCGTCAACATGCCCAACGTCAACATCTCGCTGCCCGCCATCACCGAGCGCGATCGTCAGGACATCCTCTTTGGCCTGACCGAGAACATCGACTACATCGCCGCTTCCTTCATCCGCGACGGCGAGTCCGTCCGCGGCATCCGCGAGCTTTGCCGCGAGAACGGCGGCGAGCACGTGACGATCTTCCCGAAGATCGAGTGCGCCCTGGGCGTCGAGAACTTCGACGAGATCCTCGAGGCTTCCGACGGCATCATGGTCGCCCGTGGCGACCTGGGCATCGAGATCAAGCCCGAGCTCGTTCCGCACATCCAGAAGGAGATCATCGCCAAGTGCAACGCGGCCTACAAGCCCGTTATCACCGCTACGCAGATGCTCGACTCCATGCAGCAGAACCCGCGCCCGACGCGCGCCGAGGTTGCCGACGTTGCTAACGCCATTTACGACGGCACCGACGCCGTTATGCTGTCCGGCGAGTCCGCTGCCGGTAAGTACCCGGTCGAGGCCGTCAAGATGCAGGCCAGCATTGCTCTCGAGACCGAGAAGTACCTCCCGGCTCACGCTCCGCTCGAGGTTCCGGCTGACGCTCACGGCACCCGCGTTGTCAACAACGTTGTGGGTATGTCCGCTGTGAACATGGCCACCACCGTTGGCGCCAAGTGCATCACCGTGCCGACGACCACCGGCCGTACTGCTCGCCTGATCTCGCACTTCCGTCCCAACATGCCGATCTGCGCGTTCTCCCGCCACGAGTGGGCCGTCCAGCAGATGATCATGTACTGGGGCGTTATCCCGCACCAGGCCGAGATTACCCAGGGCACCGTCAACGGCACGATCGTCAAGGCGATCGAGACCGCTAAGGAGCTCGGCTACGTCGAGGCCGGCGACCTGACCGTCGCCACCGCTGGCGATCCCCGCATGAGCGTCCAGCTCGAGGACAAGGTCTCCTCGACCAACGTCGCTTACGTCGCTCAGGTGCGCTAAGTCGTACTTGCAAGCACACTTGCATCGCAAAGGGCCCGGAAGGCGAAGCCTTCCGGGCCCTTTTTCTGTGCCAATGCCGGCGCACGGCAAAACACACACTCATTTCTTTACCAAAAGCGCGAAATCCACCCTTCGAGACCCAATGAATAAAGTCCCAAGCGCTAAAAGTGTTCGCCCGGTGGCAAACCCACACCTTAACCGACGCTGCTAAATCGTTTTAGCAAGAGCCGGATTGACCTGCTTTTCGGAAGTATGCGGCAAATTCTGATACCTCCGAGCACACCCCGTTTTTTCGCAACAAAATGCCTGATAAACTAGCCTCAAAAGCCAGGTCTGCTCACAAGGTTTAGATTTTGCCGCATACTTCCGAATTGACACTGGCATCGCACGGTCCAAAAGCATATTTCGACCAGGAGGACGTCATGGACCTGACGCTATGCGGTCAATCCGCTTTTTACTATCACCGTATCCCGCCACAGATATTAGGCCTTTACCCTGCCATTAGCCTTGGCAATATGGATCGCAGATGTTGCGGCCTCGGAAGTCATGCAGTTGTAAAAGACCTGCTTCACGCACCGCTTCACAGGATTGTATTCACTCGGGCACAATCCGGGTCGCGAAGCCTGTTTAAATCGCACCTCCTGACCCAAGAGCCGCCTCCCGGGTCGTTTAGGCAAACCGAGCATGGGTTTGATGTCACATCGCCCGAGTTCACACTGCTCAACCTTGCTACGCAGGTCTCACGCAACCAGCTGCTTATGGCGTGTTATGAGATGTGCAGCTCGTTTGCTGTGTATACACCCTGCAAACGAGCGCAGCGGCAACTTGATGAAGCTATTTCGCTTAAGCTCATTCCACCCAACTGCGGCTGGGAGCGGGTTATCGACGTCAACGGCAAGGATACCAACCTGTGGAAGCGCACGCCGCTTCTTTCCGCAGCGGATATCGCCGCGTTCGCCAAGCAGGCCGCAGGCCTGCGCGGTGTTAAGCAGCTCCGCTGGGCCGCCGAACGCATGACAGGACAGACCGCCTCGCCCTTCGAAGTACAGACCTCCATGCTTATCTCGCTCCCCCGCGACGAGGGCGGCATGGGCATCAACATCGCAAACAACGTGCGCATCCCACTCAGCGACGCCGCGCGCTCGCTGTATGACAAAACCTGCTGCTACGCCGATATCCTCATCGAAAGCGCCACCGACAGCATGGGTGTCATTCTGGAATGCCAAGGCCGCTCTGCCCACGACAGCGAAGCCGCGAGCCTCTCCGATGCCGAGCGCGCCACCGCACTCACAAGCATGGGCTACGACGTCATCCAAATTACCTTTGGCCAGATTAAGGATAAGAAGAGCTTCGACCACATAGCCGAGCTCATCCATAAAAAGGCTGGACTTTCCTACACCCCAAAGACCAAACAGGAGCGCGCCGCCGAAGTCACCCTGCGGCAAGAGCTACTTGTCAATTGGGTTGAGCTATTCACCGCCAAGCCGGCCAGCTAGCAGCTAGCAATCAGGGGAAGCGCAGGCATATCGGGCGATTCGACGCGAGCCGCAAATCCCGCCTCGGTTAGCTCGATGACCTCGGTAAACGTTGTATCGAAAAACTCCTCGGTTAGCAGGCGATACGGCGGATGATCGGACTCGCCGGGGTTTTCGCGTACAATCTCGTGCATAACGCCGATGGTCTTGAGCACATACTCCTTATGGATGGGATACTGACCAAAACGGGTCGCCGCAGTATACAGGCGATCGGTCGCGCGCGGTATCGAAACGATGCCGAGTGTCTTGCCAAACCAGTCAAAGTCGCCTTGCTTTTTAATGCGGAATTCCTCGCACGGCTTGCCGCCGTGCGCCTCCAGGTACTGATTCACACGCGTATTCCATACGGTATCGGCCACCAGATGCGACCAAACGCCCAGCGTCAGATCGAGCAGCGACTGCGCCACGTCATCGGGCGCGAGCGAAAGCTCGCTAGCACCGGGACCGGCGACCGGCTCGGCGTCCTTGTAACGTTGGGGATAATGCACCCGATTGAGTCGCTCGCGCTCCTCGACAATCGAGGTCGCGGCAGCTGGCGCACCGGTGGGCGAACTTTTAAGCAACGGTGCCACATAGGTATCCCAGAACTCATGCTCACGAGGCTTAGGGATAGGCTCGGGCTTTGCAAAGTGCGTAATGCGGTACGGGATGGGATCGGCGATGCCAGGGACCATATAGCCCACGAAGATATCCGGAACCACGCAGCCAAACAAAAAGGCATTGCGGTCGCGCACGCTATTGGCAAGCGCACCGGTGCGCTCCAGCAAACGCTCCGTCTGAGCGATATGAATGTTCCAGCTTGGCATAGCCACCCCCATAAAAACCTGGATAACTATACCATCACGGCAAAGCCGCGCGGGCGGCTACGCACGCTCCACGCAGCAACTATTCCACAACGCCGCTCTCGGTTCCATACGACGATACCGGCGCCTCGACCACATGGTGATATCGATCGATAAAGATTGCACGGGCACCCAGGCGTCGTACCAAATCCTGATGGTGCGTGCTCATCAAGACCGTCTTACCGGCAGCAACATAGGCCAGTAGAAAGTTGACCACGATGTCGCAAGAGTCCTCGTCAAGTCCGTTGGTAGGCTCGTCGAGCACCAGGATATCCGGGTTCATCGACACGACGGCAGCCAGCGCCACGCGCTTCTTTTGCCCGCCCGAAAGCTGATAGGGCGAGGCATCGACCAGATCGGCAACCTGGAACAGCTCCATGGCGTCGCGGACGCGACGCTCGAGCTCGTCTGCCGGCAGCCCCATTTGAGCCGGGCCAAACGCGACCTCCTCGCCCACCGTGGCGCAAAAGAGCTGCGCATCGGCATTCTGGAACACAAAGCCCACGCGCTGATGGAACCGCTGGGCCGTCGCGGAATCCTTGAGATATGCCGCATCGACCGCATGCCCGTCAAACAGATACGCACCCGCGTCCACAAGTTCAAGGCCGTTGATAAGGCGCATGATCGTCGTCTTGCCGCAGCCGTTGGGACCGAGCAGAGCAACGAGCTCCCCACGGTTCACCTGCAATGAAATGCCGTCGATCACCGTATGACCCGCATAGGAAAACAGCACGTCGCGAAACTCGATGATCGGCGTGACCTCGGTGCCGGCAGCACCGCTCGCACCCATCGCGTTATTCGTATCGTTTGCCAAAACGTCGCCCTTCCCTACTCACATCGACGGTTCGACCGTCCGCGCTACAGCACCGCGCACAACACGGCGAGCAACGCAACGCCGGCCGCGTAAACCGCATCGCGCCAGCCAAAGCCGCTCCGTGCAGGCGCCGGATACACGCCGGCGAAGCCGCGGCACAGCATGGCCTCGTCCATCGCGCGGCTGCATTCCATCGCCTTGATAAACGTCATGCCCATGATACCCGCCAGCGAGTCGGTACGCGAAAAACCCGCGGGCGCGGAACCGACGCTGCGCAGCATGACCGATTCGCACAGATCGTGCGCCGTGCGTCCCAGCACCTCGATATGCTTGAGTGCCATATCAAACGTAAAGATAACCTCGTCGGGCAGGTGCAGCATTTTGAGCGCCGCCGACATGCGGCTCCAGGTAAGCGTCCACGAAACACCCAGCACCAGCGACACATTAATAAACGTCTTGAGCGCGATCTTGAGCATGGCGCCCGTGGCAGACGCGCCCAGCAGCAGGGCAGGCAGTGCCAGAACCACGGCAAGCCCCGTGGCGCCGAGCGCCGGTACAAAGGTCGCACGCAGCCCGCGTGCGGGGCGCACCGCGACCAGCACCAACGCGATTGCCGCCATCAGCATCAGGTACAGCGGACTCTGCGTCAGGCACACGCACAGGACGCAGACGAACATCCCCACCAGGCGCACCGGAGCCGAAACGCAAGAAAGGGCGCGGTCGACCATCGACCCGCCCTCGTGCGCGCCTCCACCCAGGCGAACCCGCTCAAGCAGGCTCGCCAGGTGCAGGACATTCTTTTGCATCACACGATGCCGAGCCCCCGCGGGCTCGTAACGCTGCTCGGTCGCAAGCCAGCTAGGCAGCTCGGCTATTGCCATGAGCACCGCTTTCCTTGACCGTCAGCGAGATCAGACGGAATGCGATGGTGAGCACCGCCACGCCAATCACGCCGGACAGGATATACATGGCAGCCTGACCGGCAAAGCCAAGACCCTGCTCCTCGGAATAAGCCTGCAGGTAATCACCCGTGGGCAGCGCGTCGGCAAAGGTCGGGGTATCGAGGCCGACCGAAGCCTGCAGGCTGTCGTCGCCAGCCTCCTGAACGGCGGTCGCGGCGCCCTCGGCGTCCCACTCACCCCAGGCGTCACCGGTGGCAAGCAAGCCCAGCGGCGTGGCCACCACGAGCACGGCGACCAAAATGAGCGTGGGGACCAGTGAGGTCTTCTTGGCAGCAGCGCCCTCGGCAGCAAGCTGGCCATCGACGGCCTCGGGCCCGACGATAATGCTCGGCGCCGTCTTCTTAATGAAACCGTAGATGGCGGCCGTCGCCACGCCCTCGATCACACCGGCAACCAGCATATGCGGGATCAACATGGCCGGAATAGCCACGGACAGCGGGAAGGGGCAGTACAGCGGAGCGCCCGAAGCGTTGGTGAAGAGCATCGGCTGAATACCGAACTCGACCGCCGCGCACAGGGCCGCCAGGCACAGGCCAACCCAGCCGCTCACGATGGCAGAAACCGAGGTGCCCCAGCTCTTGTCGTGCAGACGGCTGTTGAGCGCACGAAACACGATAGCAGCGACAAACGGCAGCACAAAGGCCATGTTAAAGCAGTTGGCGCCAAACGACAGAACGCCGCCGTCGCCAAATAGCAGCGCCTGCAGCGCCAGCGCGACCGAGACAGCGATAGCCGCGGCCTCGGGGCCCAGCAGCAGCGCGATGAGCGCGCCGCCGACGGCGTGACCTGTGGTGCCGCCGGGCAGCGGCACGTTGAACATCATGAGCAAGAAGGAGAATGCGGCGCAGATGCCCAGGAACGCCATATGCTCGCGATCGAGCGTGGCACGCACCTTCTTGATGCAGTGAACCCAAACGGGCACCATCGCCACCGCCATGACGGCATCGGTCTGCGGGGACAGATAGTTATCTGGAATGTGCATGTACGCCTCCCGGTTGTCGGCGCACAGAATTGCAACGCCGCTTAAATCACCTTGACAGTGTTACGTATTGTCAAATTCGTAACACGACGCGGGCTATCATAGCAAAACGGCGCACTGCCGACAAAGCAGCACGCCGTTATGTAATGCGCGTGTCATATATACAGGCTCAACGGTGCCTCATACCGAGCATAGCGGTCACGTAGGACTCGGCGGCAGCCACCGCCGACCCATATCCCAGTGCAGGACCTATCCGCGGACCTCGCCGTTTACGCCCTTGCACACCTTGGTGACGATCTTCTGGTGTGCTTTTTCGACCTCTTCGCTGGTGAGTGTGTGGTCGTCGGAGCGATACGTAAGCGCAAAGGCCATGGACTTCTTGCCCACGCCCACGCGGACCGGGTCGCGGTAGACGTCGAACAGGCGCACGCCCTCGAGCAGCTTGCCACCGGCGCTGGTAATGCGGCGCTCAAGATCCTCGCAGGTCACGGAGTTATCGACCACGATAGCCAGGTCGTGCTCAACAGCCGGATACTGCGAGAACTCGCGGTAGTTCTCCTGGTTGCGAGCGCCCTTGATCAGCTTGTCCAGATCGAGCTCAAAGGCAACGACGACCTCATCGATGCCCATCGCCTCGCGCGCCTCGGGGTGAATCTCGCCGACCCAGCCCAGCACGGTGCCGCCGGACAGGACCTCGGCGGCGCGACCCGGCTGCAGGAAGGCATAGCCCTCGCCCTCGACGGGACGGAAGCGAACCTTCTCGATGCGCAGCTGGGCGAGCAGCTCCTCGACGATGCCCTTGCCAAAGAAGAAACGCAGCTTACGGTACTTCATGCTCCAAGACTGCTCGCTCCACTGGCCCGAGAGCACACCCGCCACGGACTTGGTCTCCTTGGGTAGGCTGGCGTTCTCGCGGCCGTGGAACAGGCTGCCGACCTCGTACAGGTGCACGTTGGGCGTGCCGTGGGCCTCGTTATAGGCCACAGACTGCAGCAGGCCCGGCAGCAGCGAGCGGCGCATCTCGGTCTGCTCGGCCACCAGCGGGTTCATGAGCACCACGGGGCAGCCGCGGCCCTCGGTGGACATGCCGATCTTCTCCAGGTCGCCCGGGGCGGCAAAGCCAAAGGTCGTGGTCTCGTTGAGGCCACAGGCGCGCAGGATCTCGCCGACCTTGCGGGTAAGCTTCTGCTCGCGCGTCAGACCGCCGATGTGGTTCTTGGCAGCCGGGATGGTCGCCGTGACGCGACCCATGCCCCACAGGCGCAGGACCTCCTCGATCAGGTCGATCTCACGCGGCAGGTCGGGACGGAAGCTCGGCGGCGTGACCATAAAGTCCTCGCCGTCGCGCTCGACGGTGCAGCCCAGGCGGGTGAGCGAGCACTCGATAAAGTCGGACTCGATGTCGGCACCGCAGATGGCGTGCACGCGGGCCAGGCGCAGCTTGATGCTGTCGATGGTTTTGGGCGCGGGGAACACGTCCACATAGCCGGGGGCGACCTCGCCGCCGGCGATCTCCTCGATAAGCGCGCACGTCACATTGGCGACGTCCACGCAGCCGGTCTCGTCGACCTGGCGCTCAAAGCGGATGGAGGCGTCGGAGATCAGCGACAGGTCACGGCTGGTGTGCGAGGTGCGGCCGGCGTTGAAGCAGGCGCTCTCGACCATCACGTCAACGGTATCGTCCTCGATCTCGGAATCCATGCCGCCCATGACGCCGGCCAACGCCACAGGGCGCTCGCCGTCGGTGATGAGGCCCATGCCGGCGTCGAGCACACGCTCCTCGCCATCGAGCGTCGTGAACTTCTCGTCCTGCTGGGCGGCGCGAACCACCACGCGACGGTGGCCATCGCGCTCGGCAAAGGTGTCGAGGTCAAAGGCGTGCAGCGGCTGGCCGGTGAGCATCATCACGTAGTTGGTGATATCGACGATGTTGTTGTGCGGGCGCACGCCCAGGGCGTTGAGGCGCTTGACCATCCAGTCGGGCGAGGGGCCGACCTTCACGTTGCGCACGATGCGGGCGACGTAGCGGTCGCACAGGCCCTCGTCGGCAATCTCGACCGAAAGCTCGTCGTCGGTCGCGCGGCCGGTCTCGACCTTGATGGCGGGCAGCTCAACGTGGAAATCGCGGTCGAAGATGGCACCGGTTTCGCGGGCCATGCCGATCATGGACAGGCAGTCGGGGCGGTTGGGCGTGATCTCGCAGTCGAGCACGGTGTCGCTCGAGCCCACGTACTCGGCAAACGGCATGCCGCAGGGCGTATCCTCGGGCAGGATCATAATGCCGGAGTGGTCGCCGCCCAGACCGAGCTCGCGCGCGGAGCAGTTCATGCCCATGGACACGACACCGCGAAGCTTGCTCTTCTTGATCTTGACGTCGCCGGGGAGCACAGCGCCGATCATGGCCGTGACGATGTGGTCGCCGGCCTCGAAGTTCTGCGCGCCGCAGACGATCTGCAGCGGGGCGGGGTTGCCGTCGGCGTCGAGATTCTTGTCGCCCACATCGACCGAGCACACATACATGTGGTCGCTATCGGGGTGCGGGGTCTTGGTGAGCACCTTGGCGGTCACCACGTGGTCGAAGGACTCGCCCACGGTGTCGATCGCCTCGACCTCGGTGCCGGTACGGATATATTCGTCCGAAAGGGTCTTGGGATCCTCCGGAATATCGATCATGGTCTTGAGCCAGTCGTAAGAAACACGCATCTAGCTCTCCTTTCATACTGAAAGCCTGCGAAGAGATGCAGGTGGAAACTTCAACTTTGTGAACATTCCTTACAAAGCGAGGGTTGTCCAAGTGCGGCAGATCGGCCCGAAAGAGGAGCGCCGCGTACTTTGGTACGCAAGCGACGAATGAGCGCCGAGGTGCCGTGCTTGGGCAAGCCGCAGCCTAGAACTGATTCAGAAAACGCATATCGCCCGTCATGAGCGTTCTGAGGTCCGGCAGATCGTAGCGCAGTGCCGCGACGCGCTCGGCGCCAATACCAAAGGCGAAGCCGGTGTACTTCTCGGGGTCGATGCCGCAGTTGATCAGGACGTTGGGGTCGACCATGCCGCAGCCCAGAATCTCGATCCAGCCGCTGTGCTTGCAGAAGTTGCAGCCCTTGCCGCCGCACACGTGGCAGCTCACGTCCACCTCGCAGGAAGGCTCGGTGAAGGGGAAGAAGTGCGGGCGATAGCGCGTCTTGCGGTCCTCGCCAAACATGCACTTAACAAAGTAGTCGAGCGTGCCCTTAAGATCGCCAAAGGTGATACCCTCGTCGACGACCAGGCCCTCGATCTGGTTGAACTGCGGCAGGTGGCAGGCGTCGGCCGTGTCGGGACGGTAGACGGTGCCCGGGCAGATCATGTAGATGGGCGGCTTCTGCGACTCCATGGTGTGGATCTGCACGCCCGAGGTCTGGGTGCGCAGCAGCACGTCGGACTCGCCGTGAGCGTGAGCCTCGGGATGCGCGACGCTGCCGGGGTTGTTGTCGACCACATAGAACGTGTCGCGAGCCGAGCGGCTCGGATGATCCATGGGCGCGTTGAGCGCGGTGAAGTTGTAGTAGGAGGTATCGACCATGGGGCCGGACTCGACGGTGTAGCCGATGCCGCAGAAGATGTCCTCGGCCTCCTCGATGATCTGCTTGATCAGGTGCTGGTGACCGATCTGCGGACGGATGCCCGGCAGCGTGATGTCGACGGCCTCGTGCTCGAGTGCGTGCTTGAGGGCGGCGGCCTTCATCTCGGTGGTGCGCTCGTCGAGCATGCCCTCGATCAGCTGGCGCATCTCGTTGGCGCGCTTGCCCATCATGGGACGATCCTCGGGGGCGAGTTTGCCCATCATGCGCATCAGGCCGGTGATACGGCCTTTGCGACCGAGCAGCTCAACGCGCGCAGCCTCGAGCTTGGCGGCGTCATCGGCGCCTGCGACGAGCTCCTTGGCCTCTTCCTCGAGTTTGACCAGATCATCAATCAGACTCATGTCTTCCCTTTCGTCTCTCGCGCATCTCGCTTGCCGGGGCGGCTAGCACCCGATAGCTGCGGATGTGCGGCCCGGTTCGGTAACAAAAAACCGCCCTCGGGCATGTACATTGCCCAAGGACGGTTGAATTCCGCGGTACCACCTTGTTTGACCCGGCGGATGTCTGGCCCGCCGTGCCCACTCTGCGCCCCTTGTCGCGAGGCTCACGGCTTCCCTACTGGGGCTTCGCTGCCACCGGCCGCGCGCCCGTTGAGGTCGCTGCTCGGGAGTGAACGCTTGGCCCTTGCCACCGCAGGAAGGCTTGCAGCCCATGACCTTCCCTCTCTTGCCGGCGACACGGCGGGCAAAACCCTCTCCGTCAACGCATTGGGCTATAGGATAACACATTTCGCGAGCGCATCGCCGCGTTCCGTTTTGTTCGCGCTGGGTACAAGGCAAGTAGCTGTGCAAACTGGCCGTGCGCCCATCCGTGGCGCTCGGCTCGCGAGATCAAGGATATGGTATGGGAAAGAAACTCGATAAGAAGGCCAAGCCCGCAGCGGGCAAGACGCCCAAAGGCATGAAGGTCGATAAGGCCGTTAAAAAATTCCGCAAGCTCGAGGACAAGCTGTGGACTCGCGAGTACCTGCTCAAGATTGCCGAGTTTGACGGCGCGACCATTGCTCCCGCCAACGGTGCCGCCGCCCGTGCCGACGCCATGGGTACCCTTGCCGGCGAGCACCATAAGCTCCTGACCAGCGAAAAGTCTGTCGAACTCGTGCACTCGCTGGCACGCGAGACCGTCGCCGGCGGAAAGATCGACGACCCGCAGCTGCTTGACGAGATTCGCGTGCTCGGCCGCGACCAGCGCGAGGCAAGCGTCATCCCCACCGAGGAGGCCGAGGCCTGGACCAGGCTCACCTGCGAGGCCGACGCCGTGTGGCACAAGGCCAAAGCGGCCAACGACTGGGCGAGCTTTGAGCCCTATGTGGACAAGATTGTGGGCCAGCTCAAGCATCAGGCCGAGCTTATGGACCCCAAGCGCGACCCATACGACGTTTGGCTCGACCAGTACGAGCGCGGTCTTTCCGCCAAGAGCTTCGATGCGTTTTGTGACGAGGTCAAGGCAACGGTCGTGCCACTCGTGCACGCCATCGGCGAGCGCGGCCAGCAGCCCGATGCCGACTTTTTGCACGCCCGCGTGCCCGAGGCCGCCCAGCGCGCCATGAGCTTCGACCTGATGAAGCTCGTCGGCCTGAACCTGGACGACACCACGCTTGCCTTTACCGAGCACCCGTTTAGCGAGGGCTTTGCCGTGGGTGACGCGCGCATCGCGACACACATCTACGAGGACGATTGCATCTCCAACGTCTACAGCATCATCCACGAGGCGGGGCACACCATGTACGAGCTGGGCGTCAATCCCGCCTATGCGCGCACCTGTCTGGAGGGCGGCACCTCCATGGGCATCCACGAAAGCCAGAGCCGTTTCTTTGAGAACACCGTGGGCCGCAGCCGTGCCTTTATGGGACCGCTGCTCGAGGTGCTGCGCCGCCACGCACCCGAGGTCTACGGCGACGTCGACGAGGACACGCTCTACCACGCCGTGAACATCGCGCAGCCTTCGCTGATCCGCACCGAGGCCGACGAGCTCACCTATCCGCTGCACGTTATGGTGCGCTACGAGATCGAGCGCATGCTGTTTGCCGGCGAGGCCACAGCCAAGGATATCCCCGCGCTTTGGAATCGCTTCATGGATGAGTACCTGGGCATTCCCGTTCCCGACGACACGCACGGCTGCCTACAGGATACGCACTGGAGCGGCGGCTCGTTTGGCTACTTCCCCACGTATGCGCTGGGCAGTGCCTACGATGCCATGTTTGTGCCGGCCATGTGCCGCGACGGTGTCGACCTTAACGGCGCCTGCGCGAGCGGCGACCTGACACCTGTCCGCGCCTGGCTGGGCGAGCACATTTGGCAGTGGGGCCGCGCCAAGGACGCGCCGGAGCTCATCAAGGGCGCGTGCGGCATGGCGTTCGATGCCCGCTACTACTGCAGCTACCTGCAGGACAAGTTCACCACGCTCTACGAGCTGTAAGGCATAACCGACACGCCAACGCAAAGGGGACGCCGCGGAACCAATCCGCAGCGTCCCCTTTCCACCTAGTTGTTTAAGAACGTCCCCAATGACTACCTTACAGAGCTTCCAGCGCGGCGGCGATGCGCTTCATGGCGGCATCGGCGGATGCTTGGTCGGGCGCCTCGGCCAGCACGCGGATAACCGACTCGGTTCCGCTCTTGCGCACGAGCACGCGGCCCTCGCCTGCCAGCGCAACCTCGGCCTCGGCGATGGCGTTCTGCACGCCCATGTTCTCGAGCGCGGCGTCCTTGTCCGCCACGCGCACGGCCACCTGCGCCTGCGGCAGCAGCTTGCACGGAGCCGTGAGCTGCGAGAGCGTCTCGCGCTCGGCACGAATCACTTCCATCACGCGCAGCGAGGTCATAATGCCGTCGCCCGTGCGCTCGATATCGCCAAAGATCGTATGGCCCGTCTGCTCGCCGCCCAGGCTGTAGCCCCCCTCGCGCATCTTGGCATACACGTGACGGTCGCCCACGCCGCTGGTCACGGCGCTCAGGCCGGCAAGCTCCAACGACTTGATCAGGCCAAAGTTGCTGGCAATCGTCGGCACCACGGTACCGCCCGAAAGGCGACCGTGCTTGTTCAGATACACGCCGCACACGTACAGGATCTGGTCGCCGTCTACCACGCGACCGCGCTCATCCACGGCCAGGCAGCGGTCGGCATCGCCATCGTAGGCAAAGCCCACATCCAGGCCCTGCTCCACCACGTGGCGCTGCAGGCGCTCAATATGCGTAGAGCCGCAGTCGACATTGATGTTAAAGCCGTCGGGCGCGGCATTGATCACGCGCACATCGGCGCCCAGTGCGTCGAACACCGGCTTGGCCACCGAGGATGCCGAGCCGTTGGCGCAATCGATACCGATCTTGACGCCCTGCAGCGAAAAGTTCGCGCTGGCGATGAGCGAAGCAATGTAGCGGTTGCGACCCTGCATGTAGTCCACCGTGGCGCCGATGTGGTTGCCCGTTGCCAGCGGCACCTCGCTCTTGCCATCGATGTAGTCCTCAATGAGCTCCAGCACGTCCTCGTCCATTTTAAAGCCGTCGCTGTTGACGAGCTTAATGCCGTTATCGCAAAACGGGTTGTGGCTCGCGCTGATCATGATGCCGCAATCGAAGCAGCCTTCCACAGTCTGATGCGCTACGCCCGGCGTGGGGATCACGTGCAGCATATAGGCGTCCGCACCGCTCGCGACCAGGCCGCTCACCAGCGCCGCCTCGAACATATAACTCGAGCGACGCGTGTCCTTGCCCACGATCACGCGTGCCTTGCGCTCGCGGTTGGCGCCGTAATACCAGCCCACAAAACGGCCAATCTTATAAGCGTGCTCTACCGTCAGCCCAACGTTGGCCTCACCGCGAAAGCCGTCGGTGCCAAAGTACTTCATGCGCTCTCCTTACAAAATAGGGGCGAACAGATTGCCTGTCCGCCCCAAAATGGTACTCGATTATCTGCGCTACCAGAAAAACCCTACGCCGACGCGCTGTCGCGAGCCGCCTGGCATGTAGGAGTCTGACGCAGCGTAAGCGGCTTGTCCCCCGCCTCGGCCGACGTGGTCAGCGTATACGTGATCGTCGTCGTCTCGCCAGCATGCAGGTCAACGGTGCCCGAATAGAAGGGGATTCCATGCCACGTGGCGGCGCCAAGACCAAACTGGGTGCCCTCGACGGTCAGATCAGTAATGTTGCCGCCCGTCGGGGCAAACAACGAGACATTCAGACGCTCGTCGTCACGCGCGGCATCGGGTGCGCCCGCCGCTACGTAGTCGGGCAGCTTACCTGCCTCCTCCTGCGTCATGATGTTCGTCAGGGTAACGGTGATGCGATACGAGCAAGCGCCGTCGCCGTTCTTCACGCCCTGACCAATCTGCGTATCGGCGTTCAGATACCAGTCGAGCTTGGAGAAGCTCAGGTTGTTAAAGTAGACACCAGCAACGGGATCTTCACTCGGGTCATCCGGATCGGGCAGTGAGGCGTCGATGTTCATCTCCTTGATAGCGTTCTGCTCGTCATCGTTTTTCATCCACGCGATCAGGCGGCCCTCTTCGGCACCGCGCTCAACGGCGCTGACAAGGTTCGCGACATCGACGTCGCCGATACCGCCAAGGATCTTGTCAAAGGCAGCGCTGGCGACGGATGCAAAGATGCCGTCCGACTCCTCGACCGGATAGTTCCAGTACACATCATGCATAAGCACCTTCGCCGCGTTAGTACCGTCAACGACTGTACCGTCGGGCAGTGAAACATTACCCACGAGGCCCAACAGATACTGCAGGAATACCGGATCGATACCAATGACGCCATCGACGTCCTGACCATATTCAGACTTCCACAGCGCGGCGACACGCTGCGAATTACGGGGCCAGTCGGGCGAATAGGTGTTGCCCGAGATGTATAGGTTGCTGTGGTCACCAAACAGCGTCTCATCTTCTTCGTCGACGCTCTCAACCGCCTCGTCTTTGCTGCGCGCAATGCAGGGAACAAACTCGCCAATCGACATCTGGCCGTCGGTGACCGAAATCAGACCCTGCGAACCGCCAAAGCCGCCGCAGGCACGAATCTCGACGTTGTTCATGGCGTACATAAGGTAGTTGCGCGTCTGGCCGTTGGCGCCGAGCATCTGGGGAAGGACGGGGGCGACCTTCTCCGCCGCGTCAACCGCGCCGTTGAGGGTGGCAAAGCCGTCCTTGGCCTTATCGACCAGCTCGGTCACCTGGGAAATATGAGTATCGCCAATGCCCTGGACCTTCTCGTTGGCGCTCTTGAACACCTTCGAGCTGCTGGAAAGCGAATCGGCGACCGCCTGCAGCGCGGACACGTTAATCATGCCGTCCTGGAACAGCTTGCCGGGCGTGGCCTGCGAAAGGTTGTCGGCCATGGGAACCAGCGCGTTGCTCGAGACATCGGACAGGGCGTCGATCATGGTGCGGGCTGCGTTGATGTCACTGCCATACACCGGGATAAACGATGCCGCCGTCCACAGCGGGCTCGAGGTCTCCGCCTTCATGCTGTCGCAGAGCTCATCGATCTTCTTCGCGTCGTCAGGCAGCGTCGAAAAATCGCCCGACGTGACCTTGTCCTTAAGGCCACCGACGATCTCGACAGCCTCCTTCGCTTCGCTCTTTACGGTCTTTGCCGAGTTAAGCAGCATAAAGCCGCTTGCGCCAAGCGCAACGAGAAGCACCGCGACTACAACGGCAATAATGGCGCCGGTGTGACGCTTTTTGCGCTCGCCCTTGCGATGGCGATGACGGACCAGACCGTCAGAGGTCGAACTCGGCGAAGCGTCGCCACCGTAGTTCAAGCCAAAATCGTAATAATCTTCCTTGGAACCCGAGCCCGCAAACTCGGCACCGCTATCATCCAGGCGGGCGAACGTGCCAGTCTCGGAGGCGCCGGTGTAAATCGTGCCAAGGTTACCCGTAAGCCCCGCGCCACCGGCAGAGGGAGTATTGTTGGCGGCCTTGTCGGCATTAACGTTGCCGGCGGCATTCGCGGCGTTGGCAGCACCTGCGTTGTTCGCGGGTACCGAAGGAGCCCCGCTCGGCTGCGACGTGGAGGTTGCACCGCCCGCAAAGACATTCCCTCTTGCACGGCCGGTCTTTTTTGCCTTTTGAGACTGCTCGTACAGAGCGGTAAACATCGCCGTCTCGCCCGGGGACACGCGCTTACCGGAACCGCCCTGTCCAGCGCCGCCCGGCGTGCCGGCCTTACCAGCCCCGTTCGGACGCGGCGGAACTGCAGGACGGCCGCTATCGCTGCCCTTAAAGTGATTACCAGCCATAAAGAAATCCTCGCAATTGAGTCGCAATGAAAAAGTCCATAACGTTACTAGTTTATGGCATTTTGAGCATCGACAGCTAAACTCCAGACACGGACATCAATTGGCGAAAATGCGGCACAACACCTTTTCTGTCTTGGCGGCGGCGCTAGCTACACCGTAAGGAACATCATCACGATGATCATGACAAAGCCGATAAGGTCGGTCGGCAAAAACACCGTCCCCAGCATAACGGCGCTGGTGATGGTCGCCGAAACCGGCTCCACAGTTCCGATGAGGCTCGCACGTACCGAGCCGATGTCCTTAACGCCCTGCATATAGAGCATGTAAGCAAAAAACGAGCCGATAACCACGAACACCGCGAGCGCCTCGACGCCGGCAGCGTCGAGCGCCGGCATATGCGCCCAGGGCTGCACGAAGACGCACGAGACCACGCCCGCCGTGAGCATTGCCGAACCCGTGACGATGGGGCTGCCGTATTCGGGCAGGATCTTGGCGGGAATCACCGCCATACACGCGGCGCTGACCGCACACATAAGACCTGCTGCCAGGCCAAGCGGCGAAATATTCAGGCTGGTGGGGTCGCCGCCGGTGGCGATTAAAAAGGTTCCACCCAGAGCCAGGCCAATGCCGATGACTTCGCGAGTACGCGGCATGCGGCGATCGATCACGCAGGTGTAGCCCATGATGATAACGAGCTGCAGGCACTGGAGCACCGTCGCGGTTCCGGCGTTCGTCAGGCGCACGGCCGAAAGATAGCAAAACTGGTTGAACAGCAGGCCAAAGGCGGTAAAGAGCAGCAGCTGCTTGCGATCGGCGGGTGTGGTCCAGAGCTTAATCAGGCGCTCGCGGTCGCGCGTAACAACCACGGCCATAAAGAGTAGACCGGCGAGAATCTGACGCACGCTCATAAGCCACAAGGTGTCGACGTGGTAGGTATCGAACAGAAAGCTCGCGCTGGTGCCCGAGAAGCCCCAAAACGAACCGCCCACCAGCGTAGCCAAGACGCCCGTGATCATCTTGCGCGACGACGCATCGTTAAGGCGGTCGCGCCAGGCGCGGCGGGTGCTACGGCTGAGCTCGTCGGTGCCCTCGGGCACATCAATGTTCGATATATCGGTCATCGGCACCGAAGCCCCTGCGCCTTCGACCTGCTCGACACACTCTTTGCTCATTCCACTCCCCCGAAACAGCCTGGAAACAATTCGGCTTACCTTACCACGGCGAAGGCACCAGCCGGAGGCTTGTCCGCTTATCGGTAGGACAATTCCGCAGGCGTCTTTCTATAGCTCGATACCGCAATGGCCCTGCATTATGCGACAGCCAAATCGCGGCAGCAGACTCTTTTGAAATGGATATGACAAAGCCCTCGAATTCCACAATGTAAGCGATTTTTAAAAATGTTCTTGCCACCGAGTTCAGGCTCCGTTATATTATCCCTTGCGCACTTGCGCACCCTTGATCGGGCGTTTAGCTCAGGGGGAGAGCGCTTCCCTGACACGGAAGAGGTCAGAAGTTCAAATCTTCTAACGCCCACCAATTGTTCAACCGGTCTACCTGCGGAAATGCGGTAGACCGGTTTCTTGTATATAGCGCTGTATCCCAAATGTATCCCAAAAGGCGGCGCGCGAGCACTCGCTGGAGGCGGCGATGAGGGACATCGCCAGAAACGACCTGGTCATCCTGGACGAGTTCGGCTACGTGCCGCTGGACCTCGACAGCGCGAGGCTGCTGTTCCAGGGGGTGTCGGACTGCTACGAGAGGCACAGCCTGGTCATCACCACAAACATTGAGTTCAGCAAGTGGGGCACGGTCCTGGGGGACGACAAGATGGCGGCGGCGATGATCGACCGCATCGTCCACCACGGCCGCCTGGTCGAGTTCACCGGCGCGAGTCACCGTATGGAGGCGACGCTCATACTCGGCAAGGCGGTGGGATAGGTTAACGCGGCGTGTTTGCCAAAGTGCTCAATTTGGTCGCGCCACAATGTTCAGCTTGTCGTCGACACAAACAGCGGCTCCCGCGTTTGGCAGCCCCGTGGTCCCAGCGGACGCGGGGAGACCGAGAAGAGTCAGGGCTCCGCCTCCTTGAGCGCGCCCACGTCGCCCCCGTGTTCGTCGAGAAGGGCACGCGCGGCCTTGACGCTCCGCGCCCCAGCGAGCCTGAGCTCAGTACTCCACGCGCTCGTCGGCTGCTGCGCCCTCCACCGCTTCGATCCCCGAGCGAAGGGCGTCCGCCACCTCTGCCGACCTCGCGTCCTCTTGCCCTTCCGCGAGCTCGACCTTCGCCGCCTCGTCGCCATGAGTCTCACCGTCCATGTATCCTGCTTTCAAATCGCGGCAGGCACAACAAGGCGCCCGCCCAGTTACTCGATACGAGCAGCCTAGACGGGCGTCACAAAGTGGCAGAGGGGCACGACTCTAATGCCAGGCATCTGCTGGTATCATTAGAGTGCAGCATTGGTTATGGGAGAGGGCTTCACATCCCACAGCCAGTCAGACCTAAGTTGGCTTCGTCCTGCTATAGATTGAGGTGAAGGCGATTGACTGATCAACAAAGTGAGACGATCGAGATTTCCGAACAGATTCGCGACAAGAAAAAGGATGTGCGATTCAGCACTCGCGAATACGTTGCGGAATACCTCATCAATAAGTTCAATGCTGATGCATTCTACATTCCGCTTGACTATCAACGGAACTTCGTCTGGACGGACGTTGACTGCAGCTACTTTATTGAGTCTGTGCTAATTGGCCTGCCCATTCCCTACATGTTCTTTGCCGATGCTGAAGATGGCAGAACGGAAATCGTTGATGGAGCGCAAAGGATGAACGCCTTGGTGAACTTTGCCAGAGGCGATTTAACCTTGTGCAATCTAGACATCCTTACATCTGTCAACGGAAAGACCTATTCAGAACTTCCCATAGAAGTACAAAGAAGATTCGATAACGCGAGCTTTCGAGTGGTTTACCTTGAGGAAGGGACCACCTTTGACGTCCGACAGGAGATTTTTCGTCGTATCAATTCATCGGGCAAGCAGCTCAAATCGCAAGAAATTCGCCGTGGCTCCATGGGCGGCGATTTTACAAAACTAGTAAGCGAGCTCTCCAAAGATCCGCTCTTTATAAAACTTGCCCCGTTAAGCGAGACGGCGCGCAAACACTACGATGACATGGAACTTGTCACTCGTTTCTTCGCCTATGCAGACGGCTACCCAGATTTCGAGGGTTACAAAGACCGCGTTGCTAGTTACCTGGATGAATACACGAATCGCATGAACATCGAGCTTGCCGAGTCACCTGACAAGCGCAATGAACTCGTCGCTCGCTTCAAAGAAATGTTGGAATACGTTGAGAAGTGCTTGGGAGACAGGGGTTTCAAAAAGACACCGACAGGAAAAACGACTCCTCATGCGCGTTTCGAAGCTATTGCGGTCGGCGTTGCCGTGGCGTTGTCGGAGGACAAGGACCTTTCGCGCAAAGACATGTCTTGGATTGATTGCGAAGAGTTCCAGACCCTTGTGCGGTCAGACTCGGCAAACGTAAAGGCCAAGTTGAAAGCTCGCATTGATTTCGTTGCCAACAAGCTGAAGGCGGAGCGGTAAACCTTATGGATTCCAATGACTTTAACTTGGGGTACGAAGAGGTCTACAACGACCGCCTTGGTGAGACCAAGAGCATGATTACGCTCGCGACCCTGCTCGATTCGCTTGACCAAGGTGCAGAGGGCGTGCGCTACAATGCTGTAATGCGAGGAGCGTACGAAATCGCTGAAAAGGCAAATCCCAGTGGCCTGCCCTCATCGACACCAGATGTGACCCTCGTTTCCAGTGTCATCCGCTCCAACGTCAAGCTTATGATCTACAACATCATTGAGTACTCAGTCACTAATCTCATGCAGGCGATTTACGACAGAGTAAAGGACGAGGGTTGCGGCTACGCTGAGGTTTCCGAAAAGCTTCAATCGATTTGGCACCATACCCAAATGTATAACGGGTTGAGCGACCCAAAAGCCAGCAATAGTACTGCCGAGTCCATAAGCAAGAGGTTGCTTGATCATGCTGTTAAAAATAACGTACTTCAATTCAGCGTTCGGAACACCATCGCCGGTGGAAATCTAGATGCAGACAAAATCCTCAAGCTCTTTGATGACCACGGAATATCGATTCATGATGATATAGCGAACTGCAAGAGGGATGAGATTAAGAGCGAGCTTAAAGACATCAAGAATCGACGGAATGACCTAGCTCATGGATCAATTTCGTTTGCAGAAGCAAGCAATCAGGTGACAACATCGGAGCTTGCGGAGCTAGTCAATCATGTTGACTCATTTTTGATGCAGCTCCGCAAGGATGTTTCGACCTACCTCAACGCCGGTGAATATCGGCGCGGTATGACCGAATCAGAAGAGGGCTAGTGTACGCAAGCGGCAATTATGCTTTTGCCAACCGCTTCGCCGAGCTTTGGTGGCACGGCGTTTCCAATATGCCGTGCCACAGCTTTCTTGCTGATCTTCTCGCCAGGCCTAATGAACTTGTAATCCTGCGGGAAGCTCTGCAAGACGGCACCCTCACGCAAGGTTAGGGCTCGATTTTGCTCTGGATGCCCAAACCGGCCCGTACCGTACATATAGAACTGCGTAGTTATAGTTGGGGACGTCTCGTCCCAAGCCATCCTCCCGTAGACCGCAGGGTACGTTTGGCCAGCAGCCTTTTTATGACAATCAAGCCTCAGATCCTCAGGCCAATCTCGCCACGTGCCATTAGGCGTCGAAGCCTTAATGCGCTTCAAGTTTAGTTCTGATAGCGCCGACGCCGTTTGCAGAGAGTCCCCCCTGCAAGAGCCGCCAGCGCTCACGGCAGGCAGCGCACCTATTGCCTGCCGAACCGTAACAGCATGAGCGTTATCATTCGTAGGGTCAATCAAGCTGATGGACCCATTTCTAGAAGCTAGCAGAATCAATCGCCGCCGATGCTGGGGCACACCGTACTCCTCAGCCTTTACGACGCTGTATTCCACCGAGTATCCGGACTCCTTAAGCGTGTTCAAGAAACCAGAGAAGATGCTCTCCTTCTCGAGCTCGGGCACGTTCTCCATGGACACGTAATCTGGCTGCACTTCACGTACAAGCCTCCCAAACTGCGCAAGCAACCCCCAGTCCTTGTGCTTCTCGCGATGCTTCTTGTCCTTGCGGTGCTTCGAGAAGGGCTGGCAAGGAGCGCACCCTACCAAGACTTTGATGTCAAAGTCCTTCAGGAGCTCCTTGACTTCCTCCCCGGTGACCTCGGCGATGTTCTTGCAGATGAACTTGTCCTTGCCGTTGTTCGCATCGTAGGCGTACTGGCAAGAGGAATCGAGGTCAAACCCAGCCACCACATCGATGCCAGCGGTGCGTAAACCGTAGGTCAGGCCCCCGACCCCGCAAAACAAATCCACAGCACCAATGGAGGCGCTCTGAGCCTTATCCTCCGTGGAACTATCAACGCTCATCGCAATCACCCCTTCGGCGTCCTAGAATGACCGTATGCGAGCGTCACAAACTCGAAAAGAATTCAACTCGCTAACTTTATAGATTAGCAGCAATCAGAGGGATTGGAGACCTGAGCTTGAAAACGTCACCGAACGGCTGTTTGCTTCCCGTAAACAGCAGAAGTGCAGGTAAAACGCCTTGGCCTCGATTTGCTTGATCGCCTGCTCCAAGTACGGCAATCCGGAGAGGTCCTGGCCGCCGGAGGCCGTGCAAAGCGCTCCGCTTGTATGGTCGCCCGTGCTCTTTCAGCCTGCGTTCGCCGCATGCCAGAAGAGCGTGCCCGCCGTGATCCTACCGCCCTCGTCCACATGCTCGAAGAGCTTGCGGGTAACGGCCTCGTCGTACTTCTCGGGGTCGTGGGAGCACCAGCTAAGGAACGTGTCGTGGTCGCCTCCAGCGGCCTCGTAGCTGATGCCGATGTTCTTCCAAGTCTCGTAGTTCTTGGGCGGCTCCATAGAGAGGAACGCCAAGTCGGCCTTCTCCTTATCGTTCATGCTGGCTCACCCCGCAATCGAGCTGCGAGGCGGCGCTCCCCGTGACCGAGCTGTAAGATGCAGCCACGACAGGCCCCCGGCCTGTCCACTCGCCGCCGGTGGCCCCGCCGCCAAGTATACGGCCACCGGTGTCATTTTCCTTGAATGCTTCCATAGGCATCGCTAGTCCTCAATGCCGAGCATGTCGCAGATTTTCTGCCCGCTGATCGCCCAGGTGCCGCCGATCATCATCGCGGGGAGCGTCCCGTCCGCGCACCACTTCTGGACTTGGCGCAGGCTCCACCCGCCAATCTCGGCCACGTGCTTAGGGGGTCTCGCACACCTTCACGTCCGCGCGCCGGATTTGCGAGCAGCCGAGCGGCTCCTTCCCATGCCCTATTCTCGCCTTTGTACCGAGCCATTCAGTCACCGCCCTAACCTCTGAGCTACTAATGACGTGTGATCACGGTTAAGACTGTACAAGAGCGAATTGCCGCGTTTAACTGTGGTTATGTAGTGCAGCAGTGGCAAAACTGCTTGACGGCGCGGGACTTCCATTTTGCTTTGCGACTGCTTGGACGGCCAAATTGCTCATTTGCTGACTTATAGCAATGCCCCAACGGCACCGTCGCGTTCGCAAACAGCCGCGGCCAACAGCAAGAACATCAGCAATTCCGTCGGCATGCATCGGACGTCCGCCGCTGGGGTATCCTTGGAGCACATGCACCGCAAGCCGCACAAAGGAGCCGCCATGCGCACCGAGCTCGATGCTCCCTTTTCGCACAAAGACCAGGCCAAGGCCCTGGGCGCCAAGTGGGACCGGGTCAAGAAGATCTGGTACGTGCCCGATGGCGTCAACCCCGAGCCCTTTGCCGCGTGGCTGCCCGGCGTGGATCGTTCCGACCCCAGCGCGCCCTACATCTATCTGGTGCTTGGCAAGCGCGAATGTTGGAAGTGCCACGAGCAGACGACGGTCGCGGCCTTTGGCATTCCGTATCGGTTGGCCGAGGACTCGGGCAGCAAGGCCGCGCCCGGCGCTGCGCCCGCCATGGACGACGCGGGCCACATCGCGATCGACACCGCCCGCGCCAACGCCATAGCCATCGTTCCCGCGCTGGGCTGCGTGCCGGCCGAGATCCGCGACTACCTGCGCGAGCGCTGCGGCTACAAGCCCGTAACGTCGCGCACCACCAAAACCGTATCGCTCGCCAGCACCTGCACCGCCTGTGGCGCGCTGCAAGGCAGCCATTACCTGTTCGAGGAGCCCATGTCGCCGTTTGCGCTCACGGCTATCAACAAGCTGCCCGCGCTGGAGTTCGTGCGCGTGGAAGTCGCCGGCGTCTTTGGCATCCACGCCAGACAGGGCAACTTTGACCAGGCACTTTTTACCTGGGCACGCGACCACCACACCCAGTTCCACAAGCCCCTGTGCGAGGGGATCTACCTGTAAGATATCTTAGGTACCGGCGAGCGCTCCTGGCGGCAAGGTATCGCCCAAAGGCAGAAGCACCCGACAGACAATTAGGTGTCCGCATCGTCATACACGACATCGATACCACAGCCGTGACAGCGTCCGGGGCGCACCAGCATGTGAAGACGGTCTTGTTACAGTCCCAAAATATGCTCCAAATAGCCCTTGTTAAACCAGAACGATTGCCTGGTCATCCAACGTCCGTCGGGCAACTCGTAGGCGTTCCTCGCAATATCGCCGATTTCGGTTCCGTCGGCGAATCTGTACGCAGCTTTTGAGGTATGCGGGCGGACGTGAACGATCGGGTTGTCTGCCATACCGGGCAGGTTGTTGGTCACTTTGAGCTTTCCGCTTGCATCCCGATACGGATTGAGCTCAACGCCCTCGCGAATGACCTTTCGTGTCTCATCCCAACAAGCCTTTGCGGGGCCTTCGATTTCGTTTGCCGGCATTGCCCAGAATAGGCAGCGGTCAAGGCGCCACTCCCCCTCGTGGTCCTCACGGAACACGACAAAGAAGAAACGACTGGTCTCAAGGCGCGCACGGAAGGAAGACGTTTCCCAATCCTCATTGATTAGCTGCTTAAACTCAAACGGAGGGAAGGACATTGCTTGCTCGATGTGCCCCCTCTTATTAACGCGACAAGCGCGGACGTTAATCCCAGCCTTAACGAACTCCTCGGCAGCATTGTTTTTTATGCCGAGCATGCGATAAACGAGTGTCGTCCATTGCGCCTTGTTTCCTGTGTATTCCAAGCCGTACTGCTCCGCAATCTGGCGATCAGTTTCGCCATAGTGTTGCTCGATCAGTCCAGTTACGTAGCTTTCGAAATCAATGGACTCGTCGTCGCCTCGAACGATGCTCTCGCCGATACGCGGGGCACCGAGAACATAGGCGTGAAGCACATAGTCCATGTACGAGCGTTTGAGAGAAAAGGCGCGACGCTTCGCGCGACGGCGTTCGATCTCGCCCGTATCGGTATTGAAGTACTCGTAGTACTGGTCGACCCACATTGTCGCTTCGGTTGCGCCCTTTGTGCAGGCGCCCAAGTAGGTGGTCATGCCCTCCGACAGCTCGTCTGCGCGACCATCCTGAATGTACGAAATGGTTTTCTCGTAGTCGGCGCGAATGATCTTCATATCCTCTTCGGGCAGACGAACCATGACTGCACGCTCAATGCGCTGGTCGTATTTGTCGATGGAGCGGTCACGGCCGTAATAAATCAGCAGGATATTGCTGAGCTTGGTCTTGAGATGCGAGCTGTCGTAGTCGAGCGAAACGGGACGGTCGTAGGGAATCATCGTCAAGACAAGACGTTCACCGGCAGATTTACGACCGTCTTTAAGTACGTCAAAACACGTTGCCTTGAGCTCGACACCCGCCTCGGGAAAGTCCGGCCGGTCGTCGCTGTTGGCCTTGTAGCCAAAGTAACGCTCCTCGATCAGGGTTCCCATACCGCCCTTGTACTTCTTGGATCCAAAGTCCTTAGGCGCGCTCTCCCCCTCCGGCGCAATGCCAAGCTCCAGAATGTCGCGAAACGTCATCCCGTCGAGATTGGCAGCATACCGCTCGATGCTAGAGGGGTCAGAAAAATCAGTATCGTCAAGCATGCGCTTGAAATCGAGGTGCTTCTTGGACATGGCAAATCCTCTCGAAATAAGACATGATCTAATACGTATGCTACTGTAAATTCGGGTTATACCGTGAAGATCCCCTAAGGGATCTTCCATTTGCAACCCGATTTCTGTACCCTTGATCTTTGCATTTGCAGCGATTTGGGGGAGTGAGTATGTCAGAGGTCAAAATCGCCGAGCTTTTTGCTGGCGTCGGCGGATTTCGTTTGGGCCTCGAAGGCTATGCTGACCCTCGTTATCCAGATTTCTACATGAAGCCCGCCGGACCCTTTCGCACCATTTGGGCCAATCAGTGGGAACCGCCCGGAACCAAGGCTCGTCAGTTCGCGGCACGCTGCTATATGGACCGCTTTGGCGAGGATTCCGTAGTCAACGAAGATATCAATAAAGTCCTGGAACAGGCTGAAGCCGGAGAGGTTGAAATCCCCGACGTCCAGATGGTTGTCGGCGGCTTCCCTTGCCAGGATTACTCCGTCGCTCGCCCGCTTAACCAGGCACATGGCATCGAGGGCAAGAAGGGTGTCCTTTGGTGGGACATCTACCACTTCCTCGAGATGAAGAAGCCGCGCTTCGGTCTCTTTGAGAATGTCGATCGTCTGCTCAAGTCGCCCGCGTCTCAGCGCGGTCGCGACTTCGCCATCATCCTAAGCTGCCTTGCCGACCTCGATTACACGGTCGAATGGCGCGTGGTCAACTCCGCGGAATATGGTTTTCCCCAGCGTCGCAAGCGTGTTTATATCTTCTGCGAAAAGGACGCTGGCAAGGTTGATCTCGTTGATCGCATGCACAACGGCGTCATGGCTAAAGCCTTCCCCGCCATCTATCCCGACGAGATGTCCGAGCTCGATGTTTTACCCGACCCCTACGAGAACTCAACTCGTTTTGGCGTCGGCCAAAAGACCTCTCAATTCAAGAATGCTGGCGTCATGCAGGGCTGTCATGTTCTGACCTGCGACTTTGCCGAGAACTATCACGGTGAGCGCCACGTGCTTGGCGACGTGCTTGTCGGCGAGGCTTATGTCCCGGAGCAGTTCTACATCTCCGACGAAAAGCTTCCCGACTGGCGCTACCTTAAGGGCAGCAAGCGCGAAGAGCGCACTAACAAAAAGACAGGCTTTACGTACACGTATTCCGAAGGAGCCATGAGCTTCCCGGATGCCACCGACAAGCCGAGCCGCACCATCCTCACAGGAGAAGGCGGCACGGGAGCGAGCCGCTTCAAGCACGTCATCGAATGTCCCGATGGCCGTTTCCGCCGTCTTGTTCCCGACGAGCTCGATCAGCTTCAGGGATTCCCGAAAGGCTGGACCGATACGGGCATGACTGACGGCCATCGAGCCTTCTGCATGGGCAACGCACTCGTCACCGGCGTGCCCCATCGCATTGGCGAAGCTATGGTCGAAGTGTACAGCCTCTAAGGCAAGCAATCAGGAGCCGGCAGTTCACGCTGTCGACTCCGTTTTTTCCATCCCACTTCCCTGTATACTGATGTAGCACGTGTTTCATCCGGGCTTGTTGGGCCGGGTCGTTCATGGGAGGTTCTTGTGGCTGTTTCGAATCCGCCTAAGGGAAGCGTTTCTTCTTCGTCCATCAAGCCGGTTACGCGCAAGGCCGTGCGTTGCCAGCGCGAGGTCGCTTGGCTTGTCACGCAGGCAGCAGGCAGACTCGTGGCGAGCACGGAGGACGTCAATGCTCCCACACCGAGCTTTGTGCTGGCAGCGGCGCTGAATCGAGTACGCCAGCTGGAACTCGTCGCACAAGAAGACGGCAGCCATCTTGGCTACCAGGACGCTATGGCGCCCGACCTGTTGACCTTTTGTCGCATGACCAAATTGCCCGCCGCGCCCAATACGCTTTCGGACGCAGGCTACATGTTTACGCTCTCGGGCGCGGACCTTATCCGCGACATCTATGCATACTGCAGCGAGCTCGCCGAGCGCCACGTCTTTGACGCGGCAGAAGTCAAACCGGGAAATGTCATCAAGCTGGTTCTTAGGCTGTTCTTGATGGACGGGTTCGGGGCCATGCCGGCGTAAGCCGAGTCTTTAGCATCACCGTCGACTGAGCAACAACCGCTTTACCTTAGTGGACGCCAATTGAGGGTCGATTATTGGGTCGCCTCGTCCACTAACGCATTTATTCCACGCGCTCTGACAGTCGATACTTGCGGTTGCGGCTCGTCGCCGGCGCCGTGGGCTCAAGCTCGCCTTGAGCAATGAGCGCGTTGACGCGCGACCTAACCTGGGAAATTGTAAGCCCCGTGCGTTCTGCCAGCTCACGCGTCCCCAGCTCGCCGTAGTGTTTGAGTGCCGCCACAATTAAGCCCCCGCCATGATCGACCGGCTCGATCTTTGAACGGTAAAGTACGACCTTGAACCGATCGAACCCCGGGCAGAACAGGGGCTCGGCCAGACCATGCGCGCGCATGGCATCGATCATCATCGGGATGCCCGAGCCATTGCCCTCAGCCGGCGAACCTGCGCCATCCGGCAGCGGGACAATCGACATGAGTTTCACGAGCGTCGCGTTACGGCATCGGGAGCTGCCGTCAAACAAGTTCTCGCGAGTCTTTCCCCCGTAAAGGCCGCCAGGATTCGTCACCTCGACACGATCGTCAAAGACGTCGACGGCAATCGATTGTCCACAGAACCGATCCCCGTATTCTCGATGGATTACGGCGTTGGCGATTGCCTCGCGCAGAACCTCCTCGGGAATCTCAAGCGAGTCGACACGCGAGACACCTTGGACGGTCGAGGTTCGCCGCAAATTCTTGGCGACGGCTGCGACGGCATCCGAGATCATCTCGCCCAACGTTCCCTCACAGATTGTGCGGTCCATGAATCTCAGCGACCCCGCCATGCCCTTCTGAGTTCCCGCATGGACAGCCACGTCAATGAAGAGCTTGGGATAGAACTGCTGAGGGTAGGTGCCCACAACTAGGAGTCCAGCCTTGGTGACATTGCCCTGGGAATCAAGGATATTTAGGCGCTCCAGCTTCGTTTGTTTGTCCGGCGCGCCGCGCATTGCCCGGGGCGTCAACGAGAAAGCCCGATCTATCGTACGGTCGACCAGCGTCTCGTCGAGATTGTCCGCGCCCGCACCCGCCACCGCGTCGCGATCGCTCGGAGTCGCTCGACCGTATGACGCCAATGCGAGCACCTCGGTCGATGAAAGCGGCACATCTTTGTCATCGATGCGCTTGTAGCTGCCGCCCTGGGCGCCCCGCTCTATGACATAACAAGGCTTGCTCGACGGGTCGAGCTCCTCAATCGTGATGACCAGAACCACGGTGCCCTGGAGCTCCACGCGCTCAATGGTGTATTTGGGCGGATTGGCCAGCTTTCCGCGACCGCCGGCATCGCCCATGCCCGCCACGAATTGGTTGAGCACTTTCTCGGTCTCGAAGTTCTCAACCGGGACAAAACCTGCGCGCTCACTCACTCCGAGCACGATGGTTCCGCCGGCAGTGTTCGCGAATGCGCTCACCGTTTCCCACACGTCGCGGGAAAGCGTCGTGGCGCTCTCCTTCGCTTCGACGTTAAGATCATCCGAGCCCATACGCCTTAAAGACTCAAGCAGACCGGTCAGCTCGTTTTCGTTCATCTGCACGTCCTTTCGCTCGGTCCTGCAGAGAATGCCGCGGATAGATTTCCCTCGTCTCTCAGTTATCTCTCGTAATTATCTCTCATTTATCTCTCTATCTCTCGGCTTAGAGATAAGAGATAGATAGAGATGGAATGTCTACCATTTGCTTCATCTATACATATTTTTGCTGGTAGAACAATCGGTATTGAGACAATACCATGATTGCCTGTCTCTTTGCTGCTCAGTTATCTCTCATATTTTTCTCTCATCTTCCTGTCATCTTTCATATTAGAGACGAATGAGAGACGAGAGATACGCAAGTGATGGACGAGCGAGGATTTTCGGACGGTCGGATATCGAGAGTGGATATTTGGACGGTTTTTGGGGCTTTTGCGGCAAATTCCGTCCAAATATCCACTCTCGTTCGATAGGTATCCGGAAATCCTCGCTCGTCCGTCCGAATATCCACTCTCGTTTGGCGAGTGTCCAATTTTCCACGCTCGTGCGGCGGGCACGCGGGACCTATGCCCAATCCGGCTGCATCGTCTCCAGTTCGCCGCAGGGTCGCGGCCCCATATGGGTATACTCTCGAGGATTCGACTCGATTCGCTCCCGCTGGGGCGTCAAAGGAGACTGCATATGCCCACCACCTCAACCGACCCGCGCGCCGCAGCCGCTACACTGCTGGTGCCCGGCACTACCTGCCACGGCTTTGCCGTCGAGCGCCGCGAGACCGTGCCCGAGCTCGACTCGGACGCTTACGTGCTGCGACACACTGCCTCGGGCGCTCGCCTGCTGTACCTGGCATGCGACGACGAAAACAAGGCCTTTGCCATTGGCTTTAAGACGCCGCCGGCCGATTCCACCGGCGTGTTCCATATTCTTGAGCACTCGGTGCTGTGCGGATCGGCTAAGTTCCCCGTCAAGGAGCCGTTTGTCGATCTGATCAAGAGCTCCATGCAGACGTTTCTCAACGCCATGACCTACCCCGACAAGACCATCTACCCCGTTGCCACCACCAACGAGCAGGATCTGTACAACCTGATGGACGTGTACCTGGACGCGGTGTTCAACCCGGCCATCTATACCAAGCCCACCATTTTTGAGCAGGAGGGCTGGCACTACGAGCTGGACCTGCCGGAGAGCGTCGAGGGCGAGGGCGACGGCGGCTCCGCGAGCCTGCGCGAGGGCACGCTGCGCTATAACGGCGTGGTGTTCAACGAGATGAAGGGTGCGCTGTCCGACCCCATGAGTGTGCTGGACGACGCCGTCAACGCCGCGCTCTACCCCGACACCGCCTATGCACACGAGAGCGGTGGCGACCCGCGCGCGATTCCCGCGCTCACCTACGAGCAGTTCCTGGACACGCACGCGCGCCACTACAATCCTTCCAACTCTTATATAACGCTCTACGGCGACCTGGACGTGGACCGCGCCCTGGCCTTTTTGGACGAGCGCTATCTGTCGCAGCCGAGTGCCGCGAGCCGCCGCATGGACGCTGCCGTCGCCGCCGGCGAGGACCCGTCCACGATGGCGCCCAATCCGCTGGGCGTGCAGGCGCCCGTGACCTGCGAGTACAAGCGCGTTGAGATGGCTACCACGCCCGAGAACGCCCTGGTGGGCCTGGGTCTTGTGCTGGGCAGCGCGCTCGACCGCAAACGCACGATCGCAGCAGATATCCTGTTTGAGGCACTGCTGGGCTCCAACGAAGCGCCAGTTAAGAAGGCCATTCTGGCCGCCGGCATGGGCGGCAACGTGGTGAGCTACACCGCGGCCGAGAGCCTGCAGCCCTACGAGCTCATCATGCTGCAAAACGCACAGCCCGGCGTGGCGCGCGAGCTGCGCCGCGTGTTCCAGGACGCCTGCCGCGACCTATGCGAGCATGGCGTTCCGCGCGAGCGCCTGGAAGCCATCATCAGCAGCAACGAATACGACCTGCGTCAGCGCGACTACGGCATCGCCGACGGCGTGGCCATTGCGTGCGACGCGCTGAGCACGTGGCTCTACGATGACGACGCCGCGACGCTGGCGCTCAAGTACGGCCCGGTGTACGAGGAGCTGCGCAGCGAGCTGGACGGCAGCTATTTTGAGGACCTGCTGCGCGAGCTGGTGCTGGAAAACGACCACATGGCACTGGTCGAGCTGGTGCCGGTGGACGCCGCCGAGGGTGCGGAGGGTGCCGAAGCCGCCGAGCTGGCAGCCAAGCGCGATGCCATGACCGATGCCGAGCTGGCCGACGTGGTCGAGCGCACGGCCGCGCTGCGTGCCGCGCAGGAGGCAGAAGACACGCCCGAGGCCAAGGCCACGCTGCCGCGCCTGCGCGTGTCCGACATTGGCGAGGCGCGCCCCGAGCCGCCGCTGGTCGTAGACACGACCACGCCCATCCCCTGCCTGCGCCACGACATCCCCACCAACCGTCTGGCCTACGCCATGCAGTATTTCGACCTGAGCTGCGTCGCGTTTGAGGACCTGCCCTATGTGACACTGCTCTGCCGCCTGCTTAAGCAGCTGCCCACGCGCGAGCACTCGGCCGAGGAACTCGACAACTTGCTCGCTGGCAAGCTCGGCTTTTTGAGCTTTACGACCGAAGTCATGACGCAGCCCGAAGTAGACGGCGTGCGCCCCTACCTGCTGGTGAGCGCCGGCGCCCTGTCCGAGAAGATCGATGCACTGGCGAGTCTGCCGCGCGAGGTATGGTCGAGCACGCTTTTGGCAGACGCCGACGCCGACCGCATGCGCGACGTGCTCACGCAAATTCGCATTGGGCTTGAGCAGGGCTTTATCAACAACGGCCACTCGGCGGCGCTCGGTCGCGCGATGAGCTACAGCTCGCCTTCGGCCGTGGTGCGTGAGCAGCTCTCGGGCGTAGACTTCTACCTGTTCCTGCGCGATTTGCTCGAGCACTTTGACGAGCGCGTGGACGGGCTGCGTACCAAGCTTGCCGAGCTGGCAGGCCGCATCTTTGTGGCCGACGGCTGCATGGCGAGCTTTACCGGCAGCGACGAGGACTTTGACGCGTACTGGGATGCCGCGGGTGACCTGGGGCTGGGTGCGGGCGATGGTGCCGACCGCGGCGCGCTCGCGGTGCCGACGCCGTGCGACCGCCACGAGGCTTTCGTGATCCCCAGCGACATCTGCTTTGCCGCGCGTGCGTGCGATCCGCGTCGCCTGGGCATTGACGTGACAGGCGCTTGGGCCGTGGCTGCCAACGCGCTCTCCTACGATTACCTGTGGAACGAGATTCGCGTGAAGGGCGGTGCGTACGGCTGCGGATTCCGCGCAGCCGGCGAGCGCCAGACGGCGTTCTACACCTACCGCGACCCGGCGATCGATCCTTCGATTGAGCGCGTGGCGCGCGCGGGCGCATGGCTTGGCAGCTTTGAGCCCGACGAGGCCGCCTTTGAGGGCTTTATTGTGAGCTGCGTGAGCGGCATGGACGCGCCGGTGAAGCCGTACGCGCTCACCAAGCGCCGCAACACGACCTACCTGGCCGGGCTCGATCCGCATGCGCGCGAGGAGCGTCGCGCCCAGATGCTCGCCGCCACGCCCGGTGAGCTGCGCTCGCTCGGCGCCGACGTGACGCGCATCGCAGCCGAGTCGCCCACCTGCGTCTTTGGCGGCCGAGACGTCATCGCCAAGAGCAACGTCGGCTTTAACGTCATCGACCTGCTGGGCTAACGCACTAAAGGTAGATTTTTGGGACATGCCCGAAAATCTACCTTTTTCTTTTGCCGCAGTCTGCCGATTTGTCTCGATCTGTAACGCTAAGGCGGCAATATCGGCTCCAGATGTTACAGATCGAGACGTTTCCAGACGACGCCGACCTTTTGTCTCAATCTGTAACATCTAAGTCCAATTTTGCCGAGTTACTGTTACAGATCGAGACAAACCGCCGCAGACGCCCATCACAGCACAGACCACCACGAAGGTGCGTGTGTCCCCTTCGTGGTTGTTTTTGCTGTTTACCCAGATAAAACCTGCCAAAATAAACCTGTCCCTTTTTGGCAGGTTTGCTAGAGGAGGTTGGGATGGACAAGGATGGATTGCGGCAGGCGGTGATTGCCCGGCGCGATGCGATTGATTTGGATGTGCGAGCAGCGAAGTCTGCCGTTATCTGTGCGCGGCTTGTTGAGCTGTTGGATCGCTTGGATGCCGCGGCGCCGCACACCGTTGCCATCTATGCCGCGATGGGCTCCGAGGTCGACCCAGCCGCGTTTGCCGCTGCGGCCGCCAAACGCGGCTGGCGCGTGGCCTATCCGTGCATGCTCTCGGCAACAGACGCCGCAGCTTGTGGCCAGCGCATGTGCATGCGGGCAGTTGCCGCCGGCGATGCGTCCGCGGCTCCGTTTATCGCCCACCCCACGCGGGCCTTCACGGCCATGGACATCGACAGCGATCGCTTCCCTATCGTGCCTGCCGATGTTCTCGACATGATTATCGTGCCGCTCGTGGCCTTCGACCAAACCGGCGCGCGTCTGGGCTACGGCGGCGGCTGCTATGACCGCTACCTGCCCATGCTCCCGCCCATATGTCAAATCGTCGGCATCGCCTTCGACGAACAACGCATCGACCACGTCCCCACCGATGCCCACGACCTGCCGCTACCCCACATCATCAGCGCCTAATCGCCGCCACATCAGCCACGGCTACAGCAGTACCATCGCAGCCTAGTGCTCCTCGCCGGCTCGGGCTAGGTCGTAGGGCGTGGTCTGGTAGACGTAGTAGTTGAGCCAGTTGGTGTAGAGCAGCTGAGCCTGGCTGCGCCAGACGTTGCGCGGCTCGGCGGTGGGGTCGTCACCTGGGAAGTAATGCGCCGGCACCTGGGGGTTGAGCCCGCGCTTCACGTCGCGCTCGTACTCCAGGCGCAACGTGTCGGTATCGTACTCGGGATGGCCAAAGACAAAGAAGCGGCGGCTGTCGGTCGACTTGACGATGTACAAGCCCACCTCGTCGGACACGGCCACGACCTCAAGCTGCGGCTCGGCCTCCACGTCCTCGCGGCGCACATCGGTGTTGCGCGAATGCACGGCATAGAAGCGGTCGTCGAAGCCGCGGACCAGCGGGCTTTGCGGCTTCACCAGATAATGCTCGAACACGCCGCTCGCCTTTGCCGGCAGGTCGTGCTTCTGGATGCCGTAATGATGGTACAGGCCCGCCTGCGCGCCCCAACAAATGTGCAGCGTAGAGTGCACATGCGTGGTGGACCAATCCATGATCTGGCAGAGCTCGGGCCAGTAGTCGACCTCTTCGAACGGCATCTGTTCCACCGGCGCGCCCGTGATGATCAGGCCGTCGTAGTGGATATCGCGGATGTCGTCGAACGTGCGATAGAACGTCTCCAAGTGACCGGCACTCACGTGCGTGGCCTCGTGCGTTTTGGTGCGCAGCAGATCCACCTCAACCTGCAGCGGCGTGTTGGAGAGCTTGCGCATGATTTGCGTCTCGGTGGCGATCTTGGTGGGCATGAGGTTGAGGATGAGCACGCGCAGCGGGCGGATGTCCTGGTGCAGCGCGCGGTACTCGGTCATGACAAAGATGTTCTCGCTCTCGAGCTGCGCGGCGGCAGGGAGGGCGTCGGGAATGCGAATGGGCATGGATGCTCCTTACGAGTCAGTTGCAGCTATGGTACAACGAGCAGCCCTATCCGCGCGAGCACATCGCCCAGCGATGCCGTCAGCGGCCCAAATCACTCCAAAAGTAGAGATTAAGGCATGTCCCAAAAATCTACGGCGCTTTAGTCTAGCAAAGTGACGGCAGGACGCTACAATGGTTCGACGCAAAAAACTCGGCCGGAAGGATACTCGTATGTACCAGACGCGTAAGATCGGTGTGGTCGGCCAGGGCCACGTAGGAGCACATGTCGCCAACAGCCTGCTCATGCAGGGCATTGCCGACGAGCTGTACCTGTGCGATATCAACGAGGCCAAGGTGACTTCCGAGGTCCAGGACCTGCGCGACTCCCTTTCGTTTGTCCCGTACAACACCAAGATCGTCAACTGCTACGACCACTACGAGGAGCTGGCCTGTTGCGACGTCATCGTCAACGCTGCCGGTAAGGTCGCGCTGGCCGCCGGCAACCGCGACGGCGAGCTGTTCTTTACCACCGACGCCGCCCGCACCTTTGCCAAGTGCATCGTCGACGCCGGCTTCGACGGCATCTTTGTGAGCATCTCCAACCCCTGCGACGTCGTGTGCACCGAGCTGTGGCACCTGACCGGCTACGATCCCAAGAAGATCATCGGCTCGGGCTGCGGCCTGGACTCCGCCCGCCTGCGCACCGAGATCTCCAAGAAGGTCGGCGTGAGCCCCAAGTCCATCGACGCCTACATGATCGGCGAGCACGGCTTTAGCCAGCTGGCTGCCTTTAAGTCGGCGACCATCGCCGGCAAGAGCCTCAACGAGCTTCAGGCCGAAAACCCCGACAAGTACGCCTTCGACCACATGGAGGTCGAGGAGCTCGCGCGCAAGGGCGGCTATGTGACCTACCAAGGCAAGCAGTGCACCGAGTACGCCGTCGCCAACTCCGCCGCGCGCGTCTGCGCCGCCGTGCTGCACAACGAGCACGCCGTGCTTTCCGCCTCCACGCTCATGACCGGCCAGTATGGCGAGGAGGGCATCTTCACATCCCTGCCGTGCGTGATCGGCGCCGAGGGCGTCGAGGAGGTCTACACGCTCGACCTGTCCGAGTACGAGCTCGAGGGCTTCCACAAGAGCTGCCAGCACATCCGCGACAACATTGCCCAGCTCGACTGGTGGGACGCCGAGGCCTACGACGCAAAGTAGGCCGCTGGCTGCCGCAACCTTGCGAATCTAAGCGCGATACCAAGCGGGCCGCGCCGGAAATCCCCGGCGCGGCCCGCCTTTTTGACTCACGCAGTGCCCTTGCGAATCGAAGGTGAATACTTTTCCGCGAAGTGAACGAGCAAAAACGAGCCCCCGAAGCATCGACACTTTTCAGACGCCGCTTCCTGCGGTTTCGCCAAGTTTTTCCTGCAGTTTTGGCGTCAAAAAGTGTGGATGCTTCGGGGGTCCAAAATAGGTCGTTCACTTCGCGGAAAAGTATTCACCTTCGTTTTCGCGCAGACACGAATCCGGCCGCCACAACGCAAAACGGGGCCTGCGCGCAGCGCAGACCCCGTCGTGAGAGGCTATTCCCGGTATATTAGTACTGCTCGATGCCCATGTAGCGACGAACCTCGGGGCTGTGGTCGAAGACCTTGCCGCGGGCGGCGCGCAGCTCGCAGCTCATGTTGTAGAAGAAGATCGGCTCCAGGTACGAACGCACGCTGGCAGGTACCTCGCCCACGCCGTACTCGAGCGCGTCGAGCACCATGATCGTGTCGGTGTGCGTGTTGAGGAACGCAAGAGCGCGCTCCTCCATGGGGCGGCACTCGCCCGCGCCAAGCTGCACAAAGTAGAACACGCCGGGCTCGGTGGCTTCGAACGGGCCGTGGAAGTACTCGCCGGAGTGGATGTAGCAGCAGTGCTGCCACTGCATCTCCATGAGCGAGCAGATGGCCATGGCGTAGGTCTGGCTAAAGTTGGGTCCGGAGCCCAGGATATAGAAGAACTTGTGCTGCTGGCAGAGCTCGGCAAAGCGGGCGCCCAGCTCGGCGTTGACCTTCTCGCGGGCGGCGGGCAGCAGCGCATCCATCTGCTTGAGGCCCTCGTACATGTCGGCGAGTGCCTCGTAGCCTTCCTGCTGGTCGAGCAGCTCGGCGGCGATCAGAGCGCCGATGCCCTGCGGCACCTCGGCCTGCGGCACGCCCTCGCCCCACGGGTAGACCCAGGTGACCCACTTGCCGTTGTCAATCTTGGAGCCCTCGCAGTCGGTCATGGCGACGACCTCGGCGCCGGCAGCCAACGCCATCTCGCAGCCATCGACGACCTCTTGCGTGTTGCCGCTGTGGCTGCAGGCAATAACGAGCGACTTCGGCCCTAGGCTCTTGGGGGCCATCAGGCAAAACTCGCGTGCCGTGTAGACCGTCGAGGTGAACGTGGTGGCCTCGCGCTTGAGCAGCTCGTTGGCCGGCATCAGGTCGATCATCGAACCGCCACAGGCGATCCAAAAGACGTTCTCAATCTTGCCCTTGCGCTCGATGATTTCCTGAATCAGATCGTGTGCGTTCATCCTGATGCTCCTCCTTGTGCGGCGGTTTTGAGCGACGGCAGCTCGTACCTGCTGTCGTTCTATGTTGTCCTATTTATAACACGTGCAACAACGCCCGTGAAGTCATCTTAGCAAATTTGTTCTATGTTGTTCTATCTGTGGACGTTAGATGTCGAAGACGTAGCGCGAGCCCACAATCTTTTGGCGACCGAGCAACAGAGGGTGCCCACCGGCGTCGGTAAAGTAGGCCTCCATATAGAAGAGCGGCTCACCGACCGGCACCTCCAGCAGCGGGGCCGTTTGGGCATCGGCAAGCGCAATCTCCACGGTGCAGGGGTCGGATTTGAGCGGCGCGCGACCCGAATGCTCGGCAACGAGCGCAAAGATGGAATTGTCCGTGAGGTCCTTGTCGGCAAGCGTCTGCAGGTAGGGATGGTCGGCGAGCACAAAGGCGTTGTTCTCGAGCATGACAGGGATGCCGTCGGCTGTGCGCACGCGTTCGACCACGATAAGCTCGCAGCCGGGCTCCACGCCAAAGAACGCCGCATCCTCGTGCGTCGCCGCGACCACCGTGCGCGACACCAGACGCGCACCCGGCACCATGTCGTTGGCAGCACAACCCTCAGTAAAGCTCTGGACGTCACCCTTCTGGCGAATCTTGCGCTTGAGCTTGGGCGCACACACAAAGGTGCCCCTCCCCTGCTGGCGGTTGAGATACCCCGCACGCGACAGCTCCTCGATGGCGCGACGCACGGTGACGCGTCCCACGCCATAGGACTTCGCGAGCTCCATCTCGGAAGGAATGCGCGAGCCGGCCACGTACACACCGCGCGCGATCTCGCCCTTTAGGTCGTCCATGACCTGCTGGTACAGCGGTACGGCGGACACGTCAGTACGGTCGGTCTTGCTATCGGCTACCATCGTTACGCTCCATCCCGCGCATGCTCGGACTCAAACTCTTCAATTGCCGCCATAAACTGCTCGCCAAAGGCGTCGGCCTTTTTCTCGCCAATGCCGTTGACCTGGATCAGCTCGTCGCGCGTCTGCGGGCGCAGGCGGCACAGGCCGCGCAGGGCCTTGTCGGAAAAGACCATGTACGGCGCCATCTCCAGCTCGGTCGAGATCTCCTTGCGGAGGGCACGCAGGCGCTCGAACAGCTCGGCATCGTCGCCCACGCGCGGGCGCTGATCCAGCTCGGCCTCCTCGCGCAGCAGATCGACGGCGCGGCGGGCGCGGGCCGAGGCCTTGCGCTTGGACGCGCGACGCTTAACGGTAAAGGCAAACGCCTCATCCTCGACCTCGGCGGCACGCGGGCCCAGCCCCACGACCGGGTATTGCCCCTGCGAAGTGGCCAAATAACCGCGGCCGCACAGCTGGCCGATGATGTCCTTGATGCGCCCGACCGATTCACTCGGCAGCTCACCGTAGCCGCGGTCCTCGTCCAGATGCATCTGGCGAATGCGCTCGGTGTTGCCGCCGTGGAGCACATCGGCGATCAGCGACTTGCCAAAGCGCATGGGACGCGTGGCCACATAGCGCACAGCGGCGCGAGCCATATCGGTGACGTCCTCGACCTCGAACTGCGTGAGACAGTTGCTGCAGTTGCCGCAGCCCTCGGCGTCGTCCGTGGCGGTGGCGCCCGCACCAGCCGCAGCAGCATGCTCGGCCGCGGCCTCATCGCCAAAGTAGCGCAGCATGTATTCGCGCAGACAGCCGGTGGTATTACAGTAGCCCTCCATCTGGCTGAGCAAGCGATAACGGTTCTGGAGCGCCCACGCGCGCTGCTCGTCATCGAGCGCCTCGTCGGCAGCATCGCCGCGATCGATCAGAAAGCGGCGCATGCGAAAATCGTTACCGTTCCACAGCAGATGGCAGCTGGCCGGATCGCCATCGCGGCCAGCGCGGCCCGCCTCCTGGTAGTAGGCCTCGATGCTCTCGGGCACGTTGTTGTGGATCACGTAGCGCACGTTGGGCTTGTCGATGCCCATGCCAAAGGCGTTGGTGGCAACCATCACCTGGATGTCGTCGTCGATAAAAGCGCGCTGGCTTTGCCGGCGGACGTCGTTGCCCATGCCGGCATGGTAGCGGCCCACGCGAATGCCGCTGGGGCCCAGTGCCTCGGCAAGCTCCGCGGCCAGCGCGTCGACCGTCTTGCGGGTCGAGCAATACACGATGCCGCTCTCGCTCGAATGCGCGATCACGTAGTCGCGCACCCAGGCGGTCTTGGCCTTGTCGCCCATCTCCTCGCAACCAAAGTAGAGGTTCTTGCGATCGAAGCCCGTCACTACCGTCGCGGGATTTTGCAGGCCGATCATCTGCTGAATGTCCGCGCGCACGCGCTCGGTCGCCGTGGCGGTAAACGCCGCCACGATGGGGCGCTGCGGCAGGGAATCGATGAACTCGCGAATCTGCAGGTAAGCGGGGCGAAAATCCTGGCCCCACTGGCTCACGCAGTGGGCCTCGTCAATGGCCACGAGCGGAACGCCAATGCCACCGTCCGCCGCGGCTTCCTGCGCAAAGGCTAAAAAGCGCGGCTCGAGCAGGCGCTCGGGCGCCACATACATAAGCTGGTAGCGCCCCTCGCGCGCCCGCTTGAGAACGGTATTTTGCTGGGCCGGAGTAAGACTGGAGTTGAGATAGCTGGGGCGCGCACCCGCCGCGAGCAGCGCGCGGGTCTGGTCCTCCATAAGCGACAGCAACGGACTCACCACAAAGGTGATGCCGGGCAGCATGAGCGCGGGCACCTGGTAGCAGATAGACTTGCCGGCGCCTGTGGGCATAACGCCGAGCGCATCGCGGCCAGCAAGAATCGCATCCACCATGCGGTCCTGCCCCGGGCGAAACGAGGTGTAGCCAAAATAGGCGCCGAGCGTGTCGAGCGCCATCTGCTGCATGCTATCGGTCATGGTTTCCTAACGTCTAAGTCATCTGCCGCCGATTATACGCCGCCACGCGGACCGGCGTCGCCCGGCTGTCAGCCACGCTCATTCTGCGGGTAGTCATTGGGGACGTTCTTGAATGACCAGTCGTTTAAGAACGTCCCCAACGACTAGTCTCTTGACAAGCGCGGAAATCCCGCAGGTTGAGCAAAAGTCAGCGAAAACGCCCCTAAGCGAGCAAGGTGACGTGAAAGAGGAGGGAAGCGTACTTTGGTACGCGACCGACGATTGAACGTCAGATTGCCGCTTAGGGGCGTTTGCAGCGTCGAGCCGTTACGCGGTTTGGCAAAACCGCGTAACTTACATCACCATAACGTAGCGCGATCCCACGTAGTACTGCTTACCCATCAGGACCGGCTCGCCATTGGGGCCGATAAAGCCGGCACGCAGGTTGAGCAGCGGATCGTGCGGAGCAATGCCCAACTCGGCCGCCTGCTCGGTATTGGCACGAACGGCCTCGACCGTGCGGTAGCCAACCGAGACAATTGGCGTTCCGCCAACACGCTCGACCTCGGCAAAAATCGACTTGTCCTCAAGATCGGCCGTCAACAGCTCACGGTAGGCGTCAAACGGCACAAAGATGTTCTCCTCAAAGATGGGCTCGCCGTCGGCTGTACGCACGCGCTTAATATGCAGCAGCAGCGCGTCCTTTTGCAGGCCAAAGAACTCCATCTCGTTTTGACGTGCCGGCACAATCTGGCGATCGACCACATGCGCGCCCGCCTTCATGCCATTATCGGCACACAGCGCGGTAAACGTCTGCAGCGTCGAAGCGTGGAACTGGCGGTTGATGTGCGGCGTGGAGACAAAGGTGCCACGGCCCTGCTGCTTAACCAGGTAGCCATCGGAGCACAGCTCCTCGACGGCGCGGCGCACCGTAATGCGGCTCACGTCGTACTGCTCGGCTAGCTCAAGCTCGGACGGAATACGCTCCTTGGGTGCATAAACACCTTTCTCGATCGCATCCTTGATTTCGTCGTAAATCTGCTGGTAAAGCGGTGCATTTTTGGGCGCAGGCATATCTAATCACTCTTATCGAAATATTGAAATAACTAATACGTATATAACGTCTAGTTTCATGTTACCTCATATTGATAAAACGATACACCCTCCCTACCAAAAAGCGACAGCTTCATTTTGGCAGGTTTTATCTGGGCAAACGAAAGTCCCTCGAAAGCAACGGGGCTTTCGTGGGGCTCATACGGAAGGGTTGCGCCGGGCCGGTAAAATGCCAAAACCCTACTTGCCGTCGTCCTGCTGCAGGCTGTCCTGCTCACTAAGGCGCGCCTGCCTGCTGGCCATGCGCGCGGGCTTGTCGGGATCGGGCACGGCCGTGGGCATGGGCTCGTCGACATGACCGCCCCACCAGCCGCCCACAAAGTTGAGCGTGTGGAACACATTGATCACGGCGCTGGGATCAATGTCGCACACCAGCTTGATAATGTCCTGGCTCTCGTAGGTCGAGACAACGGCGTGCAGCAGGTACATCTTTTCGCGGCTGTATCCGCCAATGACCTCGGCACAGCTAATGCCATGCTGAAAATGGTCAACATAGGCGGTCATGACCTCGTCCGCCTTGCGCGTCGTGATCTGCAGCGTCACGCGGTCGTAGCGACGATAGAAGCTGTCGATGGTCTTGGTCGAAATAAACTGGAACACGATGGAGTACGCCGCCTTGTCCCAGCCAAACATAAAACCAAAGATCGCCAAGATAAAGCAGTTGAAACCAAAGATGACGCCCCAGATGGTCTTGCCCGTGTGGTTGGAGACCCACAGCGCGATAAAGTCGGTGCCGCCGGTGGATGCGCCGGACTTAAGCGCGATGGCAGCGCCCAGACCCGAGACCACGCCGCCAAAAATGATGAGCATGATCTTGTCGCCCAAAAACGGGGCAAAGTGAAAGATGTTGAGGAACAGCGACGAGAGCACGACCTGCATCATCGAGAAGATGACGAAGCGCTTGCTAATGCCGCTCCAGCATAGGAGCGCCACGGGGATGTTGAGCGCGAGCATACCGAGCGAGATGTCGATGTGAACGCCGCCGAGCGAGGTAACGCGATCAAGCAGGACCGCGACACCGGTGAGACCGCTCGGAAGCAGGTCGGCGGGCTGAATGAACGCCTGGATCAGAAATGTCTGGAGAACGGCGGAAATTGTGACCGCCACGGCAGTAATGGCGCGGCGGACGATGGTAAGGCGGCCGAGCATGAGCACGCGGTCCGTGAGCTGATCGATGGCGTTCGCCACGTAGGCTCCTTTCGAAGGCAGATGTGGTTGTGGGGCATGCCCGCGATTGTAGCATGGAGCGTGCGGGGGCGCTTCAATTCACCCTCCCTCGACAACCAAAGCGGGACCAGCAACCCCCACGACCAAAGGCCCAAATTACAAGTGAGTAGACTTTTTACGATCTGCCGAGCACACCCAAAACCGCCACCCCTGTGACCTGCGGTTTTACAAAGGAAGATATGCATTGTGCTTGGCCTGCGCCAAAAAGTCTACTCACTTAGCCCGAATCGAAGCCAAACGGATCAAAATCGAAACCAAATTGAGCCAGTCCACCGCAAAAAACGTTTGAACCCGCGCTTCTCGCGGCGGATTGACACTACAAAGCGGCCAAAATGTCGGTCAGATTATCGATAACGGCATCGGCTCGCGATTGATCGAGGTTGACGCCCTCGTGCGGACGCAGCGCCAGGACTCGGGCGCCGGAGCGCTTGCCAGCCTCGATCCCCAAAGGCGAATCCTCGATAACCAGGCACTCGGCAGACTCCACCCCCAGCGCCTCCATGGCACGCAGGTAGATCTCGGGGTCGGGCTTAAACGCACTGCACTCGTGACCGCTGATGGTGTAGTCCAGCACGTCGGCGATACCGGCGATCTCCACCAGCTCGTCGATCAGCTCGCGATAGGACGAGCTCGCGATGGCGCACATCACGCCGCGCTCGTGCAGCTCACGCATCACCGGCTCCGTCTGCTCGTTGAGCAGCTCGGCATACGGAACGGGATGGTCCGGGCTGTAGACCTGCTTGTACTCCACGCGCAGACGCTCGCGCAGCTCAACATCGTCGGGCACCAGCGCCTCCCAAATGGCAGGCTCGTTAGACCCCGAAAGATCGGGGATCTCGTCAAAGTGGAACCCTTTCTCTTCCATAAACGCCACGCGACGACGGTTGTAGAACCACTCGGTATCGACCAGCACGCCGTCCATATCAAACAGCACCGCTTTGATCATACGCATCTCCTCCCACCTGCCAAAAAGGGACAGGTTTATTTTGGTAGGTTTTATCTGGGGTTTTGCGGCGCGACAGACACGCCCCCAAAGCAAAAAGGGGACGGGGCACAAACCCCATCCCCTCTCAATCAACCCGTAAGGTCTACTTACTTGTGATTAGTAGGAAAGCTTCCACATGTAGCGACGCATGGTCAGCGGGTGCTGGCGGGCCTCGGCGATCTGGTTGCCGTACTCACGCATAACGGCGAGGTGCAGCAGCGGGTTGAAGTAGGTGAGGACGCTAGCCGGCACAGCGTCGGCCAGGCCGTAGTCCTTGGAGTCAATCAGAGCGACCTTGGCACCCATACGCTGCAGGAAGGTGAGGGCACGAGCGTCCATCGGACGGGTAGCACCGTCGGACATGAGGAAGACGTAGGGCTTACCCTCGGTGGAAACCTCGAACGGGCCGTGGAAGTACTCGCCGGTGTTGTAGGAAGCAGCGTCGATCCACTGCATCTCGGTGAACAGGAAGGCGGCGTTAGAATAAGCCATCTTCTCGGAGGCACCGGAGGCCATGAAGTAGATCATCTTGTCGTCCTTGAAGTCCTGAGCGAACTGCTTGGCCAGGCCCTTGGCAGACTGAGCAGCGTTCTCGATCAGCTCGAAGATGTTGTTGAGGCCGGTGATCATGTCCTCGTAGTGATCATAGCCCTCGGTCTGCTGAAGGATCTCGAGAGCAAGAGCGATGGCGTAGGCGGGCTTCTCGGCCTTGGCAGCATAGTTGGCATGGAAGCCGTGGACGATGACGTAGTCAGCGTCGACGGTCAGAGCGGAGCCAGCCTTGTTGGTGAGGGAGACGACCGGGCAGTTGTGCTTCTTGGCGGTCTTGTTGGCCTCGACGGTCTCGGGCGTGGAGCCACCGAGGGAGCAGGTGATCACGAAGGTGTGCTCGTTGACCCAGGAAGGCGTGTCGTAGTTGAACTCGTTAGCGGTGAAGATCTGAACGTTCAGCTTGTCCGTGTTGTTGGCCAGGAAGTACTTGGCGGGGTAAAGGTCGGACATGGAGGCACCGCAGCCGACGAAGGCGACGCTGTGGATCTCGTGGTTGGACAGGACGTCAGCGACAATCTGCTTAGGGAGGTTAAGGTCGATCTCGTACATCTGACACATTCCTTTCAATTATTTGCGGCGCCACATTGCCGGGCGCTCGCAGGGTTACCGTGATTTGGACCGAGTCGCCGGTCCGTTGAGGATGTGTCAAAGGAACTGTCCCTTTGACACATTTAGGGATGGAAGCCTGCCTGGGGTATGGGATGCCAGGCAGGCCCCCGGGGGAAAGCGGTTAGGCGCTTAGTCGCGACTAGGCAAGGATGCCGACCGCGGAGAGGGCGATGCCGCCCACAATGGCGATCACGAGAAGCCAACCGGTGTTGACGTTCTTCTTGATGAGCCAGTACATAAGGCCGGTGAGGCCAAGGGAGATCATCTGGGGCATCATGCTGTCCAGGATGTCCTGGATCACGACGGTGCCGTCAGCGAACTGCAGCGGGGTGGTGGCGCCGATCAGCGTGGCGATCATGCCGCCCACGGACATAAGACCCACGATGCCGCAGACATACATGAGCTTCTCCATGAGGTCGCCGCCCTGAAGCTTGCTCAGGTACTCGTGGCCGCCCTGATATCCCATCTTGGCTGCGAACCAAGTAATCAGCACGGAGGGGACGATGGAGATGAGAAGGGCCAGGATCGGGCCCATGATGGAGCCCTGCTGAGCCAGCTGAACGCCCAAGCCAAAGGCGATAACGCGGATGGTGCCCTGGAAGAAGGAGTCACCGATGCCGGAAAGCGGGCCCATAAGGGAGGTCTTGACCGCGTTAATCGAATCGGGGTTGAAGTTCTCGGGATCCTTGGCGTACTCCTCCTCCATGGAGGCGGCGAGGCCCAGGATGAAAGCACTCGTCTGCGGGGTGCAGTTGTAGAACGCCATGTGACGGTGGTAAGCCTCTTTCTTAGCAGCAAGCTGCTTGGGGTCGGACTCGTCCGGATAGAGGCGATCGAGCGTGGGAACCATACCGTAGAGGAAGCCCATGTTCATCTGACGCTCGTAGTTCCAAGAGGCCTGGATGGCCCAGGAGCGCCAGAAGAACTGGCTGACCTTCTTGTTCAGGGACACGTCCTTGGTTGCGGTTGCCATAGTGTGTTCCTCCTTAGTCTTCGTCGTCTTCGAGCGGATCGTAGTCGGAATCGACACCGGCGGCTGCATGGGAACCGTTGAACTTGAAGCCCATGAAGACGACAGCCAGGCACACACCGATCAGAGCGACCGCGATGACGGACAGGTTGAGGTAAGCGGCGAGCAGGAAACCGATGAACAGGAACGGAGTCATACCCTTCTTGATCATCATGGTGAGCAGCAGAGCCAAGCCGTAGGCGGTCATGATCTTGGTCGAAACGTTAAGACCAGTGGACAGCCACTCGGGAACCATGTTGACGATGGCCTGAACCAGGTCGGTGCCAACAAAGACGGCGAGGAAAATCGGCAGGAAGTACATGATGGCGTACAAACCGGAGCCGGCGCAGATGTGCATACGGTAGGCGGTCTTGAACTTTCCGTTATCGATCGCGTTATCTGCCACATGGGTGAGGACGGCGATGATGGAACGGAACACGATGCCGAGGAGCTGACCCAGGACGGCGACCGGGATGGCGATCGTCATGGCGGTCTCGGCGGAAGCGTCGGTCAGGCACGCAAAGGCAGCGGCCACGATGCCGCCCAGGACCATATCGGGCGGAACGGCGGCGCCGACCTGCACCAGGCCCATGGACACGAGCTCGACGGCGGCACCGACGGCAAGGCCGGTGGGCACATCGCCCAGCAGCAGACCGACGAGCGTAGCGCCAACGAGGGGCTGCTCGAAGTTAAGACGACCGAGCAGGCGGGAGTCCCACATGCAGAACACGCCGACGAGGCCGACGAGCACCGCACTGATGAACGTATTCATACCCTTCTCCTTTCAGTCAGGCAAAAGCCTGGTTGATTACAGCTTGGCGTCGATGTCGACGCTCTGATACGTAGGGGTCTGCTGGACATAGAGCTTGATGCCCATGTCGAGCAGCTGGTTGACGTCGGCCTTCTGGGTGGCGTCGAGGAAGACGGAGCTGTCCTTGCCGCCAATCTGATCGGCACCGTCGTGGTTGGCGGTGGCGCCCAGGTTGATGGCGTCGAGCTTGTAGCCCTGGCAGAACTGCAGCATCTCGGCCGTGTTGCCAAAGACGAACATGACGCGCTCGCCGAGGGTGTTGAGCTTGTCCATCTTGGCGAGGGCACGCTCGACGGTGAAGACGTTCAGGCGCACGCCCTGGGGCTTGGCCAGCTTAAGAGCGCCCTTCTTGATGTCATCGTTGGCGGCAGCGTTGTCGACGACGATGATGCGCTCGGCCTGAACCTTGGTGGTCCAGGTAAAGACGACCTGGCCGTGCAGCAGACGGTAGTCAAGACGTGCGAGGACGATCTTGGCGGGACCGGAGCTGTGACGGGGCGCCTTGGCCTTCTTGGCGGGAGCCGCGGCAGCCTCGACCGGTGCGTTGGGGTTGGTCAGACCGGTACGGGCCTCGTTGATGAGGGCCGCGAGCTCGGCGCCCTTGATGGGGACGGGGCTCATAGCGAGCGTCAGTGCCAGCGGGATGTTGAAACCGCTGACAACCGTGAACTTCGTGCCGTTCTTGGAAAGCTCGACCATGTTGTTGTTGACCGAGCTGCCGAGCATATCGGTCAGCACATAGACGGTGTCGTCCGCGTTGAACGTGGCGATCATGGCGTCCACCTTATCGGTGATGGGCTCCTTGTCGTCACGAGCAAGCGACACGACGTGGACGTTCGACACGTCGCCGAGAACCATCTCGAGCGTGTCTTTGGCGCCTGCGGCCAGGCCGCCATGAGATGCGAGAATGATCTGATTCATCTTGCCTCCTCCTTTTCGTTATGGTCATTATAACGTCTTATACGTTGCTTATATTGCTAATTAGTATAAAGACCGTTCGCGGGTGAAAATCGACCGTTGACGGGTTTAACGTACTTGAAACGTTGGGGCCGGGTAGGCCGGCGCTGGCTGGATAACCCGAGGTCAGACCCTGCGCGCAATCCTCTATCGCACAAAGTACCAGGGGCTTTCCTGCACGGTGGGCTCCAGCGCGATGCCGGTGCGCTCCTTAAACAGATCCATGTCCTGCGATTTCTCCGTCCACCACGCGTTGGGCTTAAAGGTCATGCTCTCAACGACATGACCGACAAACACACTGTTGCGCAGCTTGGAGAAGTCGGTGTTCATGATCAGGATGGACGCGAGCACCAGCACGATGCCCAGGACCTTGATCGCGCCGGCGGGCTCGGCGTAGATGCCAATGCCCACCAGTACGGTGACGACCGTCTCGAATGACATTACGACGGGAACTTTCGATGTCTCGAGCCCCATGGACAGACCCTGCATATATAAGATGTAGGCCACAGCTGTGGGGATGAGTCCAAAGCCAAGGAACAGCAGCAGCAGCTGTGGCGACATTGCCGCGGCGACATCCGGCCACGGAGCCGCGATAGCCGCCATAACCGCACCGCCAAAAACAAAGCCCCAAAACGTGACAGCCAGCGGGTGGACCGTCTTGGTTGCTATCCGGCTAAACACCGCGAGCGACGCACCACAAAGGCCTGCAATCACGCCCGACGTGACGCCCCAAACCGAAAAATGGAAACCGGAAAGGTCGCCATTGGTCACTGCAAGCACGCACCCAACGATGTTAAAGACAATGGCAACGAGCTTGTTGGGGGTCACGTCCTCGCGATAAAGTACGCGGCCGAGCATGACACCAAACACCGGCGAGGTGTAAAGCAGCACCGAGGCCGTGGACATGCCGACCTCGCCCATGCACTCGTAATAGCAGGTGTTGGCGGCGGCCAGACCGACGATACCGACAAGCGCGCAGGGGACGAGCTCTTTGGGGCTTGCCTTGAACAGGGCCAGCGGACCCTGAGCCACGGTAGACCCCTCACCCGGACGGCAGCCCATAAACATCAGGACCGGTGCCAAGATAAGCGCTCCGACCAACAAGCGAAAGGCAGCCATGCTCTGGGATGAAACGCCCATGGCCGAGATGCCGTTTACAAAGATTCCGATGCTGCCCCACATAAGCGCGGCGACCAGCACCAGCACATAGCCCAGATTGCTTTTCTTCAACGCAGCCTCCTCGGTATTGTTTCCAATATGTTTCACACTACGTTATAGTCGTTATATACATTTTTCAAGACACAAATCGGCAGACGGGAAAATCTGCTCTACCGCTACAACCCATTGGTGCAAAGGGGTCAGGTTCATATGCGCCAACTTGGTGCAAAGTAACCTGTCCCCAATGACTAGGACTGTCCCCAAGTGCCGAACGTCTCCAAGTGCCGCATCTGGGCCAAGGCGACGCCGATGCTTTGGCAACGCCAGACACTATGACCCAATCCGAGGGCACTAAAAAGATAGGAGCCCCCGCTCGTGACCGCGGGTCGGGGCTGCGACAA
>NZ_JBDMSL010000007.1:15672-93605 GCF_039758965.1 Collinsella aerofaciens | reverse complement strand
CGGCGAGTCCTACCGCGTCCGCCATGCCCTCATGCAGGAGGGCTAGCCGCTCAAAAAGCGTGCGCGCTTCCGATGCTGCGACTGCTCAATTTCCGATGCTCTTTTTGCTCAAATCCTCTTGACGAAACACAGCTGCGTGCGCCGTTCTCCTACGGGTTGGCGATTGCCGATTCTGCACTGCGGGTGAAAGACGTATCACGTGGGGATTTGTGCGAGCGCCTCCGCGCCGATTGCGAGGGCAGGCGAGGGTATCGCAGGGCACAGGCGATTGCGTCGTATGCGGACGGGCTGTCCGAAAACGGCGGCGAGTCTCGGTTCCGAGCGTTCTTTATTGCGTATGGCTTTCCGGTTCCGGAGCTGCAGGTGGAGTTTCGCGACCCGCTCGATCCGAGCCAGGTGTTTCGCGTCGACTATTTTTGGCGGCTCGAGGACGGGACGTGTGTCATCGGCGAGCTCGACGGAAAGGGGAAGTACGCCCTGCGGAGCGGCGAGGGCCGGGAGTCGGTCGACCCATTCGTGGCAGAACGTCAACGGGAGTCCCATCTGACAATGCTCGGGCACAAGGTGCTTCGGTTTACGTTTAACGAACTCAAAGACCCGGGGAAGCTGGTCGAGAAAATGAGGCTGGTGGGTATTCCTCGGCAGGCGAAATTGGCTGAGGAGTGGAGACGCCAGTGGTATGGGCGCTGAGAGGTTTTGTCTCAATCTGTAACGTTTAGAAGTTGTTTGAGTTCGTGATTGTTACAGATCGAGACAAACCGGTGAAACGTCGACCGAATGTCTCGATCTGTAACATCAAGGGGTCCAATAACCCTGTACCTGTTACAGTTCGAGACATTCCCCTGATGTTGCTGGGGTGGAGCTGCAACGTATTCCGTCCCCCACATCCCCTCTTCCCTCCGTTAACCGATATGCTCGACTTTAGTTTGCTGCATTAGGTGATAATGGACAAATGTTCAAGTTAATCGTGAGGGAGGAGCTCGATATGGCGTCTGCCGATCGTTCCACGTTGTTTATCAATGCGACCGTTCTGGACGGTTCGGAACATATGGAGCCGCAACCCGATATGGCCGTGACTGTTGAGCGCGGTGTCATCACGTGGATGGGGCCGAGTGCTGTGGCGCAGGCGCCTGCGGGTGCCGAGGTTATCGACCTGGCAGGTGCGTATCTCATGCCCGGTCTCATCAATATGCATGTGCATCTGTGCGGCTCGGGCAAGCCGGTTTCGGCGGGCGATGCGGGCGCGCTGATGAAGAAGCTCGATAATCCCGTGGGGCGCGCCATCGTGCGCCATATTCTTAAGGGCAGCGCCCAACAACAACTGGCAAGTGGCGTGACCACGGTGCGCGGTGCGGGTGACCCACTGTTTGCCGATCTGGCCGTGCGCGATGCTATCGATGCCGGCAAGTATCAAGGTCCTCGCCTGGTGGCGCCGGGAACGGGCGTCACGGTGCCGGGCGGCCATGGTGCGGGCTTGTTCGCCCAGGTGGCCAACAGTCCCGCCGAGGCAGCCGAACAGGTGCGCGACCTGTATGCGCGTGGTGCCGACGTCATTAAGCTGTTCGTGACGGGCGGCGTGTTCGACGCGACCGAGGTGGGCGAGCCGGGCGTGTTGCGTATGCCCGTGGAGGTTGCCGCGGCGGCGTGCAAGGCGGCGCACGAGGTGAGCCTGCCGGTTATGGCTCATGTTGAGAGTACCGAGGGCGTGAAGGCCGCGCTTGAGGCCGGCGTTGACACGATTGAGCACGGCGCTCCGCTGACGCCCGAGATCCTGGAGCTGTACCGTGGCGCCGCGGGCACGCAGCTCGAGGGGCGTGCGCCCAGTGTTACCTGCACTATCAGCCCGGCGCTGCCGTTTGTATTGCTCGACCCGAAAAAGACCCATTCGACCGATACGCAAAAGAAGAACGGCGATATCGTGTGCTCGGGCATTATCGAGAGCGCTCGTGCCGCACTGGATGCCGGCGTTAAGGTGGGCCTGGGCACGGACTCGAGCTGCCCGTTCGTGACGCAGTACGACATGTGGCGTGAGGTGGCCTATTTTGCCAAGTATGTCGACTTGAGCAACGCCTTCGCACTGCATACGGCTACGCAGGTCAATGCCGAGCTGCTGGGGCTGGGCGGCGAGACCGGCACGATCGAGTGCGGCAAGGCAGCCGATATCCTGGTGACGCGCAAGAATCCTCTGGATGATCTGTGTGCCCTGCGTGAGCCGACGCACGTGATGTGCCGTGGTGATCTGGTGCGCAAACTCAAGGTGAAGCGTATTCCCGAGGTGGACGCCGAGCTCGACGCGATTATGGCCATGCCTGCCGAGGCGCTTGCCGAGGAGCTGGCCCGCGACGGTGTGGCGTAGACGAGACAAAGGGACAGCTCCGTTGTCGCATACAAAAAGCCGAGGTCTCAACACGGGGCCTCGGCTTTTTTCGAACAAATACTTAAGACTGGGACAAACAAACCTGATTAATTGTCCCGCGTGCGGCGGCTAGGAGCGCGTTTCCATCTTGGCGTGGCACTTGGGGCAGGTGACGCGGATCTTGCCCTTGCCCTTGGGGACGGAGAGCATCTGGCCGCAGTTGGGGCACTTGAGGTATGCCGTGGTCTTGCGGCCCTTCCACATCTTCTTGGCTGTGCGCTTGGCACGTTCAAAGTCTTCCTTGCTAGTACCGGCTGCGCGCGAGGCGTTGGCCGCTGCAGCTCCGCCGCCCAAGCTAGCTACAAACTTGCCCAAGCCGGGTACGTTTGCAGTCGCGGCGACAAAGGCCTCGTTCTCCTTACGACGTGCGTCGATATTTTTGGATAGGCCGCGCAGCACGCCAATCACGATTACGGCGATGGCAATCCAGCTGAGCCACTGGATGCGGGCTATCGATCCGATCATCGCGATGACGATGCCGGCAAAACCCATCACGATGGTGAGTTCATCGGCACCATTGCGACCCTTCATAAAGTCATTCATGCAAATTGCCTTTCGTTCGATATGCTGCACGCCTTTATACCCGATTTAGAGCAAGGGGGACAGGTTAATCTGCACCAATGTGGTGCAAACGTACCTGCCCCCGATACACCAAGATGGCGCAAAGCAGTCTGTCCCCAATGTCCCCAATTACTTGGAGAGCTTGTCGACGACGCGTTCGATTTCGGCGAGCTTGGCGGCTTTGAGGTCTTCGTCGCCCGATTCGATTGCCGAAGTCACGCAGCCCTCGATATGCGCCTTGAGCACGTCGGCGTTAATGCGCGCGAGGAGCGCCTGTGTGGCCATGAGCTGCGTGGAAATATCGACGCAGTAGCGGTCCTCCTCGACCATCCGCAAGATGCCGTCGATCTGGCCGCGTGCCGTCTTGAGCATGCGGGTCACCGATTTGTGGTCTGCCATCATGGCGGGTCCTCGTTTCTGGTCGATCTTCCGGATGTCCCCGTCAGTTGCGGTGAAATACGGACTGTTTAAAGGCCTAGGGCGGCTCAACAGTCCGTATTTCACCGCAACTTCTGAGGATTGAGTAGGCGGCGCCTGCTACGCGGCGGTCACGGATAGGGCGTGGAACTTCTCGCCCGCGGCCTCGACAGCGGCGGCGAGCTGCTCGGCGGTCACGGTGTCGGCGCACTCCACCTGGACGGTCTGGGTCTCGTGATCGGCATCGGCGTCGGTCACGCCGGCAACGTTGAGCAGTGCCGTCTCGACAGTGGCGTCGCAGTGGCCGCACATAAGGCCGGAAGTCTTAATTGTGAAACGCATGGGTGTACTCCTTATCGATTGAGATTATCTGACAGTTTAGTCGTGAATAGCGTCATCTTAAAGGTGCGCTGATGTGCCCGAGATTGCCCCGAAAGAGGAGCGAAGCGTACTTTGGTACGCGAGCGACGGTTTGAGGGGCAAGGTCGGGTGCTTCAGCGCGCCGTCTTGGGCTTAAAGGTTCGCAGGCGCAGCGCATTGGACACGACGCACACGCTCGACAGGCTCATGGCCGCAGCGCCAAACATCGGCGAGAGTTGCCACCCGGTGAGGGGGAAGAACACGCCCGCGGCGAGCGGAATGCCGATGCCGTTGTAGAACAGCGCCCAGAACAGGTCCTGCTTGATGTTGCGGATCGTGGCGCGCGACAGCTCGATGGCGCGGGCGACGTCCATGAGGTCGCTGCGCATGAGCACCACATCTGCCCCCTCCTTGGCGATGTCGGCGCCGGTGCCGATGGCCAGACCCACGTCGGCGCGCGCCAGAGCGGGGGAGTCGTTGATGCCGTCGCCCACCATGGCGACCTTGCCGCCCGCATCCTGCAGTTCGCGCACGTGGCGTTCCTTGTCAGCGGGCAGGACGTCGGCGATAACCTGTTCGCTGCTCAGTCCCACGCGGCGGGCGATGGCCTCGGCCGTCACGCGGTTATCGCCGGTGAGCATGCGTACGTCGACGCCGAGCTTGCGGAGCGCGGCGATGGCCTCGGCGCTCGTCTCCTTGACCTCGTCAGCCACGGCAATGGTGCCGGCAAGCTCGCCGTTCTTGGCAAAGAACAGCGGCGTCTTGCCCTCGGCGACAAATTGCTCGGCAAGACCCGCGGGCACGGTAACGCCCAGCTCGTCCATCAGGCGCATGTTGCCGGCTGCAATGACGTTTTGCCCCTCGCGCGCCGTAACACCTCGCCCGGGCGCGGCGGCAAAGTCCTCGACCATGCGCGCGACAATTCCGCGCGTCTCGCATTCGGCCATAATCGCCTCGGCCAGCGGGTGCTCGCTCGAGCGCTCCAGCGCGGCAGCGAGCTTGAGCAGCGCCTTTTCGCTCATGGCGGGCGAGCCGTCGGCGCGCGCGGCAACCACAATGTCGGTCACGGCAGGCTTGCCGCGGGTGACTGTGCCCGTCTTATCGAGCACCACGGTGCCCACGCTGCGCAGGTTCTCCAGCGCCTCGGCGCTCTTAAACAGAATGCCCATCTCGGCGCCCTTGCCGGTGCCAACCATAATAGCGACGGGCGTGGCCAGGCCCAGCGCGCACGGGCAGCTGATCACCAACACGGCTACGGCGGAGGTGAGTGCCTCGTTCACGCTGCCGGTCAGCGCCATCCACGCCACAAAGGTCACGGCCGAGATCGCAAACACCACGGGCACGAACACGCCGGCGACCTTGTCGGCCAGGCGGGCGATGGGCGCCTTGGTGGCATTGGCGTCCTCGACGAGCTGGATAATCTTGGCGAGCGACGTGTCGGCGCCCACGCGTGTGGCACGGAAGGTAAACGAGCCGGTGCGGTTGACCGTGGCGGCGTTGACGGTGTCGCCGGCGGTCTTTTCCACGGGGATGGACTCGCCGGTGAGCGCGCTCTCGTCCACGGCCGAGCTGCCCTCGAGCACCACGCCATCGACGGGGATGGACTCGCCGGGGCGCACGCGCAAGACTTGACCGGGAAGGATGCTGTCGACGTCGACGGTGGTCTCGCTGCCGTCCTCTGCCACGACGGTCGCGGTCTTGGGCGCCAGGTCGATCAGCGCCTCGATGGCGCCGCCGGTTTTGGACTTGCTGCGCGTCTCGAGGTATTTGCCCACGGTGACGAGCGACAGGATCGTGCCGGCGCTCTCAAAATACAGGTTGTCCATGCTTGTCATCATTGCCTCGTGCACCTGACCCGCGGCTAGCTGGTCGGCCATGATGAACATGGCGTAGAGCGACCAGGCGATGGAGGCGGTGGCGCCCACGGCAATAAGGGCGTCCATGGTGGGCGCGCCATGCGCGAGCGATTTAAACCCGTTTATAAAGTACGCGTCGTTGACATAGACGATGGGGATGAGCAGGACGAGCTCGGTGAGGGCGAGCGTCATGCTGTGGGTATGGTCGGTGAAAATGCCGGGCAGCGGCCAGCCGAGCATGTGTCCCATGCCTATGTAGAACAGTGGGATAAGGAATGCGATCGAGACGATGAGGCGGGTGCGCATGGCAGAGGCGGCGGCCTCCAACTTTTTGGTGGGCGACTCCATGTGGGCGGCGCCGGACCTGGCTTGCGTGCTGCCGTTTGAGCCGGCGGCACCGGTACCCGCATCGACGGGCGAGGCCGAGTAGCCCGCACGGTCGACGGCGGTGCAGATATCGGCGGGGGAGACCTGCGCGGGGTCATAGTCGACCATCATGGAACCGGCGAGTAGGTTGACCGCGACGCTTTGGACGCCGTTGAGCTTGCTCACGGCACGGTCTACGTGCGCCTGGCAGGCGGCGCATGTCATGCCGCCCACATCGAACTTATCTTGAGCCATGGCTTCTCCTTTCTGTAGCTTGGTGTTGGAATTGTTAACCTGCCGATACTATACACCCATACCCCCTGGGGGTGTCTAGTACAGAATAAATGTATGACATCTCGCTACAGATGAGGGTAGTTGGTTGACCGATGGGCCGTCCCAGCCAATCATCTCAATCTGTAACATCTGGATCGGTTTTTGAACCATAGCTGTTACAGATTTAGACAAACATTTCAGCCGAAAACTAACGTCTCGATCTGTAACAACTAGACCCCGTTTTACCGAGTATTTGTTACAGATCAAGACAAACAGTTGGCAGGAAACTCAATGTCTCGTTCTGTAACATCTAGCAGCAAATATGACCTCTAACTGTTACAGATTGAGACAATTGCCGGGGAGGGGTCCCGTCACGGCAAGACGCCCGCTCTCTAGATACAGAATCCGGGGATCACGCAGGTTCGTTTGTTTGGCTTGTCCGCAGGCGTTGCGTACGTAAAGGCGTCGCCGTCGTGGCCCACACGGTTTATGTAGAGCGTGCCTTCGGTCTCCGATGAGTCGGGGCTCACCGTGCGCTCCCACCAGCAGGTGTCCTTGCCCTTCCACTGACGGACCATCGTCTCGTTCGTGGAATACGGGCTCACCTTGAGCTCGCGGAAGAGTTGGTACTCCTTGCCCTCGCTGTTGTAGATGTCTGCCAGGTAGTGATAGTCCTTGGCAAACGAATCGGGCGGTTGCGTACCGCACAGCTCGACCATGGCGGGCAGCCAAAGGGTTGCGGGCAACTCGCTCAGACACGATGCACTGTTGGCGGCGCCCACATTGTTCGAGACCTTCTTGACCCCTTTAATGAGCGCGCGTAACTCGTTGGGTAGCAGCTTAAGGCCGTCGCCGTTGAGCCATTCCCGCAGCTCGCAATCTGCCCAGCCGGCGCTCGGCGGTTCAGCTGCAGCGTTGCGCTCGGCAATACCCGCGTCGAACATAAACGTCAGCCTGGCCTTGCCCGTACCGTCTAGAAGCTCGTCGTGGCGGATACCCACAAGCTGCGCGCCAACCTGCAGCCCGTTGGTGAGCGTGACGCGCTTGGTGCATGGATAGGGGATATGCCCGTTGTCATCGAGCAGGTGATAGCGCTTGGCAATCTCGCGTGCCTCGCTACGGGTCTCGGCGGCCTTAATCTTGAGCGAAATCTCCTGCAGCTGATCCCAGGTGTAGTCGTCAAGTGAACCGCGGATGCCGTCAAGGTAGTCGGGGATGCCAAAGCCATGGGTTGCCGCCCCGATAACGCTGAGCCCCGCAACGGCTGCGATAGCGCCGCCGATAATAAAGCGGCGGCGGGTCATGGCATCGTGGCGGGCCAGATTCAGGATCTCTCGTGCGCGCTCGCCGGCGACGTCGACCTTAAGGTGCGTGCCAGAATCGATATCAATTGCGGCCTCGTCTTCTGCACCTTCGCGGCCCTCGGATTCGGCATCAGTGAGGTATGCCGAGAGCACCTCGAGCATCTGCTGCTCGGTGGGACGATCGCACTGCTCGACTGAGAGACCCTTCATGATGATTTGGACGAGCGCTTCATCGCCCTCGCAGCGCGGCTCGAGCGGCGCCGGCTTGGTCTTGGTCTTTACGAGATAGAACGAGCCGGTTGCAGCGGCGTCCGTCGACTCAAAGTCAAACGGTTTGCGACCGCTGTAGAGCTGGTACAGAATGCTCGAAAGCGCGTAGACATCGATTGCCGGCGAACGGCGAAGGGCCGCGATGCCTTCGATATCCTGCGTGAGCATCTCGGGCGCGGCGTATGCGGGCGTGGCAAAGCGCCAGATGTCGGCGCGCCGGGTGATCGTGTCGTCGCCGAGGGCCATGGTCGCGGAGCCCATGTCGATGAGGCAGGGGTCAAAGGAGCGATCGGCGATCTGCTGCTCGAGCGTTCGGCTGGTGGTGCGGAACATAATATTGGCAGGCGAAAGGTCGCGATGGACGACCGGATTCACGAGTCCTTGCGTCATCAAGAGTGCGCGAAGCACGGCGTTTCCGACGGCGGCGACCATCTGGGTGGTCAGCCCGCCCGAGGCGTCGTGCGGAAGCAGGGGCAGCGCCTGCTTGAGCGAGGTGCCCTCGACCCACTCCATGAGGATGAGCGGGTCATCCTCACACGAGCCGTAGCCATAGACGCGCGGAAATCCGCGCAGGTGCGAGACGGTACACAGATGACGGTACTCCTCGAACAGCGCGGCGGTGTTGGCCAGGTGCGCTGCCGATTGCTCGGCGGAGCGGTCGGGTGCTTGGCCGGAAAGGATGGCGTTGTCCTTGAGTAGCTTGACGGCAAAGAGCTCGCCGCTTGTGTTGGTCGCGCGCAGCACGTGCCCGATGTTGCCGTTGTTGCGGTGGGCCGTCTGGAGAATAAGCGTCATAAACCGACGTTTGGCGTCGTCCTCGGCGCTGGGGTCGACCGCCACGGCGGTATCGAACGTATCGAGACGGATGAGTTTGTCGCCATAGGCGCTATCGGTAGTATCCATGGCGTTCCTTTGTCTGGCATGGGTTGCCGCACGTATACGTGAGCAGTGCGGATATCGGTAAAGTACCATGATAGCCGCACTGCCCACGTATACCGCTGAGCATTGTCGTTTACGACGCAGAAGGTAGAAGACGAAAGACGGACGGCGACCGTCTTCCGATCGCCGTCCGCGCTAGTCCACAATGACAAGGAATGTCGTGTAGAGACCCAGATGGAGCCTGTCGCTGTTTTCGATTTCCACTGGGGGATAGATCTTGCCGGGCTCGCGTTGGTCGCGCGGCGGCTCAATCACAATATCGCCGTCGCCTGCACCCGATTCGAGTACCGTGCCGTTGGTCGATCCAAGGCCCTGGGCGTACCAGTGCTCACCCTCAAGCCAAATGCGAAGATGCTCGCGCGATGCGTCGGCGCCCACATCGGTGATGCTGGGCGAGGTTTTGGGCAAAGAACCAATTACGGTGCCGCGCGGATCGCGTGTGAGGGGATGGATTTGCATGTCGGCGCAGTTGTCGGCATGGGTTCTGAGCAGACCGAGGTTGGGGGCGACGGTGCGCGGCTGCTCCAGGCTGCTCATAAAGCCACGCCCGACGGTAGTTTCGGTGGTGCCAAAGTGCCCGCCCGTCTTGCTGTCGCAAAAGCGCTCGACGGTGGCCACGCCCTGAACGGGATCGGCGAGCGCCCCCGTTGCCACAAAGAGCATAAGGTAAAGCGTGCTTTTCTCGCGCACGGCATTGCCGTCAAAGTTGTCGATGCGATTGAGGGCATTTGCATATAGGCGGCTGTCCAGCTTGTAGCTGGTGAGAGCCGACATCATTTCGTTGGCGGCCGGACCGCGATAGTGCTCGGCGATTGCCCGATAGGCGGACTCGCCGCCGCCGAGCTTGCTGCAGATTGCCGAGGAAAGGTTGAGCGTGGTGACGGTAAAGTCGCTGTAGATGGAGGGCGCGCACTGGTCAGGCTTGCGATGGACGATGTAACGGGTGAGATACGAGCGGTTGGAAGAGCACTTCTCGAGCAGGGTACTGCCGAGATAAGAGTTTCCATTGATAAGCATTCGGGCGATCTCGAGATGTTTAAGACCGCCGAACGAGCGAATATCGTTATAGAGGACCGAGCAAGGCGTCTCTGCTGCCACGGATACCTCCTTTGATTGCTTCCTAGCCAATATGGCGATAGGAATTAATGGCCCCCGGTGGGCGACGTATTAAATGGCCGCGCAATATATAGCGTAACCAAAGCAACATTATAGGTCACGTGTGCGAAGTTGCAGGAAGACTGAGAGATTTGGTTTGGACTGGACGGAAATCCCCCTCTGTCTTGATCTATAACAATTAGGACCGATTTTACTCGGTAACTGTTACAGCTTGAGACGTTTGTGAGCCGTGTCGACCGTTTGTCTCGATCTGTAACACGTAGAGGAAGATTTGCCCTGTAACTGTTACAGATTGAGACAATCAGCCGGGCCCACCTCGTCCGCCTCGTCATCTGTGGTTTACGTGGGGGCATGCGAAGCACGGGTATACTAACCGGCGGCGAATCTGCTCCATCGCTTAGAGCTGCTGCGTCTGGACGGCGCGTGATAGGGCTGCCAAAGCGATCGCCAGCGTGCTGAGCAACGTCCTCTCTGTGCGCACCCGTTTTTGTATGTATTAGCGCACTACCAAGCACGCCCGCGCGGCCGCATGCCGTGCCCATAACGCGTGCAGATAAGGAACAACGACATATGCGTAATTCTGTATCCGACGTCACCGACGCCGAGATCCTGGACGAGGCCCGCGAGGCTATGACCCAGGCTGCCTTCGATGCCGCCGATGAGGCCAATGCTGCCCAGGCCGTCGAGTCCGCTACCGAGAGCCTGCCCGCCTTTGACGAGCTGGGCCTCTCCGACGAGATGCTCCGTGCTATCGAGAACCTGGGCTACACGGCGCCAACGCCTGTTCAGGCCGGCTCCATCCCCGTGGTGCTCGAGGGCCGTGACCTGCTTGCCGCCGCTCAGACCGGCACCGGCAAGACGGCTGCCTTTTTGCTACCGACCATGAACAATTTGGAGCACATCGCTCCTCCCAAACCCGTGCGCGAGTGCGGTGGCCGCAACCGCCGTCGCGGTGCCAAGAAGCCCGAGGGCAACGGCCGCGGCCCCGTGATGCTCGTCATCACCCCTACGCGCGAGCTTGCCCAGCAAATCGACGAGGTCGCAAGCAAAATCGCCGACGTCACCGGCCATGTTGCCGTGACCGTCGTGGGCGGCGTGAGCTACAAGCCGCAGACCGCGGCACTTAAGTACGGTTGCGACATCCTGGTCGCCACGCCGGGCCGTCTGGTCGATCTGATCGAACAGGGCGCTTGCCACCTGGACGAGGTAAAGGTGCTGGTACTCGATGAGGCCGACCGCATGCTCGACATGGGCTTTTTGCCCGCCGTCCGCCGTATTGTGCGCGAGACGCCGGCCGAGCGCCAGACGCTGCTGTTCTCGGCCACGCTCGACGAGGAGGCCGTGGGCGAGATCACCGACCTGGTGAGCGACCCGGCCCGCGTGGAGATCGCGCCCGCCACGTCGACCGCCGACACCGTCGACCAGTTTGTGTTCCCGGTGTCCATCGAGGCCAAGAACAACCTGCTGCCCGAGTTCCTCAAAAAGGAGGGCCCGGAGCGCACTATCGTCTTTATGCGCACCAAGCACCGCGCCGACAGCTGCTGCCGTCGTCTGGAGCGCAAGGGCATCAAGGCCGCCGCAATCCACGGCAACCGCAGCCAGGCCCAGCGCGAGCGCGCGCTTTCGGCCTTCCGCGACGGTACCGTTGACGTGCTGGTGGCAACCGATGTTCTCGCCCGCGGCATCGACATTAGCGACGTGCGCTACGTCGTGAACTTTGACGTGCCGGCCGAGCCGACCGACTATATCCACCGCATTGGCCGTACGGGCCGCGCCGGCGAGCTGGGCTGGGCCATTACGTTTGTGACCGAGCAGGACGTCGACGAGTTCTACGAGATCGAGAAGCTCATGGACAAGACGGCCGACATTTATGACGCCGGCGACCTGCATGTGGGCCCCAATCCGCCCGCGGTCGACCCCGAGCGCGATCCTGCGGCCTTTAAGGTGAAGAAGAAGACCAAGCGCGGCAAGTCCAAGAGCAAGAAGAAGCTTGAGCAGGCACGTCGCGACGGCAAGCGCAACGGCGACGATTACGGCGATGTGGCCGGTCGTTCCAACCGCGGTCGCGACGAGCGCCGCGGCGACGGCGAGCGTCCGAGTCGTCCCAAGCGCGGCGGCAAGACCCGCGTGCGCGAGGGCGTTCAGGCTCGCGTGGACGAGGCCGTTGAGAGCGTGGCTCGCGAGGTGGCTGCCGAGGAGCGCGGCGGTGCTGACGCCGTCAAGCAGGCCCCGCGTGGCAACCGTGCCGAGCGCCGCGCCAAGCAGTTCCAGGGCGAGGCGCATCGTCGTCGCCGCGAGGACGAGGACCGTGGCGGTCGTCGTCGTGTTGAGCGCGAGGACGAGGGCCGCGGTTCGCGCGGTGGCAAGCGCGGTTCGGGCGACCGCCGTCGTTCCGGTCGTGATGACGAGCGCGGTGGCCGTGATGAGCGCCGTGGCGGCGAAGGCCGTGGGTCGCGTGACGAGCGTGGTGCCCGCGGCGGCGCTGGTCGTTCTAACGAGTCGCGCGATCGTCGCGACCCGCGTGCCAGCCGCGATCGTCGCGATGATTGGCGCAACTACGACGACACCCGCGAGGAGCGCCGCGGCGGCTATCGCGGTGGGCGCGGCGGCAACCAGGCCGGCTCCCGCGGCGGTCGTGCCGGCGGTCGCGATAACCGTGGCAGCTATGGCAACAATCGTGGCGGCAAGCGCGGCGGTAGCTCCCGTCGCCCCGGCGACGGCGGCGGCAAGCGCAAATAACTCACGCATCGCCCGCCAGAGCGAGGTGAACCAAGGGCCCCGAGCAACTACGCTCGGGGCCCTTTTGTTTGCCGCATCCGACCGTTGGCCCGGTGTGATTTGCTCAGGAATGCACCTGGAGGATGCTGAAGGCCCGTTTTCAGCCATGCGGCAATGGGTCCCATGGGGTGCGCCGTGCATTTTTTGGAGTATTCTGCAGATCGAGTTGCCTGCATACGATTCGACGTCGCCAGCGGTGGCCTTCGGATATCCCTAGCGAGCGTTTTGAGTCAGACTTTTCCGTTTTCCGGTGCAAAGGTGCGTCATTCCCGTTATATCGGAACCCAAAATGATGCAGCGCCCTACAGTTTTGCCCGCTCGCGGCGGTGTTGGCACGAGCGCGTTGCAGAATACTCCGTTTTTTGCACGGTCCGGGATGGGGTACCTCAGGAGAACACAGCGGTATCATGTAAATATATGCAATCTGTAACGGAAATTATGCAAATCGATGAGGCGGACAGCATAGTTTGGTGCAAAGGGGTCAGGTTGGTGGAAACAAACCTGACCCCTTTGCGCTAAACCGGGGTGTCCCCGCGCGCCGTATACTCTGTCTAAGCATGCGGGCGGCTTGGTGTGTTACCAAGCGTAGGGGAGGATGTTCGATGAGCATGTTCGAAATTGTGTTTAGTCCGACGGGCGGAACGGAGAAAGTGTCTGGTCTTGTGACCGGGGCGCTGGATGGGAATATCGTTACCGTCGATCTGACCGATAGCGGGTTGGATTTCCACGGGGTCTCGATGGCGAAGGGCGACGTTGCGGTTATCTCTGTCCCATCATATGCTGGCAGGGTTCCAGCTGTGGCGGTTGAGCGACTGGGAATGGTGCGTGGCAACGGAGCTCGGGCTGTTTTGGTTTGTGTTTACGGGGGCCGCGCGTTTGAGGATACGCTTATTGAGCTGGAAGACGTTGCGAAGCGTGCCGGATTTAGGGTGGTTGCAGCGGTTTCTGCCATTGCCGAGCATTCCGTTGCTCGTCAGTTTGCTGCTGGGCGACCGGATGCGCAGGATGTGGCGCAACTTTCAGAGTTTGCGCAGCGGATCCGGCAAAAGCTACTGGACGGGGCTGCGTCCGAGCCCTCTATTCCCGGCAATCGTCCTTATAAGCAAGCTGGAGGCCACAGTATGGTGCCCCATGCAACGGAGGATTGCGTCTCCTGCGGTGCTTGCGCTGCGTTGTGCCCTGTTCGAGCTATCGACAAGGACGATCCAAGGCAGGTGGATGGCGAGGCGTGCATCTCCTGCATGCGTTGCGTCTCCGTATGCCCGCAGAATGCTCGCAAACTTGACCCTAACAAACTTGCCGCCGTTACCCAGATGCTGAGCAAGGCTTGCGTCGAGCGCAGGGAATGTGAGATCTTCATCTAACGCAAGCGAGATTGGTGCATTGGGGTCAGGTTAATCTGCACCAAGTTGGTGCAAACAAACCTGACCCCATTGCACCAGAGCAAGGAGTGTCCCTGGGTGCCGGCAGAAATGGAGTGTCCCCAAGTGCCGCCTAAATACCGTTTATCGAAGAAAAAATACCGTTCATCGGTCATAATGATTGTTCTGGCTTTGGGCTTGTCTACAATAGCTCTTGTAAAAAGAAATGCGGAAGGTTACCGAGTCCCTCGGACGTGGGCCTAACCAAAGTCTTTGAACGGGTGTGTCTTTCTGGATGCATTTGATTGATTTTGGTTGGGCTATATTTATGAAGGGACATGCCACCATGGGTTTCTTTTCTCGCCTGATGGGCGGTTCGGATGAGCAGAAAACTGCAGCTTCCGAGTTCGAAATCCTCGCTCCCGTTTCCGGCGAGCTTGTTCATCTAGAAAATACCAATGACCCCGCTTTTAGCAGCCGTGCCGTGGGCGATGGCGTTGCCGTGGTTCCCCAAGAGGGAACGGTGTGCGCTCCTGTTTCCGGCACCGTCGCGGCGCTGTTTCCGACTGAGCACGCGCTGGGCATCATGTCCGACGACGGCTCTGCTCAGGTGATGCTGCATATCGGAATCGACACTGTTAAGCTTGAGGGCAAGGGCTTCCATGCGCTTGTTGCCCAGGGTGACCATGTCGACGCGGGCCAGCCCCTCGTCGAGGTCGATTTCGACGCGGTCCGCGCCGCCGGCTTCGATCCCACGGTCTTCGTTATCGTGTGCGAGCGCTCGGAGAACTCGACTCTTCGTGAGCATGCTTCCGGCCCTGTTGCTGTTAAAGAGCCTGTCGTCTGGCTTTCCGAGTAAATTCTTGTGGTGGGTACCGTGGTTATCAAGCGAGTTTTTAACAACAACGTCGCAATGGTCACTTCGGACGATGGCTCCGAGCTCATCGTCATCGGCCGAGGCCTCTGCTTTGGCCGTCATGCCGGCGATGCCATCGACGAGGCGTCGATCGAAAAGACCTACGCGTTGCAGGAGGGAACTTCTCAGGACTCGCGTACGATTGACCGCTTGGCACATCTTTTGGAGTCCATCCCCACCGTCAACCTCGTGATTGCCGAGGATATTGTTCAGATGCTCCGTCGAGAGCTCAATGTCGATATCAACGACAAGATTCTCATTGCTCTCGCAGACCATATCAGCCTTGCTTTGGAGCGTGAGCGCAAGGGCGTCTCCTGTGAGAATCCGTTGCTGCTCGAAATCCAGCAGTTCTATCGCAAGGAGTATGCACTTGCGGGCCGTGCGCTGCAGATTATCAAGGAGTATATGGGCATCCAGATGAGCGAAGAAGAGCAGGGTTTTATTACGCTGCATATCGTCAACGCCACCATGCCGCAGCGCTCCGACCGTTTGATTGTTTCGGTCCAGCTTGTTCGCGACGTGCTCGCGATTGTTTCCAAGCGCTATGCTACGACCCTCGATGACACCTCGCTGCCTTACGAACGTTTCGTTCGTCACCTGCAGTTTTTCGCACAGCGAGCGCTCGATCCTACGGCCGGGCAAATCAATGGCGATGCGCTGTTCCGAATCGATGAAACGGCGTATCCGTGCGCATTCTCGTGCGCGGACGCCATAGCCGCCCACTTGTCGTCTACCTATAACGTTGTCGTTACCGATGCCGAGAAGAGTTATCTCGCATATCACATTGTTAACCTGCTTGGAGAACCTGGTCTCTAGGCATAACGTGCCCACACATCGATTGATATAAGGCAAGGCTCACGGTCTTGTCCAGGGCACATCTGTCTTAATTTGCGGAAAAGGAAGGGGAGTACCGCTATGACCGCAAAAAAGAAGTTCAATTTCAAAGCGCCGTTGGAGGTGTTCGCGAAGTCGATCGTTCAGCCGATGATGTATCTCTCGGTTGCCGGCATCCTGCTCATCGTGGGCATCATTCTGACCAACAAGACCATCTGCGCTTTGGTCCCCGTACTGGGCTCCGGTCCGTTCCAGCTTGTGGGCGCCGTTGTCTACCAGTCGCTGATGTTTATCATCAACAACCTCTCGATTCTGTTCTGCGTGGGCATCGCCGGCGCCATGGCAAAGAAGAACAAGGGCCATGCTTCGTTGATCGCCCTGATGTCGTTCTTCCTGTTCCTGCAGGCTAACAACATCGTGCTCAACGCCACCGGCTCTCTTGCCGATGCGAGCGGCATGCTCGGTCTTACCGGAACCGGCCAGGCCACCGTTATGGGCATTCAGGTGCTCGATACCGGCGTGTTTGGCGGCATCATTCTTGGTTGCATCACCGGTGCCGTGTTCAACAAGTACTCGAACAAGCAGTTCCCCATTGCCCTTTCGATGTTCTCGGGCGTTCGCTTTCCGTTCCTGATCATGATCATCATCTCCTGGATCATGGGCGCTGGCTTCTGCATCGTTTGGCCTCCGGTTCAGGGTGCCATCTCCTCCGTTGCCGGCATCATTAAGGAGTCGGGCAACATCGGTCTGTTTATCTACGGCATGCTCAACAAGCTGCTCGTTCCCACCGGTCTGCACCACCTCATCTACACCCCGTTCCAGTTCTCCGATGTGGGTGGCACCCTTACGCTGGGTGGTCAGGTTATCGCCGGCGCCTATCCCATCCGTGTTGCCGAGATGGCAATGACGGGTCAGCCCTTCTCCGATAGCACCTACTTCAACAGCTACACCTTCAACAATCTGTGGCCCTACATCGGCATCGGCCTCGCCTTTATCGTCACCGCCTACAAGGGGAACAAGGATAAGACCAAGGCCGTTATCATCCCGCTGATCATCACCGCCGTGCTCTCCTGCGTGACCGAGCCCATGGACTTTCTCTTTGTCTTTGCCGCTCCCGTGCTCTTTGTCGTTCACTCGGTTCTTTCCGGCATCTTCCTGGTCCTGCTCAAGGTCCTCTCCGTGCCCGCTTCGACTGCAGGCGGCATCATCAACATCGTGGTCTCCAACCTGGTCCTGGGCGTCGATAAGACCAACTGGCCGGTTATGCTGGTGCTTGGAGTCGTCAACGCCGCGCTGTACTTCTTCCTCTTCACCTTCCTTATCAAGAAGCTCAACCTCCACACGCCTGGCCGCGAGGAGGAGTCCGAGCTCGCCGAGTCCGTTGCCGAGGGCGAGGTCGCCGCGTCTGTCGCAGTGAAGCAGGGCGCCGTTGCCGCGGCTCCCGCAGAGGGCGTCGATGCAGGTATTGCCGACCTGGTCGCAGGTCTTGGCGGCAAGGACAACATCGAGGAGCTCGAGAACTGCTTTACGCGTCTTCGCGTGAACGTTAAGAACCCGGACCTCATCAATGAGGACCTCATCAACCACGTGCCCAACAGCGGCATCAACCGCAACGGCAATAATATCCAGATCATCTTTGGCATGAAGGTCGCCGAGATGCGCGACAAGGTCGAAAACGCAATTGAGAAGGAGCAGTAAACAATGATCATTACTCTGTGTGGTGGCGGATCCACCTTTACCCCCGGCATCGTCAAGTCCATCGCCCTGCGCAAGGACGAGCTCGACGTTGACGAGATTCGTCTGTACGACATCAACGAGGAGCGCCAGCGCAAGGTCGGCGTGCTCGTGGACTGGATTTTGCACGAGGACCTCGGCCTGGACATCAAGCTCACGGTGACCACCGACAAGGAGACGGCTTTTACCGACGCGAGCTTCGTGTTTGCCCAGATGCGCGTGGGCGGCTACGCCATGCGCGAGCAGGACGAGAAGATTCCGCTGCGTCACGGCTGCGTGGGTCAGGAGACTTGCGGTTGCGGCGGTCTTGCCTACGGCATGCGCACCATCTTCCCCATGGTCGAGCTGATCGATGACGTTGAGAAGTACGCCAAGAAGGACTACTGGATTCTCAACTACTCCAACCCTGCCGCCATCGTTTCCGAGGGCTGCCGCGTGCTGCGTCCCAACGCTCGCATCATCAACATCTGCGACATGCCGATCGCGATTATCGACGTGGTTTGCGCCGCGCTCGATATCGACAAGAAGGATGTCGAGTACGATTACTTTGGCCTCAACCACTTTGGTTGGTTCACCTCGATTCGCCACAAGGGCGAGGAGGTGCTCCCGCAGCTGCGCGAATACATCAAGGAGCATGAGATTCTGCTGCCCGACTCCTACCTCAAGGGCATGGGCTCGCTCATGGCAAAGAAGCCCGAGGAGACCGCCGACGAGCACCCCGAGCAGAACCGCCACACCAAGGGCAGCTGGTACTACGTCTGGAAGGGCGAGTACGAGATCATGGAGTGCTTCCCGGAGTACCTGCCCAACACGTATCTGAACTACTACCTGCAGCAGAAGGAGTTCGTCGAGCATTCCAACCCCGAGCGCACCCGTGCAAATGAGGTTGAGGAGACGCGTGAGAAGAACCTCTTTGATGGTATCGACCACTACGAGAAGACGGGCGAGATTGACGAGAGCACGTTTTATGCGGGCAGCCACGGCGACTGGATTGCCGATCTGGCTATCGCTCTGAAGAACGACACCAAGCAGCGCTTCCTGGTCATTTGCGAGAACAAGGGCGCCATCCCCAACATGCCCTACGACGCCATGGTCGAGCTGCCTGCCTACATTGGCAAGAACGGCCCCGAGGTCATCAGCCGCGACAACATTCCGCTGTTCCAGCAGGGCCTCATGATGCAGCAGCTGAACTCCGAGAAGCTCGTGGTCGAGGCTACGATCGAGGGTTCGTACGAGAAGGCGCTCAAGGCCTTTACGCTCAACAAGACCGTGCCGTCGATGAAGGTCGCCAAGGAGGTTCTCGACGACATGATCGAGGCCAACAAGGGTTACTGGCCCGAGCTTAAGTAAAAGCAACAGGGTCGCTGACCGCATACCATGAGCAATGCCCCGTCCACGTGATTGCGTGGGCGGGGCATTGTCGTTTGGTAACGCGTTTTATCAAATATGGCATTTATCTGCGGTAATGTTCTATTTCACCGCCGAGGGTGACATTTCATACCGCCTGCCGAACTGCGTGGAGGCCTAACAACTTTATAGGTCAGTGTTGTGCGTGTAGCAACTTCGCCCGGCCTCGCCTCCGGGCTGCCGCATGAGAGGGGATCTTATGGCACGACTGCACGTAATGGAACGCAGCCACGCTCAGGCTGTCATGGACGACCTGCACGATGCGCTCGGACGTCGTCTGGCGGTGAGTTCGCTCGCCCCGTGTCCCGTTGAGTTTACGGCAGCGCTCGTCAACCTGTGCTCCACCCAGAGCTGCGGCAAGTGCACGCCCTGCCGTGTGGGCCTGAGCGCGCTGAGCGACCTGCTCGCCGATGTGCTCGAAGGCCGCGCCGACGAGTCCACGCTCAATCTGATTGAGCGCACCGCCCGCACCATCTATCTTTCGAGCGACTGCGCCATCGGTTACGAGGCCGGCGCCATGGCGCTTACGGCTATCCGCGGTTTCCGCGACGACTTTGAGCACCACATCCGCGAGCACTCCTGTGGCTTTGACCGCGAGGCCCGCGTCCCGTGCGTCTCGGGCTGCCCGGCGCACGTCGACATTCCCGGTTACATTTCGCTGGTCGAGGCCGGCCGCTATGCCGATGCCGTCAAGGTCATCCGCAAGAACAACCCGCTGCCGCTCGTCTGCGGTTTGGTGTGCGAGCATCCCTGCGAGATGCACTGCCGTCGCGGCATGGTCGACGATCCCATGAACATCCTCGCCCTCAAGCGTTTTGCCGTTGAGCACAGCGACCTCAACGATTACAAGCCCAGCGTGGCCGACAACACCGGCAAGCGCATCGCCGTGATCGGCGGCGGCCCGGCCGGCCTTTCCTGTGCCTACTACCTGGCCGTGATGGGCCATAAGGTGACCATCTTTGAGCAGCGCCACCACCTGGGCGGCATGCTGCGCTATGGCATTCCCAGCTACCGTCTGCCGCGCGAGCGCCTGCAGGCCGAGATCGACTGGATCTTGAGCGCCGGCATCAACGTGGAACTCGACCACTCCGTCAATGGCGAGGAGCTTGCCCGCCTGCGCGACGAGTTCGATGCCGTCTACCTGGCCATTGGTGCCCACAGCGATAAGAAGCTCGGCCTTCCGGGCGAAGAGGCGCCCGGCGTGGAGTCGGCCGTCAAGATGCTGCGCGCCATCGGCGACGACGAGCTGCCCGACCTGAGCGGTCAGCGCGTGTGCGTCATCGGCGGCGGCAACGTGGCCATGGACGTGGCGCGCTCTGCCGTGCGCTGCGGTGCCGAAAAGGTGAGCATCGTCTACCGCCGTCGCATCTGCGACATGACGGCCCAGGATGCCGAGATCGCCGGCGCCCAGGCCGAGGGCTGCGAGGTTCTTGAGCTCACCGCACCGCTCGCTATTGAGACGGGCGAAGATGGTCGCGTGAGTGGTCTGCGCGTGCAGCCGCAGATTATCGGCGAGCCCCGTCGTGGGCGCCCGGCCCCGCGTGCCGCCGCGACGCCCGAGCGCGTCATTCCCTGCGAGCGCGTGTTTGTTGCCATTGGTCAGGACATCGATTCCAAGCCGTTTGAGGAGATGGGCATCGCCTGCAAGTGGGGCTGCGTCGTCACCGATTCGGACGGCGCCGTGCCTAACTTCGACGGCCTCTTTAGCGGCGGTGACTGCCAGACCGGTCCCGCCACCGTCATCCGGGCCATCAACGCCGGCCGCGTTGCTTCGGCAAATATCGACCGCTACCTGGGCTTTGACCACAAGATCAAGCTCGACGTTGAGCTGCCGACCGTGCAGTTTAAGGGCAAGCACGAGTGCGGCCGCTGCGAGCTGGGCGAGCGCGAGGCCGGCGAGCGCATCCACGATTGGAATCTGGTCGAGCAGGGCCTTACCGAGGAGGAGGCACGCCAGGAGGCAAGCCGCTGCCTGCGTTGCGACCACTTTGGCTTTGGCGCGTTCCGCGGAGGGAGGAACCTGGAATGGTAGAGCTCAACAAAACCACTGTCGGCGACAACAGCGAAAACGGAGCGCACAACATGGTCAGGCTCATTATCGATAACTGTGAAGTCGTGGTGCCCGAGCACACCACGATCCTGGATGCGGCCAAGTCCGCCGGCATTCAGATTCCCACCCTGTGCTACCTGCGCGATCTAAACGAGATCGGCGGCTGCCGCGTGTGCGTGGTCGAAGTCGAGGGCTGCGACCAGCTGGTTGCCGCCTGCAACAACTACGTGCTCGACGGCATGGTGGTCCACACCAACAGCCCCAAGGCCCGCGAGGCGCGTCGCACCAACGTGCAGCTGCTGCTGTCCCAGCACGACTCGCGCTGTACGAGCTGCGTGCGCAGTGGTAACTGCAACCTGCAGACCATCGCCAACGACCTGGGCATCTTCTATCTGCCGTACGAGCAGCACCTGGCGCGCGAGGGCTGGGACTTCGATTTTCCCATCATCCGCGATAACGACAAGTGCATTAAATGCATGCGCTGCATCAAGGTGTGCGAGAGTGTGCAGGGCTTAGGGATTTGGGACCTGACCAACCGCGCCACGCACACCGCCGTGGGTACCCGCGGGCGTGCGCCGATCGGCAAGACCGATTGCGTCGCGTGCGGTCAGTGCATCACGCATTGCCCGACGGGCGCCCTGCGCGAGCGCGACGATACCGAGACCGTGTTCGACGCCATCGCCGATCCCGACAAGATCGTGCTGGTGCAGATTGCGCCGGCCGTGCGCAGCGCCTGGGGCGAGGAGCTCGGCATATCTCGCGAGGAGGCTACCGTTGAGCGCCTGGCCTGCGCACTGCGCCGCGTTGGCTTTGAGTACGTGTTTGACACCGACTTTTCGGCCGACCTCACCATTATGGAGGAGGGCTCCGAGCTGCTCGAGCGCCTGGGTGCCGCCGCCAAGGGCGAGGGCGACAGCCGCGGCTGGCCCATGTTCACGAGCTGCTGCCCGGGCTGGGTGCGCTTTGTGAAGGCGCGCTATCCGGAGTTTATCGACAGTCTGTCCACGTCCAAGTCGCCGCAGCAGATGTTCGGCACTATTGCCAAGACCTACTACGCCAAGGTGTTGGGCGTGGAGCCCGAGCGCCTGTTCGTGGTGTCCGTTATGCCGTGCACGGCCAAGAAGGCCGAGTGCGCGCTGCCGAGCATGGTGGGCGAGGGTGGCGCGCCCGATGTGGACGTTGCGCTGACGGTGCGCGAGATGGTGCGCATGATTCGCGCGAGCCACGTGAGCGTGGACACGCTGGTCGTGGAGCCGCTCGACACGCCGCTGGGCTTTGGCACGGGCGCGGGCGTGATCTTTGGTGCCACGGGCGGCGTGATGGAGGCCGCCGTGCGCTCGGCCTATTACCTGGTGACGGGCAAGAACCCCGATGCGGATTTCTTTACCGGCGTGCGCGGCCTGGATGGCTGGAAGGAAGCTGTCGCCGATATCGATGGCACCAAGGTGCGCGTCGCCGTGGCGCACGGGCTGGGCAACGCCGCCCGCCTGCTCGACGCGATTCGCGACGGCCGCGTGAGCTATGACTTCGTTGAGGTTATGGCATGCCCGGGCGGCTGCGTCGGTGGCGGCGGTCAGCCCATCCACGACGGCTGCGAGCTGGCGGCCGAGCGCGGCCAGGTGCTGTGGGGCCTGGATGCGAAGGCGGACATTCGCTTCTCGCACGAGAATCCCGATGTCCAGGCGTGCTACAGCGAGTTTTTGGGCGCACCGCTCTCGCCGCTGGCCGAGGAGCTGCTGCATACCGATCATCACGCCTGGTCGATGCCCAACGAGGGGACGTGCTAGCGATGCGCGCGTTTGATGCTGAGATGACGCGCCGAGGATTTGCCTCGGCGCTTGCCGCAGGCGCGTTGTCGCTCGCACTGGCTGGCTGTGGCGGCGGAGCTGCGGGGGCGGGGTCCGCCGCGGGCTCGGCTGCCACGGACGGCGCCGGTGCTGTCGCAGAGCCGGTCGAGGTGCACGTCGCCTCGCTCAAGGGGCCGACCTCGATTGGCCTGGTGCAGTTTATGGACCAGGCTGCCGATGGCGAGACGGACAATGAGTTCGACTTTGCGATCAACACTGCCGCCGACGAGATTGTGCCCAAGGTCATTCAGGGCGATATCGATATCGCCCTGGTGCCCGCCAACGTGGCGAGCGTGCTCTACAACAAGACCGAGGGTGCGGTGCAGGTCATCGATATCAACACGCTGGGCGTGCTGAACGTTGTGACGGGCGACGCGAGTGTGGCCTCGTTTGGCGATCTGGCGGGCCATACTGTCTATATGACGGGCAAGGGCACCACGCCGGAGTACGTCATGAACTACTTGCTGGAGCGCGCGGGCCTGACCGGCCAGGTGACGCTTGAGTTTAAGAGCGAGCCCACCGAGGTGCTGTCGGCGTTGCTTGTCGACCCGTCCGCCGTGGGCGTGCTGCCGGAGCCGTTCAAGACCGCTGCCATCGCCAAGAGCGAAGGCAAGCTGTCGGCGCCGGTGAGCCTGACCGATGTGTGGGATGAGCTAGCGGGTGACACGGGTTCGCGCCTGCTGACGGGCGTGACCGTGGTGCGCCGTGCCTTTGCCGAGGAGCATCCCGAGGCCGTGGCGGAATTCTTGCGCTGCCATGAGGCGAGCGTGAAGGCTGTCAATGCGGCGCCGGCAGATTGGGCACAGGCCGTGGTCGATGCGGGTATCGTCGATAACGCCGCGATTGCTGAAAAGGCGATTCCCGGGTGCATGCTCGTGTGCCAGACGGGGAAGGATATGAAGGCGGCGCTCGGTGGGTACCTGCAGGTGCTGGCCGATGCGGACGCGAGCGCCGTGGGCGGCAAGCTCCCGGCTGATGATTTCTATTACATGGAGTAGCCCGTGCGTGCGTTTGCTCGACAAATGACAGAGCGTATGAAGGCGGTGACGGCAGCAGGTGCCGTTGCCGCCTTTTGGCTTGCCGTGTGGGTCTTTGCAGCAGCACTGGTGGCGCAGCCGTTGATTTTGCCGGGGCCAGGCACTGTTGCGATGGCGTTGCTGCGGCTAGTATGCGATGCCGGTACGTGGGCGATTCTGGTGGACTCAGGCGCGCGAATCTTGGGTGGGCTGGCGCTTGCCGCGGCGTGCGGCGGCGTGATGGCGGGAGCCTCGGTGCGGTCGCCGACGTTTGCCCGCTTGGTGGCGCCGGCGCTTTCGTTTGTTAAGGCGACGCCGGTTGCCTGCGTGGTGGTCCTGCTGCTCATTTGGTTGGGGTCGGCGCGTGTGAGCGTCGCGGCGGTCTTTTTGATGGCACTGCCGGGCGTGTATTTTTCGCTGGTCGAGGGCTTGGCGCAAGTGGATAAGCCGCTGGAGCAGATGTTTCGTCTGCATGGCGTGCGGGGTTGGCGTCTGTTTTGTGCCCACACCTGGCGCGAAGTCCTGCCGTTTGTGCTTTCGTGCGCCCGCGCTGTGATCGGCATGAGCTGGAAGGCCGGCGTGGCGGCGGAGCTCATCGGCATGGCGACGGGCACCGTGGGCGAACGCATCTATCAGGCGAAGCTTTTGATCGAGACGGCGGACCTGCTGGCGTGGACCGTGCTGGTTGTTATGGCTTCGTGGGCATGCGAGCGCGTGCTGGTGTGGTTGCTGCGGGCTTCGGGGCCCGTGGCGTGGCGTACTGCCGTGCGGGCGCATGGGCGCGGTGGCCGCGGGCGTGCGTGCGGCTCTGCTGGCGGCGGGGCTGCTGCGGAGCTTGCGCTCGCCGTGGGCGACCGGGCGCCCTGGTCGCCGGCGCTCGACGGACTGGTGCTTCATGTGCCCGCCGGTGGACGCACCTGTGTGATGGGCGCTTCGGGCGTGGGCAAGTCGACGTTGCTTGCGCTGGTGGCGGGGGAGTGCGCACCGTGCTCCATGGTGTTTCAGGACGTGCGCCTGGTCGAGGACGCCTCTGCTTTGGATAACGTGCTGGTGTGCGCCGATGCACGCGTGAATGCCTCGAGTGCCGCTGCCTTGTTGCGCCTGCTGGTACCGGGGATCGATGTGCATGCCCGCGTGGCCGAGCTCTCGGGCGGGCAGCGCCGTCGCGTCGAGATTGCCCGAGCCCTGCTGTGTCCGGGCGGCGCAGTGATTCTGGACGAGCCCTTTACCGGTCTAGACATCGCTGCGCGCGACGCATGCACCGAGGTCGTGCTCGACTTGCTCGACGGTCGTATGCTGTTGCTTGCCACGCACGATTCCGCTGACGCTCGGGCCCTCAATATCTCGGACATCATCACGCTCTAAAGACTTACTCAGCAACAAATTGATCCGTTTTTTCTCCGTCCCCATGGGGTCGGGTATGGTATTCTATCTGCGGGGTAATACTTAGGAATACCAAGTAATACCAGCGCCGTAGAACAAACTCCAGATGCGGGCCAATCGGGTTGCCTTCACAGCCCGTCGCCCAGCCGCGTGGCCCGCATCCATCCGCACCACCGTCGTTTCAAAAAGGAAGCGCCATGGCAGAACACATGACCCCGGTTGTCGCGAAGGTCTTGCCCGAGGAAAAGGCGGCCTTCGCGGCGGCAACCCAGCTCGTGGGCACTACGCCGTCCAACGCCATCCGCATGTTTATCGCCGCCTTCAATCGCTGCGGCACCTTCCCGTTCGACATCTCGCCGAGCGGGGCTTTTGGTAAAGAGTGTCCCCAACAGCTAGTCGTTGAAGAACGTCCCCAATGACTAGTCGTCGGGAGGAGGTTGGCATGCTCAATGCGATGATTTGGGCGCTTGCCTGTTTTGGCGTCGTCGCTGCCGATATTGCCCTGAGCGTCGTTTTGTTTTCCGCCCTTGGTGTCGCGTCGGTGTTCATGGGCTTTTCGATTGACGACCTCGATATTCAATTGCTTCAGGCTGCCGCGCAGATGGCGTCGTTTTTGATGGCACTGCTGTGGTGGCGTTATCTGTGGCCGCGCTCGTTTATGGCGCGCTGGCAGGGCGAGCGCCCGCTTGGCGGGGGAGCAGGCAAAGCATGGAGGCGCATCGCCTGCGTTATCGTGATCGGCCTTGCCCAGCAGGTGGTCGTTGGCTACGTGACCGACGCTGTGCTGTCGCTGTTGCCCGAGGCGGCGGCCGATTACAGCGAACTTGTCGAGGAGACGGGCATGGGCGAAACGAGCTATCTGGCCGTCCTGACCACGGTGATCGGCGCTCCGTTTTGCGAGGAGCTGCTGGTGCGCGGTATCATTTTTGAGTTTTCGCTCCGAGCATTTAACCCGCAGTGCCGTCCGCTCTGGAAGCGCCGGCGTCGTGCGAGCGCGCAGGGCGGCGCCATGGTGCCCTGGGCGGCCCCAAGCACGTGGGGTATCGCAGCGGCGATTGTACTGCAGGCGGCAATCTTCGGTTTTATGCACATGAATTGGGTACAGGGTTGCTACGCGGGTGCCGCCGGCCTCATCTTCGGTTGGGTGCTCGTGACGACCGGAAAGCTCCGCTACACGATCCTACTGCACTTTGCCTTTAATGCCGGGTCGTATCTCATGACGTTGCTGTGGTTTGTGAACACGCCGCTCGACGTGGCAGTCACGGTTGCCATCGTCGGCTTTGTGCTGGTAGAGGCGATGCGCTCGCTGCTCCGGTCGTGCATTCCTGCGCCACGCGAAGCTGATCGGCCTGATTATCAATGACTTTAACTAGACCGATGCGCCCTGAATACACCTGGCGTTTCGCCGAATGCTTCTTTGAATTTTGAGTAAAAGAATGACATGTTGGAGATGCCGACTTTTCGGGCTACATACTGCACGCTGCGCTCGGTGTTGTTGAGAAGATATGCCGCCTCTGTGAGCTGCTGGTTGAGCTTGATTTGCGAAAACGTTTTGCCGGTTTTTTGCTTGATCAAGCTGCTGAGATAGCTGGTGCATAACCCGTATCGCTCGCAATGCTTTCGAGCGTGCAGTCGCCGTAGCTTCGCTCAATATGATTCAGAATCGACACGATGCGCTCGTCCGACATGATTGCCTGGTTATCAGTTGCAGAGCGTCGGTACAGTCCTCGAATGAGAACAAGGAATAGGCTGACGGCGAGGTGCCTCATGAGTTCATTAGAGTAGGCATCTTTAAAGTGATATTCGATAAAGAGCATCTCGATGAGGCGTCGCGCATGTCGGGCGTATTCCTCTGGGAGAATGAGATATTTGCGGGCCTCACGGTTTTTGGACACAAAATCAAATAGGAGATTCGTTAATGGTGACGCGCCGGGTAGCTGGCTCAGGAACAACGAATCGAACATTTCTTTTTTGAAGACGATTGAAATGACGATATCGTGCTCGCCCTTAACGTACGGAACGCTTCTGACTACGCCAGTGTTGCAAATGAGCACGTCACCCTTTTTAAGGAGTAGTCGCCGTCCGTTGACGATAAACGTGCAGACGCCGTCGTACACGTAGTTGAGCTCCATATCCCGATTGATATGAGGAGGAATGTCGGTAAAGCGCGACTCCTTGATAAGGCCCACGGGGTTTTCGTCGAGAGTTTCTTTCCAATCAAACAGATAGACTTCTTCGCCGTTAATGGTTGTGGTTTCCACCCTGTTATATCGCGGGCTGAGCTCTCCCGGATGCGTGCGATGCCACTCTTCGGTCTCGGTATGCGTATAGAGCAGCTGTTTGAGATTCGAATCCATGGGGTGCTCCAGGGGTGAACGGTAGAATCGATGCCTTAAACGGTATTATATCTAAAAAAATGTTATAAACCCAAGCTTTCTATGCGATATCTTATGCATCTTGTTCTTCCTAGTATTGGGTTATCCGCTGGAGCATCCGATCAAGGAGGGCAAATGAGTAAGTTAAAACATGGGTTTGACTCCGACTTTTTATGGGGCGGAGCCATATCGTGCTCGCAGGCCGATGGCGCTTGGAATGAGGGCGGAAAGGGAAAGTCGACGCAGGATTGTCGATGGCTGGATGGTACCTGGACTCATGACCAGATTGAGGACAAGCATCAAAACAACCCCTTCTGCCATGACGAACTAATGAACGCTCTCGCAGATGATGGTGTTGAGTTCTACCCGTTTAGGCGTGGCAACGACTTCTATCATCACTATCGTGAGGACATCGCGCTTTTTGCGGAGATGGGTCTCAAGCTGTTCCGCACCTCTATTTGCTGGAGCCGAATCTATCCTAACGGAGATGACCTTGAGCCTAACCGCGAAGGCATCGAGTGGTATCGAAGCATGCTGGGTGAGTGCAAAAAGCACGGCATTAAGACCTTCGTCACCATGCTCCACTATGACATCCCGGTAAATCTTGTCACCACATATGGGGGATGGAAGAATCGCAAGACGATTGATTTCTTCGCCCGCTATGTCGAGACAATCGTTACGGAATTGGGCGATCTGGTCGATTTCTGGCTGCCTTTTAACGAGTTCAATGCAGCGCGTTTTTCGCCTTGGGACGGGGGCTGTCTGGTCAAAGACGAAGAGGGGGAGAACTTCGATCGAGCCATCTTCCAGTGCCTGCACCACGAGTTCGTTGCCAATGCGCGTGCCGTCGAGATTGTCCATCGTCTTTCACCCGATACTCCCGTTGGCGGCATGATCGCTCGATTCTGTACGTATCCCGCCACCTGCCGTCCCGAAGATAACATGCAGGCTATTCACGACGACCAGTATTCCAACTGGTTCTATACGGATGTGATGGCTCGTGGAAAATATCCCGCTTATATGAATCGCTATTTCGACGCGTGCGATATCGAGATTCAAATGGAACCGGGCGATGAAGAGCTCATCGCTCGCAACACGGTCGACTTCCTGGCCTTCTCGTACTACTTTTCCCAGGTATCCACCTGCGATCAGGGATGGGAGAAGACTGCGGGTAATCTGGTCATGGCAAACAAGAACCCTTATCTCGAGACGAGTGAGTGGGGTTGGCAGCTCGATCCCATTGGTCTGAGGGTTACCCTTAACCAGATGTATGACCGCTATGGGCTGCCCCTGTATATCGCCGAGAACGGCCTCGGTACATCTGATGTAGTCGAGGAGGATGGCAGCATCCACGACGAGTATCGAATCGATTATTTGCGCCAGCACATAAAGTGCCTTAAGGAAGCAGTGATCGATGGCGTTGACGTGCGCGGATACATGATCTGGGGATTCATTGACCTTGTTGCCTGCGGTCCTCTTACGATGGACAAGCGCTACGGGCTTATCTATGTCGATCTGGATAATTGCGGCAACGGCACTGCGGAGCGCTCGCGTAAAGACTCTTTCTATTGGTATCAGAAATGTATCGCCACTAATGGCGAGGATCTTGGGTAGGAGTGATTGTCGTGGCAGACAAGAAGGAACTGGCCGCTCGTGTCCTCGAGCTCGTGGGCGGCGCCGATAACGTTGTTATGGCAACGCACTGCATTACAAGGCTCAGATTCAACCTGAAGGACGATAGCAAGGCAGACCTTGAGGCCCTTAAGACGCTTGACGGCGCCTTGGGCGCGCAGGTTAAAGACGGACAGTGGCAAGTTATCATCGGCGCCAGCGTGGGGTCGGTATATGACGAATTGGAGCCCATGCTAGGTGACAGGATGGGTGGCGAGGTCTCCGCCGACGCCGAGCAGCCTGAGCTCCAAAAAGGTTCGGCTCGCGTATTCGATATCATCACCGGCATCTTCTCCGCTATCATTCCCGCGCTGGTGGCGGGAGGTATCGTAAAGGGCATCCTGGCTGCTATCGCGGCTTTTGGAATCGACACGGGTGCCGGCGACTTTGCGATATTCAATATGATTTCGGATATCCCGTTCTACTTCTTGCCGTTTTTGCTGGCAATGTCTACAGCTGATAAGTTCCGAGTCAACCGTTCGCTTGCGCTTTGTGTTGCCGGATCGCTGATGTACCCGACCATTGTCAACGCTGTCGGTACGGGCGAGACGCCTCTTGCGCTGTTCGGTTTTACGGTGCCGATTTTTAGCTACGCCGATTCCGTGTTCCCGGTCATCTTTGGCGTCATTGGCTTGTCCTTTGTATATCGCGCAATCGACAAGGTCGTGCCGGATCTTTTTAAGCTCGTTGTCGTCCCGGCACTCTCCCTTGCTATCGTGATTCCGGTCAACCTGTTTGTGCTCGCTCCGATTGGTGCCTGGTGCGGTCTTGGTCTCGCCAACGGTATCGTTTGGCTATTCTCGACGTTGGGCCCTGTTGCCGGTTTTCTGCTGGGCTTCTTTATGCCGCTTATTGTGCTCTTCGGCATGCATCAGTCAACGAGCCCTATCCAGATTTCCAATATCGCAACGCTTGGGTATGACTATCTGCTCCCGATCTCTTTCTGCCATAACCTCGCCGAAAGCGGTGCGTCTTTTGGTGCGGCCCTGCGCATGACCGACGAAAAGCTCAAGTCCGCTGCAATGACGTGCGCCTTCTCAGCATTTATGGGAATTTCCGAGCCCGCCTTGTTTACCGTTCAGGTTCCTAACAGGACTCCGCTTATCGCTGCGATGATCGCGGATGGCATTGGCGGTGCGCTTACCGTTGTTCTCGGCGCAAAGTGCTTCGGCTTTGTTATGCCCGGCATTACCTCGTTGCCCGTTTATGCCGATCCAAGCGGCAATCCCATGAACCTGATCATGATTGTCGTCTGCATCGCTTTGACTTGGGTTATCTCTGCGGCGCTCTCGTTTGCGCTCTATGGTCGTTTTGACAAAAAGTAACGACGTTTTGAGATAGACAATATTAATCGGCCGCTCGCCGGGGAATCGTTCTGCGACGCCCCGGCGAGCGGCATTTTATTGGTGGGGCGTGTCGTGTCGCCAACGGCGGCATGCCGCCTCGCCGCGCTAGTTGCGGCGACCGCCTCCGTTGGCGCCCTGACGCCCCTGTGCCGCGCGATTGCGACCGGCAGTGTTCTGCGCGCGGGACATACCGCCGTATCCTTTGCTGCCCTTAGACCCCTTGCCGGCACCGGCGGCGCCACCGTGGGCCTTGCCGCCCTTCTTGCCAGTGCCGTGTCCGCCGCCGGCAGACGTCTCGCCCGGGCGTGGCGGCACGGGGCGAATCAGGCAATGCTTGGTGTAGCCGATCAGGTCGCGACGCCCGGCCTTCTCCAGCGCCTCGCGCACGAGCTTGTAGTTCTCGGGTTTGCGATACTGAATCAGCGCGCGCTGCATGGCCTTTTCGTGCGGGTCGCGCGCCACATAGATCGGCTCCATGGTGCGCGGGTCCACGCCGGTGTAGTACATGCACGTCGACATGGTGGACGGTGTGGGGTAGAAGTCCTGCACCTGCTCGGGCATGTAGCCCATGTCGCGCACGGCTTCGGCAAGGTCCACGGCTTCCTTCATGGTCGAGCCGGGGTGGCTCGAGATCAGATACGGCACCACGTACTGCTTGAGTCCGTATTCGCGATTCAAGCGTTCAAATTTACGGCAGAATGCGTCGTAGACAGCTCGGCTCGGCTTGCCCATCACGGACAGTACCGCGTCGCTCACGTGCTCGGGCGCTACGCGCAGCTGGCCCGAGACATGGTGTTCCAGCAGCTCGCGTAAAAACTCGTCCGAGGCATCGGCCATGGTGTAGTCAAAACGGATGCCGCTGCGCACGAAGACCTTCTTGACGCCCGGCAGCTGGCGCAGGTCGCGCAGCAGCTGCGTGTAGCCGGTCTCGTCGACCACCATGTTCTTGCACACGCTCGGCCACAGGCAGCGCTTGTTCTTGCACACGCCGTGCTTGAGCTGCTTGTCGCAGGCGGGGCGGCTAAAGTTGGCCGTCGGTCCGCCCACGTCGTTGATATAGCCCTTAAACTCGGGATCGCGCGTGAGCAGCTCGGCCTCGCGCATGATCGAGTCGTGGCTGCGCATCTGCAACACGCGGCCCTGGTGGAAGGTGAGGGCGCAAAACGAGCACTCACCAAAACAGCCGCGGTTGGAGCTTATGGAAAACTTGATCTCAGCAAAGGCCGGCACGCCGCCCGCCGCGTCGTAGTCGGGATGCCAATCGCGTGCGTAGGGGAGCTCGGCCACCTCGTCCATCTCGTCGGTGGTGAGCGTCGCCGACGGCGGGTTCTGCACCACGTACACGCTGTTGGGATATGGCTCTACCAGGCGATGCCCGGTGATGGGGTCCATATTCTGCTGCTGCACGTTAAAGCTGCGTGCGTAGTTGAGCTTGTCAGCGGCAAGGTCGTCCCAGCTGGGCAGCAGGTCGTAGTCGTAGACCTCATCGAGCGAGCTGGTGCGGTAGACGGTGCCATTGATATAGGTGATCTGGTCCACGGGCAGTCCCGCGTCGAGCGCGTCGGCGATCTCGACGATCGCGTGCTCGCCCATGCCGTAGATGAGGATGTCGGCGCCCGAGTCGAGCAGTACCGAGCGCTTGAGCTTGTCCTGCCAGTAGTCGTAGTGGGCCAGGCGGCGCAGGCTCGCCTCGATGCCGCCGATGATGATGGGGGCGTCCTTGAACGTCTGACGGATGAGATTGCCGTAGACCGTGACAGCTCGGTTGGGACGGCGCCCCTCCTCGCCGCCGGGGGTATAGGCGTCGGTGTGGCGGCGGTGCTTGGTCACCGAATAGTGGTTGACCATGGAGTCCATGTTGCCGGCACTGACCAAAAAGCCCAGGCGCGGCTCACCGAGCACGCTGATGCTGGCGGGATCGGTCCAGTCGGGCTGGCAGATGATGCCCACTTTGTAGCCGTGCGCGTCGAGTACACGGCTGATGATAGCCATGCCAAAGCTCGGATGGTCCACGTAGGCATCGCCGCAGATGTAGACAAAGTCGCACTGGTCCCAGCCGCGCGCATCCATATCGGCGCGGCTGACGGGGAGGAACTTATCGCGGCCCGGGCGCCAGGGGCGGGCAGGCGTCGCTTGGGAATGCTTGGCGCGGGCGACCGTGGCCTGCGCCTTGCCGCCGCGCTTTTGCTGCTGGCCCTGTTTGCCCTGCTGTTCGCGTTGGCTGTTCTGAGCGTGCTGAGGCTTTTTTGCCACGATCCCTCCCGGTGTCTGTATGCTGCACGTAATTGTAACCAGTCTTTTTGGGACGGCGCTAAAAAGACTGGTGGAGTACATGAGCTGGCGGATCGGCGCGTCGATGCGGGTGTCGTTTGTTTCCAGACTGTGTATCTGCGCGTTGGAGAACCCGTCTCGCGCGCACGCCATGTTGTCAATGGGTTACAGTATGAACGGCGGCTATGTTTCCGCCAACGCACGAGAGAGTCGTCAACAAGGAGGATGCACGACGATGCAGCGTGCCAAACAGATATCGGAGTCTATTGAGCTGGGCATTATCTTGGCGCTCGCCGGTGGCTTTATGGACGTGTATTCGTACATTGGGCGCGACCATGTTTTCGCCAACGCGCAGACAGGCAACATCCTGCTCGTGGGCGTGAGCATCTCGGAGGGCAACTGGGCACTTGCGGGGCGCTACTTCTTCCCCGTGGTGTCGTTTGCCGTGGGTATTATGCTTGCCGATCTGGTACACGAACGGTTTGGCAGCGTGATTCACTGGCGCCAAGTGACGGTGTTCTTTGAAGCCGTTATCTTGCTGGGCGTGAGCTTTATCCCCGGTGGCGGTTACAACTTGCTCGCCAACTGCCTCACCTCGTTTGCCTGCGGCATGCAGGTCGAGAGCTTCCGCAAGATACATGGTCACGGCATCGCCACGACCATGTGCATCGGTAACCTGCGCAATGCGCTGCAAAACGTGGACGACTACATCATCACCCACAAACGCGGCTTTTTGGAAAACGGCGTGCTGTACTTTGGTGTGATCTTTACCTTTGTGTTTGGCGCCGTGCTGGGCAACTGGTGTATTGAGCGCATAGGCCTGCACGCCATCGTCGTGGCGAGCTTGCTGCTGTTTGTCGCGTTTGCCATCATGTTCATCGACCGCGAGCGCGACTTGCGCTTACGCTGGAAGGTTGCGGCCGAGGCTTGGAAAGAGGGCTGCCGAAAGTAACCGAATGCGGCAAAGGGGCTGTCCCTTTGCCGCAATATTTTTCATCATCTGTTGAAACGCTTTAACACTTTTGACGTTCTCACGCGTTTTTTGTTTCAAAAGCGTTAGGATGGGACTTATAGCGCGGGGCGTAATGGGTGCCTCGCACACGATGGGAGGCTATCAATGGCTAATCGTTTCGTTCTCAATACCATTTCTTATCATGGTTCCGGCGCCATCAAGGAGATTCCCGGCGAGCTCCAGCGTCGCGGCTACAAGAAGATCTTCGTCTGCTCCGACCCCGATCTGGTCAAGTTTGGCGTTACCGCTAAGGTGACCGACGAGCTCGACGCCGCCGGCATCGCTTGGAGCCTCTACTCCGAGATCAAGCCCAACCCCACCATCCAGAACGTCAAGGACGGCGTCGAGGCCTTTAAGGCCGCCGAGGCTGACGCTATCGTGACCATCGGTGGCGGCTCCTCCATGGACACCGCCAAGGCTATCGGCATCATCATCAACAACCCCGAGTTCGTCGATGTCCGCAGCCTCGAGGGCGTTGCTCCCACTAAGAACCACGCCGTGTTCACCATCGCTGTGCCGACGACCGCCGGTACCGCCGCCGAGGTGACCATCAACTACGTCATCACCGACCCCGAGAAGGTCCGCAAGTTCGTGTGCGTCGACACCAACGACGCCCCCGAGGTCGCCGTCGTCGACCCCGATATGATGGCTTCCATGCCCGCCGGCCTGACCGCCTCTACTGGCATGGACGCTCTGACCCACGCCATCGAGGGCTACACCACCAAGGGCGCTTGGGAGCTCTCCGACATGTTCCACTTTGAGGCTATTAAGCTGATCAGCGAGAACCTGCGCGACTCTGTCGCCGAGGCCAAGTCCGGTCAGCCCGGCTCCGGCCGCGAGGGTATGGCTCTTGGCCAGTATGTCGCTGGCATGGGCTTCTCCAATGTTGGCCTGGGCATCGACCACGCCATGGCTCACACCCTGTCCGCTCACTACGATACCCCGCACGGTGTCGCCTGCGCCATGCTGCTGCCGATCGCCATGGAGTTCAACAAGCCGGTTTGCACCGAGCGCCTGGCCAAGGTTGCCGTTGCCATGGGCGTTGACACCACGGGCATGAGCACCGACGAGGCCGCCGACGCCGCTATCGCCGCCGTCAAGCAGCTTTCCGCCGACGTGAACATCCCGCACGTCTGCGAGGCCATGAAGGCTGACGAGATCGAGGTCCTGGCCAAGGACGCCATGGCCGACGCCTGCTTCCCGGGTAACCCGCGCGAGGCGACGCTCGACGACGTCATCGAGCTCTTCAAGAAGATCTGCCCGGCTGCCTAACCCAGTTTGGTGGTCCTTCGCCCGTAGGTGTATGGTCTTTTGACGTGCCGCTGGCCCCGCCGTGCTACGCACGGCGGGGCTTTTTGTGCTGCGTCAATGTCCTGAGACGGGCAAAACCAAGGCGTACTGCCCGCTACGGATAGGTGGTGCACTTTCCAGCGTGCATTTTTGGGAGTATTCAGCAAGCTCTTAAAAATGCATAACGTTGTGAATGGGCCGAGTGGCCCGCAGGCGCCCATCGACAGCCATTGTGGGTGGGCTATCGATGAGTGGAGGGGGTTGTTACTGAGTTTCTGCTTTGCGACAACCTGCAACACTGTTGTAACCGCGTCATTTTGTCGTTCGTGATGGGGCCGTTGGGGCCCAAGGTGCTGAATACTCCGTTTTTTGCACGGTCCAAGGTGGGGCACCCTGAGACGAAGCAAAAAGATGTCTCATTTCTATGCAAATACCGATAGGATTTATGCAAGATTGGGATTGTAAACCGTGCACGTGCACAAAACCGGTGCGGGGACGTCTGGAGGCGGCTCGGCTCCTGGGGCATTGCACGTGCAGAACGGTTAAAATCGGGACTCGGTCTTAGTTTTACTTGGAAGGATGCATATGACTTCTAATATTGATGCTTCTCTAGGGGAGACGCTCTCCTATATCGCAGGACAGCTTAAGACGCTGACTTCTATTGCTTCGCCTACCGGCTATACCCGTGCGGCTACTGATTATCTGATGGAGACCCTGCGCGATATGGGCTTTGGCCCCGAGCGTTCCAATAAGGGCAACGTGCTCGTTGAGCTTGGTGGCGAGGGTGAGCCGCTCGTACTGGCGAGCCATGTCGATACCCTGGGCGCCATGGTGCGCTCCATTAAGGACAATGGCCGCCTGCGTCCCACGACGCTTGGTGGGCACCAGTGGTCTACGGCCGATGGCGAGAACTGCACCGTCTACACGCGTGACGGCAATGTGTACACGGGCGTGGTCCTCAATACCGAGCCTTCGGCGCACGTGGCCGATGAGCCGGTCAAGACCATCGAGAAGAACATGGAAATCCTGCTCGACGAGAACGTTGACAGCAAGGACGATGTGCTCGAGCTGGGTATTCAGACTGGCGACATCATCGCTATGGACCCGCGTACCACGGTGACGGAGAGCGGCTACATCAAGAGCCGCTTCCTGGATGACAAGCTGTCGGCGTCGATTCTGCTGGGTCTGGCCCGCGCTGTTGCTGACGGCGAGGTGTCGCTTTCGCGCAAGGTGTCGCTGCTCTTTACCGTGTACGAGGAGGTCGGCCACGGCGGTGCTTTCGTGCCGGCCGACACGCGCGAGATGATCAGCGTTGACATGGGCTGCGTGGGCGACGACCTGGGCTGCACCGAGCGCATGGTGTCGATTTGCGCCAAGGATTCGGGCGGTCCGTACAACTACGACCTGGTAACCACGCTGTCCAACATCGCGCGCGAGCTGGAGCTCGATTACGCCATCGATGTGTATCCGCACTACGGCTCGGACGTTGAGGCCACGCTCTCGGCCGGCTACGACATCCGTCACGGCCTGATCGGCCCCGGCGTGTACGCGAGCCACAACTACGAGCGCAGCCACATCGACGGCGTGCGCAACACTTACGAGCTGGTTCGCGCCTACGTTCAGCGCTAACGATGCAGCGGCCTCGGCTGATACGGCAGTACCGACCGAGGCCGTCCTCTCTAAGTTGCGGTGAAATAGGGACTGTTTGGCGGTTTTAAACGCTTAAACAGTCCCTATTTCACCGCAACTTATGAAGGGGATGGGGCTACTTGATGACTGCCGTAACGGTGCCGCCGCCGAGGACGATGTCGCCGCGGTAGACTACAACGGCCTGGCCGGGGGCGATGGCTCGCTGCGGCTCGTCAAAAGTCAGCAGCATTTGTCCGTCGGCGCCACGTGTAAGGGTCGCTGCCTGGTCCTTTTGACGGTAGCGGTACTTGGCGCCCACGCGAATGCCGCCGGCATCGAGCCCTGCCTCCATGCGGTCGGCGGGGGCGCTCCAGATCCAGTCGTTGGCCGTGAGCGCCGTGGCCGTCAGGTCCTCGGCCTCGCCCAGATGCACAATGTTGTTGGCGGCATCGACGCCCGTTACGTACACGGGATGCGCCATCGCGACGCCCAGGCCCTTGCGCTGGCCGATGGTATAGCGCAGCGCGCCGTTGTGGCGCCCGACCACGCTGCCGTCGCGCCACACGATGTCGCCCGGTGCAGCGGGATGTCCGCAGCGGCGCTCGATATAGCCCGCGTAGTCACCGTCTGGAATAAAGCAGATATCCTCGCTTTCGGCCTTTTTGGCGTTGATGAAGCCCTGCTCGGCGGCAATGCGGCGCACGTCGCGCTCCTTGTCCAGCCCGGCCAGCGGAAAGATCGTGCGTGCCAGACGCTCTTGCGTGAGCGAATACAAAAAGTAGCTCTGGTCCTTTTTGGGGTCCTCGCCGCGATGCAGCTGCCAGGTGCCGTCGGACGTCTGGCTCGTTTTGGCGTAGTGACCTGTGGCGATGTAGTCGCAGCCCATATCGAGCGCTGCATCGAGCAGCGCGCCAAACTTAATATGGCGGTTGCAGATGATACACGGGTTGGGCGTCAGCCCCTCCTGGTAGGCGGTCACGAAGCGCTCGATAACATTGCGGTCGAAGGTCTGCTGCAGATCGAGCACATGGTGGGGTATCCCCAGGCGCTCGGCGACAGCCTTTGCATCGGCGATGTCGCGGTCGACTTTGCTCATGCCTGTGACGGGATCGGGCGCGGGACAGGTGAGGCGCATGGTGGCACCGACACATTCGTAGCCCTGGCTTTTGAGTAGGTACGCGGTCACGCTGGAATCGACGCCGCCGCTCATGGCGACGAGCACGCGCTTGTTGTGCATGGGGAGGTTCTCCTTGGTGGCATATGGCCAAAAAAGAAAAGCGGCGCGGGAGGCTGGTTCCGCGCCACAGACATTGTAGCAAGTTCGGACGACTCGTGGGACACCCTGATGGGATGGGCTCAGACTGCCGGGAGAGAGAGGAGACCGGCTCGTCCCTGGGCTCAACCTATGGGCGACGGGCCCTTAGTCCTGGAAGAGCGCCGTGGACAGGTAGCGCTCGCCGGTGTCGGCAAGCAGGGCCACGATGGTCTTACCCTCGTTCTCGGGACGCTTGGCCAGTTGCAGTGCGGCCCACACGGCGGCACCGGACGAAATGCCCACGAGCACGCCCTCCTTGTGGCCCACGGCGCGGCCGGTGGCAAAGGCGTCGTCGTTCTCGACGGGGATGATTTCGTCGTAGACCTGGGTGTCGAGGACGTCGGGCACAAAGCCGGCACCGATGCCCTGGATCTTGTGCGGGCCGGCCTGGCCCTTGGAGAGCACCGGGGAGGTGGCGGGCTCGACGGCGACGACCTTAATCTCGGGGTTCTGCTCCTTGAGGAACTCGCCCACGCCGGTCACGGTACCACCGGTGCCAACGCCGGCGACGAAGATGTCGACCTTGCCGTCGGTGTCGTCCCAGATCTCGGGGCCGGTCGTTGCCTTGTGAATGGCGGGGTTGGCGGGGTTCACAAACTGGCCGGCGATGATGCTGTTGGGAGTCTCCTTCTGCAGCTCCTCGGCCTTGGCGATAGCGCCCTTCATGCCCTTGGAACCGTCGGTGAGTACGAGCTGTGCGCCATATGCCTGCATAAGCTTGCGGCGCTCGACGGACATGGTTTCGGGCATGGTGATGATCACCTTGTAGCCGCGGGCGGCCGCCACCGAGGCGATGCCGACGCCGGTGTTGCCGCTCGTGGGCTCGATGATGGTATAGTCGCCGCCGCGCACGAGCTTGCCTGCCTTCTCGGCCTCGTCAATCATGTTCTTGGCGACGCGGTCTTTAACGGATCCGGCTGGGTTGAAGTATTCCAGTTTGACGAGCACGCGGGCCTTGAGGTCCTCGTCGGCCTCAAAGTGGGTGAGCTCCAGAAGCGGGGTGTGGCCGATAAGCTGATCGATGGACGTGTAAACCTTGCTCATGGTGAACCTCCAAAGTGTTCAAGTTGCTGGTTGCCGTGTGGTTTTACGGCGTGTCTAGCAGCTAAACCCATAAACCTTATAGGTTGTTCGTTTAGCTGTTGGCAAGCATAGTAGACACTAAAGCCTAGTAATGCAATAGGAAATAGAAGATTATTACAAGCTGATTAACCATCTTGACCGGAACGGGTATTTCCAAAGCTAATTTTTCGGCTAGAATTTCAACGGACTAAAAGACCGAAAGGCAGCACTATATATGTTGGTTTCTACTAAGGGCAGGTACGCCCTGCGCGTTATGGTTGACCTGGCCGAGCACCAGGCGGCCGGTCGCATCCCGCTCAAAGAGATTGCGGCGCGACAGGGGATTTCCGAGAAATATCTCGAAAACATCTTGGCTACGCTCGTGCGCGCCAACATGCTCTCGGGCATGCGTGGCAAGGGCGGCGGCTACGTGCTCACGCGCCCGCCCGAGCAGTACACGGTGGGCGAGATCTTGCGCCTGACCGAGGGCAGCCTGGCGCCGGTCGCCTGCCTGGATGGCGACTGCAAGGGTTGCTCGCGCTCGGATGAGTGCCCCACGCTCGATGTGTGGAAGAACCTGGACAAGCTCATCAACGACTACCTCGACGGTGTGACGCTCGACCAGCTCGTCGCCCCCAGCGAAGGCTACGACTACGTCATCTAGCCCACCTGCCATTTGGGGACGGGGTGGAAATGGTAGATTTTCTTGCCCTCTGAGGATTGACAAATAAGAAGGCCGCCCATTTTTGCGATGGGCGGCCTTCGTTTTGGGCTGTTGAGACGGACACGGTCGGAATGGCCGTTTTAGTCCTCGGCAAGACTATCGAGGATGCTGCGCATGATGGACACTAGGATGCTGCCCATAAAGGCCGAGCCAAAGCCGGCGATGGAGATGCCGACGCCCAACAGGTTGACCGACAGGTAGCTGGCGAGCTCCAGCATAAAGCTGTTGAGCACGAGCTGGAAAATGCCGAGCGTAATGATCGTGAGCGGCAGCGAGATGACCGTGAGGAACGGCTTGACGAACGAATCGACGATGTTGAGGAACAGCCCCACAAAGGCAAAACAGACCCAGGCCTCGGCAAAGCCGAAGGGTTGGATACCGGGGACGAGGAACGTGGCGATCGCGATGGCGATCGAGGTGAAGAGCCAGTTAAGCATAAAGCGCATGGCGTGAATCCTTTCTTGCGCCGGGGTTGCTGGCGTCGCGTGAAGCGGCTTACGGCGGCGACTTGGATGGTTGCGCGGGCGCGCCGCGGTGTTTGGGCGCCCATTGTCTCAAATATTCGTGGAGCTTACGTGCGCATTCGGTTTCTAAACGGCGTTCGTCCTGAAAAACGTGCCGCTGACAGAGAGTCTTGTCACTTTAGTTTGGTGGTGTGCTACACTGCTACGGGCAAATGGCCCATGCATAGTTTTATTGCATATTTACGGGCGAACGATGCCCGATGTCAGTATCAACTTCGATGCCTTTTGGCGGGTTTGGCGGTGATCGATGAATATCGAGAACATGTTTGACAAGCCTGATGTCAAGCAGCTGGTCCACGCATTTAGTCTTTTGGACGACGAGAACGATATCCAGGCGTTTTTAACCGATATCTGCACGCCGCGCGAGATTTGCGATTTATCGCAACGCCTGCAGGTCGCGCGCTATCTGGATGAGGGCGAGCCCTATGTTGAGGTTCAGGCCCGCACCGGCGCTTCGTCCACCACGGTGAGCCGCGTGTCCAAGGCGCTTAATGGTGAGTACGGTGGCTATCGCAAGATCCTCATCAAACTGGAGGATGGCGAGTAGGCCAGCGGCAAAAACGAATTGCGCAGAACCGTCCCTTCGGGGGCGGTTTTTTGATTCCTTGGGGACGGAGGAAAACGGATCACCGGGTTAGACTAACCCCCTCTGTGATCCGTTTTCCTCCGTCCCCAAGGAATCAAATCTGTTGGCGTGGGGCAAATCTGTCCGCGTGGGCGGGTAGGATGGATGCATTGATTATTGCGAACGGTTTGAGTGGAGGACCATGCCTGTTCGAATCTATACCACCAATACCGGGACGGACTTGAGCGATGCTGAGGCGGCACTGCTCGCCGACCTGGTTGCCCGCCACGGGCGTGCCGTTTTGCTGGCGCCCTCGTTTGCCGAGCTCGACGTGTGCCGTCACGATGCTGCGGTTGCTGGCGCCTCGCTGGGCGTTGACTACAAAACCCCCGCGTCGTGGCTCCGCTCGCTGTGGGAGCTTATGGGCGATGGCCGCAGCTTCGTCGACAACATGCAGCGCCAGATGCTGTTCTCGGACATGATCGCCCGTCGCGACGATGCCGACCTGCAGCCGCTTTTGCGCAGTCAGGGCACGGTGCGCATGCTCGCGCGCATGGCCCGCGATGTGCTGCCGGGCGTAGCGGGAACGGGTGCCGGGCGCTGCTGCGGCGACGTTTGCCAGCCCAATCCCAAGAGCGACGCCGAGGCTCGCGTGTTCGAGCTGTTGAGTGCCTATGTGAGCGACTTGGACCGTCGAGACATGGTCGAGCCCTGCGAGGCGGCTGACCTTATGGCCGACGCTTTGGCCGACAGCCTACCGGCGTGCGCCCGCGCGGTATGTGTGCGCGGCGTCACGTCGTTTACGCACGGCCTGCTCGAGTTGCTGTCCGCCGTGGCAAACAACGGGGGAGAGGTCGTTGTGCTGCTTGCCCGCGAGCAGGCGGCAATGCGCGAGGAACTTGCTGCCGCCTTTGATGCCCGCGGTGTGCTGTTTGAGGCCGCGCCGCTGGGGGAGGGTGCCGCTGCGCCCCAGACTGCCTCCAAGTCCGCCGCTCAGCCCACCTTTGTAGAGGTTGCCGGCCCTCACGCCCGCGCCCACGCCTACGTGGATGCAATCGATGAGCTGGTAAAAACGTGTGAGGACGCCGCGGTCGACGGCGGTGTCGCGGCGTCCGCGGACCCCGTGCGCGTGCTCGTGGTGTCTGCCCGGGCACCCCAGCTGTTCGGTGAACTCGCTGCCCGTTTGGCGGCGCGTCATATTGCGGCCGAGACAACCGAGTTCACGGCGTTTTCCCAATCCATCGCGGGCAGGCAGTTCTCGGCGCTCGCCAATCTAATCGAGCGCATGAAGGCCGCTGACGAGGGCACCGCCTCCAAGACTGAGTGGTGGCCCGCGCCGGAGCTTACCGACTGGATTTACAGTCCGCTTTCGGGTGCCGATGCCGCCAGCGCGCGCACCTTCGACAAGAACATGCGCCTGTCGCGCGGCAAGACCACCACGGCCGTCAAAAGCCTGCTGCAGAGCGTGCAGGGCCAGGTCAGGGGCACGCGCAAGGCTGCCAGTGATGATAACTGGTTTAAGAACGTGCCGTGCGTGGTCTCGGACGTGTTCCAAGCGCTGTGGCGCGACAAACCCGTGACGGCGCTCAAGGCCATGCTCGCCGTCGCCGAGACGTTGCCCGATCGCGCCCTTGGAGGCCTTGACGGTCAGGCTCGTCGCCAGGCGGAGACCGCCCTGTTGCGACATGCCATCGACATCCTTATGAACGATGCTCGCGCGCTCGACGTGTCGCAGGCCGCGACTGTGCCGGTTCTTGACGGCGTTCGTACCAAGGTGGACACGCGCAGCACCGCATACGATTACGAGACCTACGAGGTCGACCGCGCGCCGCGCGCCCAGGTGCGCTTTGCGTCGCTTGCCGATGCGGCAGCCCTGCGCCCCGACAGCTACAATGCTGTGCTGTTTGCCGACGTCGACCTGGACAGTTATCCGCTTTCGCACGAAGAGGGACCGCTGGCTACGCTGACGGCAGAGTTAGATCGCAGCGGTGCGACGCTTGAGCCCGCGGCCCTGCTGCGCGTACGCTTTGGCCGCGCGATGCAGGCGGCGCACGGCCCCGTTGTGCTCGCCCGCGTGACGCACGATCGCCAGGCGCGCGAGTGCTACCCGGCAGCCGTTTGGACCGAGCTGCGAGCGCACGCCGAGGCCGCTGGCGCCGCCAAGGTTGCGTGCGTGGGCGAGGGCGGTATCGTCGCCGATTTTGATCCAGCGGCCGGCGAGGGCATCGAGTGCAAGCGTGTTGCGTGCGAGGCTCCTCAGCATTTGAGTGAGGCGGCTGTGCCGTACCTGGTCCTGCGTCGCCGCGATGGCGAGGGCGAGGACGCGCCGCTTGTGCCGCGCCTGACGTCCGCCTCGCAGATCGAGGCCTATTCCACCTGCCCGCTGTGCTGGTTTGTCTCGTATCGCGTCAAGCCCCAGTCTATCGACGCGGATTTTGGCAACATGGAGAAGGGCAACTTCGTCCACGACGTGCTGGAACACCTGCATGCCCGTCTGCCCCAAGAGGGCATGGAGCGCGTGACGCCCGAGAACTTGCCGCGCGCACAGGAGCTGCTGCGCGAGGTCTTTGCCGAGACCTTGGCCGAGCATGCGGGCAAGCGCGGTACCGAGGGCCCGCTGGTGCCGCTCTCCCCGGTGGAGGAGCGCCAGGTGGCCGAGATCTTGCCGCAGCTGGAGGGCGTGCTCGCCTACGAGTCCGAGGCGCTCGCGCCCTTCGCGCCGCGCTATCTGGAGTTTGCGTTCAACGAGCTCCAGGTCGAGTATGCCGGTTGGCCGCTTGGTGGGCGCATCGACCGCGTGGATGTGGATGCCGAGAATCGCGCCGTGGTGATTGACTACAAGCATCGTTCGGGTGTCGAGGAGTTTAAGCTCGCCGACCCTACGGTGCGTGACGAGGAATCGGGCGAGGCCCCCATCGACGATCCGCGCTGGCTGCCGCCGCATACCCAGACACTCATCTACGCGCAGGCCATGCGTCGGGCGCTGGGTCTAGATACCCGTGCGGCGCTCTATTTTTCGACCAAGGGCGGCAAACCGGCGCTGCGAGGCGCCGCGAGTGCCGAGTTGCTTGAGGAAGAGCGCGGCGACGGTCGCATCCCGGGCCTTAAGAAGGGCTTTCCCGGCGAGGACGGCAACATGGACTTCGATGCGCTGCTCGACCGCGTGGAGGCCGGCATCGCCGAGCGCTTGCGCGAACTCGGGGCGGGCAACGTCGCCGCTGTCGACCCGACGTCGGCGCAGGCCGCGCATGCGCGCTGCTCGTATAACCACGAAGGAACGTTTGTAAGGAGGGACGTGTAGACCATGGATCTTTCGACTTTGATGCCGCAACAGCTGCAAGTTGTCAAAACGCTCGACCGCCCGTTGTTTGTCTCGGCGGGTGCCGGCTCGGGCAAGACCTTTACCCTCACACGCCGCATCGTCTATGCGCTCTCGCCCGAATCCGGTCCGTTTGTCGAGCATCTGGACCAGGTGCTCGCCATTACCTTTACCAAAGACGCCGCGGCCGAGATTCGCGACCGTGTGCGCCGTGCGCTTATCGAAGAGGGCATGGACGAGGAAGCACTGACCGTCGACGACGCGTGGATCTCGACCATTCACGGCATGTGCTCGCGTATCCTGCGCGCGCACGCGCTGGAGCTGGGCATCGATCCCGAGTTCACGGTGCTCACCGATACCGACGAGCTTATGGATCAGGCTGTTGAGCATGTGCTGGGGCGCGCGACGGCGCCCGATGCCGCGCCCGAGCTCGCCGCTTCGCTTAAGGCCCTCTACGCTTGGTATCCCATGGCGGGCGAGGGCGGGCCGTTTGGCGCCGGTACCACCATCAAAGGCCTGGTGCGCGACCTGTTGGAGCTGTCGAGCCAGCTGCCGGGCGGTATGGACGATGTGCGCGTGGCGCGCGGCCAGGCCGACACCTCGGCGCTTGCCGATGCTTATCGTGCGGCGCTGGGCACAAGCAAGGCCACGACCGAGAAAGCGCAGGTGGCACTCGACGCCATCGACGCGTTTGACGCGAGCGGCAAAACCATGGAGGATGCGGCGCGACTCATGATGTCGTGCAGCATGCCTCGGGCGAGCAAGGCGTTTCCTAAGGAGCAGGTGGAGCTACTCAAGGCCGAGGCGGCCGATGCGTTTATCAATATCGTGCTTGCCTGCGGTGGCTCGGCGCTCGATGCACTGGTGGGGCTTGCCCGTGCCGTAGAGGCGGAGTACCGTGCGCTCAAGGCCGACCAGTCCGCGCTCGACAATAACGATCTGTTGCGCATGGCATACGAGGCGCTGCGCGATTACCCCGCCATCCGAGCCGCCTACGAGGGCCGCTTTAAGATGGTCATGATCGATGAGTTCCAGGATACCGATCAGATGCAGGTCGATTTGATTCGCTATCTGACGGGCGCGGGCGAGCGCGCGCTGTGCACCGTGGGCGATGCGCAGCAGTCGATCTACCGCTTCCGTGGCGCCGAGGTTGAGGTGTTTCGCCGCCAGGAGCGCAAGGTGGGCTCCTCTGCTGCTCCCGAGACGACTGTCGCATCCGATGTCCCCGCCGGCGAGCTCGTCAAGCTTGTCCGCAACTTCCGCAGCCACGACGAGGTGCTGCGCTACGTGGCACGCGTCTTTGATGGCGACACCGGTGGTTTGATGCAGGGGTTCTTGGATCTTGAACCGAGCGACAAACGCAAGGACAAGCTCAAGGCAAAGGCGTCGCGCCGCCAGGCGGTCTTCGTTGCCGGTGGCAGCACGCAGGAACGAACGCAGGCGAAAGCTCGTGCGATTGCGGAGCGGTTCCAAACGCTCGTCAAAGCGGGGCAGCCCCAGGGCGATATGGTGTTGCTGCTGGGTCGCATGACCAATGCCGACGTCTACGCGCAGGCCTTCCGCGACCAGGGGCTCGACTGCGTGATCGCGGGCGGCTCAGTCTTTGCCCAGGCAGCCGAGGTGCAGACGGTGCGTGCCCTGGTCTGCGCGCTCGCCAATCCGGCCGATACGGCACAGGGTCTTATGCCGTTGCTGGCCTCGCCGATGTTTGCACTCGGCGCCCAGGAGTTCCTGGCGCTGGCGACCAAACTCGACGAGCAGACGGGCGAGACGTCGCGTCGCAACATCGATGCGGGCATCATGAGCGATTCCGATGTGCCGGGCTTGCAGGGCTTGCCGCTCGTAACGCGCGCCCGCGAGGTGCTGCGCTATGCACTACGTCGCGTGGGGCGTGATTCGTTCGCCGCCGTCGCGCGCGACGTGGTCAATGCCTCCGGCTGGTTCGTGCGTCTGGCGCAGCGCGGCCCCGAGGGCAAGGCCATTGCCGCCAACGTGCTCAAGGCGCTCGACGCCGTGGCCGAGGCAGAGACCGAGCTCGGCAATTCTCCGCGCTCCATTGCGCTCGCCTTCGACCGCTTCTTGGCGGGCAAGGAGGCCCCGGGCGCCCTCAACGAGGAAGGCGACGGTGCGGTACGCATCATGACGGTGCACGCCTCCAAGGGTCTGGAATATCCGGTCGTGGCGGTCGCCGAGTGCTTTGGCGTGCGTAAGTCCTCGGGTGCGGCACAGATGGGTCGCGTCGAGGGCGGAGCGCAGGTCGTGGCGCTGCCGGCACGCTTCGACGGCGTTAAGCTCGCCGACGGAACCTTTGTGAAGGGCGACGACGTTAAAAAGCAGTTTGAGCATGCGTTTAAGGGCAAGGGCACGTCGCTGTGGCTGCCGCCGGAGCTCATGGAGGACGTCTGCGCGACGGGTTCTCCCGCCGAGGCATTTGCTCGCCTGCGCAACGACGACCTGCAGCTTTCGCTCGAAGAGCGGGCTCGTTTGCTCTATGTCGCCATGACGCGTGCGCGCGAGCTGGTGATCTTGGCGATGGATGCCGGCGTGAGCCGTGGCAAGGTGACGGCGCCGACCTTCGACGTCGAGACCGATCTGACCTATGACGTGCTGCGCCGTATTTTGCCGACCGACGCTCTGGACATGCCGCAGCTCGATGCCGACCGCCTGGTGTTCGACAACTCCCAGCCGGGCGACTACGAGCTCATTTCGCTCGCGGACTTTACCTTTGGCGAGCAGGCGTTTGAGGCCAACGCTTCGCTGGATGCCGAGGGCAGGCTTGTCCGCGGCGATGCGGAGCCGGAGGGTGCCGGTGCAGATGCCCGTGCCGCCGTTCCTGGTCCTGCCGACCCCGAGCCCGATGCGTTTGAGCTCGTGTATCCCCAGGCGGTGGGCGTGCGCATGGGCACCTGCCCGTATCCGGCGCGCGATTCGTACAGCTACTCGTCAATCGCCGCGGCACTCCATGCCGAGACGGAAGACCGTGCCGCCGAGGCTCGTGTTCCCATGGACGAGGCCGGCGATGATGCGGAGTCGGATGGTTCCGAGATGACGGACGCAGACGTGGCCGCTGTCGAGCCCGCCGGCAATCCCATGGCGCTGGGCTCGGCCTTCCACGCCGCCTGCCAGTGGCTCATCGAGATGGGTGCCGATGCGCTGCCCGCTGAGCGTGCCGACGCCCTGGCTCGCCTGTGGCACCTGACGCCAGAACAGCGCGAGCGCTTCGATGTCGCTCTGGAGCGCTGGCTCAAGTCGTCGGTTCGTGCCGAGCTGTTCGCGTGGCCGTGCGTTCGCGCCGAGGTGCCGTTCTTCTCGCTGGGCTGCGAGGACGAGGACATCGCCCGCTACGGTGCATATGCCGAAGGCGCCATCGACGCTTTGGCGACCGACCCGGCCGATCCGTCACGCGCACTGGTCATCGATTACAAGACGGGTGGCACGCCGGATGAGACGCCGGACCAGCTGCTCGAGAAGCACGCCCTGCAGGCGCGCGTCTACGCCGACGTGTTGCACAAGGCGGGCTTTGAGACGGTGACGGTCAAGTTCGTTCGCGTGGAGCAGGCGAATCCAGCCATCTTCGTCGAACCCGCCGAGCCTCAGGTGGTCACCTACAACCTCTAGTCCTCAGATAACTTGCGGTGGAATAGTTCCTGTATTGCGGCCCAGGTGGCCCAAGCGGGAACTATTTCACCGCAACTGCAAGAGGAGCCGTGTGGGTTTGGCTAGGTTCGGGTGCCGTCCGTGCCGTGCGGTAGAATCGTAACCCTAAGATCACGAACCCGCATCGGAGCTCATTACATGGCATTCGTCCATCTGCACAATCACACTGTTTTCTCCATGCTCGACGGCGCAACCCGTATCCAGGATATGGTCAATCGTGCCGTAGAGCTGGGCATGCCCGCCGTCGCCATTACCGACCACGGCTACATGTATGGCGTGCCCGACCTGGCGCTGGCCTGCGACGCCGTCAACCACAACACGCCCGAGTACAAAACCTGGAGCCACGACAAGGCCTTCCTGGAAAAGGACCGCCGCGACGAGCTGGTGGAGCCCGATCCCGAGGAAAACCCGCGCGAGCATGCCCAGTATGTGAAGGACATGGCCATGTGGGACGAGAAGGGCAACATCGACGAGCTCAAGCCGCCCCTGGTCATCAAGCCCATCTTTGGCTGCGAGGTCTACTTTACGCCGGACGAGACCCTTGCTCGCGACCACAAGCCCGAGCTCTACCACATGATCCTTCTGGCCAAGGACCAGGAGGGCTACGTCAACCTGATGCAGACGGTTTCCGAGGCCGCCGTGCAGGGCTTTTACTACAAGCCGCGCGTGACGCTCGACAACCTGCGCCGCCACGCCAAGGGCATGATCTGCACGAGCGCCTGCATCGCGGGCATCATCCCCAAGTACATCGACCGCGGTGACATGGAGGGCGCCATCAAGTGGGCCGAGACCTTCCGTGACACCTTCGAGCCCGGCGACTTCTACATCGAGATCCAGGAACACGGCATCACCACCGACAACGGCCTGACCGACGAGCAGATGGACCGCACGCTCATCGACATCGCCAAGCAGGTGGGCGTCAAGGTCATCGCCACCAACGACTTCCACTACCTGCGTCGCGAGGACGCGCCCGTGCAGGACGTCATCATGTGCATCGGCATGAACGCCAAGGTCGACGACCCCAACCGCATGCGCATGACCGGCTCGGAGTTTTACATGAAGACCGAGGAGGAGATGCGGGCGATGTTCCCGTATTGCCCCGAGGCCTGCGACAACACGCTCGAGATCGCCGACAAGTGCTACGTTGAGCTGGACTGGGACTCCATCATCCTGCCGCGCTTCCCGTTGCTCGATCCCGGCGAGACGCACGAGAGCCAGTTCCGCCGCGAGTGCGAGAAAGGCCTGCGCCAGCACTATGGTGACGACTGGGCCACGCGCGAGATCGGCGGCGTCAACATCAAAGAGCGCTTTGAGTACGAATACAAAGTCATCTGCGACAAGGGATTTGCCGCCTACTTCTTGATCGTCGCCGAGTACGTGCAATGGGCCAAGGACAACGGCATCGGCGTCGGCCCCGGCCGTGGCTCGGCCGCCGGCGCTATCGTCGCCTACGCCATGAACATCACCGCGTTCGACCCGCTCGAGAACGGCCTGATGTTCGAGAGGTTCCTGTCCCCGCAGCGTACCGAGATGCCCGATATCGATATGGACTTCGACGATGAGCGGCGTCTCGAGGTCGTGGAGCACGTTCGCCAGCTCTATGGCCCCGAGAAGGTCACCCACGTCATCACCTACTCGACCATTAAGGCCAAGCAGGCCATCAACGACGCCGCGCGCGTCCTGGACTACCCGGTCTACATGGGCCAGCGCCTGTCCAAGATGGTCTCGAGCGACCCCAAGGTCAAGCTCAAGCAGGTGCTCGAAAAGCAACCCGGCAAAGAGGACCTGTTTAACCCCGATTTTGCCGAGGCCTATAAAAAGGACGACGACGCCCGCCGCATCATCGACACGGCGCTCTCGATCGAGGGTCTCACCCGTGGCGAGGGCGTGCACGCGTGTGCCGTTCTGATCTGCCGCGACCCCGTCAACGAGCACGTGCCCACTAAGCTCGACACCAAGGGCGGCGTCGAGATTACCCAGTACGAGGGCCATACCGTTGCCGACATGGGCCTGCTCAAGATGGACTTCCTGGGCCTGCGCACGCTGACGGTTATCTCCAAGGCCAAGGCCAACATCAAGAAGAACTTCGGCATCGACATCAAAGAGGAAGAGATTCCCTTTGACGACCCCGAGATCTTTAAGCTCATGGGTTCCGGCCACACCGCCGGCGTCTTCCAGGTCGAGTCCGCCGGCATGACGGCCACGATCAAGAACATGAAGCCCACCGAGTACAAACACGTCGTGGCATTGATCGCCCTGTACCGCCCGGGCCCGCTGGGCGCCGGCATGGTTTCGTCCTACATCAACCGTATGAACGGCAAGGAGCCGGCCGTCTCCTACGACGACCGCCTGGACGACATCCTGGGCGAAACCTACGGCACCATGGTCTACCAGGAGCAGGTTATGCTCATCTCCGTCGAGATGTGCGGCTTCTCCAAGGGCGAGTCGGATTCGCGTATCCGTAAGCCCGTGGCTAAGAAAAAGATCAAGCTGCTCACGTCGACGGTGCTGCACTGGGAGGATGGCTCGGACGAGACCACCTACGACCACTGGATGAACGGCGCTATCAAGAACAACTACACGCGCGAGGTCGCCCAGAAGATTTGGGACGATGTTCTCGAGTTCGCGTCCTACGCCTTCAACAAGTCGCACTCCGCCGGCTACGCCATCCTGGTTATGCAGACGGCGTGGCTCAAGGCGCACTATCCGCACGAGTACATGGCGGCCGTTCTGACGTCCTACACGGGCAAGACCGACAAGATCGTTCACTACGTCTCGGCGTGCCGTCACGACGGCATCCCCGTGCTATCGCCAGATGTCAACGAGTCCGGTACCGAGTTCACGGCTACCAAGGAGGGCGTGCGCTTTGGTCTGGCCGGCATCCGCGGCGTGGGTACCGGCGTGGCGCAGGCGATTATCGCCGAGCGCGAGGCGGGCGGCCCGTTTAAGACGCTGCACGACTTTGTCGAGCGCGTGGATTCGAGCCAGGCCAACCGCCGCGTGATCGAGTCGCTGATCAAGGCAGGCGCCTTCGACTCCACGGGCTATCCGCGCCGCCAGATGATGCACTTTGTGGACAAGAACAACCCCGAGAACATCATCGACGCCGCGATAAAGCGTCAGAAGGACCGCGCGAGCGGCCAGACCTCGTTCTTCGATATGTTTGGCGACGTTGAGGGCTCGGGCTTCGAGGTCAGCGTGCCCGATCCGGACGGCCAGGAATGGGACCGCCACCTTAAGCTGAGCCAGGAGAAGGAGGTCCTGGGCATCTATGTCTCGGACCACCCGCTGCGCCCGTTTGAGTATGCGCTCAGCAAAGCGCGCGACTTCTCGTTCTCGCAGATCGATACCGGCTACGAAGTGCAAAACCCCACGGGCGGCACCATCAACCAGGAGATTCCCGAGGGCAAGGCACTGTGGTGGGCCGGCATGGTCTCGAGCGTGTCCAAGCGCGTGACCAAAAACGGCGACCCCATGGGCATCGTTCAGCTCGAGGACATGGAAGGCGAGGCCACCGTCGTGGTGTTCCCCAAGACCTACAAGGAGGCCGAGGGGTACCTGTACGGCGAGGTCGATCCCGAGACCGGCGCACAGCTGTCCGACGCCTTTGTGCGCATCAAGGGCAAGCTCGAGCGCTCGGACCGCGGCGACCAAATCATCGCGCAGGAGATCGTGCCGCTGGAGCTCAACGAGGAGAACAACAAGCCCAAGGTGTTTGAGGTCATGGTGCCCAACAGCCGCTTTAGCCAGGGCAATATGGCGCGCCTGGCCACGGTGCTCACCACTAACCCGGGCGGCGACCGCGTGGAGATCTTTATCGAGCAGGTGGACGGGCGCGTGCTGCGCGCCGAGGTGCCCGCCAAGGTCAACGCGCGCTCGATTCCGCTGCTGGCCGAGGCCAAGGCCATCGTGGGTAACCAGGGCCGCGTGACGGTTATCTAAAATGATTTTGCCGGGGTAGCTAATTTGGGACGGGGCTATTTTAGCTACCCTTTGGCTGACGGCGAATGAGCCGGGGTCGGAATACATCTCAACCGACATATGGGGGTAGCTAAAATAGCCCCGTCCCAAATTAGCTACCCTGTGTGGATTGGAGGAAGTGATGGCACAGGGGACGTTTGTGCAGGCGCTCCGGAAAGAGGCGGCGCTGAGCGGCACCTTTATGAAGGGGCGTTCGCTCATGCTCAACGGCGCCGTGCTGTCGATCGAGGACAGCGGCTCGCGCTTCTCCAAAAACGTGACGGTTGAGGGTGCAGTGCGCGGCTCGCGCGGCGACCTGTACAAGACGCACGTGGCGCTCGACATGGACGAGCACGAGGTGATCGACTACGACTGCGATTGCCCCGCTGCCTATCGCTACCCCGGCATGTGCAAGCACGCCATCGCCACGGCGCTTGCGTATCTGGACGCAAGCGGCATTGAGCCCGTCGAGGGCCTGCGCACGCCGGTCCGCACGTTTACGGCGGCGCCCAAGCAAGCCACGCGTCCCGCGTCCGCCGCACCGGCGGTCAACCCTAACTTTCCCTTTCCGGCGCCCGTCCCCACGAGTCCCAGCCTCATGGCGGCGCTCTCCGATCTTTCGGACGCACGCATGGATGAGCTGGCGAGCATGCGCCGCAAGCTCGCTGGCAGTGTGGATCCCGATGCCCACAAGGCGGTGTTGGAGCCCTCGTTGGTGCCGTACTACAATCCACTGTTTGCCGACCGCTTTAGCTGGGCGCTCGAGCTTCGCATTCGTTGTGGATCGGTCTCCTACGTGGTCAAGGATATCGACGGCATGGCCGACGCCTATGTCCGAGGCGGCACCTTCTCGTACGGCAAGAAGCTCACGTTTGTCCATACGCCCGAAGCCTTCGAGGACGTGTCGACAAAGCTGCTCAACCTTGTTGTGACGACAGTTGCCTATCTCGATGACATCACAAGCTCGCGTTCGGCGTCGTACGACTTTGCCCGCAGCGGTTTTGTCGCCGAGCGTCAGTTGCCGCTGTCCGAGCATAGCATCGTATATGTGCTGGACCTGCTGCGTGGCCAGACCATCTCCTTTGAGCCCGCCTGGTCGCGGGGGACGACGACGCATCGCACCTATGACGTGGCGGTTGAGATGCCTCCGGAAGGGGAGGACGAGGCTCTGTCTAAGCGCCCACCGCTCCTTGCCGCCAAAATCGCGCCGGCGGCTGGCGGCAGCTACGATCTACGCCTGCCGGCCGATGCATACTGCTTTGCTTCGGGCGACGTTGCCTATCTGGTCGACACCCGCCGTGCGCGCCGCGCCGATGTAGCGTTTGCCCAGCATGCGGCGCCGTTCCTATCGCGCTTACTGCCCTGTCGCACGCCGATCCATATCGCTGTCGACCAGGTGGGGGAGTTCTGTCGTATGGCGCTGCCCATTTTGCGCGACTACACCGACCTTACCGCGCCCGCCGTGCTCGACACCGTGGCGCCCGAGCCGAGCTTTGCCATGGCAATCGGTGTCGACGACGGGCTCGTGACCTGCAAGATTACGGTTTCCTACGGCGACTGGTCGGCAGATCTCTTTAGCCTGGGTGCTCCGGGAAGCCCCTTCGAAGAACAGCGCCCGGGCGTGCCGCCGCGCGACGAGATAGCAGAGTTTCGCGTTATGGACACGGCGGCCCTGTATTTCGACTTTTACGAGGGCGGCCTGGCGTTTGAGGAGCGCGACGACGAGAGCCTGTTCTGCTTGCTGACCGAGGGCCTGTCTGCCCTGTCCGAGCTGGGCGAGGTCATGCTCAGCGACCGCCTACGCCAGATCTCGGTGCGCCCTGCGCCCAAACTTTCGGTGCGTGCCACCGTCAAGAGCAACCTGCTCGATGTTGAACTGGGCGCGAGCGGTCTTTCGGCGGCAGATCTTGCCATCTACCTCGACTCCTACAAGCGCCATCAAACGTTTGCGCGCCTTACGTCCGGCGACATCATTCGCCTGGACGAGGGCGCTCGAGCCGCGTTTGGCCTCGCCGAGGACCTGGGCGTCGATGCCGTCGACCTGCTCGACGGCGTGTCGCTTTCCGCATCGAGCACCCTGTTCGTCGATAGCATGCTCGCGCGCACGCCCGCGCTCGAGGCCGATCGTGACGCCGCGTTCCGCCGTACCGTCGAGCGTCTGGACACGCTCGGCAAGATGGACTTTACGGTGCCGGCATCGCTCAAGGCAACGATGCGCGGCTACCAGGTCGACGGCTACCAGTGGCTTGGCTCGCTCGAACACCTGGGCCTTGGCGGCATCTTGGCCGACGATATGGGCCTGGGCAAAACGCTCCAGATGATCGCGCATATCCTGGCGCGCGTGGAGGCGGGGGACACTAAACCCACGCTTGTGGTGTGTCCCGCGTCGCTTGTGTACAACTGGACCGCCGAGCTGGAGCGCTTCGCCCCGTCGCTCGATGTGTGCGCCATTGTGGGCGCCAAGGCGCAGCGCCGCGTGCAGATCGCCGGCGTGGCCGAGCATAACGTGGTCGTGACGTCGTATGACCTTATGCGGCGCGATATCGACGAGTACGTCGAGCAGGACTTTGCCCGCGTGGTGCTCGATGAGGCCCAGTACATTAAAAACCCGCTCACCCAGGTGGCGCGCGCCGCAAAGCGCCTGCCTGCCGGCGTGCGCTTTGCCCTGACGGGCACGCCCATCGAAAACCGCCTATCCGAGCTCTGGAGCATCTTCGACTTTTTGATGCCGGGCTTACTTGGCACGCGCGAGTCGTTTGCCAAGCGCTTCGAAAGCCCAGTCGAGCACGCCGAGGGCGACAGCGCCGCCCGCCTGCAGGCGCTCGTGTCGCCGTTTGTGCTGCGCCGCGTCAAGGAAGACGTGGTGGCAGACCTGCCCGAGAAGATCGAGGACACTGTCATGGCGCAGCTTGCCGGCGAGCAGCGCAAGCTTTACCTGGCAAACCAGGACCGCATCGCCCAGCAGGTGCAGCACCGCGAGGCATCCGAGTTTAAGAAAGACAAGCTCAAGGTGCTTGCCGAGCTCACCAAGTTGCGCCAGATCTGCTGCGACCCGCGTCTGCACTACGAGGATTACAAGGCGGGGAGCGCCAAACTCGATACGTGCATGGAGCTCGTGCACGGCGCACTCGACGGCGGACATCGCATCCTGTTGTTCAGCCAGTTTACGGGTATGCTCGATATTATCGGTAAGCGCCTGGCCAAGGAGGACATCGCCTTCCTTAAGCTCACGGGCGCTTCGTCTAAGGAGAGCCGCGCCAAGATGGTCGCGCAGTTCCAAGCGGGCGAGGTTCCGGTCTTTTTGATTTCGCTCAAGGCGGGCGGCGTGGGCCTTAACCTGACGGCTGCCGACGTGGTCATCCACTACGACCCGTGGTGGAACGTGGCGGCGCAGGACCAAGCAACTGATCGTGCACACCGTATTGGTCAGCAACATACCGTGACCGTGTACAAGCTCATCGCCAAGGACACGATCGAGGAACGCATTATGCAGATGCAGGAGTCCAAACGCGACCTGGTCAACAGCGTGCTCGGCGGCGACGGCATCTCGTCGGCGCTGTTTACCCGCGAAGATGTTCTGGCGCTGCTGGGCGGCGACGGTCGCTAGCCGCGCGCGGGGTGGGACTGCTGGAGTGGGCAGGACGGTCGACGCATTTTGGCCCGACCGCTTGCCTGATCCGTTATGTGTTCATTTGCAATGCCGTGGATGGTTTGTCTGCCTTTGGGCATAAGAACCATCAAGAACATTGGCACATCAGCAAAGGAGAACATCATGGCGAAATTCTTTAAGGACCCCGACGGTAAGCTCATTGCCGCCCTTGGCGACGACGTTGCGACCCCTGCCGGTTGCACGGAACTGACCGCAAACACTGAGGACGCGGCGCACGAGAAGCACGTGCCTGTTGTCGAGACCGAGCGTGACGGTCACGTGATTCGCGCCCGCGTTGGTTCGGTCGAGCACCCCAGCCTGCCCGAGCACTACATTGAGTGGATCGCCCTTGAGGCCGAGGGCCGCTTAGAGGTTCATTACCTTGAGCCCGGCATGAAACCCGCGACGTTTTTCGCGGGCGGCTCCAAGACCGGTACCGTTTATGCCTACTGCAACCTGCACGGGCTGTGGTCCGCGACATTCTAGGAGCGCGCCCCCGCTCGGGGTATCATAGCTAGCATATGCACATGCAAGCGCCGGCTGCATTATGCGGCCGGCGCTTTTACTACGATTTCGATGGTTTACGACGGAAAGGGCTGGGCCATGAAGCTCGCGCTTGCACAGATCGATATGCGCCTGGGTGATATTGAGGGCATTTGCGGCCGCATCGAGGACCAGGCTCGTCTGGCCCACGAGCGCGGGGCGCGCGTGCTGTGCGTTCCGGCTCCGCTCTTTATGGGCGCCCTGCCCGGTGGCCTGGTGGGCGCTGCCGACTTTGAGCACGACGTGCTTGCCGGTTTGACTGGTGTCGCCGAGCGTATCCAGGAGCTTGACATGATCTGCATCGTGCCCGCGGCGGTTTCGTTTGAGGGTCAGCCGCTGCTCGACTACATGATGCTCAAGGACGGTCATGTGGTGCCGGCGCGTTCGAGCATTGCCCTGCAGCGTGGCGAGAACAACGACACACGTTGGGCGCCGCCGGTGTTCGACGTGGACGGCGTGCGCATCGCCGTGATTTTTGACTTGGACCGCGAACTCGAGATGCTTCCGACCGGTGTTGACCTCATTGCGTATTTCCAATTCAACGCGTTTGACATGACCGACCGCGAGACTGCCGCCATTGCTGCCGTTCGCAGCGGCGCCTACCGCAAGATCGCATCCAAGCGCAGCGTGTGGTTTGCCTGCATGGCGCCGGTCGGTGCCTATGACGAGTCGGTGTATACCGGCGGTTCGTTTGTGCTCGACGACTGCGGTCGCGTGGTGGCCCAGGCGCCGTGCTTTGAGGAGAGCCTGCTGGTTCAGGAGATTCAGCGCGGCGTGATGCTCGATGCCCTGGAGGATCACGAACTGCCCGAGTTCCGTTCCGAGGAGTGGCTGTGGCAGGCGCTGGTGCTCGCCGTGCGCGACAACGCCCGAGCCCACGGTGCGTCGCGTGCTGTGGTGGCACTCGAGGGTGACTTGCCGTCGTCTTTGCTGGCGGCGCTGGCCGTCGACGCTCTGGGCCCGCGCAATGTGATTGGCCTGGTGCTGGGGCGCAACCGTATCTTTACGCCGGCGCAGGAAGAAGCCGAGGCTGCCCGCTGTGCCGCCGTCCGCGCCATCGCCGAGCGTCTGCACATTCGCACCGTCGAGCGCGATGCACCGGATGCGGCGCGCGTGCTCGATCGCGACGTGTCGGCGGGCGATGCCGAGCGCCTGCGCTCGCGCACGCTGGGCCTGATGCTGGAGGATACGGCGCTCGAGCTGGGTGCGATGGCGCTGAGCCCGCTGTCCAAAACCGAGTACGCGCTGGCGGCGCCGGCGCTTTGCGGCGGCTACCAGGGCGACTTTGCGCCCTTTGGCGATGTGTACCTGTCGACGCTTGAGTTTGTGGCGCGTGTGCGCAACCGCACGTCTGCCGTGGTGCCCCAAGAGCTCGTGACGCTCAACGCAGTGGAAGATTGTATGGAGCGCGTGCTGGCGCAGGCGCTCTCGACGCTCGACGGCCCGGTTGATATGCTCGACCGCGCGGCACAGCTGCTCGGCGGGCTTGAGCCGGGTGAGGTCGATGGCGCGCTCGAGGCGCACGTGGACCGCAATCGATCTTTCGACGACATCCCAATGGCCGCCGGCAAGCCCGAGGCTTGCTCGCTGCTGCTGATGCTCGTTCGACAGGGTGAGGCTTCCCGTCGCATGCTGCCGACGACGCCGATCGTCTCGGCCCGTTCGTTTGCCGAGCGTGCCTGGCCGTATATGCTCGCGTGGTCCGACCTGGGGCTTAACGGCAAGGAGCGTATGACGGTCGATTCGCTGGCGTGCGCCGAGGTGCGCCGTTTTGCTGACGAGGATACGAGCGAGCGCGTGCGAAACGAGATGATGGGCGTGCTGGGCGAGCTACTGGGTATTTCGCCCGAGCAAATGGAGGAGCTGCGCTCTGAGGACGGTCAGCGTCGTTTGCACGAGGGAATGAAAAAGTTCGAGGGCGAGGTTCAGGACGCCATCGATAAGATGATGGACGGTCAGGGCGGCTCGCAGGGTGGGCCCCAGAGCGGACCGATGTCGCACCCGCCGGTGGATCCGAGGCAGTTCCCCTTTTTCTCGCAGAACTAACTATGGGATAGGATTCGCTCCCAGTCCCGATACTTCAACTAAGCATCTCGGCCCCGTTGTGTTATTCTAGAACAGACGTTCGTGAATGATGCGCGGGGCCTTGCCTTGCGCTGTGCTTGTGGCGAGGGGAGGTCGGCTTGGTTATCTTGGGCATTGACCCCGGTTTGGCTCATACGGGTTGGGGGATTATCGAGGAGCGGCGTGGCGAGGTTCGTTGCCGTGCCTATGGCTGCATCGAGACCAGTGCCGGAAGTCCGCTCGCGGTGCGCCTGTCGCATATCGCCCATGACCTTAAGGATGTCGTCGAGCGTTATCGACCCGACACGGCTGCTGTCGAGAGCATCTACTTTGGCGCCAACGTTCGCTCGGCCATCCCCACGGCGCATGCCCGCGGTGCTGCACTCGTCGCGCTTTCGGAATGCGCGCTCGAGATTGGCGAGTACACGCCCATGCAGATCAAACAGGCTGTGGTGGGCACCGGCGCCGCGGACAAGCGGCAGGTCGCCTACATGGTACGCACGCTCACACAGCTCGACCACGACCCGCATCCCGACCATGCCGCCGATGCCCTGGCCTGCGCCATCTGCCACGTAAACCTCAGCCGCACCCGCGCCCTCACCGGTGGCGAGTTCTATCAACAGAGAGGAACCGGATACTGATGATTTCCCAGCTCCACGGAACGCTTGTCGAGGCCACGATGAGCTCTGCTGTCGTCGATGTGTCGGGCGTTGGCTTTGAGCTCGGCATTTCGGGCAGCACTGCGGCCACGTTGCCGACGCCCGGTGGCGAGGTCTGCCTCTACACGCGTATGCAGGTGCGCGAGGACGCCATGACACTTTTCGGTTTTTCCTCAAAGGATGAGCGCATGATGTTCGACCGGCTCGTGTCCGTTTCGGGCGTTGGCCCGCGCCTGGCGCTTGCCGTGCTTTCCACCTATACCGTGGGGCAGCTGTATTCGCTGGTGATGGCCGAGGACGACAAGGGCATGGCCAAGGTACCCGGTGTGGGCAAAAAGACAGCTCAGCGCCTGATCCTGGAACTCAAGAGCACCTTTGCCAAGGATAAGGGCTTTGTGCCGGTCGACGTGATTCCCGGCCAGGTTGCGATGCCGGTTCCCGCCGCCGCTCCTTCGGCGATCGATGATGCCCGTGCGGCGCTCCTTTCCATGGGCTTTAGCCCGCAGGAGACCGATGTTGCCCTGAGCGGGTATGATGGGCAGAATATGCGTGTCGAGGATCTGCTCGGCGCGGCGCTTAAGCGACTCGGAATGGATGCGTGATGTGGGAAGCCGATGACTCTCAGGACCTGTGGGCGACGCCCGGCAACTCGCCGGCGGCATCCATGGCGCACGGCGAGCGCATGGTGGGCTCGGAGCTGACGGCCGAGGATCTCGATGTCGACCGCACTTTGCGCCCCCAGCGCCTGGACGATTACTGTGGCCAGGAGCACATCAAGCAGAGCCTACGCGTGTTGATCGAAGCGGCGCAGAGCCGTGGCGAGACGCTCGACCACGTGATTTTCTCGGGTCCTCCGGGCCTGGGCAAGACCACGCTGGCCACCGTTATCGCCAACGAGCTGGGCGCTCAGATCAAGACGACGAGTGGCCCTGCCATCGCGCGCACCGGCGACCTGGCGGCTATCCTTACCAACCTGCAGCCGGGTGACGTGCTGTTTATCGACGAGATCCACCGTCTTAACCGTTCGGTCGAGGAAGTCCTGTATCCCGCGATGGAGGACTTTGCGCTCGATATTGTGATCGGTAAAGGCCCGGCCGCACGTTCTATTCGCTTGGATATCCCCAAGTTTACGCTGGTGGCGGCCACGACCCGTTCGGGCATGCTCACGGGCCCGCTGCGCGATCGCTTTGGTATCTCGTATCGCTTGGACTACTACACGGTCGAGGAGCTCGCCCAGATTGTGACGCGCTCGGCGACTATCCTGGGCGTGACGATTGATCATCCCAGTGCGCTCGAGATCGGCTCGCGTTCGCGCGGCACGCCACGTCTTGCCAACCGCCTTCTCAAGCGCGTGCGCGATTACGCACAGGTGTGCGGCAACGGCCCTATCGAGCTCGATATCTGCCGCCAGGCGCTCGAGTTTTTCGAGATCGACGAGCTCGGTCTGGACTGGATGGATATTCGTATCTTGGAGACGCTTGCCAAGACGTTCTCCGGCCGTGCTGTAGGCCTGACGACCCTTGCCAGTGCGGTGGGCGAGGACCCGGGCACGCTCGAGGATGTCTATGAGCCCTATTTGCTGCAGTGCGGGTTGATGATTCGTACGCCGCAGGGCCGTCAGGCAACCCTTCGCACCTTTGAGCACCTGGGGATTGAACCTACCGTTTAGGGCGCTTTGTTTTGGCGGGCTGTTGGACTATCGCTGGGCATCGGGTAAACATATCGCCGTTCATCGGTTATGGGCGTTTTACTATTGCGCGCCCGTGCTATGCTGAATTGGTCTTTTTCTCATTCGGTAACGAAAGGACCGCCCATGCCTACTGACATCGAAATCGCACGTTCTGTCACGCCACTGCCTATTACCGAGGTGGCCAAGAACGCCGGCGTCGACGTTAAGCACCTTATTCCGTACGGCTTCGACAAGGCTAAGGTCGACTATTCACTGCTCAACGAGCCGACTGATCACCAGGCCAAGCTCGTCCTCGTGACCGCTATCAACCCAACGCCTGCGGGCGAGGGCAAGACCACCACGACCATCGGTCTGGCCGACGGCCTGCGTCGTCGCGGCGTCAAGAGTGCCGTGGCCCTGCGCGAACCTTCGCTCGGCCCCGTCTTTGGCGTGAAGGGCGGTGCTGCCGGCGGCGGTTGGGCTCAGGTCATCCCCATGGAGGATATCAACCTGCACTTTACCGGCGACTTCCACGCTATCGGTGCTGCCAACAACCTGCTGGCCGCCATGCTTGATAACCACATCCAGCAGGGCAATCAGCTCGGTATTGACGTTAAGCGCATCACTTGGAAGCGCGTTGTCGATATGAACGACCGTCAGCTGCGCCACGTTATCGACGGCATTGGCGGCAAGGCCCAGGGCGTGCCGCGCGAGGACGGCTTCGATATCACCGTCGCCTCCGAGGTCATGGCAATCCTGTGCCTGTCTACGAGCATCAGCGACCTCAAGGAACGCTTGGGTGAGATCGTCGTCGGCTACAGCTTTGCCGGCGAGCCCGTCCGTGCCCGCGACCTTAAGGCCCAGGGTGCCATGGCCGCGTTGCTTAAGGACGCGCTCAAGCCCAACCTGGTGCAAACGCTCGAGGGCACGCCCGCGTTTGTCCACGGCGGTCCCTTCGCCAACATTGCCCACGGCTGCAACTCTATCATGGCCACGCGTATGGCGATGCGCTTTGGCGATGTTGCCATTACCGAGGCCGGCTTCGGTGCCGATCTGGGTGCCGAGAAGTTCCTCGACATCAAGTGCCGCATGACGGGCGTTCGTCCCAGCGCCGTCGTGATCGTCGCGACCGCTCGTGCGTTGAAGTACAACGGTGGCGTCGCCAAGGCCGATCTCAACGAGGAGAACCTCGAGGCACTCAAGGCTGGCATGCCCAACCTGCTGCGTCACGTCGACAACATCCAGAACGTATATGGTCTGCCCTGCGTGGTCGCCATCAACCGCTTCCCGACGGACACCGAGGCCGAGCTTGCGCTCATCGAGTCCGAGTGCCAGAAGCTCGGCGTCAACGTTAAGCTGTCCGAGGTCTGGGCCAAGGGCGGCGAGGGCGCGCTCGAGCTTGCCGATGAGGTCATGCGTCTGATTGAGCAGCCGAGCGAGCTCAAGTTTGCCTATGAGGACGGCGCTGATGTCGCTGATGCCCTCGAGGCCGTTGCCACCAAGGTCTACCGCGCCGACGGCGTTGACTTTACGCCGGCCGCCAAGCGCCAGCTCGCCGAGCTGCGCGAGAATGGTTTTGGCAACCTGCCGGTTTGCGTCGCTAAGACGCAGTACAGCTTTAGCGACAACGCCAAGGCCCTGGGCGCTCCCGAGAACTTCCGCATCACCGTGCGTGAGCTCAAGGTTTCTGCCGGCGCCCACTTTGTGGTCGCGCTGACCGGCAGTGTTCTGACCATGCCGGGTCTGCCCAAGGTGCCCGCGGCCGAAAACATCGACGTCGACAACGACGGCAACATCACCGGCCTGTTCTAAGTCTGCTGTCCATAGCTGCTTGTCCGCCCCGCCGTGCCCACAAGGCCCGGCGGGGCTTTTTGATCCTTAGACCCGCGCATGTCTTGTAGATACCGACGGACTCTGCCCATCATAGGCTTTTGCGCGGGTAGAATGCATGGATAACTTGAGGCTCACGCGCGACGGAAAGGAATCGTTGCATGGATCAGGACAAGACAACCGTGATGGGCGGCTACGGTTCCGCGCAGGCTGGCGATAGCGTCGATGCGACCCGCGTTGTTCCCAACCCCGGTTATACCGACCCCGCCGCGACGCAGCCTTCTGCCGAGCCCACCCGGGTTATGGGCTATGGCGACACGGCGCAGGATTCTTACGCTGCATCTTCGCAAGGCCCCTATGGCAACGCAGCTCCGGATCCGTTTGATTACGCGCCGCAGGATTCTTATGCTGCCTCGACGCCGAATTCCTATGACAACCTGCCGCAGAATCCCATTCCGCAGCCTCAGCAGACGACGTATTTGCCTCGCACGGCGCAGCCTCGCTACGAGTCGCGCCAGCCGTATCGCGAGTATCCCAAATCGATTCCGCAGTATGGTGAGGACGAGGAGAAGGCACCGTCGCGTCCGTCGAGCGTGATCAAGAAGATCCTCATCGTGCTGGCGATTTTCTTCGCGCTGTCGGTTGCGTTTGCCATCGTGTCGGGCATGCTCAACAAGCGTGGGAGTTCAACGGCCGATACCACTGCCGAGCAAACCGAGTTCGCCTCGTCTAGCACCGTCGATCTGAGCGATATCCCGGGACAGTACTGGTCCAACGCCAAGAAGCTCCTCAAGTCGCGCGGAGCCGACCTTTCGAACGCCGTGATCCTGACCGACGATGGCTCAACGCCCGTCATCGATTCCAACTGGGTTGTTACGAATGCCTACTATAACGACAACGGCAACCTGGAGATTCAGCTCGCGCACAAGAACAGCTATGGCAACTCGTCCGGCGGCCAAAGCGGTACCGACAGCTCGAGCTCCAATACGCTGGAGGACTTGAGCAACAAGGCGCAGGAGTTGGGAGATAAGGCGCAAGAGCTGGGCGATACGGCACAAAACCTGGGCGATACCGCGCAGAACTTGGGCGGCTTGGCGACGGATGCCTGGAACGCCCTGCAAAACGGCATCTCGGGCGCGCAGGGAAACTAGCTGTTAAGCGGGCTACAGCTGCTCTGCCGGACGGTCGGGCGAGCTAAAGCCCGAGTCAAACGTAACGACGCATGATGCATCGGGCCGGCGCTCGTGCACGATGCGCGTGACGAGCTCCAGTAGCTCCTCGTCGGATATGTCAAAGCCGTCGGGACGCACCAGGTCAAACGAAACGAACCCGTCGTGCTCGTGCAGGTCGTGGATGGAGAGCGCGGGATCGATCTGCATGACGCCGCGCTTGACCCAGCCGCGCAGGTCGTCGCCGGTGGTGGCGATGGGGTCGCAGTGCAGCGTGATGCCGATGCCCATCTGGCGTTTGATATCATGCTCGATGGTGTCCAGGATCTCGTGGTGCTCAAAGGCATCGCCCTCGCCGGGCATTTCGACGTGTGCGCTGGCAAACTGACGGCCGGGGCCGTAGTCGTGCACCATGAGGTCGTGTGTGCCCAAGACCTGCGGATAGGACATGATCTTGTCGCGGATTGCCTGGACGAGCTTGGGGTCGGGCGCTTGCCCCAGCAACGGGCTGATGGCGTCGCGCACCAGGCCCAGACCGCTGATGCAGATGAAGATGCCCACACCCAGGCCTGCCCAGCCATCGAGATCAAAGCCGGTCGTCTGCGAAATAAGCGCCGCCACCAAGACCGAGCCCGAGGTGATGACGTCGTTTTTGGAGTCCTGCGCCGTGGCGATGAGCGTTTCGGAGTCGATGTGATCGCCCAGCGTGCGGTTGAACGCTGCCATCCAGAATTTGACGAGCATGGACAGAACAAGGGCAGCCGTGGAGAGCGCCGAATACACGGTGGGCGAGGGCTTGATGATCTTGGTGACCGACTCGAGGATTAGGTTGATGCCGACGGCACAAACCAGGACGGCGACAAACAGACCAGCCAGGTACTCGTAGCGGCCGTGGCCGTAAGGGTGGCCCTCGTCTGCCGGGCGGCTGGCAAGGCGGAACCCGAGCAGGCTCACGATGTTGCTCGAGGCATCGGAGAGGTTGTTGAAAGCGTCGGCGATGAGGGAGACGGAACCGGCGAGCAGGCCCGCGATGCCCTTGGCCAGGCACAGGGTGATGTTGAGGCCAATGCAGATGAGGCTTGCGGCAAAACCCGCGTTGGTGCGGCAAGATGCATCGACCGGCTCGTCCTCGCTGCCGGGAACAAGCGTATGTACCAGCCGATTTACAAATAGCATAGCGGTCGTCCTCACAATCATGTTTAAGGGGATAGTGTAGCTCGCGCGGGGGCGCCGTGCACCGATGCTCAGAAAATGCAGCAATAGTCTGCCGGTGCTAACGAGCGAGCCTTCTCGTCTGCCCGGGCGGTCCATTTTGGGCCACATGGGTATGGGCATGTGCCTGTTTGCTCGACATACTTAATGTCGACAGCCCCTGTGCAAAGGAGGACGTTTCCATGGACGAGATGTTTGCCATTAAATGTCAAAACTGCGGCGGTCCTATGTACTCGCACCAGGCTAAGCGCAGTTTTGAGTGCGCCTATTGCGGTGCGATCATTCCGTGGCAGGCGGACGCCGGAGAGCCCAAGAGCGCTTTGGGCATTCGCCATACGCCGTTGACGGTGGTGGATGGACTGCTCAAGCTCACGCATGTGTCGCAACTCGAGCGCCCGGAGGACCCGGACTGGTATTTCTTCAATTCGCACTGGCGCAATCAGTCGGTCCTGGAACATCTGCTGTGGGAGGATCGCGGCACGGCGCAAGAGTTCCAAGAGGCCACGCATGTGAGCATTCCTTGCCCCTTCTGCGGAGCGTCCTTTGAGGGCGAGTCAACGCAGCGCGTGTTTGAGTGCCCGTCCTGCGGCAACAAGATCGGCGTTGCCGACCTGCTCAAGCCCGGTACCTTCAGCAAGCGCCTGACCATGGGCGTTGGTGCGGAGTATGTGCCCGAGCAGGGCATTCCCTGCGAAATCTCGCCGCAGCAGGCACGTGCCAACGCACTGCAGCTGGTGCGCCAGTACCCCGACGCCTTTGCCGGGCACGATGTGGAAGACGCGATTCAAAACGACATGATGCTCTTCTATTTCCCCATGGCGCTTGCCGATCTGCGCATGATGGCGAGCTTCCCGGGCAAGGGCCTGAGCAAGGAAACCCTGGTGTACTACGAGGTGCTCGACTGGGCATACCCGCGGGCAAACTATCTGGATGTTCGCCTTATGGGCATTTTGGAGCCGTGGGACTTTGCCAAGGTTGGGCCGTTTGACCCGGCCATGCAGGAAGGCAACTTCCGCGTCGTCTCCGTCGATGCGTCTACCAAGGACCAGGTGGTCATTGATAAGTTGGCGCTCGACGTTGCGGGCAACGACGCCGAGGCTGTACTGGGGCTCAATAAAAAGAGCATCCGAACCTGGGCGCGCAAGGCCCGCAAGCATAAGGATGGCCTGGTGATGGTGCCGGTCTACTTTGTCGATCGTCCGGCGACAGACGGCCGCGATGGTGAGCAGGTGCGCATTGCCGTAAACGGCCAGACGGGTCGTGCAGCCGCGGTGGTGTTTAGCGACAAGCGCGAAACGCATATCGTGGCACCGCTCAATCCCAACGTGATGCTGTCGAGCGAAAGCACCGTGCACGCCACGCCCATCGAGGTCAAATACGTTAAATCGCCCTTCCTATACCAGATTGTGCGCCGTGGAGGCGGCGAGCAGCCGCGACAGGTGGCGGCCGCAGCCGAGGGTTCCTACCGAGAGGAGAAGCCCAAACGCCGCGGTCTGCTGGGTGCGCTATTTGGGAAGTAGGGAAGCGCAGCCGGTTGGTGCTGCGATGCGATAGTTAGAGGAACGGGGCAGTCCGCAGAAGTGCGGACTGCCCCGTTTTTGTGTTGCGGGGAAGTACTGGGCACTTCATTAAAGGTCTTCGCACGGACTCGAATTTCAATGTCGCCTAGCGCCTTCGTGCAGGATTCCCGAAGTGACTAAAATGTGACCATAGAGGCAGTTTTAACTCTAACCATGGGGAGCGATGTGTATGGACAACAACACTTTGCTATTCCAGGGTAAGGGTTCGGGCAGGTTTAAAGACGTCAAGATCTACCCTAACCGCATTGAGGTACTCAAGAAGGGCACTTTCGGCGGCAAGCACACCGAGATTGTCTACCTTAAGGACATCACGGGGGTCAGCAGGATCAAGGGCCGCGACGTTTTTCTGCGCAACAGGCTGTTGACTGCCTGTGTCTTTAGCCTGAGCAGCCGCTCCCAGGCTCAGGAATTCGTCAACGTGCTGAACATAGTGATGTAGCCTATGGCGGCGTTCGGGCCAAGGTAAAAATCGGGGGCACAGAACGGTGTCCTACGCTCCCGATTGAGTCGATGTGTTTAAAAGGCCGGCTTGCCTATTCGCTAGCGCCTTCGCTGTCTTCGCGGTCACTGGCAAGCTTTGCCGCGCCAGCGACCGTTGTCGCCACGGCGGCAGCGGCGAGCCCGGCGGCGATACCAGAGCCGTCGCCCGTGTCGGCGAGTTTTCCGCCCGAGCCCTTGCTCTTGTTGCCGCCGCCGTTCTTGTCGGCGCCGTCTGCGTTGGAACCCGTGCCGCTGCCGGTGCCGCCTGCACTGCCCGAGGCCGCTACGGTAAAGCTTACGGCTCCATCGCTGGCGAGCATGTAGTTCTGTGCCGCGTCGCCCAAAAGGTCTTTCGCGCGCACCCAGTACGTCCCTGCGGCAAATGTTTCGCCCTCGGCCATTGCCGTGCCCGGAGCGCCGTTCGCGTCGCGCACAAACTCGAGCTGGGCCGTGCAGGCATCGGTTTCGAGCTTGCCCTCGAGTGATGCCGCAATCTTGGCGCGCACGTCTTCGCCGGCCTTAAGGCCTTCGAGTCCCTCAAAATGGGGCGTCAGCGCGCGTCGATCGATATCGATGGGCACAGAGCCCTGCAGCCCCGTAACGGTCTCGTTGCCCAGGGCGTCGACATCCACGTATTCGATGGCAAACGCGCTGCCAGAAGCGGCCACGTTGAGTACGTTGCTGCTGTCGACAAGGCGGAAATGGCCCTCGCCAACGGTCTTGCCATCTTGGAGCGAGGCATCGCTCAGCGAGTCTCCATACGTCATGTGCATGCGGTCCGGGAGGCAGCATGAAACTGTTGGCTTGTGCTTCGCGTCGTAATTGCGTTGGTAGATGCTCCGGGCCAGTGCCGAATCGACAAAGTCGGACGCGATAATGCCAACGTGCTTGAGGCAATCTGACTTTGTTTTATCGCTGCCGCTGGGATTGATGTACTGGCTCTTGTACAGATGCTCGTTGACCACTCGCGCCGCGGTAAAAGGATTGCTTCCTTGTTTGTAATTCGTGCAACTGGTGTAGTTGATAGACCAGCAGCGTTCCAGGACTTGCACCTTGGCGCCATCATTGTCCTCGACGTCCACCTTGTTGCGCGTGAGATTGGTCGTCTCTCGCAGCGCCATATCGACCCAGCTAATCTTGTCGGTTCCGGTGCATTCAAAATGGTCCTGGGCGTATACCTTGGTGCAATAGGGCTCTTTGTCGCCCGCATTGCCCGTAGTCTCAAAGCCTCGCGCGTCTTGGACGAGGCACATCGACTGCCCGGAATGCGCCTTGATTTTGTCGTCCCATTGGGTGAGATCGAGGCCCCACGTGTGGCTGCTTACGCTGTTGCCGGCGAGTACAAATCGACGCAGCAGGACGATCTTTCCGCGCACCTCGTTCAGTGTGGGGATTCGGCTCGACGTGTAGAACAGATCGGGATTATCGTGCATAACCTTGGCGAAAGCCGTCGTAACGCTTTCGTCGGTAGCCTCGTCGTTGCCTCGTGACGCAAGCATGATGAGCGCTTCTGACGGGTTTTCGTTCAAAAATGTTTTGAAGTAACCGATGACATCGGAGAGATGCATAAAGCCCCCGTCTTTTTTGAGCAGGTAGCATCTTCCATGGTCGATACCGGGGTCGCCGTTCTCGTCGTTCCTTCCGAGTCGGATATCAAAATAGCGAATGCCTTCGAGCAACTGCGTCGGGATGTAATCCTGCTGGCACTTTGCTTGTGAGGATTGGGGCTCGGTGTCGTTGTCCACGCTGCAGGTGCCCGAATCATGCGTGCCCGGGATACTCAGCTCGTCGAGGTACTTGTTGTCGTCGACGTATTTCATCCAGCATGGTCCGTCGACGTAGCTGCTATCCGTGGTCCAGTCGATACTTCTAACTGTGGTATTGATCTTGCCCATGTCGTAACCGACAAGTTCTAGCTCCCACGGAATGCTCTTACTCTTATGGCAGATCTTATTGTTGTCCTGGTCTTTGCCGTCCGATTCTATTGCCAGGTACTTAATGTCTTTTTTCTCGGTTTCTTTCTCGACCGTGCGGTCTCGAATGATATAGGTTCCGTTTGATTGACGTTCGAACGCAAAAGCGCGGCTGGGCTTGTTGTCATACTCGCCGCCCCATACGTGGATGACCTTTCCATCTTTGTCCGAGTCGTCGTCGACCGACCAAATGCTGTAGCCCGTCTTTTTATGCTCTTCGAAATTGAGCAAGGTGCGGATAGCATACCAGTTTGTATCGTCATTCTTGGTCGTTACGTTCTCAAGGATGAGCTTGCTGGACGTGCCGTCGTTAAACAGGTGGCAGACGTTGCCGCGAACGTTGCCGTCTTGGTTGACGCTCGCGGTGCGAAAATAGCCCGCGGGGCGAAGGCGAATGACGAAATTGTCGAGGCTGTCCGACGGTGCGGGTGTGTTGTCTGCAAATGCCGTTCGCAGGGGAATGCCCGGCGCTGCGGTTTCAGGCAGGCTTGCAAGTGGTGACAACGCCGCAAGCCCTAGGCCCAGCGTAAACGCTCGGCGGCTGATGGCATGGTGTTCGGTCATATCTCCTCCGTTCGCAGGGTGCGGTTATGCACTTGTTTTGGTCACTATACTGCCCAGATGTTTAAAGACGCCGGTTTAAATTGCCTGCGCGGCGCTATAAATCGGCGGGCGGACGTGTTGGGGCACTTGTCTATTTGTGCTGTTATCACGTCTGGGATGGTTTTGGAGCCCGGCATCCTGCGTTCGTCGGCTACCGGCATAAGAATGGGGAGGGTCGGCTTACCGGCCCTCCCTGGGTACGAAGCGCTGGGATACCGTCGCTTGTTTGCACTGCGTCCGTGTTTCCCGTTGTGCTCGCCAGTCGCTTAGCGCTTGATCTCGATATCCTCGAGCTTGACGTCCATGGCCTCGGTCTTGGCCTTGGCGATGTCGTCGGCAAACTCCAGAGACTTCATCATGGTCTCGACGGCGTCCTTGTGCTCCTCGACATTGTCGATACGTACGTACACACTGCCGCCGTCAACGTCAGTGAAGTACTCGGTCGTCACGCCGCCCGAGTGCGTAAAGTAGGCGCTGCGCCAGGTCTTGCCGTTGTACTTAACGGGATCGCTCTCGGTCCATCCGGAGTTGGCCTTCCACTTTGCCTCGTAGTCAAACAGTTCATCGGCGTTCTTGTCAGGATCGAAGACGGGGATGAAGCGGTCGCTGGCATGCTCGCTCTCGGTGAACTTAAACTGGGCCCTGTCGGCGGTATCGCCTGCGACGTCCGTGATTTCGACGCCCTCGGGGACTTCGACCTTAAACCAAATGAAGTCGGTCCTCATATCCACGGCTGGCTTTTCCGCGCCGCCGTCACCGCCACTGCCGGTAGCGTCGCCGTTTCCGCCACAACCCACCAGGGCAACCGCGGCAAAGAGACTGATGCAGAGGGTGAGAATCGCAAAGGCCTTCTTTTTCATGGTCGTGTCCTCCTCGATCTGTAACCGCCCATGGATTACCTGCCTTTACTGTACGCGCGGACGGCTCGCTAGGGTGGGCCATGTGTCCCATTCTGGGGGCTGGAATTGCGCCGACAAGTGGCAATATGTGCGGTCGCAAAAGAGGGGAGGGCCGATGCTGTCGGCCCTCCCCGGGGTGAGGTGCCCGTTGATTTAATGGGGCGCGCGTGCGTGGGCGTTGCCCCAACAGGTTCCTTGTTTATAGATATGCCTCAGTTTTTGACGTCCGGAAGTCTCGAAAGGTGGGCCATGTGTCCCATGTTTGCGGTGCCGAGGCCTATCGTTCGTCATAGAAATCCGCGATGGCCAGGTGCGCTGACGCTCATGTACTTATGGGCTAGACTTAGCACCATTATGTGATTGATGCGGTCGGTCGGCGGTTGCCACCCGACCGATGTATATGACTTGAAGGTGCGTGCGTATGAGCCAAGAGATGATGGATAAAACATGTCGAGAGTTTGCCGAGGCGCTTGCCGCACGCGAGCCGGTTCCCGGCGGCGGTAGCGCGAGCGCCTTTGTAGGTGCACTGGGCGCCTCGCTTTGCGGGATGGTTGCTCGCTATGGGGCGACAAACCCTGCGCTTGCCGATCGCGCAGACGATCTGACGCGCGCGTTTGCCCAGGCGGATGAGTTGGCGCAGGAACTTGTGGGTCTGGTCGCCGAGGACGTTCGTGCGTACGGCCAGGTGTCCGCGGCGTACGGTATTCCGCGTGACGATCCGACTCGAGCGACCGCGATTCAGGATGCGCTGCATGTGGCCGCTCTGCCGCCGTATCGCATTATGGATGCCTGCGGGCGTGCGCTGGCGCTGCTCGAGGACATGGCCGACAAGGGTTCGCGTCAACTGCTGTCCGATGTGGCGTGCGGCGCCGTGTTCTGCCGTGCCGCTATGCAGGGCGCGAGCTTGACGCTCTTTGCGAACACCACGTCTATGAAGGATCGCGCTCGTGCTAAGGAGCTCGAGACGGCGTGTGATGAGTTGCTCGACACATGGTTGCCGCGCGCCGATGCGCTGGCGCGCCGCGCCTCCGACGCTGCAAGGAAGAGAGGATAGCCATGGCTGAACTGCTGAAGGGTGCTCCCGTTGCTCGCGCTTTGACTGAGGAACTTGCTGCTCGCTGCGCAGCCCTGCGCGAGCGGGGCGTTGTTCCGACGTTGGCTATCGTGCGTGTAGGTGAACGCGAGGACGACCTATCCTACGAGCGCGGTGCGCTCAAGCGCTGCGAAAAAGTGGGGATTGAGGCTCGTCGCGTTTTGCTTTCTGCCGATGTTTCGCAGGACGAGCTGTTGACGGCCATCGAGGACATCAATACCGATTCGGCTGTTCATGGCTGTTTGATGTTCCGCCCGCTGCCCGCCGGCCTTGACGAGAACGCCGTCGCCGCAGCGCTCGATCCCGCCAAGGACGTTGACTCCATGACGCCGGCTTCGCTGCTCACCACGCTTTCGGGGCGCGGCGAGGGTTTTGCCCCCTGCACAGCCGAAGCCGTGCTTGCTTTGCTGGATCATTACGGCGTTGAGCTGGATGGAGCTAAGGTTGCTGTGGTCGGGCGCTCGCTGGTGATCGGGCGTCCCGTTGCCGCCGCACTTACGGCTCGCAATGCCACGGTGACGACGTGCCATACGCATACACGCGATCTTGCTGCCGAGTGCCGTTCTGCCGATATCGTTGTTGCGGCCGTTGGACGCGCGAGCACGATTGGCGCGGATGCCGTTCGCGAGGGCCAGACGATCATTGATGTTGGCATTAACTGGGACGAGGCCGCTGGCAAGCTGGTCGGGGACGTTGATTTTGATGCTGCAGAGCCGGTTGTTGACACCATCACGCCCGTGCCGGGCGGCGTGGGAGCTGTGACGACGGCGATCCTCGCCAAACACGTGATCGAAGCGGCCGAGCGCGCATTGAAATAGGCGTTTTGGGCTGTTTGAGGGGTTAGTTCTATACCCCGTGGACAAAAAATGCCAAATATGAGTACTGTTGCCAAGATAGTCACATATATTTTAGGTTAATTTGGCTCTCTAACGATATTTATTATCGATAGAGAGCCTATTTTATTGGGCCTATGGGGAAGTACATCATCTAATTTTTGAACAAATGTAGACTTTCGACACCCATGCGTAGCAAAATTGCTGTTACTAAATTAGTGACAGTACTCATATTTGGCATTTTTTGACCACGGGGGTTGCCGAGGCCGTGGTTTCGCCCTTTCTGCGCCGAAGCGATACACTGTTGCCGTTTGATTTCTTCGCTCAAGGAGGATGCGCATGCCGTGCACAACGATTCTGGTCGGTAAAAACGCAAGCTACGACGGGTCGACCCTGGTCGCGCGTAACGAGGACTCGTCCAACGGGGTGTTTGAGCCCAAACGTATGCGCGTGGTGCATCCCGACGAGCGGCCGCGCGTCTACACAAGCGTCCTGAGCCACCTGACTGTTGAGCTGCCCGACAACCCCATGCGCTACACGAGCGTCCCCGATGTTGTCCCGGGCCACGGCATCTGGGCCGAGGCCGGTTTCAACGAGCTCAATGTGGGCATGTCCGCAACCGAGACGCTCACCACCAACGAGCGCGTCCGCGGTGCCGACCCGCTCGTCGACTACGTACCCGCCAAGGGCAACGAGGGTGAGGACGGCTATGTGCCGGCGCAACCTGGTGGCCTGGGCGAGGAGGACATGGTGACCCTGGTCCTGCCGTATGCCAAGTCCGCCCGCGACGGCGTCCGTATCCTGGGCGACCTGCTCGAGCGCTACGGCACCTACGAGAACAACGGCATCGCCTTTAGCGACGTGGGCGAGATCTGGTGGCTCGAGACCATCGGCGGCCATCACTGGATCGCCAAGCGCGTGCCCGACGACGCCTATGTGACCATGCCTAACCAGCTGGGTATCGACAGCTTTGACCTGGACGACGCCGAGGGCGACCAGGCCGACCACATGTGCTCCGCCGACCTGCGCGCCTGGATGGCCGAGTGGCATCTGGACTTGACGCTGGGCGTCGAGGGCGACGGCCCGGCGACGGTCTTTAACCCGCGCGAGGCCTTTGGCTCGCACAGCGACAGCGACCACGTCTACAACACGCCGCGCGCCTGGTACATGCAGCGCTGCCTCAACCCCAGCGACGTGTGGGATGGTCCCGAGGCCGACTACACGCCCGAGAGCGACGACATTCCCTGGAGCCGCGTGCCCGAGCGCAAGGTGACCATCGAGGACATCAAGTACGTGCTCTCCAGCCACTACCAGGGCACGGAGTACGACTGCTACGACAGCAAGGGCACGCCCGCTACGCGTGGCGCATATCGTCCCATCGGCATCAACCGCAACAGCCAGCTCGCCGTGTTGCAGCTGCGCCCCTATGCGCAGCCAGCCTATCGCGCCGTGCAGTGGATGGCGTTTGGCTCCAACTCGTTTAACGCGCTGGTTCCGCTGTACGCCAACGTCGAGACCATGCCCGAGTACTATGCCGACACGCAGGCTCGCGTGACGTCCGAAAACTTCTACTGGGCCAACCGCCTGATCGGCGCGCTGGCTGACGTCCGTTTCCATGAGTGCGGCCGCGCTGTGGAGGACTATCAGGAGAAGGTCGGTAGCATGGGCCACAAGCAGATCCATGACGTCGATGCTGCCGTAGCTGCTCTGCCCGAGGCCGAGGTGCCTGCCGAGCTTGCACGCGCCAATGAGGCCTTTGCCGAGCGTGTTCGCGTAGAGACCGATGCTCTACTGGGCAAGGTGCTCTACACCACGAGCTGCGCCATGAAGAACTCTTTCGCGATGAACGACAACGTGAGGTAGGGATTTCCCGTCGATCGAATAGCGCTAAAACGCTTTGTCGCTTTCACTCAATCTTGGGTACAAGAACGCCAATGCAGTTGTTTGTGATTGGAGACAACCATGGTTATGAAACTCGATCAGCTTGTTAACGGCGCCATCAACGTCGGCTTTGGCGCTGCCGCCGTTGCTGTCGAAGGCGGCAAGAAGGTCCTCGACGACCTTAACACCAAAGGCGAGCAGGTCCGCAAGGACACCGCCACCCCCAATATCGCCCGCAGTGTGTCCGATATGTTCGAGCAGGCCGGCGGTACCATCTCCGATCTGACCGAGCGCTTGGGTACGCAGGGCGAGACCGCGGCCCAGCGCGTGCTCGACGAGCTTATCCTTGCCCGTGTCCGCGTCATGACCGCCCCCGAGCGCACGGCCTTCTTGGCCCATGTGCGCGACATCGTCGATTCGGTCGAGGACAACGTGACCTCGGTGCCCGTTGAGTCCGTTGAGCCCGACGATGCGAAGGATACCGAAGAGGCCGAGTAGCAGCGCAGATGGCAGATTCCACCACCGATTACAACAATCTAGATCCTCTGGGTGACGAGGCGGCGGTTGTCGATGAGGTCGACGCCGCCGTCTCGGGCGCTCGCAAGAAGCCGCGCGCTGTCGATATGGTGCCCGAGGAGCCCGACGCGATGGCGCCGGACGAGGAATACCAGCTCACGCCGGCGGGTCGTCGCGAACGCATCGGGCAGATTGTTCGCCTGGTCAAAAAGTACCGCGTGTGGGATAACCTCACGCCGGTTCGTTTGCGCCGCCTGCTCGAGGAACTCGGCCCCATGTTCGTCAAGATGGGGCAGATTCTGGCCAACCGGTCCGAGATTCTGCCGCAACGCTTTTGCGACGAGCTGCGTCGTCTGCGCTCCGACGTGGAGCCTGTGCCGTACGAGGTCGTACTCAGTTGTCTGGAAGAAGAATACGGCCTGCGCCTGGGGGAGATGTTCGATGCGATCGACCCCAACCCGCTTGGTAGCGCATCGCTCGCGCAGGTGCACCGCGCTCGTCTGGTGACGGGCGAGGACGTGGCCGTCAAGGTGCAGCGCCCCGGTGCGCAGCAGGTTATGGCACAGGACATCGATATCATCCGCTCGGTGGTGCGTATCGTTTCCAAGTTCGTCAACACCGATCAATTCGTTGACCTGCACGGCGTGGTCGAGGAGCTGTGGACCTCGTTTCGCGAGGAGACCAACTTTTTGGCCGAGGCCAAAAACCTCAACGATTTCTATGAGTTCCATAAGAGCGTCCATGGCGTGTCGTGTCCCAAATCCTACCTGGACCTTTGCACCGAGCATGTTGTGGTCATGGACTACATTGACGGCATCTCGATTGCCGATCCCAAACGACTGGCAGCCGAGGGTTATGACTTGGAAAAGATTGGCGCCGCGATCGTCGAGGACTATTCGACGCAGGTGCTCGACGACGGCTTTTTCCATGCCGACCCGCATGCGGGAAATATCATCCTCAAGGACGGCATCGTTTACTTTATCGACTTGGGCATGGTCGGACGCATGTCGAGCCACGACCGCGGTATCGTCAAGGATATGATCTTTGCCGTGGCCGAGGGCGATGTGCCAAAGCTCAAGGATTCGCTCATGCGCTTCGCCGTGACGCGTGGCGACTCGGCTGAGCTCGATCATTCGGCCTTTTTGTCCGATTTGGACTTTATCGTGGCTGACTTTGCGGGCCTTGACCTTAAGGACCTGGATATCGGTGAGTTTTTGACCTCGCTGTTAAACCTCGCGCGCAAAAATGACGTTGAGCTGCCGAGCGTGGTGACAATGTTCGCCCGCGGCATGGTGACGCTTGAGGGCCTGTTGACCGAGTACATGCCTAACGTCAACATGATCCAGATCATCCAGACGCACATCAAAAACGAGAAGAGCACCTACGCCCGCATGCGCGAGATGAGCCGCGACTTTGCAGCGAGCAGTTATCGCGCGGCGAAGGGCTCGCTCGAGGCGGCCGAGTATCTGGGCTTGGCTTCGCGCATGCTCACACGCGGCCAGCTTAAGGTGAACACGCAGATCATGAGCAGCGATAAGGCGCTGCGACAGCTAGGTGGGATTATCGACCGCATGTCGATGGCAATTGTGATCGCCGGTCTGTTTATCGGTTCGTCGGTGGTGTACTACGCGCGCATCGAGCCGGTTGTGTTTGGTATCCCGGTCATTGGCTTTATGGGCTACGTGAGCGCGCTGGTGCTGGCGCTTATGCTGGGCCGCAATATCTGGCTCAACAGTCACGGCGGCAAGCACTAGAGGCTGCGGCCGTCACCGCATTTTCCTATCGCAAACAATAGCTTTTACCTTGGGCTTCGCCTGCGTGCGAGGCCCTTTTGCGTGATACCATTTTGACGGTAATAATCGATGGCCTAGATGGTGGTGCGGAGACGCACGAATGCGCGGTTATCCTGCGCATTTGGGAGAATCGGGGTGCAAGTCCCCGGCTGTACCAGTAACCGTAATTCCTCTTGGCTCGGGATGCTCGCGTCGCAGATCGGACGACGTGCCCGAGCCGTTAAGGTTAAGTCGGATCGCCTCCCGTCTTGCATGCGGCTGCGGCTTTTGCCGCCGGTGTGCATAGGGCTCTGGAGGGAAGGGGGACCCCGATGGGGGAGCTCGAGCGCAACATGCGCGATGACGTGGGGCAGTCTCAAGGCAACGCTCCAAGTACAGACAGTAGGAGACAAATGGATATGTTTGAGGACGAGCGTGAGCGCGCCTCGTTGCATCGTTGTGGCGCGATTGCACGCGGTGTAGCCAAGCGCGGCCTGGTGGCATTCCTGGCCTTCGCGATGGCCTTTGGCACCACACCGGCTCAGCTGTGGGCCGAGGGCGCCGAGGGCATTGCCGAGGCTGTGGCTCAGGCGGCACCGCCTGCCGAGAATGGCTCTGGTGAGTCCACGACAAGCCCTGCTGCTGACCTCAATGCGAGCGGCGTGGTGGCGAATGGGGGCACTGCCGAGCAAGATGCCGCCGCGACAGCTTCGGGCCCTACCGACAAGACTGAGGACGATAGCGCTGCCGGCAATGAGGCGTCGGCTGCATCGACGTCCGATGCCTCGAAGCAGGACGCCGCCGTTGTCTCTGCCGCTGGAGAGGCCAAGGCTCAGCCTGCCAAGGCCGCAAGCCAAGAGGTCACGGCCACGTGCTCCGTCGTCGGCACCGACGCCGAGGGCGCCCAGCAGACCTGGGCCGCCGCCCAGCAGATCACGCTGAAGGAGGGCTCGACCGCGGCCGACCTCTCCGAGCAGCTCTTCAAGCAGGCCGGCCTCAAGGCCGACTACGACCCCAACGGCTCCTGGGGCTGGGCGCTCAACACGATCACGTCGCCCTTCGATAAGGACCGCAAGCTCGGCTACGACCCGGCGACCGGCGCGTACTGGCAGCTGTTCGTCAACGGCAAGGCCTCCGACGCCGGCGCGGGCGGCTACACGCTCAAGGACGGCGACTCCGTCGTCTGGTGCTACTCGAAGTACGGCGACCCCGCGCCCGTCGCCAAGGTCACGGCCACGTGCTCCGTCGTCGGCACCGACGCCGAGGGCGCCCAGCAGACCTGGGCCGCCGCCCAGCAGATCACGCTGAAGGAGGGCTCGACCGCGGCCGACCTCTCCGAGCAGCTCTTCAAGCAGGCCGGCCTCAAGGCCGACTACGACCCCAACGGCTCCTGGGGCTGGGCGCTCAACACGATCACGTCGCCCTTCGATAAGGACCGCAAGCTCGGCTACGACCCGGCGACCGGCGCGTACTGGCAGCTGTTCGTCAACGGCAAGGCCTCCGACGCCGGCGCGGGCGGCTACACGCTCAAGGACGGCGACTCCGTCGTCTGGTGCTACTCGAAGTACGGCGACCCCGCGCCCG
>NZ_JBDMSL010000007.1:0-15573 GCF_039758965.1 Collinsella aerofaciens | reverse complement strand
CCGGCGCGGGCGGCTACACGCTCAAGGACGGCGACTCCGTCGTCTGGTGCTACTCGAAGTACGGCGACCCCGCGCCCGAGCAGGTTTCCGTCACGATGGAGATTATTGGCAAAAAGGCCGAGATAGCTCAGCGTTGGACGAGCCCTTCGACCCAGGTGTTTGCTAAGGGCACGCCGATTAAGGATGCCTCTGCTGCTTACTTCGATGCCCTTGGCATAAAGTCAAAAATGTACGACCAATTTGGCTATTGGGGCGTCTATAGTCTCGTATCTCCGCTTGATGGCACCGAGCTGTCGGGTGCATGGTCGTTCTTTGTCAACGGCGTTCCTGGGTCTCAGCTCGATAGCGATTACGTGCTCAAGTCTGGCGACAAAATCGTCTGGGCTTTTGCTCCCGGCGATACTGTGCCTGGCGTCGACAGTGTTGTTGTTGACCCGGGTGCCGCACGTCCTAACTGGGATAGCGATTGGCCTGGTTATACGAGCGCCGACAAAGTAACCGACGCTCCTGTGCCCACGAAGGACGCTGAGGCAAAATGGGTGAGCGAGCTCAAGGGCTCGAACGAATGGAGCAAGGGTATTTCCGACCCGTTGCTGGTCGGTGACTACCTCTACGTGGCCGTTGGTTCCAAGCTGCTCAAGAAAAATGTCGACACGGGTGAGACCGTTGCCGAATCGCCTTTGGCGGCAAAGATCGATTCGACCTCGCGTATGGTATACACCGGTGGCGTGATACTCGTGCCGCTTTCGAGCGGTCGCCTGCAGGCGCTGACGGTTGATGCTCTGGCGACAGTTTGGGTAACCGATGAGTTGCCTGCTGGCCCCGATGGTGCTCAGCAGTCCCTTGCGTCCATTACGGTTCGTGACGGCTTTGCCTACTTTGGGACGGCATCGGCTAGCTGGTCCGACTCGAGCGACGGCTACCTGCTCTGCGTGCGCATCTCCGATGGCAAGGTTATGTGGCAGCATAAGAACGAGAACAGCAAGGGCTATTACTGGGCCGGCTTGGCGTTCTCGGGCAATTATGGCGTCATCGCAGATGATTCCGGTACGGTGAGCACGGTCGACTCCGAAACTGGAAAGACCGTTGCGTCGCTCAAGATTGCCGAGCGCGTGCGTACGACGGTGCTGGTCGATGGATCGATCGCTTATGTCGTGAGCGCCGATGGCGTTTTGCATAAGCTATCGGTTGGAACGGACGGAACGCTTTCCGAGCTTGGCAAGGTGACGTTTGGTTGCAGCTCGACCTCGACGCCGGTGCTGGCCAACGGCAAGATTGTGGTCGGAGGCGCATCGACCGAATCCTTTATGGACGGCTACACGAATAAGAACACGTATCACTACGGTCAGCTTGCAGTGATTGATGCAGAGACGCTTGCTGTGGACTATTCCATTTGCAAGGCGGACGGCAGCTATATTCGCCAGGGGACTTCGGGCGGCGGTGACGTAAAGTCGCAGCCGGTTGTTTCTGTCCAGAATGGCGAGACGTACGTCTACTTTACGTCTAACAACAACCCGGGCGGCATCTATCGCTACCGTATTGGCGACGACGAGGCCGAGCTGCTTTATACGCCCGCGGCGGGCGACCAGCAGTACTGCATGGCTTCCATTTCGGTCGGATCCGATGGCTCACTCTACTATGTCAATGACTCGGGCAAGTTGTTTGCTGTCAAGGGTAATGGCCAAAGGGTCAAACGCTATACCGTGACGTTCGACGCCAACGGTAAGGATGCGGCGATGCCCGATTCTCAACGCGTGAAGGAAGGTAAAGCGGCGACGGAGCCCTCGACTAAGCCGCGGTGCAAGGGCTACACCTTTGCCGGTTGGTACACCGATGTTGCCTGCACAAAGGCGTATGACTTTAGCGCTGCGGTGACGGCCGACCTGACGCTGTATGCCAAGTGGACCAAGAATGCCGTTAACCCTGGCGGTAATGGTGGCGCTGGTTCGAATGGCGGCGGCGGTTCTGGTACCGGTACTGGTTCCGGCACTGGCGCTGGCACTGGCACGGGTTCCGGCTCCGGCTCGAAGGGCGGCGCTGTCGCCCCGGGTCATAAGCCGACGACCAAGACGACGGTGTCGACCAAGACCGAGACCAAGGACAACAAGTCCGACAAGAAGGACTCCGATAAGTCCGATAAGAAGGACGAGAAGAAGTCTGACAAGAAGTCTGACAAGAAGGACAGCAAGTCCGACAAGAAGTCCGACAAGAAGTCCGATTCCAAGTCCGATACGGGTGCTGCTTCCACGACCACTGCTAAGAAGTCCTCTAGTGCTTCCGAGCAGGAGACTGGCACCAACCCGCTCGCCATTGTTGGCGTTGCCGCCGGCGTCATCGGTCTCGCCATCGTCGGCGTGTTCGTGTTCACCAAACGTCGGTAGGTGAGGGCTGTGTCCAATAAATCCAAGGACGCTGACCCCAAGCAACCAGATTCCTCGTTCATTCAGTTCGACGATGCAAAGCAACAGGGCGCCGCTTCGGCGGCGTCCGCCTCTCGTCGCAAGGCGCTCCTTGGCGTTCTTGCTGCCGCGTGCACCATTCTGATCGTCGTCTCGCTGGGCTTCGTCCATCCTTCCGAGAGCGGCGCCTGGTCCATCGACTGGATCGTTCAGACCGTGACGGGGGAGAGCGTCGTCGCCAAGGACACCAAGGGGTCTGGCTCGTCTGCCGCTTCGGGCGAGGCTAGTTCCAAGGATTCCAAATCTTCGAATGACGCAAAAGACGAGCCCAAGGGTTCGAACGACGCCAAGGACGATTCCGAGTCTTCAAACAAGGAATCGGACAAAAACTCGGATAGCAAGAAGTCCGAGGACCGGGGCGGCAAGAAGTCTGGCGATAAATCCGCTGCCCAAAATACGGGAGCCGGTGATACTTCCAATGCGTCTGGCGGTGCTTCTTCGGGCGGTGGCCAGTCGTCTGATGGAGCCTCATCCTCTAATGGTGGAAACGCCTCCTCGGGCAGCCAAAGCGGCTCACAGGAGTCCAACTACGTTACGGTGACGGTTTCGGTCACATCGAGCGCTGTGGGCAATCCCGTGTCCTCTGGCGGCACCTTTACCTTTAACGAAGGCGCCACCGTTTACGATGCCCTGTGCGCGCTGGGCCTTTCTGTCAACGCACACGGCTCATCGTACGGCACGTATGTTTCTGCGATTGGTGGTTTGGCCGAGAAACAGTACGGCGGCACGAGCGGCTGGATGTACTCCGTCAACGGCACAACGCCCATGACGGCCTGCAGTAACTACGTTCTCTCCAATGGCGACAACGTCGTTTGGTATTACGTAACGGGCTAGAGGCCTCGACATAGTGCGCCAGACGGGCGGTTCGGACCAACATCCGGATCGCCCGTTTTTCATGCGAATGGGACTGGGTCGCCGGGTCTCTCGGCAAACAAAAAACCGGTTGGAACGGGAATTCCAACCGGTTATACCTTCAAGCAAATGTCGAACAAACTACGACCGTGCGCCCTCGAGGAAGAAGCGGCGGCTGAAGTAGTTGTACCAGGTGACGAGGAACGTGGCGATGGCCTTCATGGCTTGGTAGCCGATGCTCAAAAACGTGACGCCCACAAACATATACAGGTCGTTGAGGCCCAGGCCGATCACCGACAGGATGGTGAAGATCGTGAACTCGCGCTTGCGGCTCATGCCTTCGCGGTGGTCGAACACGTACTTCATGCTGAGCCAGTAGTTGACCACGACGGACGTGATAAACGAAACCGTGGTGCTCATCAAAAAGTCGAGGTGGAATAGCTCGACGAGCGCAATGAGCATGCCCCAGTCGATGCCAAAGGAGATAAGACCCACGACAGCAAACTTGAGGAACTGCTTGGTATGAGGTTGTGCCAGCGCCTTGCGCACGTAATCACATCCAATGCGTTGATGAATCGAGCAGAGGATACTTTAGAGCTTTTACAAGGGAAACGTAAGGTCTTTGCCAATAACTATATGAACTCGCCAAATTTTCAAGAGCTAATCCGCAAACGTTGAAAATTTGCCCGTAAACGAGCGACACCCACGGACGATACTGCGCTGAGTGCGCGTCGTCCGTGGGCGCCGTAATGCTGCAGGGGTTTCGAGCTATTTTGTCTCGTCGCCCTCCAGGAAGATTTTTCGGGTCACAAAGTTGTAGACCATGACAAGCGCGGTGGCGCAGATCTTGGCGATATTGGCCTCGAGTCCCAGGCCGGCGTTGAGCGCCAGCACGATGCCGTCGTTGAGTGCCAGACCGATCACGGACAGCACGACAAAGATGATGAACTCGCGGCGGCGGCTCATGCCTTCCTTGTGCGCAAACACGTACTTCATGCTTGCGAGGTAGTTAAAGATGAGTGAGATGATAAAGCCGCTGGTGTTGGCGATTAGGATGTTGAGGCCCAGACCGTAGTGGAGCAGATTCATAATGCCAAAGTCGATAACCGTGGCAATGACACCGACGATGCCAAATTTCATGATCTGCGCAAGGAGCTTTTGCATGGTACCTGCCTTAAGCTGGCGCCGAAGCGCCGCGGGGATGACAAACTCAGCAAGTTTAGCCAATCCCCGCGGGTGGTGCTAGGCGCGCTCCTCGATAGCACCGTTTCTATATGCATCGAGCAGCTGACGCAGGTCTTGGATTTGGCTGCGGATCTTGGCGCCAGTATCGGTGTCGCTCACCATGCGGCGACGGTCCGCTTGGTCAAAACGGTTGGTCTCGCTTTCGATGTCCACGTTGCGCGTGAGTGCCTCGGCAACCGTCGTAAAGGCCCGGTGCGACTTGAGGCGGCAGCCGCGCGAGCTCGAGATGAGCGTATAGCCGGCGATGCCCGTCTTGGGATGGTAAGCGCGGCAGAAGCCGCCATCGATGACCAGCAGCTTGCCCTCGGCGCGGATGGGCTGCTCGCCCTTGGTGGTTTTAACGGGCGTGTGGCCGTTGATGATGTGGCCGGTCGGCGAGCATGCCATGGGCGCGACGCCAAACTCGCGCATGATATCATCGCAGACCGAGGGCGACTTGGTAAGCGTAAAGTACGGGTCCATCGGCTCGACCCAGGTGCTCTTATCGGCGATATAGGCGCGCTCAAAGGTACGCACCAGGCGTCCGCTGGCGGGTGAATTGAAGCCAATCCACAGGTACCACATCCAGTCGAGGGCATCGCGGTCGCCCACGCGCCACGCGCGGCGGGCGATGTGGTCGCAAAAATCGAGATAATCACGGCCAGCGTGCCAGGTGCCCAGGCAGTTCATGCTGCTAAAGGTGCCGTCCTCGTTGAGCGGCACGCAGCCATGGAAGAGCAGGTTGCCGTTGGCGACCTTGTACATCGAGCCGTGGGAATAGAGGAAATCGATATGGCGATGCAGGTGATCGGCGGTGACAAACTCGGACACGAGCTTGTCGATGATGTGCTGCTCCTGAGACGTGAGCGTATAGGGGTCCGCCGGGTCGACGGTGGGGAAGTCGTTGGTCGTGAGCGGCCACACGCTGCCGTCGGCGAGCGTGACCGTGCCGGTGTCGTGGTCGATCTTGTCGAGTAACAGGCGGTCGGTCATATCGAACTCGGGGTGGCGCTGGATAATCTGGCCCTCGAGCTTAAAGAGCAGCACGTTGATGGCCTTGATCAGCGGGGTGATGGACTCACCGGCGGTGTAGGTGGCATCGGCAAAGGCGACAAGCTCACGCAGCGAGATGCCGTAGTCGTTCTCCAGGATCTCGTAGTTGTCGTAGCGTAGGTTGTTGCGCAACACCGTGGCGATGCAGGCGGGCTCACCGGCCGCAGCGCCCATCCACAGCAGGTCGTGGTTGCCCCACTGGATGTCGAGCGAATGGTAGGTGAGCAGACGGTCCATAATCTTGGCCGCGCCGCCGCCGCGGTCGAAGATGTCGCCCACCAGGTGCAAGTGGTCGACGGCCAGGCGCTTGATGAGCGAGGCGAGCGACTCGATAAAGTCGTCGGCGCTGGCGGTCTCTAGGATGGACTCCACGATGCGCTCGTGATAGCGCACGCGATAGTTGTTCTCGTCCGGGTGCGTGTGCAACAACTCGTCGATGATGTAGGCGTAGTCGCGCGGGATGGCCTTACGCACCTTGGAGCGCGTGTAGCGGCTTGAAAGTGAGCGAGCGACCATGATGAGCTGGTCAAGCATCGTCTTGTACCAGGTTGGCGAGTCCTCGCGCCGGCTGCGGACCAGGTCGATCTTCTCGCGCGGGTAGTAGATGAGCGTACACAGCTCGCCCTTTTCGTCAAAGGAGAGCGTGTCGCCAAAGATCTCGTCGACATGTTCGCGCACGACGCCCGAGCAGTTGTTGAGGATGTGCATAAAGGCTTCGTACTCACCATGCACGTCGCTCATAAAATGCTCGGTGCCCTTGGGTAGGTTGAGGATGGCCGAGAGGTTGATAATTTCGGTAAATGCGGATTGTTCGGTGGGGAACTGTCTCGACAGCAGGCGCAGATACTTGAAGTCTTGCGGGTTGCGATCGAATGCGACCATGAAACACCTTCCGATGGGGCTGGTAAAACTGATAAACAGCGTCAAACGTTTACCAGTATGCGCCGCTTTTGTTTCGATTTTGCGCCAGCGGCTGAATTGTCGGCTGAACGGTTTGGTAAATCGATTTAGTGAAGGTAGATGTGTTGGTCGGGTGGAGACGACAGAGGGTGTTTTCTCAGATATTTATGCGTCGGGTCGGTGGAGACGATGGTGGTAAAGATGTTCACTATTTTTGGTTCGATTTGGTAAATAGTGGACATATGTACCGCATGTAGGCTCACTGTGCGATAATTTGCGCAGCAATGAGTAAGGAGCCTCATATGAGTGATTTTGTCCTGACCTGTGAATCCGCCGCCGATCGAACCCGTGAGTTCTTTGCGTCGCGCAATATCCCTGTCGTGTGTTTTCATTACGAGATCGACGATGTTGTCTATACGGACGATCTGTATCAGTCGATTACGCCGGACGAGTTTTTTGCCCAGATTGCCGCGGGCGCCATGCCCAAGACGTCTCAGGTGAGCGTGGGTGAGTACGAGGAGTTTTGGGAGCCGTTTGTTGCCGAGGGTAAAGACGTGCTGCACCTGACGTTGTCGTCGGGTATTTCGGGCACGTATGGATCGGCCTGCGTCGCGGCGCAGATGCTTGCGGATCGCTATCCCGAGGGCGGCAAGGTGCGCGTCATCGATTCGCTGGCGGCGTCTTCGGGCTTTGGCCTGTTGTTGGAATATGCCGCCGATGTGCGCGATAGTGGGGCTTCACTCGACGAGACGGCTGCCTGGATCGAGGAGCACAAGCTCAACCTGCACCACTGGTTCTTCTCGACCGATCTGTCGAGCTACCTGCGCGGCGGTCGCATTTCGGCCGCGAGCGCGATCATCGGCACGGCGCTTAAGATTTGCCCGCTTATGACGGTCGATTGCGAAGGTAAGCTGTCGCCACGTGAGAAGATTCGCACTAAGAAGCGCGCGATTTCCGAGATGGCTAAGACCATGATGGCACACGTACAGGACGGTGCAGATTATTCGGGTAAGTGCATCATGTCGCAGTCGGCGTGCCGCGAGGATGCCGAGGCGGTCGCGGCGCTGATTGAGGAACAGGTTCCGCAGCTTAAAGGCAAGATTGAGATCAATGACATCGGTACTCTGATTGGCTCGCATACCGGACCTGGTACGGTGGCGCTCTTCTTTATGGGCGACAAGCGCGTGGATTAATTTGCCCCATCACGTCGCTGCATGATTGCTCAAACGAAAACGGCCCGCCTCACGTTTGTGGGGCGGGCCAAGATGTTTTGCTAGCGTTTCTTTCCGCGGAAGAAAAAGCCGTGCAGTGACGGCTTGAGGCCGCGGTTGGCGCGATGCTCCTCGACGCGCTCGTGGATCGAAGCGACGCGCTCGATGACTTCGTCGGGAATCGGCACATCGGGATTCATGTTCTCGACTTGGCTGACCTCGGCGGCGGCGACCTGGTCGATAATGGGCACGTCGTCGCGCGAGATGACAGGTGTGGCGTCTTCCTTCATCTTGCGATAACGCTGCATCATGTCGGTCTGTAGCTGCTGGGCCGAAGGCGGTGTCCAGATGATGGCGTTGGCGCCGGCGGCGATGGTCTCGCGAATGCTCTCGGGCGTCTTGCCGCCCGGCGCGATAAGCGGCAGGTTGGGATAGTGCTCGCGCAGCTCGCGTAGGACCTGGGGCGTGTTCTTGCCGGCGGCGATGTTGAGAATCTTGGCTCCAGCGCGCACCTTGGCGTGGGCATCGTCGTCGCAGCGAACGACCGTGGCGATGACGGGGATGTCGGCGATGTTGGTGATGTGCTCGACCATCTCGGCAGTAGCGGGGGAGTTGACCACGCAGCCCGCCGCGCCCTGCATCTCGGAGACGGCTGCCATCTGCACGGAGCGCTTACCGGTCGTAGTTCCGCCACCCACGCCTACAAAGACCGGGCACTCGGCGACGGTCAGCAGCGCTTGCGTAATGGCGGGCTGCGGCGTGAAAGGGTAGACCGCAAAGACGGCGTCGGCGTTGGAGTTGCGGATAACCGCGACATCGGTGGTGTAAATGAGCGACTTGATGCGTCGGCCAAAGAGCGTGAAGCCGCTGGCCTCCTCGATCTCGTCGGGCATGCGAAGGGCAGCCTTGCGCAGGCGTCCGTCGATGGGCAGGGGCTCCATAGGGAGCAGGCCGTTGGGCGTGACGGCTATTTGGGGCTCGGTGAACTCGTCTGCAAGCTCGACCTCGGAAAAATCGACCGAGGCGACGATGTCCTCGTGCACCTCGGCGGGCACATCGATGGGAGCTTGGTCGTTTGCCGCCGCAGGCGTGTCGAAGGAGCTGGTGCCGACGAAGGCGTCGACGCGCTCATTTAGATCGTTGAGGGTATCCATGGAGGCTCGATTCTATGTGATGATGGCCGGCGCGATGCAGCCGGAATTGCGAATGCTAAATCGTTTGACGAGTTGATTTTTCCCCGCCGCGCCATCCGTTAGACCGAAGGGCCGGCGAACGTGAAGGAGCTGTGGTGGCGGGTATCGAGGTGCTATCTTGAAAGCCCCGTTTAAAAGAGAGGTGACGCGGTATGGAATTGACAGCAATGTTTGGCTCGATCGGCCTGTGTGTGGCCGCAATCGTTGCCGCCGCGGTCATCTACTTTGTGGTCACGGCCATTAAGGGCAAAAGGGCCGAACGCAAGGAGCGCGCGATGCTTAAACAGCATCGCGACCAGCAGGGCAAACGCGCACAGAGATAGCTTGTTGAGTTTTGGATCCGTGCGCTAGCTGCGTTTTCGGATCAGGGCAATGTAGAAGCCCTCAAAGTCGCGGCTAGGCGGAATGGTGAGCGTGCCGGGCAGGCCGTTGACGATGGCCGATACCTGACCCGCGGCAATGGCCTCGGTGAGAGCGTTGCTCTCGATATGCGGCTCCTCGCCGGCGTCCTGGGTGCGTCGTGCTTCACTTTCGCTTGGCGTGCCGTCGAGGGGGATAAGCTCGCAGTCCATATGCTTGTCGAGGGCCTCTTGCAGGGCGTCCTCGTTTTCCTGCGGCAAGATCGAACAAGTGGAATAGACGAGCGTGCCGCCCGGTTTGAGGGCCCCCATGGCGCGGTCCAGAAGTGCTCGCTGCGAGCGGGCGCACTTGCTCAGCAACTGCTCGGTGAGGCCGCGCAGGCTTTTCTCGTTGCCACTGATGACGGTGCCCGTGCCGGTGCAGGGAGCGTCGAGCAGGATGCGGTCAAAGCGGAAGAACTCGTCGAGCTCGCGTGCGTCGATGCGCATGACGGGCACGTTTTTGGCACCCTGGCGATGGAGGTTCGACTCGAGCTTTTCGGCGCGGGGAATGCTCATCTCACAGGCGGTGAGGTGCGCCTGTCCCTGGGTGAGGGCGGCGATCTGCGTCGTCTTGCCGCCGGGGGCTGCGCACATGTCCAGGATGTCCTCGCCTGCCTGGGCGCCCAGGACCAACGGCGGCATCATGGATGACAGGCTCTGCAGGTAGATTTTGCCGTCGCGGTAGATGTCGAGATCCCACAGATCTGAAACCTGGGCCTCGGGCAGGATAAAGGCGTCCGGATACCAGGTAACGGTTTGGTGGGCGATGCAGGCGGCATCGAGCGCCGCAGCGATGTCCTCGGCGGTCGCCTTGAGCGTGTTGGCGCGCAGCGTGACCGGGCGTGTGGCCGCGGCGCCGAAGCCCTCGATCATGAGCTTGGCATCGGCGGGCGCATAGGCGCCGGCGACCGTGTCGACCATAAAGCGCGGCAGGTCGGCGGCGCAGGGAAGGGCGGCAAGCTGGTCGGAAAGCTCGGTAGCAGCAAACTGCCTGAGCTTGAGCTCGGCCTTGACCTGCTTTTTCTGCTTACGACGACGCGGCTTGGACATCCGTCTTTCCTTCCCGTCCCAAATTGACTACTTTCCGGGCACGCCGCTGCTGGCGTGCTTTAGTACTGGCTCTCGTGCTTGCTAAAGAAGTCGAAGCGCGGGGGCAGCGGCTTCACGCGGTGCTCGCCGGGCTTCTCGCCCAGGCTCTCCACAAACTCATCCGTGGAGGCAAAGATGTTATCCCAGCTAAAGAAGGCGACCGGGTCAACGTCGAAGTACTCGCAGATGAGCTCGCAGCCGGCCGGCACGATGCCGTGCATGAGCACGGTCGCTACGCGCAGCTCGGTAAAGGCGTCGACGAGGGCCTGCGTCATGGCGGCGTTGGCCGGCTCGCCCTCGAGCTTGTTGGCGGCCTTGGAGGCATCGCTCCAGCGCTTGTTGGCGGCGCGCAGGTAGTCGTCGCACACAGCGAGCGCGTGGTGCGTCTCGAACTTGTACATGGCCTGCTCAAACGCGAGGGCGGCTTGCTCGGCGGCCTCGACCACGGTGGCCGAGGCGGCGCCAGCGGGAATGCAACCGTTGCGGTACGGGCTCTCGTCGCCTTCCTTGACGGCGACGCCGTAGAAGCAGCTGCGGGCCAGGCGGTTGAAGACGCCGGTCAAAAGGGCGCTTTCCTTAAGGGCCGGATCGATGACGCGCTTGTCGTCGCAGGCGTGTACCTCGTTGCCGTCCTTGTCCTTGCCGGTCACGCGGGTGTCGTATGCCTTGGGGCTAAAGCTCACCGGCTTCTCGGACAGGCCGAGCGACAGCCAATGCGCGCGCATCTGCTCGCAGGTGTAGTGGTTGAGCAGGTCGTCTGCCGGCGGGGGAGGAGTCTGCGAGGACGAGCTTGCCTTTTTGCCCATGTAGAGCAGGTGGTAGCAGGCGCTGACGGTGCTCTGCGTGAGGTTCCAACCCAGGGCCTCCCACATGGCGGTCTGCGCGATGCAATAGAAGTAGATGTTGTCCTGGCCAATGAACTGGTAGATCTGTGCGTCATCCGAGCACCACCAGTCGCGCCAGTCGAGCGAGCTGTGCTGGTAGGTGGGCGCGGGGACCTGCGTGGAATCGGCGGCGGGCTCGCCCATGAGGGCGGCATCCTGGGCGGCGACGCCCTCGGTCACGCCGGCGGCCTTGGCATCGCGTGCGAGCACGGTGCGCGTATAGCTGATGGGAGCCCACAGGCTCTCGGGCCAGCACCAGCAGGTGACGTCGGAGACGCCATCGACCTCGGGCACCGGAACGCCCCAGTCGATGTTGCCGGTGATGCGGAAGGGTACGAGCGCCTTGCCGCTGCGGAAGCGCACGCCGCCGTTGGCGAGCACCGCGTGGGCATCGTCGCGCTCCTTCCAGCTGGGGAAGGTGACGGTAAAGCTGCTCTTGTTGCCCTCGGGCTCCAGCACGGTGTGCTCGGGAAGCTGATCCTCGACGGCATCGAAGGCCTCGCGGAACTTGTTCTGGATGTAGAGCTGGGCCGGCAGCAGCCACTCTTCCATGGTCTTGGAGACCACGGAGCGAACCTGCGGGTTCTGGGCGAGCTTGGCGGTATAGGTTTTCATAAAGTCGAGGTAGGCCGGCAGGTCGAAGTAGAGGTTGTCGACCGGGCGCAGCTCGGGCACCTCGCCGGTGAGCTGGCTTTTGGGCGCGATGAGCTCCTCGGGCTCAAACTGGTGACCCAGGTCGCACTCGTCGGCATAAGCCTTCTCGGACTTGCAGCCCTGGATGGGGCAGCGGCCGATCACCTGGCGGCCGTTGAGGAACGTGCCGGCCTTGGCGTCGTAGAACTGCAGCGTGGAGCGCTTGGAGATGGTGCCCTGTTCGTGCAGACGCTCGATAATCTCGGCGGTCACCTCGTTGTGAATCTGCGCAGCCGGCTCAAGGCCCGAGCCGCCGTAGATATCGCAGCTGATGTTGTAGTTGTTGAGGGTCGCGGCCTGGCGGGAGTGATTGGACTCGACATACTCGGCGATGGACTTGTCGTAGCCCTCGTTCTCCTTGAGCTTGCGGTAGCTCTCCATGATGGGCGAGCCATAGCAGTCGGTGCCCGAGGTGAAGATGACGTTCTCGCGGCCCAGGCGGTCGCGCAGGAAGCGGGCGAAGAAGTCGGCAGGGACAAAGACGCCGCCAACATGGCCAGAGTGAAGGCCCTTGTTGCCGTAGGGCTCGCCGGCGGTAACGATGGCGCGGCGAGGCCAGTTGGGACGGTCGTTCATGGAGTATTTGGATGCCATGGGACTCCTTCGCATATGGTGAGAGCGCAGCCGGGCGTGGGGCTCGGCGGCGCGGTGGTCAATTCGTGCATATCGTTTGACATTATCGCACATGCGGACGGGTACGTGGCAGGGGCGCTATCCTAAGATGCTATGAATGAGATTTCCAACATACATGCGTTTGAAGACGAGGATTTTCTGCACGCCTGCTTTGTGTGGGGGATGGCCGTGCTTGGCGCATTTGCCGTGTGCCTAGTGCCGGTGTTTATGCTGCTGGGCGGACCCGCGGACCTGGATGCGGCTGACGCGGGCGGCTGGACCACGGTCGTGGGCTGGATAGTCGGCTTGGCTGCGATCTCAATGGCGTCGTTCGCCGTGCACGAGCTGGTGCACGGTGTGTTTTTTAAGCTGCTGGCGCCTGTGGGCGCGAAGGTGACCTTTGGGGCGAATCGCGAGACGGCGATGATCTATGCCTGCGCCGAGGGCGTGGTGTATTCGCGCCGGCGGTACGTGGCAGTTTGCCTGGCACCGACGGTTGTTGTGACGACAGCGTTTGCCCTGGGGTTTGCGTTCTCGGGCTATCCGCTGCTGTGCTACCTGGCGACCGGCTTGCATTTGTCGGGCTGTGTGGGCGACTGGTATTACGTGCGGACCATTTTGCGCGACCGCCGCATTGTCGCCTGCGAGGACACGTCCTTCGGCGTGCGCTTTTTCGGGTGAGGAGATGTCGATGAAGCCGTTGTTGTTGCACGCCTGCTGTGCGCCGTGCTCGCTTGAGCCGGTCCGCCTGCTGCGCGAGGAAGGGTTTGAGCCCACAATCTGCTGGACAAACCCCAATATTCAGCCGCACGATGAATGGCAGCGGCGTTTGGACGAGCTGCGCCGGTGGTGTGCCGATGGCGACATCGAGCTTATCGAAGCGGGGGAGGACCGGGAGCGCTGGGAGGCCGGCGTGGCCCCGCTGGGCGCCGATCGAGCCCGTCGCTGTCGCGCATGCTATGCCCTGCGTCTGGCCGAGGCGTGCCGTGTGGCCCAGGAGCGCGGGTTTGAGTTTGTGGGCACGACGCTCGCCGTCTCGCCGTATCAGCTGTTCGACACCTGCAATGACGTGCTCGAGCGCTTGGCGGCGGCACATGGGCTCACCCCGGTGATTCGCGATTTTCGCCCGTATTACCCCGAGGCGACGCGTCGCTCGCGCGAGCTGGGTATGTATCGGCAGAATTACTGCGGCTGCCGATTCTCGGCCGTCGAGGCGGCCATGGACCGCGCTCGCATCCGCGACGAGCGCAAAGCGTCCAAAAAGTAGTTCTTTTGAGCTGGCAGCCTGCTAGGATGTAGAACGGACTTTGGCTATATAAGGAGTATCCGACGTGTCTATGCGTACCGATGATTTTGACTACAACCTTCCTGAGGAACTGATTGCCCAGGCTCCTGCCGAGCCGCGCGACTCCTGCCGCCTGCTGGTGGTGGATCGCAAGGGCTCCCAGGCGGGAACGCCGCTGGAGCACGGCGGTACCGTTGAGCACCGCATCTTCCGCGACATCATCGACTATATCGAGCCTGGCGATGTGCTCGTCATCAACAAGACGCGCGTGATGCCGGCCCGCCTGATCGGTCGCAAGGAGGGCTCGGGCGGCGTGGTCGAGACGCTGCTGCTCAAGCGCCGCGAAGATGTTGACCCGCTGGGCCACGTTTGGGAGTGCCTGGTCAAGCCGGGTAAGCGCCTGAAGCCCGGTGCTCAGATTGAGTATCGCGCCGGTGGCGCCCATGCGCCCGAGGGGGCTCCCGTGGTGCTGACGGCCGAGGTCATCGACTTTGTCACCGATAGCCGCGGCGGCCGCCTGGTGCGTTTTGAGCCGGCCGGTTGCAATGCCGCCGGCGAGCCGCGCACGCTCGACGAGGCCATCCATGCTGCCGGCCACGTGCCGCTGCCGCCCTACATTACCGATTACGAGGGCGATCCCGAGAAGTACCAGACCGTCTACGCCATGAAGGAGGAGCACTCGGCTGCAGCTCCCACGGCGGGTCTGCACTTTACTCCCGAGCTCATGGCCGCTATCGAGGCCAAGGGTGCGAAGTTTGCCGCCGTCGAGCTCGAGGTGGGCATCGATACCTTCCGCTTGGTGGAGGAGGACGACCCCACGCAGCACGTCATGCACACCGAGCGCTACCACGTGTCGCAGGAAGTTGTCGACGCCGTGCACAAGGCCAAGGCCGAGGGTCATCGTGTGATCGCCGTCGGCACCACCGCGGTGCGCTCGCTCGAGAGCGCGTTTGACGCGGACGCGCCGGTGTCCGATCCGGCTGTGACGGCGCGCTATTTTGAGGGCCGCGAGGACGGGGCCGACACGCTCGGCCGCGGCGACATCGTGGTGCGCGAGAACGCGACAACGCAGCTCTACCTCATGCCCGGCTCGACCTATCACGTGGTCGACGCGCTGATCACGAACTTCCACGTGCCGCGCTCCACGCTCATGATGCTCGTGAGCGCGCTTGCCACCCGCGACCAGATCATGGATGCCTACGCCGCCGCCATCGAGGAGCGCTACCGCTTCTTCAGCTTTGGCGACGCCATGCTCATTTGTTAGTTACGCGGTTCTACGAACCGCGTAACGGCTCGACGCTGCGCGGGCCGCATTTGGACAATCTGACGTTCAACTTCAAGGGCGCGACCAGAAGGTCAGCGCCCTTTCGTTTCACGTCACCTTGTCTCAAATGCGACCCGCTCGCTGACTCTGCCATAACATCGGTGTTGCCGTGGTTGTTGAGTAGTCATTGGGCACTTGGCACTTGGGGACGTTCCTTTTAATATGAGCAGGACATTGTCAAGAGGCAAAATCGGGCCTGGCCCCAACGATATGGGGTCAGGCCCTCTCCCTATATCAGCCCGTCCGCGGCGACCTCGGCGTGTCTTACCGACGCTCGTCTTTGCAGTTTAATATCCGCCCGCGGCGATCTCTCGCTGGGCAATCCGTTGCTACGGCTGAGGCTTCTACGTCGAACCGACAGTCTGTGCACGCGTGTGGCGCCCTGGGCGCTCG
>NZ_JBDMSL010000006.1:0-97038 GCF_039758965.1 Collinsella aerofaciens | reverse complement strand
GCTGCTCTACAGTCCTGCGCAAGACGGAAAGCACATTAAGTGCTTTCCTTTGCGTGCGGAACTCGCGACAAACTTAACCCCCGCCCTCAGCCCCGGAGACCCTCCCTGCCGTCACATTATTCAACCAGTTTTGCGGGCGTGCGCCGCTGCGCGGCTAGCCCGCGTGCTCTTCGGCGGGGTTGGTCTGATGGATCTTGTTGAACTTCGGCCTTTGGCTTAAAGAAAAACGGGGGACGCATTGTGCATCCCCCGTTTTTGTTGCGGTTAGTCTAGGTCAATAAACTTGGTACTTATGATCTTGCCGTCTTTTACTAGCATTCTGGCCATGGTGGGGCCTCGGGTGCCTCTGGGGTAGCTGGCGCTGCCCGGGTTGAGGACTAAGCAACGGCCCACTTGGGCTTCTTTGGTTACGTGGGTGTGGCCGTTGATGGCTACGTCTACGGATCCCACCGGAAGGTCTTCGCGGTAGTGGGCTACGGCGAATTTAAGGCCTTCGTAGGTAAAGAGTGCAAGACGGTCTACATCGGGGCCGTAGTCGCGGTAGTAATCGTTGTTACCCAGTACGGCCCGCACGGGGGCGATGGTGCATAGGTGCTCGTAGTCCATCTCTGACGTGAGGTCGCCGGCGTGGATAATCAGGTCTGCGCCCTCAAGCTCATCCAAGAGCGCAGGCGATAAATAGCCGTGGGTGTCCGAGATGATGTCGATGCGCTTGGCGCTTGCACTGTTCATGGGATCCCTTCCGCAAAAAACGATTCGGCAGATACATACAAAAAGGCCCCACGGCTCCGCAGACGATGGGTCTACAGGGCTGCGGGGCCAGTGTGCTAGAGACTCAGGGCCTTCTTAAGCGGCACGACGCGGCGGCGCGAAACCGGCACGCGTTCGTCGACGCCCGTAATGCCCAGCTGGATGGCGCCCGAGGGCACCGTCTCGACGTCCGTAACGCACGCCAAGTTGACGATATAGCGGCGGTGAACACGGAAGAAGCCAAAGTCGCAGAGCTTGGCCTCAAACTGCGCCAGCGAGGTCGTCGACAAAAAGCGATCATCGACGGTATAGATGCAGGAGTAATCGTCCTTGGCCATGATAAAGCGAATGTCGTCCACGGGAATGAGCACCTTGCGGCCGCCCTTTTCCACCGGGATACGCTCGATGGTCACCTTGCTGTCCGTAACCGGCTTGGTGCGTTGCATGACCTTCTCGATCGCGCGATCCAAGCGAGCTTCCTCGACCGGCTTCATCAGATAATCGACGGCATCCACGTCGAATGCCTCGACCGCATGGTCACTATACGCAGTCACAAACACGATCGCCGGCGGATTTTTGAGCTTATGCAGCGCCTCGGCAAGTTGCAGGCCCGAGGCACCGGGCATCGAGATATCGAGAAACACGACATCCACGCGACTTTCCATAAGCATCTCGATGGCGGAGCGGACGCTCGACGCCTCCGTGATCGTGCCGATCTTGCCCGTTTGCTCGAGCAGGAAGCGAAGCTCCGAGCGAGCCGGCGCCTCATCATCCACAATCATCGCACGCAGCATAGGGATAAAACCTTTCGTCAACTAACTACGCCGGGCATCCGTCGCATGACGTTGAGCCCGTAGCCTTTTATTTTACTCTTGAATGTCAAAGATGCTCTCTGACAAATCAAGATGAAGGAGCACTTTGGTGCCCTTGCCCGGCGCCGATTCGACACGCGTATAGGAGTGCGGCCCATAAAAGCGATGGATGCGCTCCGAAATATTGTGCATGGCCACACCGGCGCCGCCACCCTGGGGAGAGCTGGCGTCGGGACGGGCAGAGCGCTCGTCAAACAGTCTGGCGGCGGTACCCTCATCCATGCCCACGCCATTATCGGCCACGGCAATCAAGATTGCATCCTCGCCGTCTTGGTGAACGGTCACGTCGATCCTCAGGGCGTCGTCATCGCCCATACCATGACGTACGGCGTTCTCGACAATCGGCTGGATCACGAACGCCGGCACCAGCGTATCTTCCACGTCCTCGGACACATCGAACGTCGCGAGCACGCGGTCCTCGCCAAAGCGGGCCTTCTCAAAGGTAAGGTAGCGCTTGGTCTGTGCAACCTCGCGCGAGACCGGAATAAGCGATCCCGAGTTGTCGAGCGTGGCACGATAGAACGATGAGAACTCACGAAGCAGTTCGCGGGCCCGCAGCGGGTCGGTGCGCGTAAACGATGCAATGGTGTTCAGCGTGTTGAACAGGAAGTGCGGGTTAATCTGCGCCTGCAGCGCACGCACCTCGGCGCGCGCCGTGAGCTCCTTTTGTACCTCGAGCTCGTGGATGGCGAGCTGCGTGGACAAAATCTCGGCAAAGCCCGAGGCAAGCGCGTACTGGGTACGGTCGACGGCGCGCGGGGTCTTGTAGTAGAACTTGAGCGTGCCGACGGTACGATCGCCCACCTTGATGGGGGCGATAATGCCGGCGGGGACTTGGTTGTGCGAGCCATCCGAGCCCACGACATCCACCATACGGTTGAACGACTGCACGATGCCATGTTCGATAACGTAGCGTGTGGCAAGCGTGTGGATGGGAGAATCTGGCAGTAGTTTTTCCTCAAACTCGCCCGCGCAGGCCAACACGTTGCCCTCGTCGGTGATGGCCACCGTCATGGCGCGCGTCTCGGGCAAAATGCGCCGGCACACCAAACGCGCCGACTCCTGCGTCAGACCGCCCTTAATGTCCTCGAGCATGGCCGAGGCCACCGAGAGCGTCTCCTCGGTGTACTGGGAGCGCACCGAATCGGGATTGAGCGTCAAAAAGATAAAGATGCACAGAAAGATGCACAGCAGCGCGCAGGCAATCACCGTGGCGATCGGCTCGATACCGGTCACCAAGGCAAAAATAAAGTACACCAGCACGCAAATGGCGCAGGCAACGGCAATGATGCGAAAGATTGAAATTGAATTATCGCGCTGGGCGCGGCGGTCGATCATTCAGCCCCCTCCAGGATGCTAATCAGTTGTGCGTCGCGCCAAAGTTCGTCCATGATCTTGGGCCAGAAACTCTGAAAACGCAGGTAGCTTGCGGCGTTTTGGCGGGCATAGGTCTTGGCCTCGTCAATACCATGACGCCAGATGCGCAGATACCCCTCGTGCTCGCGGGTAAACATGCTGCGGACCATGGCAGTCTTGCGCACGCGGTCGTCGAGCTCGCGCGAGATCCACGGGCCCGGATAGGGCATGAGTGATGCGGCCGTAACCGGAATGAGCTCCTTTTGGTGCGCAGCGAACGTCAGCTTGGCCCGCTCGTAGTACCAACGGTACACGTCCTGCATAAAACGCGGCGAGCGCTTCTCGGACTCGGGCGGAAGGTGGCGCACGGTCCACTCGTTGTCGAACCACACGTCGTAGCCAAACATGCGCATGTTAAAGAGATAGTCCAGATCCTCGCCGCGGGTGATAAACGGGTCGAATGCCACGCGGGTAAACGCACGGGCATGCAGGGCCATCAGGCCGCCGCACACGTAATTGGAGCGCGAGATGCGGGTGCCCGAGAGCGCCTTTTTCATCCAGCGATTGAACTCGATACGCTTGGTCCACCAGCGATGGCAAATGCCCGCTTTGTCCGTGGGAGCCAGCGGCGACCCGTCGCGATCGTAAAAGTATCCGCTCTTGACTAAAATCGGCAGGCCCTGACGCGTCTGTTGGCCCAGTGCATAGGTCGCACGCTTCATAAAGTCGGCATCGATGACGGTCTCGTCGTCATCCAAAAACACAACCGCGTCGTGCCCCAACACGGCCGCGCAGGCAAGACCCATGTTGCGGATGGCGCCGTAGCCGCGCAGGCTCACGCACTCGCCCGAGCCTTTGGGCGCAATCTGCGCCACGCGGTCGGCAACACGCGAAGCCTGAGTATTGGTAACGATGGTGACCTTAAGTGTGGGATGCGCATTAACGATTTCGTGCACGCGATGGGATACGTCGGCCGTGGCAGAAACCGGACAGACCACCAAGAGAATGATGCGCGGAATGTCGCGTACCTGTTCGAGCGAAGTCAGGCAGCGATCGAGTTCCGGGTTGGCGGCATTGAGCGACGTCGAGTGATCGTAGGTGCCGGGAGCGTTTGCTTGGGTATCATCGCCTGCCCAATATGTTGGGATCACAACCGTGGCGTTCATACCTTTACCCTCCTTGCAACACAAAAACGGGGCGCCGCCAAACACAGGCGACGCCCCGCGACCTAGCTGGTTCCATCATACCCACTTGGGCTAAACATTGTTCGGAAGTCAGAATGATTTATGCGGCTACTTCCAAAAGAGTGCTGCGGATAGGCACAATTGCCGTACTGAGCCCAGTTGTCTTACGCCGCCGTCTGAGCCATGCGGGACAGACGGACCAGCAGCACAAAGCCAAGCACCAGCAGCACGCCGATGGAAAGGACGCCCAGCGACGGGTTGCCGGTCAGCGAGGTGACGACCGACACCAGGAAGGTGCCCATCACGCTTGCGTAGCGGCCAAAGATATCAAAGAAGCCGTAGTACTCGTTGGACTTTTCCTTGGGGATGATGCGGCCAAAATAGCTGCGGCTGAGCGCCTGCACGCCACCTTGGAACAAGCCGACCAAAATGGCGAGCACCCAAAACTCAAAGGCGGTCTTTAAGAAAAACGCGGCAAAGAGCACGATGCCCATGTAGGCGGCGACGGCCACCATGATCATGTTGAGCGTGCCCACGCGACCGGCGAGCTTGCCGTAGATGATGGCGGACGGGAAAGCGACGAACTGCGTAACGAGCAGTGCCAGTACCAGCTGGGTCGAGTCGATGCCCAGAGCCGATCCGTAGCTGGTTGCCATGGAGATGACCGTATGGACACCATCGATGTAGAAGAAGAACGCGATCATGTAGACCAGCACGGGCTTGTTGTGGGCGATCTCGCGCATGGTGTGTCCGACCTCGGAGAACACGCCGCCCACGATGTGGCCGATGGTGTCCTGGGGACCGCGCTCGCGACCGTACTTTTGCTTATAGGTGCGAATGAGCGGCAGGGTAAAGATGAGCCACCAGGCACCGGTGATGACAAACGACAGACGCGTTGCCAGCATGGTGGGGACGCCAAGAGCGGGGCCACCCATGATAAGCGCCAGGCAGATGATGAACGGCACGGTGGAACCGATGTAGCCCCAGGCATAGCCCGAGCTGGACACGGCGTCCATGCGCTCGTCGGTGGTAATGTCGGGCAGCATGGCGTCGTAGAACGTCATGGAAGAGTTAAGGCCGATGGTACACAGCACGTACACGGTCAAAAATGCCATGGCGGACATGGGGATAGCCTGCGCCAGGCAAAGAACCAGGCCCGTGAGGAAGAAGCCCAAGAAGAACTTGATCTTGTTGCCGGCGTAATCGGCAAGCGCGCCCAGAATGGGCATGAGCATGGCAATGACCAGCGAGGCGATCGTCTGCGCGTTGCCCCAGGCGACCACCAGGTCTGCCGAGGAAGCACCGGTATTGATGGCGTTAAAGTAGATGGGCACCACCGAGGTATTGAGCAGCACGAGGGCCGAGTTGCCCACATCGTACATAACCCAGTTACGCTCGAGCTTGGTGTATTTCATGGACAGGGCCCCTTCGTATTCGCCCGATATGCAGTTAGTTCATCGTACCCCAATTGTCCAGAAGCGCCGGTAAGGATTCGGCAAAGGGACAGGAGCGGTCATACGGACACGCAGGGCGAAACGCCATCCCATCAACGCAGTTGCGGTGAAATAGTTCCCGCTTAGCCCTCCGGGGGCTTCATTCAGGAACTATTCCACCGCAACTTATTGGAGAGTATGGGCGAGGCAGCTTGCTACTCCTCGCGGTCGAACTCTTCGTCGGCGCCGAGCACGCGACCGCTGTAATTGACGTGGTTGGTCACGGCTTCCATATCGCCGGTCTCGATAAAGCGGGCAACCGTGCACTCGTAATCGAGCAGCGCGCGGTCAAAGACCTCGGGGAAGCTCTCGGTCGAGACTTCATCGGTAAAGGGGTTCTTCCATGCCAAGTGGCCCAGGTTGCCGGTACGCTCGGGCAGCTCGGTCGTCACGCGGTGCGCAAGGCCGTCGAGCAGCGAATAATCGTGCACCAAGCCCTCGAGCAGGGCAATCGCGCGCGTCTTGGCCGAACCGGCCGGCTCGATAGTGCGGTAGAGCAGCTGCATGTCGGCTACGGCGCCGCCGTACTCCCCCGCCGGGACATCGATGCCGTACACGCGCCCGGCGACGTAGCTCATCAGCACGCCGGCAACGCGATTGATGCGGTCGGTAGTGACGATCTCGCCCGCCGGAGGATAATCCTCGACCGTGGCACCGTCACGTTTGAGCTGCAGCATCAGCACGTCCAGGTCGCTTTCGAGCACGGCGTGAACTTGACTGCCCGAAGCCTCGAGCTCGGGGTCGGAATCAACAATGCCAAACTGCTGCTCGTAGACAAAGGGGTGGGCATTGCGGTCGAGCACATAGTGAGACAGCAGGCCCAGCGCAAAGGCGCGACCCAGATTGGCATCGCGCGGCTGCAGGCGCGACACGCCGTCGCGCAGGCACGAAAACTGGCGCGACATGCGCGAGCGGTGCATGACCTGAGCAAGCGACATACAGTCGGAGATGCGCGGCGTGAGCATGTGGAAGAAAAACGGGTCGGGACCTTGGTTTCCCAGGATAAAGGCGATGCGCTCCTCGTCGGACGTAATAACGCCCTGCGGAAGACGGTCGATGCTTTCCTCGCCAAACAGATGATGCGTAATGAGCGCGGGCATAATAATCCTTTCGATTTCATTCGATGCAATCCATTATGCCCACCGCACAGTCATGCCAAACCTGTAACGGCAAACGATGGCACACCGACCCTTACGCAAGCCCCAAGTGCGATTTGACCTCGGCAGCGCGACGGCGGGACACGGGCACCATCGAGGTTACGCGATCGAGCCTGAGCTCCATAAGGCCCGTGGAGCCGATCTCGACATTGTGCACGTCTTCCAAATTGACCAGATAGCTGCGGTGGACGCGGATAAAGCCCTCGGAGGCCAAGCGGCGCTCGAGCGAGGAAATCGACTCATTGATCAGGTACGTCCCCTCGGCGCAGACGGCGTTGCAAAAATCGGCGCGCGCCTCAAAGTAGCAGACATCCGCCACGGGAATGAACACCTTTTTGCCCCCGCGATCCACCGTCAGGCGCAAAGGCTGGCGCGGAGCATGGACGACACGGCGAGCGCCCAGGGCAGTCTCGATCTTGTCGAGTGCCTTTGACAGGCGGGCATCCTCGACCGGTTTGACGATGTAATCGACAGCATCGAGGTTATAGGCATCGGCCGCATACTCGGCAAATGCCGTCACAAACACCACAACCGGCGGCGTCTTTAGGTTCTGCAGCGTCTCGGCAAGCTCAATTCCCGAGCGACCGGGCATGGTAATGTCTAAAAACAGCACGTCGGGCTTGTTCGACAGAATCGACTCCACGGCTTCGGTGACATTGCCCGCCTCGGCAATCTGACCCACACGCGTATCCTTTTCCAACAGATAGCGTAGCTCAGCCCTAATTGGAGGCTCGTCATCAACCACCAAGATGTTCCAGCCTTCGGACATATGCGCTTCCCCTCTTTTTCTCTCAATCCAACCGCGTGCTACACCGTTAGCGGCGCCGGCTCATGCGGCTCGCCGTTCAACTCAACGATGACCTGCGTTCCCACGCCCTCCTGGGACTTCACGCGCATGCCAGAATCTTCTCCGTAAAAGAAATGGATGCGTTGAAGCACGTTGAAGAGCGCCAGGCCGCAACCTCGCTTGACGGAGCCGTCGGCGGTAATGCTCTCGGGCTCCTCTCGGCGATGCTGCTCAAACAGATGCGCGCAGACTTCTTCGCTCATTCCGATGCCGTCATCTTCGACGATGATCTCCAAGCCGTCATCGGTCTCAAAAGCCCTAACACGAATAGAAAGCGGCTCGATCTCGCGCTGCGCATGCTTGATGCAGTTTTCGAGCAGCGGCTGCAAGATAAACGGCGGTACCAGGCTGTCGCGCACCTCAAAGTCGATGTCGACCGAAACGCGCAGACGGCCGTCGCCATACCGGGCCTGCATAAGATTGATATAACGAGCGCCCTGTTCCACCTCGTGCTCGAGCGTGGTGAGCGTATCGGAGTCAGAAAGCGTTTGACGATAGTAGTTGGAAAAGTCGATCAGCAGCGATCGCGCCTTGTCGGGCTCGGTTCGAACGAGCGACACGATCGTGCTAATGGTATTGAATAGAAAATGCGGGTCGACCTGCGACTGCAGGGCGCGGAGCTCAACGCGGGCCGTGAGCTCGTCCTGGCGCTCGAGCTCAAAGCTGGCGAGCTGCGTGGAAATTAGATCGGCAAAACCCGAGGCAAGGGCCGTCTGGCGCATATCAATGCTGCTCAGGCGGGGATAGTACAGCTCGAGTGTGCCCACGCAATGCCCGCGCACGGTAAGCGGCGCGACAATGCCGGCGCGCAGGCGGGGAAAATAACCGCCCGTCTCATTGGAGGTGTCGCGCGAAAACACGCTCTGCTCGCCCGTCTCAATCACACTGAGCGTGGTCTTGAGCACGACCGGGGTGCCGGCGGGGCACTTTGCCGAGTCCTCGCCCCAGCTTGCCAACACCTGTTTGCCATCGGTAAAGCAGATGGCAGAGGCGATGGTCTCGGACAGGATAATTTTAGAGGCGCCCAGGGCCGCTTCGGGCGTAAGGCCGCGCGACGTGTAGGCGAATATTTTTGATGCGATGGCGAGCGTACGGTCGGTTGCGCTCGATGTGAGGTCGTCGGGGACCACAAAGACATACGAGAAAAAGAAGCACAGCATGACCATGCCGGCAATAACGACAACGCCCGGAACGGGATTGGGGTTATCGGTTAAATCCCAGATAAGCAGCAGGATAAGCGCCGGAACGACAACGCCGAGCAGGATGGCCTGGACCACATGCTGGGCCGTACGAAAGACCTTGGTAGAGTTGTAGCTCTTGCCCAGAATCAGCCTGTTTAAATCCACCGTCATCCCCTTTTATCTATCGCACCCATAGCAATAAAGAGGGCCGCAAGCGACCCTCTCCATTGCATTATGCAATCAAATGCTGTGTTTTACATCCAGTCGTCGATGAACGGTAGTTTAGGCGCTGTATTTGTTGGCCTCGCCAAAGGTGCCAGCCTCGACGATCCAGCCGTCCTTCATGATGACGTCCATGTTGTCGGTGTTGAGCACGTGGATGTCGGCGGCGACGTCACCGTTGACGACCAGCAGGTCGGCGCACTTGCCGGCCTCGATGGAACCGGTCTCGTCCTCGATGTGGCACATCTTGGCACCGTTGAGGGTGGCGCAGGTGATGGTCTCGACCGGGGTGAAGCCGATCTTGTCGACGAACTCGTACATCTCCTCGATGGAGCAGGTGCCGTACGGGGTGACGAAGGAGAAGGAGTCAGAGCCGATCGTCATGACGACGCCGCGCTTCTTGGCCTCGCGCAGGCAGTCGTAGTTGCGCTGCAGCTCCTTCTCGACCAGGGTGCCCTCGTACTTGTCGTGCAGCTCGGGGACGTAGACGGGCGGATAGGTGGCGTACCAGGTGGGCAGGAAGGCGATCGTCGGGGTGAAGAAGGTGCCCTGCTCGGCCATGAGGTCCATGGTGCGCTCATCGATATCGAAACCGTGAATCAGCTGCTCGCAGCCAAAGCGAACGGAATCGTAGGCAGCGGCGTGGTTGTTGTAGCAGTGGCTCCACACGGGGATGCCGACCATCTTTGCCTCTTCGACTACGGCCTGGATCTCCTCGGAGCAATAGTGCTGGTCGCGACCGGAGTCCCAGCGCCAGATGCCGCCACCGGTAGCCCAGATCTTGATGGCATCGGGGTTCTCGCGCAGGCGACGACGGACGGCCTTGCGCAGATCCCAAGGACCGTCGACCTGGTCGCCCCAGGGATGGGATTCCTTGTTGAGCTCCTGGGTGCAGTGGTGGGAGTCACCGTGGCCGGCAACGCGGCAGAAGCCGAGGCCGGTGGCCAGAACGCGCGGGCCCTTAAAGACGCCCTTGTCGATGCAGTCACGGATCTGGATACCAAAGCGGCCGATTTCGCAGACGGTGGTGAGGCCGTGGGTGAGGCAGTCGTAGGCCTGCTTGACGGCGACGGCCTGCTTCTCGAGGAGCGGCTGCATGACCCAATCGGTGTCATCGTCGGTCAGATTGCCCGAGAAGTGCAGGTGGGTGTCGATCAGGCCGGGAAGGACGGTCTTGCCGGCGGCATCGATAACCTCAACGCCCTCGGGAAGGTCCTGCATAGTGCCGGCGTACTCGATCTTGCCGTTGTCGTCGACGAGAACGAGGGAGTTCTCGACCGGCTCGGCACCGGTACCGTCGATGAGCTTGCCGCCAACGATTGCATACTTAGTGGACATGGTTCCTCCTTATGGATCCATATAGTGGGCGAGGCCGTGTTGGGTTAAGGCCTCACAAAGCTACCCAAGTGGTGCCGGGTTCGGCGCGCGGGAGAGAGGGCCCCGCGCACCCGATCCGCCCCGGCTAGGCGTTACTTTTTGCGGGAATTGGTGAAAGCCATGAGGGCCAGGCCAATAGCCAACCAGCCGATTACGATGCTCCACTCCACCATGTTGAGGGAGGCGGGAGAGAACGGGATCACGAGCAGGCCGATGATGATGGCGCAGGCAGCGATAGCGAGGCCGATGCCAAACTTGCCGCCGGGTACCTCGTAGGGACGAGGCAGGTCGGGCTCGGTGAAGCGCATGCGCAGGCAGGCGAGGGCGACCATACCGCAGGAGAAGATGAAGGCGAGAGCCGACACGTTGGTCAGAGGGATGAGCATGTTCTTGCCCAGGAACGGACCGATGACGGTGATAACGCCCAGAACGACGCAGGCGAGCTTGGGAGCGCCGGACTTGGGGTCGACCTCGGCGAACTTCTCGGGCAGTTGGCCCTTGCGGCCCATGGCGAGCATGATGCGGCTCGTGGCGCCGTAGAAGGAGTTCATCGGGCCCATGGGTCCAAGCGTGGCGATGACGAGCATGGCCAGGTACAGAAGCATGTTGATGCCCTTGAGGCAGGCAAGCGCGGGAACCGGGCTCTTAACAAACTCATGCCAGTCGAGGATGGTGCCGAACGAGTAGATGCAGACCATGTAGAAGCCGCCGGCGGCCAGCAGGGCCAGGGAGATGATCTTGCCGAACTTGTTCCAGTTGAGGCCCTCGGCTGCTTCCTCAGCCTGCTGAGGAATGGTGTCGAAACCGGCGTAGAAGAACGGGGTCAGAACCAGGACCGACACGATGCCGGCGAACAGGCTGGCGCCCTCGGTAGCGGCCTTGCCGCCGCCAGCGCCGGTGACCTGGGAGAACACGGGCATGGCGTTGTCCGGCGAGCCGGTGAACAGCGAGACGCCCATGGCGAGCAGCATGCCGCAGAGCAGGGCCTTGGTCAGGAAGGCCTGGAGCTTGGCGGCCGAGCTGGCACCGCGGAAGTTGAGGAAGATGACGTAGGCTGCAAAGCCGAGCGCGATCAGCGTCGGGAACAGGTAAACGTCGGCGCCCAGGATGGTGTAGAGCTTGACGGCGCGCAGCCACTCAAGACCGGGCAGGCTGCCGAACATCTCGGACACGAGGGTCGAAATGGCGATGGCCTCCCACGGGCACAGGATACCGTTGCCCAGAGCCAAAAGCCATCCGGTGATGTAGCTCAGCGTACGGCCAAAGCTACGATCGACATACTCGACGATGCCGCCCGAAATGGGGATAGCAGCCGTGAGCTCACCGAAAACAGCTCCGACGGGCACGAGGAAGATTGCACCCAAGAGGAATGCGATCATAGCGGGAACGGGACCGCCGCCCACGACCATCCAGTCGCCGACCTGCAGAACCCAACCGGTACCGATAATGGCACCGAAACCGATGGTGAAGAAGTTCCAGAGCGAAAGCGTTTTCTTCATACCGCCGTTATCCTCGACTGCAACTTCTGCGTTCTTGTCCGCCATTGTTCCCCTCCTTTCCTTTTTGACGCCCCTTGACGTCACCCCTTGCGCGGTCTGTTTTGCCGCGCTCTTTTATTTCGTGGCTTTACAATACGGCCTTGGCGCAGCACGGCCGCCCATGGCTCGACCGAAGGCCGAACTCGCATATGAGCGGCGCCGTTTTTGGGACGAACGGCACGGTTTGCCGTTCATTGTTGCCGCCCGCCCGACGGGCGTACGCTCATCGGACGCATATAGAGATGTTTTTGAGGCCGTGTGTTTTGCGCCTTTCGTACCGTTTACCGAGCTTTTGACGCGCAGACCCATTTGTTGCATATCTTTTTTGTAGGATGGACAGGTTATACATGAGACAAGGCGGTACGAATGGCATACGGATACAACGACGGTGATCAACGGCGACAAAGCGTTCGCCTTGCTGGCCGTACCACGCCGACGCCCAGAAGTGCCACGAGCGGCAATCCGCAACGCCCTCAAGAGCAACCCAGGCCTTCATCTCGGCAGCAGGCAAGCAGAACGCGGCAGAGTGGCCGTCCGAGCACGGGCACAAGCGCGCAGCAAGATAGCCGCTTGGGCGCGCGCACTCGACAGCGTCAGGCCGAGGTTCCGCAACTACGCCGCAACGGCGCACGTCAGCCCAGCATCCATATCAACCGCTTCTTTTCGCATCCCCAAGGCGGACGCGACGGCAAGCCCTACCGCTCGACATCGCACGCGAATGCCCCCGCCCTGCCGGCTCGTCGACTTCGCCTCGCACTGTGCTCTATCCTTACCTGTCTGGTCTTTGTGCTTATGAGCTCCTGTATGTCCCACGGGTCGGCCGGTCTCGAGCCCACCGCGGAGGACAAGCTGCTCAAGGCCCCCGTCGCACCCGGTTATTCTTTCGCCTTTTCGACCCCACGCTCGCAATGGCAAGCCGGCACGATGCCCCATATCTATCAGATCGACCCTGCGTGGTCGGAGCTGTCTTACGCCGGCGGCACCATCCGCCAAAATGCCTGCGGGCCTACGTGCCTCACCATGGTCTACATCTTTAAGACGGGACGCACCGATATGACCCCCGTCGATATGTGCGCGCTTTCCGAGGCGGGCAATTACGCCCCCACCGGTGCAACCGAATGGTCGTTTATGACGAGCGGCGCATGGCAGTTGGGACTTAACGGAACGGAGCTCCATAACGATCGCGACTCTATGACTCAGGCGCTGCGTTCGGGAGCGCCCGTCATCGCCGCCGTTCGGCCGGGCACCTTTACCAACGTGGGCCACTACATTGTGCTTTACGGTATTGACGACACCGACCAGATTGAAGTCTTCGATCCCAACTCGGCCAGCCGCAGCGCCCGCCGCTGGGGCGTCGTAGAGGTCCTCAACGAAGTCGAAGCCATGTGGGCCTACTACTAGTCATTGGGCACTCATTGGGGACAGACTTAAATGAGTGGTCGTCGGGGACAGTCTTACGGACGCCGGCCGAGAGCAGACGAAAAGGGCCATCCCGAACTGCTTGGAACTGCCAGCACGGAAAGCGCATCCTGCTTTGGGGCCCAATAGCGGGGTGCGCTTTCCGTTAGCGACCCGTTTGGGAAACTAGGGACCGCTTTTCGACAATAATCCGGGATGCATTTTCCGATTGAGGGCCTCAAGGGAAACCGCACCCCATGTTGGACGCTCATTCTGGGATGTGCTTTCCGCAGTTGATCGATGCGGCCTTTAAGGACTGTCCCAAGCTGCCGGCAGGAAAGGAACGTCCCCAAGTGCCGGGTTTCCGCAGCCTGCAATGCTCCTCATGAACAGCCGCCTCAATAACAAAAGCCCCCGCGGCCGAAGCGGACCGCGGGGGCAACAGACCTGCAAGAGTTAACTCAAGTCCTCGCCATTTGATGCAATGACCTTTTGGTACCAGCAGAAGCTGTCCTTTCGGTAGCGATCGAACGTGCCTTTGCCCATATCATCGGCATCGACATAAACAAAGCCATAGCGCTTCTTCATCTGCCCCGTCGAGGCCGACACCAAATCGATACAGCCCCACGGCGTGTATCCCATCAGGTCAACACCGTCCTCGACAATTGCATCGCGCAGCGCAAGAATATGCCTTCGCAGGTAATCAATATGATACGCATCGTGGACTTTGCCGTCTTCCAGCGCATCGAGTCCGCCCACACCGTTCTCGGCGATAAAGAGCGGAAGATGGTAACGATCGTGGTAGCCGGCAAGCGTCACGCGCAAACCCAGCGCATCGATCTGCCACTTCCAGGCAGTCTCTTTATCCTTGAGGTACGGATTGCGCAACGTCGGGAACACGTTGCCCTCCGCCTTCTCGGCGATCACCTGATCATCGGCGCACACCAAGCGCGAGCAATAGTACGAGAACGAGATGAAGTCGACCGTATGCTCTGCCAGATACTCCGTATCGCCCGGCTCAAAGGGCACGTGAACACCCTCTTTCTCGAGTGCACGCAGCTTCCAAGCAGGATAGGCGCCCGCAGCCATCACGTCTGTGTAGAAGTAGCGGCCGCGGTCCTCCTCATACGCAAGCCATACGTCCTCGGGCGCACAACGGTACGGATAGGTCGCACCGGCAGCGACCATGCAACCCACCTTGTTTGCGGGATCGATCTTGTGCAGAATCTCGACAGCGCGAGCGCTCGCCATAAACATATGGTGCGAGAACGCCGCAGTCACGGCTGCACGGTCACGCTCATCCTCGAGCGTGACACCCGCGTTGAGATAGGACAGCGCCACGCTGTTGATCTCGTTGAACGTAAGCCAATAACGCACGAGGCCCTGGTACGCGCGTCCGACGGTCTCGACGTAGTGCGCATACCGCTCGATCATCTCTCGGCTTTGCCAGCCACCATAGCGCTCGACCAGAGCCAACGGATAGTCGTAGTGCGACAGCGTCACAAGCGGCTCGATTCCATGCTCGCGCAGCGCCTCGAATACCTGACGGTAAAACTCCAAGCCCTCGCCGTTGGGCTCGGCCTCCATCCCTGTGGGAAAAATACGGCTCCAGCAAATTGAAAGACGCAGGCACTTAAAGCCCATCTCGGCAAAGAGCTCGACATCCTCGTGCCAATGATGGAAGAAGTCGTTGCCCCAGCGGCATGGATACAGCCTGTCCGGATCGTCCACGGGCTTTTGCCTGCCAAACATTACATCCCAGCGGTCGGAACCCTGTGGGATCAGGTCGGAGTGCGACATGCCGCGGCCGCCCTCGTTCCAGCCCCCTTCGGCCTGGTTGGCGGCGAGGGCACCACCCCACAAAAAGCCCTCGGGCATACCGGCGGCAGACGTTCTGTCAAAGTAACTCATGCTACTCAGCATCCTCGGCAGAAGCTGCCGCGGCGTTCTCCTGCTCCTGAGCCAGGAGCTGGTTATCGTACACCTTAAAGAACGGGTACCAGACCACAGCCATGACCACGATCAAAACGATCGTAAACACCCAGATGCGCGGGTCGAGGCACTGGACAAAGCCCTGAACGAAGATGGGGAACGTGCCGCTCACCAAGATGTAGAAGTTAGAGACAAGACCCAGTGAGATTGCACCCCAATACAGCAGGGCCGAAATCATACCGCCCAGCACAAACGGAATCATGAGGATCGGGTTGAAGATGATGGGTGCGCCAAAGATCGCGGGCTCGGAGATACGGAAGAAGCTCGGCACGATCGATGCCTTGCCAAATGCCTTGAGCTGCTGCGACTTTGCCCTAAACGCGCAGAGCGCCACAAAAGAGAACGTATTGCCCGTGCCGCCGATGAGGTTGATGACCATCGACATGAGTACCGGGTGGAACTCAAGCGGCTGCCCAGCAGCGTAGAGTGAGGCGTTGGCAGCAAAGGCGGCAAGCGTGACCGGGGCGGTGATGGGCATCACGATCATGTTGCCGTGGACGCCAAAGCACCAAAACAGCAGCGTCATGAAGCAGATAAGCAGTGCGCCGGGCACAGAGTCAACTGCGACGGAAAGCGGGGCAGCGAGCAGCTTCTCGATAACCGAGGGGATGGACAGCGTGGGATCGATCATCTGGATCAGCAGGTTGCCACCAAAGAAGATGAGGATGTTGGCGAGCATAGGCACGATGGCGCCAAAGGTTTCGGACAAAAACGGCGGCACGCCATCGGGCATCTTGATGGTGATGCCCTTGGTCTGGCAGAAGCGCGTGACCTCGACGGAGACCAGGGCAACGATGATGGCGGTAAACAGGCCCTGCGCACCCAGATAGGTGCAGGGGACCGCCTGGAGCACGGACTCATCAGCAAGCTGGTAGTAGGACGACGGCGCCGCGGCGATCAGGAACATCACCAGCGAGGTCATACCGGCGTTAAGCTTGGGCATCTTGTAGGTGCCCGCCAGGTTATAGGCGATTGCGAACGTCACGATCACCGACAGTATGCCCATCGTCATGTTGAACGGGATGAGCAGCGTGAGCTTATTGGCCGTGGCAAAATCGAGCCAAGGGCCAAAGACGGACCAGAACCCGCCCTGCGCCACCAGGTCGGCCGTGACCGGCGGGTTGGCGATGATCATAAAGACGGCAGAGACCAAGATGAAGCTGATCGCGCTCATAAAGCCCTTTTGCATGGAGGCAAAGTGGCGCTCGGTGCCGCAGAAATTGGCAATAGGGGTCAGTTTTTCCTGAAGCAGGGTCATGAACTTTTCCATGGTCGCCTCCTAGCCCAACAGCGACTGGGCGAGTGCCAGCACGTTGGCGGCGTTGCCCATGCCGTAGTCCTGTGCGGGGATGACCGCGGTCGGCTTACCGCTCCCCTGCTTGACGGTGTTGAGCTGGTAGGACACCTGCGGCCCCAAGAGCAGCACGTCATAATCGGCGCAGGTCTCCTGATACTCGCCGATACCCACCGCATCGATATCGAGCACGATGCCGTTTTGCTCCGCGTATTTCTCGAGTTTCTTCATCAGAATGCTTGTAGACAGGCCAGCTGCGCAAACAAGAAGGATCTTCATAAGGGATTCCCTTCGCATTGATTGGTTGGATAGTCGCCGCACGCCGTTAGGCGTTCTTGGCTGCAGTGCGCTCATACAGGCAGATCAGCTCCTGCACGAGCTCCTGAGCAAGCATGGAGCACATGAGGTGGTCCTGAGCATGGACCAGCAACACATCCACCGACAGATGCTCGCCCGCCGCCTCGGTCGAAAGCAGCTGCGTTTGGATGTGGTGAGCCTTGATTCCCACATCCTTTGACTGCTTCATGAGTTTGGCGGCAGCGTCAAAATCCCCCGCCTTTGCCTTTTCAAGGGCTTCGAAGGCAAGGCTGCGCGCCTCTCCCGCTGCAGCGACCAGCTGAAACGAAACCATCTCGGTTCCCTGATCGTCCATAACGGTCTCCTCTCCCGTGATGTTTGGTTTGTACTTGAATATTCGAAACGCCTATCTCCCACCCGCAATCCTCGAGGTTTATTGCAGGCAGGCAGGGTTTTCGACAAAAGAAGCCTTAAGCCGTATGCGCTTGCACAAGCGCCATCAGCTCATGCCAGGACCGGCGCTCGCGTAAGCGCTCGACCCCCTGGCGGTCCATAAAGATCTCAGCGAGCAGCGAGCTCAAGATCCGCGTCTCATCGCCGCCCGACCGGGCAAACGACACCATAAAGACGATATCGACCTCATGGCCGTATTCGTCCCAAAGAATGGGATGTTCGAGCAGGCCCACGGTAACAAAGGCCTCGGCGCTCAAAGGATGCATCCCATGGGGCATGGCCACCCCATTGCCAAACGAGGTGGCACTCGCGCTCTCGCGCTCGGCAACCTCTTGGGCAAACTGGGCATCGACACGGCCGCTCTCGACGGCGCGCTCGGAGAGATATCGGAGAACGGCCTGCTTCGACGACGCCTCAACGCGGTTGAAGAACAGGGCACGGCTAAAGAAAGCGCTCAGGGAGTCCGATTGCGCAGCGTCATCACTCAGCACCTTGCGGATAGCGTTGACATCGCTCGTCTCCAAGAAGAAATCGGCCTCGCGGACGGGCACAGGCAACTTGACGTTGAGCGGCACCGTTGTGAACACGTAGTCGATGTGCGAAAAGTCGAGCGTTCCCACGCGGGCGACGTCGCATGTCTCAATCGACTCGATATACATACCAAACTGCTTGCGGTACTGGTGCTCGAGCATACGGGCGCTTCCCGCTCCCGAGGCGCACACGATCAGGATGCGTTTGCGACGCGGCTGGTCGGCTTGCTGCTCGAGGGCCAGGGCAAATGCCATGGCGATGTAGCCGAGCTCCTCATCAGAGGGCTGGCTGCCAAAATGACGCTCGAGTACCTGCGAGGTGCCGGCCGCCATCGAATAGGCCAACGGAAACCTCGTCTTGATATCGGGCAGCATGGGGTTATCCATATGCATGTGATATTCAAGGCGATAACCCAGAGGGCCAATATGCCGAGCAAGGTTCATGCGAAGTTCAAGATCGCTGCTAAAGTCAAACCTAAACTCATCGTTGACCGCACATACCATCTCGGAAGCGATCTCCCACATCTCGTCCGAGATAACGGCCGAGCCCTTCTCGGGCACGCCCGTGCCCCTGCCGAGCAAATGGATTGCGATAAAGGCAACCTCTTCTCGGGACATGCTCACGCCCAGGGCATCCTTGATGTTTGCGGCAATCTGGAAAGCCGCAGCGTATTCGCGCGTTCCCTCCAGCTTTAAAACGTCCGATTCTGCAGCCGGGACATAGCAGCCCTGCTCGATGCGGCCAAGAGCGATGTAAAGATGCATGATGAGATTGCGGGATGCCAGCGAGCTCACCGTGACGGGCGAGGCAGTCAGGGCATCGTCCACACATGCGGCGATGGCCCGCAGGCGCTCGGCGAGCTCTGCATCGTCGGTGTCGGGCAACACGGGCCTCACCAGTGAGGCCAGACACAGACGCCGTTGCGACTCCCCACCCGCAACGCGGATTCCGTAGCGAGGGCGCTTTTCGAGCATCAAGTCAAATTGGGCGAGTTTCTGCTCTACCAGACGCATGTCATTGGACAGAGTTCGCGCCGAAACGTAGAGTAAATCCGCATACTCCTCAATCGTCACCCACTGGGACCGCATGAGAAGGTCGTTAAGAAGGAAGGACACACGGCCGTCGCGCGTATCAGGAATGCCCGGATGGGCCAGAGCCGCACCGTCTAGCAAGCGAGCAAGCTCATCTGCATGTGCAACATCGATACGATATTGCCCTTTGCTGCCAACGATGCGTGCAACCCCCGCAAGCTTGTCGTTTGCGCGATGGATATAGTTTCTCACGGCGCGCTCACTTACCTCGAGACGCTTGGCAAGCACCGCGACAGTGACAGGCTGATCGTCCTCGATCATATTTACAAGCTGCTTAACGCGAGCATCCATGTCCTCCTCCTTTCCCTGCGTCTAGTCTAACGCGGTAAAGAATGACACTCCACGTCGCGCTCGTTCCGCCAACGCGGAACAGGTTGCGGGGAGTCCAGCTGAACTTATAGGGAGCACGGAGAGAGGGCCCGAAAGCAATGCGTCGGTGTGAGATGCGCTTTCCGCAGTCATTGGGGACAGATTTAAATTAGTAATCATTGAGAACGTTCTTGTTTGACTAGTCGTTTAAGAACGTCCCCAATGACTAGCCTTTAGGGACTGTCCCAAGCTGCCGGCAGGAAAGGAACGTCCCCAAGTGCCGGGTTGAAACAAAAGCCCCGCAGTCGGAGCGGACTGCGGGGCTCATGAAGAGAGGCTAGTTTGTGGGCGCCTTGCCCGGCGCCCACGAGAGAGGCAATGGAGTAGAGGCTACTCGTGGATGCGGGTACCGGAGAGGCCGGCCATGGTCTCGGCGGCCTTGTCCAGGGCGCCGATGATGCAGGTGCGGCCCTTGCGGGAACGGGCGAACTTGATGGCGGCGCGGACCTTGGGCTCCATGGAACCCTTGCCGAACTGGCCCTCGTCGGCCAGGCGCTCGGCCTCGTCGGCGGTAATGTCCTCGAGCTCCTCCTGGTTGGGCTTGCCAAAGTTGATGGCGACATGCTCAACGGCGGTCAGCAGGAACAGAACGTCGGCGTCGCAGTCCTCGGCCAGCAGCTCGCCGCCCAGGTCCTTGTCGATGACGGCGGGAACGCCCTTGTAGCAGCCCTTGTTCTCGTAGTCGCGGACGACGGGGATGCCGCCGCCACCGCAGGCGATGACGATGAACTCGTTGTCGAGCAGGTTGAGGATGGAGTCGGCCTCGACGATCTTCTTGGGATCGGGGGAAGCGACGACGCGACGCCAGCCGCGGCCGGAATCCTCGACGAAGACCTTGGAGGGGTCCTCGGCCATGAACTCCTTGGCCTGCTCCTCGGTGTAGAAGGGACCGATCGGCTTGGTCGGGTTCTTGAACGCGGGATCGTCCGGGTCGCACTCGATCTGGGTGACGACGGTTGCGGCGTGCCAACGCTTATAGCGCTTGTGCATCTCGCGGCCGATGCCCTGCTGCAGGTGATAGCCGATGTAGCCCTGGGACATGGCGCCGCACTCGGGCAGCGGCATCTCGGGGGTGCCGATGGCGTCGTGGGCGGCGGCGAAGGCGTTCTGGATCATGCCGACCTGCGGGCCGTTGCCGTGGGTGATGATGATCTCGTTGCCCTGCTCGATCAGGCCGAGAAGAGCGTGAGCGGTGTTGCTCACGGCCTCGATCTGCTCAACGGGATTGTTGCCGAGGGCGTTGCCGCCAAGGGCGACGACAATACGATCGGGCTTGCCAAGAGGCTTAGACATTGCTGGAATCCTTTCTGTAAAAGGCCTACAACCCATTAATAACCCGCGCCCGTGCAATACGCGAGTTTATTAAGGTTTATATTCTCTTTATCGCTCATTTTATTCATTTTGAAAATAGTTGAACGGTGAACGGTCGTTTTTATCCGCTCAGCGTACAGAACCCCAGCTCAAGCATATCTACGTCATTTACGTGCAACTTTATTTTAATAGAGCAGGGATTAGACCAGATTATGCAAACTATATCTTTGCTAAACACAAAACAATCAGCGCAAAGTCTTACTCGCACTATACGAGATTCTATGCACTTATTGGACGAGTATGCAGCCCTGCAATAACATGGCGTTTTTCATCCAACTTAAGGAATAGACGAGTGCCTTTGCCGCGCGTCGGCCGGCAGCCGGCGAGCCGTCTCGTCGGTTGCCGCTTCCAGAAAATCAAAAACTGATATTGCGTGCGCAATTGCTGCATGGTACTTTAGCGAAGAACAGCGCGGGCTGGGGCGACAGAGATTTGTCGTGAAGTTTGGGTTCGGCGACCCCGCTGCTGTCTTCTCCTTATCCGCCAGCGAACCCCTTGAGCGACGGATTGAGGAGGTCCTTACTATGACAAAAATGCTCAAGATCACGCTGAATGGCGAGACGTTTCTCGCCGACATGCTCTGGGACAAGGCTCCCGAGGCATGCAAGCTGTTCGAATCATCCTGTCCAGTCGAGTCACGTATCTTTTCGGCCAAGATCTGCGATGCCGAGGTAACCTATCCCGTATCGGGCCCCATCGCCAATTACGAGCACATCGAGAACCCCGTCTTTCACGAGCCGGCGGGCGCCGTGAGCTGGTATGGCGGCTGGTCGTCAATTTGCATCTTCTTTGACGTGTGCGAGCCCTTTGGCACCTGCAACATGTTCGCCCGCATCTGCGAAGCCGACCGCGAGCGTTTTGCCGCCGCCTGCCGCAATGTCTGGGACAACCAAGGTATGTACATCAAAAACGAAATCGTCGAGATCGAAGCGGAGGCCTAAAGATGATGGATATCAACACCCTGCTCACACTCGACCTTGCCGAGTACACCACTGCACTTGAAGCCCTCGCCGACCAAATGATGCTCGAGGAACCGCGTGACATCGACCTGATGCGCCGCCGCAAGCTCGACACCGGCCGCGAATTCGCCGTCTGGAACTTCACCGTCGGCTACTGTATGAACGCCACCGACGCCCTCTCCCTCCTGCGAGCCCAGGCCAACGAAAACGCCAACGACGGCACCGCCGACCTCGCAACGATCAACAACAGCGCCGCGCGCCTGTGCGACTGGTTCTCGGGCGCCTTCGACGTCACCGGCAAAATGGATGACACCACGGCAATCCTCGCCCACAGCCGCGACCTCTACGCCCAGGTAGAGACTCACGAACAGTTTGCAGCCCTCACCCGCGCCACCGAGCGCTATCTGGTCCAGCTCCAATTTTGGGTTGATCGCCAGATTCCCTGGCCGGCTATTAGCGACCTCGTCCACGGCTACCGCCTACGCACAGAGAGCGGCGAGACAAGATAAAAACAACCAGGCAGCACCAACAATGTCCCGCCACGGGACCCAAAGTGGCAATCAGAGGACTGGAGACGCACCCAACAGCGTCCCCAGCCCCTTCGCAAAGTAGAGCACTGTTTCAGTGGCTTTGAGGCCTATTCGAACCTTTGCTATCTCCCAATTTTTGTATATTTACGACAATATTATCTGCCAATTTTTGTATGATTTTAGGCGATTCTATCTGTTAATTTTTGTCATTTGGGGGTTTAATGCTACGCCGTAAGGTCACTGATAGGCTTTTGAGCTGGAAGAATAACTCCAATAAGGCATTACTCGTTACTGGTGCGCGTCAGATTGGCAAGAGCTATGCGATTCGCGCGTTTGGAAAAAGCAACTACGCGTCGTATTTTGAGGTCAATTTACTACTCGATGTCGAAGCAAGGAATGCACTTGTTGGCGCAAAGAACTCCGTTGACTTTATCAACCGTGTAGCCCTTCTTGCGGATGCGCCGCTTGTTGAGGGCGATACGCTTGTCTTTGTCGATGAGATTCAGGAGTATCCGCAGATCGTTACACTCATGAAGGCGTTGGTCGAGGATGGGCGCTTTAGCTATGTCTTCTCGGGGTCTATGCTTGGGACTGAGTTTAAGGGGGTCTCTTCTTTTCCGGTGGGGTATGTAGAGCACATTGTTATGCGCCCGATGGATTTTGAAGAGTTTTGTTGGGCAAACAGCGTTAGCGAGAATGTGCTTGCAGGCATTCGCAGCTGCCTTGTCGAGAAACATCCTGTCGAAAACTATATTCATGAGGCGATGCTCAAGAACTATAGAGCTTATATCGTTTGCGGCGGCATGCCGGAGGTCGTTCAGAATTATATTGATTCGGGTTATTCGCTCGTGAGCACACGTGAGCTTCAAACTCAGCTGGTCGATCAGTACAAAAGCGATATCTCAAAATATGCATCGACTCGAGCGTTTAACGTTCGGTCGATTTTTGAGCAAATTCCCGTTCAGCTTGAGGCGGAGTCTCATCGCTTTGTTGTTTCGTCTCTGGGTGAGGGAGCTCGCCTTAAAAAATATGAGCAGGATTTCCTGTGGCTTGTTAACGCAGGTGTTGGATTGATGGTCGCCAGGGTGACGGAGCCACGGAGTCCTCTCAAGAGGACGGAGAAAACGACGGCCTTCAAACTATATGAGTCTGATACGGGCATGCTCGCATCGCGGTACCCCGGCAGCACCGCACGCGCTGTCTATCTTGATATGAAAACTCCCAACCTTGGTGGTCTCTATGAGAACGTGGTCGCGCAGGAACTTGTTGCCCTCGGGGCGGATGCATGGTACTACCAAACGCGTGAGGTCGGTGAAGTTGACTTTGTGATCGAAGGCGCCCACGGGCACGTTGTCCCAATCGAGGTCAAATCGGGCAAGAAAGTTCGAGCGCACGCGGCCCTCGATCGTCTGATGAGTGTGGGCGAGTACAAAATTCCCGAGGCCGTTGTACTAAGCCACGAGAATCTCAGCAAAGAGGGCAAGGTTCTGTACGTTCCAATCTACATGACGTTTTGTCTCGATGAGTTTATGGAAAAGGATGACCCCAATAACGATTTCTCGTTCGCGCCCATATCTCTCTAGCCATTTGAATCTGCAATCCAGCCCCGTCCACGCATCAATGCATTTCCCAAGGTGCTGCGCGTTTCGCGGCAAAGCCGCGAAAAAGCAAAGGGATAGGAAGCCGCAACAACCCCGCCCCCCATCCATCCCCAAAGTGGCGCGAGGTTTCGCGGCAAAGCCGCGAAACAGCGAAGGGGACGGAATACCCGACCAACTACGTCCTTCATCCGCCCACACAATCCAAGGACGTAGTCGTAGCAGGATCTGAGGGTTGACCTTCGCGGACACTCCGCAGGACGAAAGAACCCCCGCTGCACGTAGTGCGCAGCGGGGGTTCTTTCATGTCCGAGGACGTCCGCGAAGGTCAGCCCTCAGATCCTGCGGTGGGAGACCTAGGCCTCGTTGTACACCGTCTTGAGCTTCAGCAGGTGAGCGTAGCGGTCCATAGCGGCCTGCTCGTTCTCCTTGAAGAGCTCCTCGGCGCGCTCGGGGAAGGAACGCGTCAGCGAAGCGTAACGGGCCTCGTTCATCAGGAACTCCTGATAACCGCCCGCGGGCTCCTTGGAATCGAGCGAGAACTTCTTGCCGGCAGCAGCCTCGGGGTTGAAGCGGAAGAGGTTCCAGTAACCGCACTCGACAGCCTTCTTCATCTCGGCCTGGCAGTTCTGCATGCCACCCTTCTTGATGGAGTGCATCTCGCAGGGGCTGTAGCCGATGATGAGGGACGGGCCGTCGTAGGCCTCGGCCTCGTGGATGGCCTTGAGGGTCTGAGCCGGGTTGGCGCCCATGGCGACCTGCGCCACGTAGACGTAGCCGTAGCTCATGGCGATCTCGGCCAGGGACTTCTTCTTGGTCACCTTACCGGCAGCGGCGAACTGAGCGACCTGGCCCAGGTTCGAGGCCTTGGAGGCCTGACCGCCGGTGTTGGAGTAGACCTCGGTGTCGAAGACGAAGACGTTGACGTTGTGGCCGGAAGCCAGGACGTGGTCCAGGCCACCGAAGCCGATGTCGTAGGCCCAGCCGTCGCCGCCGAAGATCCAGAAGGACTTCTTGGTGAGGTAAGCCTTGTCGGCGAGGATCGCCTTGGAAGCGTCGCAGCCGCACTTCTCGAGCTCGGCGACGTAGGCAGCAGCAGCGGTCTTGGAGGCCTCGGCGTCGTTGACAGAGTCGATCCAAGCCTGGCCGGCGGCCTTGAGCTCATCGGACGGACCATCGGCAGCGATGATGTCCTGGGTAGCAGCGATCAGCTTCTTCTGGACGGCCTCGTAACCGACGGCCATGCCCAGACCGTGCTCGGCATTGTCCTCGAACAGGGAGTTGTTCCACGCCGGGCCGTGACCGTCCTTGTCCTTGCAGTAAGGAGCGGTGGCAGCGGGGTTGCCCCAAATGGAGGAGCAGCCGGTGGCGTTGGAGATGAACATGCGGTCGCCGGCGACCTGGGTCACCAGACGTGCATAGGCGGTCTCGGCGCAGCCGGCGCAGGAGCCGGAGAACTCCAGGTAGGGCTGCTTAAACTGGCTACCCTTGACGTTGGCCGCGATGAGCTCCTTCTTCTCGGAGACGTTCTCGACCATGTAGTCCCAAACGGGCTGCTGGTCCATCTCCTGCTCGGTGGGAACCATCTCGAGGGCGCCCTTGGGGCAGACCTTGACGCAGTTGGTGCAGCCCATGCAGTCGAGCGGGGACACGGCCATGGTGAACTTCATGCCCTTGGCCTTGGGGCCCATGGCGTCGAGCGTGCGGGTAGCCTCGGGCGCGGCGGCAGCCTCGTCCTCGGTCATCGCGAACGGACGGATGGTGGCATGCGGGCACACATAGGCGCACTGGTTGCACTGGATGCACTTGGTCTCGTCCCAGTGAGGAACGACCACGGCGACGCCGCGCTTCTCGTATGCGGAGGCGCCCAGCTCAAACTGGCCGTCGGCGCAACCGACGAAGGCGGAAACGGGCAGGCTGTCGCCGTCCATGCGATCGATGGGCTCGAGCAGGTTCTTGACCTGCTGGGCGATGGCGGACTTGGTCTCCTCGGAGAGCTCGACGGGAGCGGCGTCCTCGGCGGTAGCCCAGTCGGCCGGAACCTCGAACTTACGGAAAGCGGTAGCGCCGGCATCGATGGCCTTGTGGTTAGCGTCGACGATAGCCTGGCCCTTCTTCATGTAAGACTTGGTAGCCGCGTCCTTCATGTACTGCAGGGCGTCCTCGGCGGGCAGAACCTTGGCCAGCGCGAAGAAGGCAGACTGGAGCACCGTGTTGGTGCGCTTGCCCATGCCGACCTTGGCCGCCAGGTCGATAGCGTCGATCAGGTAGACGTTGACGTTGTTGTTCGCGATGTAGCGCTTGGCCACGGCGGGCATGTGCTCGGCGAACTCCTCGTCGCTCCACTGGCAGTTGACCAGGAAGGTGCCGCCCGGCTTGACGTCGCGGACCATCTTGAAGCCCTTAACGATGTAGCTGGGGTTATGGCAGGCGACAAAGTCGGCCTTGGTCACGTAGTACGGCGAGCGAATCGGGGAATCACCAAAGCGCAGGTGCGAGACGGTGACGCCGCCGGTCTTCTTGGAGTCGTACTGGAAGTAGGCCTGAACGTACTTGTCGGTGTGGTCGCCGATGATCTTGATCGAGTTCTTGTTGGCGCCGACGGTACCGTCGCCACCCAGACCCCAGAACTTGCACTCGATGGTGCCGGGGGCTGCGGTGTTGGGCGCATCCTCGGCCTCGGGCAGGCTCAGGTTGGTCACGTCATCGACAATGCCGATGGTGAACTCGCACTTGGGCTCGTCCTTCTTGAGCTCCTCGAAGACAGCGAACGCGGACGCGGGAGGCGTGTCCTTGCTGCCCAGGCCGTAACGGCCGCCGACGACCTTGATGCCCGTCTTGCCGGCCTCGTAGAGAGCGGAGACGACGTCCTGGTAGAGCGGCTCGCCGATGGAACCCGGCTCCTTGGTGCGGTCCATGACGGCGATCTTCTGGACGGTCTCGGGGAGAACGTCGACGAAGTGCTTGATGGAGAACGGACGGAACAGGCGAACCTTGACCAGGCCGACCTTCTCGCCGTGGGCGTTGAGGTAGTCGATGACTTCCTCGAGCACGTCGCAGAAGGAGCCCATGCACACGACGACACGATCGGCATCGGGAGCGCCGTAGTAGTTGAACAGGCCGTAATCGGTGCCGAGCTTCTCGTTGATCTTCTTCATGTAGCCCTCGACGACGGCGGGAAGCTCGTCGTAGACCTTGTTGCAGGCCTCACGGTTCTGGAAGAAGATATCGCCGTTCTCGTGGCTGCCGCGGGTGTGCGGGTGCTCAGGGTTGAGCGCGTGGTCGCGGAAAGCCTGGACGGCGTCCATGTCGCACATCTCGGCCAGATCCTTGTAGTCCCACATGGCGACCTTCTGGATCTCGTGGCTGGTGCGGAAGCCGTCGAAGAAGTTAAGGAACGGGGTCTTACCCTCGATGGCGGCAAGGTGAGCCACCGGCGAGAGGTCCATGACCTCCTGGACGTTGCCCTCGGCGAGCATGGCGAAGCCGGTCTGACGACAGGCCATGACGTCGGAGTGATCGCCAAAAATGTTCAGGGCGTGGGAAGCGACGCAACGCGCGGAGACGTGGAAGACGCCCGGGAGCTGCTCGCCCGCGATCTTGTACATGTTCGGGATCATCAGGAGCAAACCCTGAGAAGCCGTGTAGGTGGTGGTCAGAGCACCGGCGCCCAGCGAACCGTGAACGGTACCGGCTGCACCTGCCTCGGACTCCATCTCGACGACCTTGACCGGGGTGCCGAAGATGTTCTTGCGACCCTGGGCCGCCCACTGGTCGACATGGTCGGCCATCGGGCTGGACGGCGTAATGGGATAGATTCCCGCTACCTCGGTGTACGCATACGAAACATATGCGGCCGCCTCGTTGCCGTCCATAGACTTAAACTTACGCGCCATATACCCCTCTCCTCTCATATAGGTATACAGGCCCCGGCGATCGCCGGGATGTTGGCGTGATGGGATTTACGCTGTTGCTTCCAATCATCTGGCAGGCAGGCTCAGCAGCAGGTACGTGGCGTGGAGAGAAGACATGCCGAGGCGAGGGGCAGCTGATGCGCCCCACAGACCCGACCGCCCGTCTTGCACATGACCGAGCGCCGCAAAGGCCGCATGCCGGATGCTCCCGGGCACGCCCCGGCGATGGGAAGCGCCCGCAACGGAAATCCGCATGCGGGTTTATTGTACCCCGCCGTTAAGTGTAATTTCGACAAATATAGGCGGGCGGTAAAGGTTTACCTCGGGTGACCGCCAAAGGCCAGAATGGTCCCTCCATCCCCGGACGACTGGCTCTGACGCGCCAAGGAGTGTCCCCAAGTACCGGCAGGAAAGGAACGTCCCTAACTGCCGGCTAGAGGGCGCCGAGCAGGATGGCGTAGGTGGTGGATTCGCCGAGTTTGAGCTCGTCGCCGGGGTTGAGCTGGGCGGAGCGGCCGGGCTCTACTTGAATACACACACTCGTGGCCCCGTTTACCACCACGGTGCCGTTAGTGGACGACAGGTCCTCGACAAACCATGCGCCAGACTCGTCGCACCAGATATGGGCATGGCGGGCCGAGACGTCGTCGGTGATGCCGCCCTCCCCCGTTGCCAGCGCGCCGATCTCAACGCCTTCCTCACTCGGCTGAATCCAGCGCGGGACGCTCACCACGTAGCCGTTTTGCACGCACAGCAGTCCCAGCGGATGCGCCGGCGCGACCTCGTGCTCGCCCGCGACCGAAGATGTGCTCAGCGAGCGCGGCGTCGACGTGTCGCCGCCACGGGTCGCATGAGCGCGGCGGCTCGCCCGACTTGGAACTAAGGCGGGCGTGAGAGCAAACGGCATAGGGAACGAATCTTGCGGATGTACTCCTCGACGTCAGGCAGGTAAGCCCCACGAAGTCACCGGGGAGGCCCAAGCGGCCCGGCACCACTTCCAGATTCTGACCAGGGCGAGTCGTTCGCCGGTGGCTGAAGGCTCGCTCCCACCCAAAAGGGGAGATTCGCGTTGTTCCCCAATCGCTCTCGCATCTTTCATTTTGCTCGAGGTGGGCTATAAAAACTTTCCTGGTGAAAGGCGGCGATTGGTTTCCTTTCTTTCTAGAGGAGCGCGCCTGTAATCTGTTTTCATCCTAAATCAAGTTAAGATCGGACCTTCCAGAGGCAAGTCGACTCAAACTGCGAGGCTCCATGTTGGAATAAAGAGCGCTGTCGAAGTGCCAACAACACAAAGCTTGCCAGTCTCAAATAGAACCTTTTGGGAGTCCGATTGGGCCGCACACCGAATCCCCGCTGGTGGTTTTTTATAGCTGCGCAACAATAAACAAGGTTAGTGCCAGTCCAGCATGAAATTGAGGAACGTATGCATTTTTTCTCAGTAAGTGATCGTCGTTACTGCTTCGATGAGGTCACTCGCAATTGCTTTCAGGTTGACCAAGCATCAGAAGATGCGCTTCGCATATTTGAAGCATCGGGAAGAACGGTCAACTCGAAGTTGCTAACAAAGTCACTTGCTGCGAAAGGCTACGACCAAACGACCATAGCAGAACTTGAAGACGACATTGATGAGTATCAACGATTGTCTGAGCGGACTTTCTTAACAAAAGACACGCCTCGAAAACTTAGATCCATCGAACTCCACGTTTCACATGCATGCAACCTTGGTTGTAGTTACTGTTTTGCCGGTAAAGGAGATTATGGAACGTCTCCTCTGCTGATGACAGACGAGATAGCCTTCAAGGCGGTCGACTACCTCGTCGCAAGTTCATCGGAAAACGAAACGCTTGCGATCGTCTTTTTTGGTGGGGAACCCATGATTAACGAGCCGCTGATATGGAAAACGGTCGACTATTCAAAAAGAATATACCCCAATAGAAACTTTACCTATTCTATTACGACCAACGGAACGCTTTTGAATGACACTGCTGTGAATTCTTTCAAGGAGCACGGGTTTTCTGTTCTGATTAGTCTCGATGGTACAGGATGCAAGCACGATGCATCGCGCCCGTACAAGACGGGAGGCGGCTCTTTCTCCGATATCGACAAAAACGTTCGTCGTTTTTCCGAGTCGTTCCCCTTCGGCGCAAGAGCGACCTTAACAAATAATAACTGTAACCTTGTGAAGACTATCTTCAGTTTAAAGAGATGGGCTTCAGAAGGATTTACTTCTCGCCCGTGAGCTCATTCGATGAGAATATCGAACTCGACGAACACTCATTAAACAAAATCAGGGCGGGCCTAATAGATTTGGCGGATCAATATCTCAAACAGATTGATCAAGGGGAAAAGCCCTTGTTTAGAACATTGAAAACTGCAGTTGATTTGATTATGAGCAACAGGATCGCCTTTGTCGGATGCGGGGCTGGCAGGCGTTTTATTTCCGTGACTCCCGAAGGGGACGTATACCCCTGTCACAGGTTTGTCGGGATGATGCGATTCAAAATGGGCAACATCGTCACCGGAATTGACGAAACTAGGTATATTGAAAACTGGAGTCAGGGTGTCGAAAAAAGAATTGACTGTACGGACTGTTGGGCTCGGTCTTTCTGTGGTGGGGGCTGTAGCTGGGAGGCTGCAGACGAGCACGGCTACTTGCCCAAGAGTCTACACCCTGCATCATGTGAATATAGAAAAATGTGCTACGAGATGGCTTTTGACCTTATTTCCCGCCACTCATCTTCGCAGGAGAAAAATCAACGAGAAGCTACTGTATCGGAATAAGCGGTTCAGCGCATTGCTGTCACCATTGTGGAGGTGTTCGTTCTTCTGATTACCGTCTGCGAAGCTTATTGCTACGTTCGCCGAAACCATTCTAGAAATATGGTGAACTAGACATCTTGGTTTGTTATACACAATATTGAGGTTTTTCTGCACTCAAAGGGAGGTAGTCGTGAAGCATATTCATCCGATTAATCCAGGAAGTGGCGACGAGGCAGGCGTGAAGCCGATGTCTTTTGACTGCCTCTTGGGCATTACTGACATCTGTACTGTTTATGATAAAGCAGATGGTTGTGGTGCATACGATTACTGCGACTATGACATGGATGGCGGCAGCATCTGCGTTGTAGATCACTGTGGCATTGATCAAACGTAGTCTCTAATTGGATTAAGGTGAGGAGCTGTTATGAAGCATATCCATCCTGTTGGTTCAAATGAACATCCTCCCGTTGAGCCTTGTTGTCTTGGAGTTGATATATGCAATTTTTACGACATCGCCGAGTGCCCTGTTGCGGATTGGTGCTATGTCGATAAAGAATCAAGCTGTGTTTTGCCAGCAGATTGGTGCGATCCAGTTGACGAGTAGTTTTGTGGCTAGGAACTATTTGGTCCAATTCAGAATAAGATGGGAACAAATACCAAAATCTCGTGTCTTGGAGGAGTTATGCCATTATTGCAAGGTCTCGTTGGATTAGCCTTTATACTTGCGTTATATCTGGCACCTTTTTTAATTCTATTCTTCATTATACGACTCTTTCTTCGGAGAAAATAGGAGTGTCACGCAAACATTAGCGTAGCTTTCTTCCAATATGAGCCGAGCATTGGCAAGTGGAATAAGAAGCCCGACCGTTCGCTACATGAAAGTGATCGGACGGGCTTCTCTATTTAACCCGGGCCGCCACCCATAGCGGCTTTCCAAGCGTATTCTCAGTGCAAAGCAATCGTCAGTTTAATCCTATGCGCTGATACCGCATTTCATTTGTTCGGCTCGAATTCTACGGCCTGGCAACCCTCGCACTCTCCGGCAAATGGATTGAACGCGAAGGCAGAGATGATGTGTGCGTGGACATCGAGGCTGCTGTAGGCAACATACTGGGACATGGACCCCCGCTGCGCGTGGTATGCGGCCCGGCATATTCATTGCCGTCCAACCCCGTGTAGTTGCAGCAAAGGGTGGAACCTCAATGCTCAGCTCATGTTGTCCGTGGGACACGAGAATCGTAAGTACACTTTGGTGCGATTCTCACGCTGATACTGAGCCACCTGGAATAAGATACGTCGCGACAACACTTCGCTTCACCTCTGTCTCGACAAGATGACGTAGACTAAAGTTTCCTTTAGTAAGAGAACGAGAACTATATCTGAAAGCGTTGCGATGGCGTGAAGGCACCGAGTCCGAACCGCCTGAATGCTACGTGCATCTGCATCGCCTTTTTGTTATCTCTGCCAGTTGGGTAGCACTACACTTGTCATCATTTACCCTGGTACATGCTGCCTAAATCCACTACCCCTTCTACCGCGCCGACCATCTCGTCATCGTGAGAGACAACGATGATCAGCTGGCTTTGCTTGTTGCGCTTAACATAGGCCGCAAGCTCGGCGCGGCTTACAGCGTCTAACCCAGTCGTGGGCTCGTCGAGTACCAAAACTGACGACTTGCGTGAAATCGCCGACCATAAGTACACTCGGCGCAGCTCACCGCCCGAAAGCGCGGAGCAACGTTTCCCGAGCAACTCCTTCACGCTGTTTTCCAGCGAAAGTAGGCCATCTACACCCCGGTGATAGGAAGAAAAGGGCGTGTCGAAATACTCTAACAGCTCTTTCACCGTTTCGTCCGGCGCGAAGCACGACTGTGGGCAGCACGATATCTCTCTCGCACGTATGTAATCCAAGTCGCATTCTTCGATTGGCACGCCGTTGTATTTTACTTTGCCTTTCGATGAGTATAGCCCGAGCATCAAGTAAAGAAGTGACGTCTTGCCTCTTCCGTTTTCCCCAACTATGCAATATGTACCAGGACCGGAAAACTTGAAAGAAAACCCGCCGATGACCTCTCGGACAGATCCGTCTGGAAGGGCAACCGAGAATTCCAAATCAGATACCGAAATGTCATTTATTTCATCGAGTTTAGCTAAATCGGTCCGATTCCACCCCGATCTCTCCTTTTCTCTCGTCGCGATAGCCGTCCTATCCCATGATGCTTTGGCATCTTGATAGGATTTGAACAATGACATCATACTTTTCAAAGTCTTAAAGAGAACCGCGAAGTATGTACCGATGATAGTGTACTCGCCTATTGACATAGTTCCGTTAATGATTCGTACTCCGGAAACAACAAGTATCACCGCTTGAAACAACGCTGCGAAAAGACCATCGAGCGATGTCAGAGAATATGATAGCTTTCCGGAGCGCAAAACTTTGGGAAAATAGCTCTTAAACCCAGCGTCGAGCGCTTGTTCGCTCTTGCCGTACGAAGATGTCAGTTGAATGTTGAGAATCTGATTAAGCTGCGATGCAATTGCGGCGTAAAAGGCGCTGTCCGCCTCTTTCTTCTCATACGTGACCCTATACAAAAGTTTCCTCAACCCAGTAATTACACAGAAATACACGATGAGGAGAATGATGGAAAACACCGCGAGAGTTGAATCAATTGACCATATGATAAGCAATACGATGGGAATGGCTACAATGGACAGCGGCGCACTGATAAAATTCGCCAAAACGAAGGATGAGACCACGCTGGAGTCGGAAATAATCCGTTGCGTTGTATAGGCTGGATCGATGGTCCGACTCACCAAGTAATCGTCTCTTTCAAAACGCAAGACGGCCTCCCTGAGAAGATCAAAGGAAAGTCTCGTGGTTATGCGAATGGAAAGTGTTCCTGCAAAATAAGTAAAGAGGGTGGAGAAAACTCCTATTGACGCAACCAGGAGCGCGAAGAGTACGGCGTCTCTTTCGCTGCGGTTACCGAGAAGAAAATCTAAGAATTTCCCGTTCACGTATGGCATGGCATAGGAGAGAGCGGTTCCAATCACCGTGATAGCAATGAAGACGAAAGCCCCTTTTGCTCTGATGAACCTCGAGAGAACGCATCGAATCAAGGAAGGCCCCAATCTACCCGCCACAAAACATCAATCACTGATACCTTACACCTCAACACAACAGGAGCGAAGATTTGCCAATGAGACTGCTTTAAGATTGCCTTGGGCCAATACGATCTCAAGCTCTTCCTACAAGAGAGTCGGAATCGGACATCTCCTCCGACGAACCTGGCAATCGGGCGGTTGAAATATCTTTTTCAACCGCCCGATTGCCACAATAGATTTGAGCATCCGCCCACAAACGTCCGCGTTTTATACCCATCAAATCCTTTGCCTTTTGTCGTCTAGACTAGAAAAATCGCTCGAAATAACGCAACCGGCCTGCTCGCTTGAAGAAACCTAAGCCCGTAACGTAGATGTGCAAACTTCCGAAACGCCTTGCGCGGCATAGTGCGTATAAACTTCGTCAACCGCCTCAGAAATATCTGAGTATCGCGCCGGGTCAAAAGCATACGATGTCGCAGCTATACCCTGCACCCATTCGGAACGCGGATTAATTGAATAGCCACACAGCATCATCATACATGCATCTAGACCTGATTTCCCAAATATCCGACGTATTGATGAGAGCATCGCGGGTCGCCCCTGCGCCATCGTCGTCACCCCTATTAGCAGTATTTACCGTTTTTCTCTAAATGCGTATCGCCACCCTTAAGAATACGAAGTGTTTTATCCAGACCCGATTGTCCTCCATCTCAAACGAAGGGATAAGGAATCTCATCCGGAATCGGCAGTAACGGAGGATTCACAACGACAAGCGAAAAACATGAGTCATCTCTCAGAGGGGAGTAAAGGCTCCCCTCAAGCACCCTAGTTTCGTCATCCAAAGAGTTGATGGCAGTGTTTTTCTTACAAAGGTCGACAACAAAAGGGTTGATTTCTACAGATGTTACATCCATGCCACAGTTGGTAAGTATCAGGCCCTGTATTCTGGGGCCAGAACACAAATCGAGAGCCTTCCGTGCGCTCTGCGGTGTAAGGCGCCAATCTCAGCAAATCTGTCCCACAATACTGCGCTGAAGAACAAGACGGAACCCCTGAGCCAAACTCCCCTATACCTTATTAAGGCTAAGACAGGCAAGTTCACGCACCCGGCATATTCCAGAATAACATCCTATTGTTTTAGATGCTCTACAAGCATGAACAGCCGCGAATCGGAAAGATCTTCTAGTTTCGCCCCGACTGACCGCCAAGGGCCAAAATGGCCCCTCCATCCCTGGGCGACCGGCTCTGGTGCGCCAAGGAGTGTCCCCAAGTGCCAGCAGAAAAGGAACGTCCCTAACTGCCGGCTAGAGGGCACCAAAGAGGATGGCGTAGGTAGTGGATTCGCCGAGCTTGAGCTCGTCGCCGGGATTGAGTTGGGCGGAACGGCCGGGCTCGACCTGAATGCAGACGCGCGTGGCCCCGTTTACCACCACGGTTCCGTTGGTGGACGACAAGTCCTCGACGTGCCAGATATTTTGAGCATCGCACCAGATATGGGCATGGCGGGCCGAGACATCGTCGCCGACGTCGGTAATATCGCCCTCACCAGTGGCCAGCGCGCCAATCTCAACACCCTGCTCACTCGGCTGAATCCAGCGCGGGGCGCTCACGACAAAACTGTTTTGCACGCGCAGCAAGCCCAAGGGGTGCGCCGGGGCGGGTTCGCGTTCGCCCGCAGTCAGCGACATGCCAAGCGAACGCGGCGTGGATGTGCCTCCGCCACAGGTCGCGTGTGCGTAGTCGATGGCATAGTTCACCGAGGACCGCACATCCGCCGAACAACCGACGGCGACAAACAGCACCAGCACGGCCTCGGCGCGCTCGGCGGGCATGAGTTCCGCCGCCTGAGACAGGCGATCGAGCGCGTTGCGATAGAGATTCGTGTCCTGGTGGCACTCTTCGAGCGCGCGTACCATCGGTTCACCTGCAGGACCGCACACCATATTGATCGCAGCCGTGGAGTCCATGGGATTGCGCTGGCGCAGGGCCAGTTGCGACATAATACGCGCAGCCGAGGTACCGTATTCGGCAAAGTAGCGCTGCTGAAGCGTGCCGACCGGCGCGCGAACGATAAAGCGGGAAACCCAAGAGCGATCGGCGGCTCGGCTCTGCGGGCTGCGGCCGTCGGCGAGCGGACGGGACGAAAGCACCAAGCCGCACAGCTCGATATGGCTCAGATGCGCCGCGCGCTTAAAGATGTCAAACATGGCCCCGCATGGGGTGAGCTCAACTTGAGATGCCATGACCTAGGCCTCCTTGGTCGTAGAAATAGAATCGGACGATACTTCGACAGGTCCGCCAAAAGTACGGGCAGCTGCGGCTCCACCGGCAAGCGGAGTCGCCATCTGGGCTTTTGTGCGTCGCGGTGCCGAAGCGGGAAGTTCAAAGGCAAAGCCCATCGCAAGCAAAAACCACGTAAGCGTATAGGTTGCAACCAGAGCGGCAACAAGGCCGCCCATCACGGCGCGTTGGGAAAATACGCTACATGCAGCCACAACCAGCACCGGAACCTCGCAGGCAGAAAGCGCAAGCACACCCTGCAGGAACCCCGAGCGCCGATTGCGCGCAAGTGCCCCCGCGGCAACGCCGGCTATGCCTGGCAGCGCCAAAGCCAGTGCGGCAATAATACCCGGTAGCGACCCAGACCACACGAGCGATCCCAAAGTCGCCGTCACGCGAGCGCCCGACGCCAGCAGCGCGGCCGAAACCACGACCACAGCCCAAACCACGCTGCAAACGACCGCCGCACCGATCATCAGCGCGCGACGAACCGCGCGGCCAGACGCATCCATGGGGCACGGCGTGAGCGGCTCGCCGCGGAGCGAACGACCGACATTTTGCGCATAGTGGTCACAAAACGCCGAGAGCGCCGCCTCGACCGCCGCCGGCTCGGGACGATCTTTTTGATGGCTGGACAGACAGGCCATCACCACGTCGAACAGCTGGGCATCGACAAACGCCAGCGCATCGCGTAGCTCTTCGGAATCCGGCTCAAGCCCTAGCTGCTGGGCCTGCTCGGCCGCGGCGAGTGCCACATCGGGCTCACGACGAAGCAGCTGAGTCAAATCGCAACCGGGCGCATGGGCACCAATGGGATAGTCGGGCCGCGTGTCCATCTTAAGACGGTAGGGGCTGGCGATGTCGCGCGTCTTTTTGCGCGAACCCGAGGTGCCCGAAGTGCTCGGCGCGGCTTCGTATGGCGCGACGCCGGCAATGAGCTCGTAAACCGTGCTTGCCGCGGCATAGACGTCAATCGCCGGCGACATACGCAAAGCGCGTAGGTCGGGAATATCGTCGGTGAGCATCTCGGGCGGGGCGTAGGCAACCGTCGCGCGACGCAGCGTGGCATAACGCTCCGTAAACGACGCCTTGCCGCCGGTACCGGCCACGGCCGACGCAGGCTCAAGCGCCAGCGACGAGCCAAAGTCGATCAGGCACAGGTCAAAGGTGCCCTCGGCAAGCTGCCGGTCAAGCGGTAGACGCGCCGTGCGCACCATAATATTAGCGGGCGAGATATCGCGATGGACAAAGCCCTCGCCCACCAGGCTCATACGGCAGAGCAGATCGAACAGGTCGCGACCCAGACGCGCCGCCACAAGTGGCGACAGGCGTCCGGCATCGTCCACGGCAAGTCGCGAACGCAAGCGGGCAAGCGTCTCGCCCTCGACCCATTCCATGACAATTGCAGGCACACCGTCGACCTCGCCCCAGCCATAGAGGCGGGGAAAGCCCTTAAGGCCCGAAAGGGCGCGATGGCATTCGTATTCCTCGCGAAACGCCGCCTTGAACTTGGCGACCAGCGCCTCGTGAGCGGCATCGTCATCAAACTCATCGCGCGTCGGCAAGATGAGCTGCTTGAGTGCCACTGCCTCGCCTTGGGCGTTGACGGCACGCGTCACGCGGCCGATACCGCCACGGCGCATGGTGGCATCGTCGGCAAACAGCATCGTAAAACGACGCAGATAGGTAGGCAGTTCGTCCTGACCGAGCGCAATGGCCGGCTCAAACCCGTCGACACGCGCCAGGCGCAGGCCGACCATGGGATCGCGACCGAGCGATTGTGGTGTGGTAGATGCAAGATCGGTCATCATAGGGCGAGCGCCGCCACGTTATTGTTGAAGTTACCGAGCGCGACGTCATCATCGCCGTAATGGCCGACCCATTGACATAGGTTGGTGTAACAGCCCCACAGATTGGCATACTGCTGATACCACTTTGACCGGGGCGAGAATGTCTGACGACCGAACTCGGCTCGAATGACAAACATCTCCCCGACCAGGCTGTCGCACGGCCTGGGATCTCCCGTAGAGTTATAGGTCGAGACCACGTCATTGGCACGGGAAACATAGCCGTCGAGCATGTTGTACTTGGTCACAAGCCAACTGTGAATGCTCTCTTCCTCAGCAGCGGAAAGGCCGCCGGAGTTTGCATCGTTGTCAGTGTTGCCGCCCGTCGAGCCGCCGTTTCCAGGCCCTCCGGTAGAGGAACCCGACCCAGAGCCACCGCCCGAACTCGATGAATCCGAGCCAGAGCCAGAAGTATCCGAGCTACCGGGCTTTCCGGACTGCTGGGCGTCCTGCTCCTTTTGCTGCTCGACCTTATTCACCGTTGCCGCCACGCTATTGTTGGACAACCGATCGATGATCTTGGTGTTGGTGAGCACGATGGTTTTGCCATTGGCAAGCGTGACTTCGTTGTCCGGGGCCTCGGCGCCGTCCGCATCGTCGGTGCCAAACACAATATGCCCGACCACACTTGCCCAAGCATATCCAGTCGTGGTGCCCAGATCACTTTTGACCTCATGCCCCACGCGCGGCTCGCGTGCGGCATGCGCCTGCATCATGGACGGCACGGTCATGCCATAGGCAGAAACGCCAGCTATGACCAGCACCAGCGAGCACGATAGCAGTGCGTACGCCCGCGGCGCCAAGCCCAGTCGGCGTCGCATGCGCACCGCGGCGCCGCGCTTTGTCTGAGTGCCACCGGGCCGCATGCGTTCTCCTCCAAGAAAAACACGCCGCTCGGGAGCGGCGCATTCATTCAAATCCATATTTGAGTGTATCAGCGAACCCAAAAGGTTGCGCAACGAATGGGCAAATTAAGGATGCGAGTGGAAGCATCCATGCGATAAGCGGATACGAAGCATCTTTGTTGCACAACAAACTTACAGTCGCACAGGGAAATTATGACTACCCCGTGCGTCGCGAAGAAAACATACGGCAGGAGCAGGCTCGCCACCTAAATCGCGCGACGGGCCTCGATGGCGCGGCCAAGCGTAAGCTCGTCGGCATACTCCAGGTCGCCGCCCACGGGAAGGCCGCTTGCCAGACGCGACACCTCGACGCCCAACGGCTTGATGGTGCGGGCCAGGTAGCTCGCCGTGGTCTCGCCCTCGATGTTGGGGTTGGTGGCGATGATGACCTCATGGATATCCTCGTGGCCCAGACGCGCCAGCAACTCGCGGATGTGCAACTGCTCGGGACCAATCTTGTCCATGGGGCTGATCACGCCGCCCAGCACATGGTACAGGCCGTGGTAGCTGCCCGTGCGCTCGATCGCCTGGACGTCGCGCGGCTCGCCCACCACGCAAATGCGAGTGGTATCGCGCATCGGATCCTGGCAGATGGAGCACTCGTCGGCCGTGGCGTAGTTAAAGCAACGGCTGCAAAAGTGGACCTCCTGCTTGACCTCCAGGATGGCCTCGGCCAGGCGGCGGGCCTCCTCGGCATCGGCCTCGAGCAGGTAATAGGCTATGCGCTGGGCCGACTTGGGACCAATGCCCGGCAGACGACCCAGCTCATCGAGCAGTTTTTGCAGACTGTGATTCGCGCTCATATATATGTGTGTCTTAGAACGGCATGCCCGGGATGTTGAGGCCGCCGGTGATGGCGCCCATCTGCTTGTTGGCGAGCTCGTTGACGCCGCGAACGGCCTCGTTAACAGCAGCCATGATCATGTCCTGCAGCATATCGACGTCCTCGGGATCGAGCGCATCGGGATCGATGGTGAGGTTGACGAGCTCCATCTCGCCGTTAACGGTCACCTTGACCATGCCGCCGCCGGCAGAGGCGTCGACGGTCTGGGACTTGAGGTTCTCCTGCGCGGCGGCAAGCTGCTCCTGCATCTTGCGAGCCTGCTTCATCATCTGCTGCATGTTCATACCGGCCATGATGGCTCCTTTGCGTGCGGCCGCGCAACGAGCTGCAAGGGCAGCCGGGGCGCGGCGGGACTTTCAAACTCAAAAATCGTACCACGGCGCGAGGCCAGCAAGCGGGGCGGTCACGCTACCTCAGTCGATATACATGTCCTGGAGTGCAAGCCGCACCCGAAGATTATGCAAAGTTGAATAATTCGCATCTGCATAATATTGAAAGCTAAATCTTGTAGAGCCGGAATCCGACATTTCATGTGCACCGCTAAAGACCTGCATGCCGATCCGTTGCTCACGGTGACGCGCATGGCAGCGGGGTATAATTTGATTGCCATAGATAGTAATTTGGAGGTGCCCCATGAATGCCCCCAACGCGCTCCAAAACATCCGCTCAAAACACCCCGTTGCATATGTGGTTCTCTATCTCTTTGTCGGCTGGGCATTGCTGGTTGTCATCACCCATGCCATAGCTTTTGGAGCAGAACTGCTGATAGCCAGCTCGGACCAGCCCGTCGTCAAATGGGAGACGACCGATGAGTGCACCGACGGAACCCGAACCGTCTACTACAACAGCCCGTCCCTCTATCAAGAGTTCAAGGTCAAGATAAAGGACTTCAAGATTGTCGATGCCGAGCTAGGCGTTTATTTGGCAATCGGAGCAACCATTAACGCCGAGCAAGTCGAGTACACGGACAGCCATGCGACGTATCGTATCGACCTCAGCATCCTAGGCCGACCGTCACGCACCTGTCTGCTCAAATGCGACATACGCGGCACCACACTACACATGTCCGAAATACAGATGCGCCCGGACAAGGGGTCCTCTTCTTGAGCAGTATACCCGCCTGCGCAGCTACTCCACCGGCTTGAAGATGGTGGCCTGGCCAAAGACGCTGCGGATGAGGGCCTTGGCCTCGTCCTCGGTCTGCGGGATGCTCGGGGCTGCGCCCTGATGGCCGAAGGGGCTGCCAGCACCGGGATTGGATTCCCAGGGAGCGGCGGGAGCGTCCTCCTCTTTGGGGGCAGTTGCAGCGGGCTTGGGCGCGGACGCCGCGGCCGGCACGTCGAACGGGGGCAGATCGTCCCCGCCGGCATCGGCAGCAAAACCGCCGACCATGGCATCGTCGTAGGGAACCCGCTCGGATTCCCACGGCGCAGACGGTGCGGCAGGCTGAGCCTTGGGAGCGGCAGAGCGCTCGGGCGCACGGGGCGCGGGCTCGGTCGGGAGCTTGCCCGTGGCAGGAGCGCCGGCAGGGTTGTCGGAGCGTAGCCAGGGGGCTTTGCCCAGGTCGGACGACTCGGACGCAGGCGCGACGGGCTTGGGCGCGGGCGCCGGGGCAGCCGGTTTGGGCGCAGCGGGTTCAGGCGCCGACAGGGTCGGTGCCGCTACCGGTGCCGCTTGCTGCTGCGGCGCGCTGGCGCTCGAGGATACAGGGGCCGCCGAGGACACGGGCTGCGGGTCCGCAGATGCCGCAGCCCGTGCAGATGGAGAATGCTCCTCATGTTGAGGAGCCGGCGTGCCACCTCCATCCAGGACATAGTCGACGGTGCGACGACCGAATACCGCGCAGACCGTCGGCAGGACCACCGACTGCGTGTCGGCGCGACCGAGCATCTTGATGGCAAAGGTCGAGCCCGCGGGGAACGAGACCGTGAGCTTGGAGCCGTCGTCGGCCGTGGCGCGGGCGTTGAGCAAAAGTCCCGCGTAGGAAGCCTGACGCGCCTTGACGCGCTCGACGACCTCGGCCCATTTGCGCTGGAGCTCGCCGGCGTCCTCGACCGCGGGGGTCTCGGCAGCACCGGCGGCGGCAACCTGGGCGGCGTTGTTGGGCTTGGACACCGGCACGGTCGATGCAGCAGGCGCGGGAGCCGGAGCCGCAACGGGTTGAGGTGCAGGCGTTACAGGTTTGGGCGCGGGAGCCGGAGCCGCGGACTTGAGCGCAGACTGGGCCGCCGGAGCAGCAGCGCCGCGGTCCCAAGGCATGCCACCCTGATGCGCAGACGTAGCAGCGGGGGCGGCGGTCGCCGCAGGAGTAGCAGCTCGGGCACCCGAGATCAGCGTCGGCTGCTGGACAGCGGGTGCGGATGCAGCAGGCGCACTCGCTCGAGCAGCAGCCACGCTCGCCGGAACGGCGGCGTTGGCAACCATGGCCTCCAAGCGAGCCACGCGCTCGGCCAATGCCTCAATCGTTAAATCAGCCTCGGGACGCGCCAGACGCGTGCAGGCAATCTCGAGCACCAGGCGCACGTCGCTCGCGCCCCTCATCTCCAGTGCGGCATCGTCGAGCACCGTCAGTACACGGGCCAGGCGGTCGGCAGGATGCTCGCCAAAGGCAGCGGCCTCGGCAGCAAGCGCCTCGGCCTGCTCAGCACCGCCCTCAAACAACTCGGCACGGGCACCGGCAACGCAGGCAACATACACGTCGCGCACGTGCGCCACCAGGTCGCGCGTCAGCTCCAGCAGGTCGTTTCCTTCCTCGACCTGCGCACGAATCAGTCCATATAGCTCGGCGACATCACGCTCGGCGATGGCGCGGGCAAACTCGCCCAGGATCTGGTCCGAAACCTCGCCTAAAAGCGAGCGGGCGTCGTCCGCATGCACAGAACCGTTGCCAAAGACGCTCAGCTGCTCCAGCGTGGACAACGCGTCGCGCATGCCGCCCTTGGCATGGCGCGCCACGATAGCCAGCGCCTCGTCGTCGTAATCGAAGCCCTCCTGCTCGCACACGTATGCCAGACGATGCTCAATATCCTCGTTGCCGATGCGATGGAAATCGAAACGCTGGCAGCGCGAGAGGATGGTCTCCAGAATCTTTTGCGGGTCGGTGGTGCACAGCACAAAGATCACGTGCGCCGGCGGCTCCTCAAGCGTCTTGAGCAGCGCGTTGAACGCCGCCGTCGTGAGCATGTGGACCTCGTCGATGATATAAATCTTGTACTTGCCGCGCACCGGGGCAAAGTTGACGGAGTTGATAATTTCCTCGCGCACATTGTCCACGCCCGTGCGGGAGGCGGCATCGAGCTCGTAAACATCGGGGTGGTTACCCTCGGCAATGAGCCCGCACTCCTCGCAAGTACCGTCGGGCATGCAGCCGCTCGCACCCTCGGCGCGCGCCGCCTCGGCATTGCGGCAGAGCAGCGCCTTGGCCAGAATGCGCGCCATGGTGGTCTTGCCCGTGCCGCGCGGTCCGCAGAACAGGTACGCGTGGGACAGGCGTCCCTCGGTGATGGCGTGCTCGAGCGTCGAGACGATATGCTGCTGGCCCACCACGGAGTCGAAGGTGAGCGGGCGATACTTTCGGTACAACGATTCCATGGGTGCTCCCCCGGGTATACTGAGTCTTGTTGCCGCGGCGGCCATGCGGTCGCACGGCATACTGCATTCATAATAACCCGTACGGCGAGCCCGCCGCGATAGGAGTCCAAAGAGCATGGCAGACGCAGAGAGCAACCTCGTTCCCTCCGAAGCAGCCGACCAGGTCGAGGTCGCGCTCGAGGAGCAGGCCGCAGCCGACGACGGCATCCTGTACCTCAACGAGTACCAGTACGAAAACGACCTCGTCACCGACTTCGCCCGCCTGGTCGCCTCGCCCAGGCGCCGTGGCTCGCTGTATGTCGCCGCCGCGATTGCCGCGCTCATCGGCATCGGCATGTTGGTGGCCGGCGGCAACTGGATCAAGTTTGGCGTCGTCCTGATCGTATTCGGCGCCTTTTTGGCCTGGTGGAGCAAAAACCTGCACCACACCCTCGCCCGCGACTTTATCGACGCCGTCGAGGCCGACGAGTCCATGGGTGGCCGCTATCGCCGCGTCGCCGCCAACGAGGACGGCCTGATGGTTTGGGGCAAGAGCGGCAAATCGCAGTTCTTCCCTTTTGAAAAGCTCGACCACGTGCTCGACGGCGAGCGCATCTTTGTGGCCATGTTCGCCGACCAGGGCGTGACGATCCCTAAGGACACCTTTGTTCGCGGCGATGCCGAGCAGTTTGGCACCTTCCTTAAGGCGCGCATCAACAAAAAACTCCGCATCGAGACCAAGAAGAAGAAAATGAAGGCAGAAAAGGCCGCCGCCGAAGCCAAACAGGGCGACAAGCCCCAGGAGACCAAGGGCAAGCAGCGCAAGCAGAAGAAGAACAAGAAGAAGCGCTAAGGCCAAGCCAGACAGGCAGCCTCGCATCCCGCTATCCTCCCCATGCACCCGAGCGTGCTACACTAGCAGCATCTATGCCACCGCGAACGGCTCGGCTCCGCGCCCGCCACTCGCAAACGAACTTTAAACGCACGAGGGTTGGCCATGCCGCTTTTCTCGCAACATACCGCCCGGTTCTCGCCGGACGTTCCCTTGGAGGGCACCAGCTCTCGCGAGCTGCTCAAGCGGTTCCAGCCGCTCGAGACGCTTGCGACCGGCGGTTTTGGCTCCATCGAGATCTGCCGCGACACGCACCTGCGCCGTCGCGTCGCCATCAAGCGCATCCCCCTTATCAACGGTGCCGGCATGCCCGCCAGCGACATCATGGATGTCCTGCGCGAGGCGCACACTGCCGCCATGCTTCAACATCCCAATATCGTGCAGGTCATCGACTTTACGCACGACACCGCCTATGCCTACCTGGTTATGGAATATGTCGATGGCATGTCGCTGGCCGAGTTTTTGCACCGCGTGGACGGCCACTCACTTACCTTTGACGAGGCCGCGGCCATTGCCGATGCCCTGGGCCAGGCGCTCACCTTCGCCCATAGTAATGGCGTACTCCACCTGGACATTAAGCCCGCCAACGTGCTCATCGACCACTCGGGCAATGTAAAGCTCACCGACTTTGGCATGGCGCGACTGTCGTCCGCCGGTGGCTTTGGCGGCTCACGCGGCGGCACCATCGGCTACATGCCGCCCGAGCAGCTCGATATCGAGACCGGCACGGTCGACGAGCGCGCCGATGTCTTTGCCCTCGCCTGTGTGATCTACGAGGGCCTGTGCGGCAGCGCTCCCTTTATGGCGGCCACGCCCGCCGACTCGCTCGACCGCATCATCGGCGGCGCCACCTATCCCAGCGAGCTGATACCACACTTTCCCCCGGGAGCCGAGGCCGCGCTCATGAGCGCGCTCTCCCCCATGCCGCAGGACCGCCCCAACAGCATCGAGGCATTTTGCGACCAGCTCCTTGCCGGTCTGGGCAGCGTGCGCGAAGGCCGTCGCAGCCTGGAGCAAATGGTTGGCGAACTTTCGGATGACGAGCAGGAGCTCGACGATATCGAGCCGTCGTATTACGAGGACGACGCCATCGAGGTCGACCCCGCACTCGGCTGGGCGGGCACGCGCTGGAGCCATGCGCGCGACTACGCCATGCGCACTATCTCGGCGCTAACGTGCGGCACCTTTAGCTTTTTACTGATGCAAACGGCCGGGGTCGCGGCGCTTCCCGGCCTGGTCATTGCGGCCATCGCGATCGGAGCGGCGGCTGGCCTGGCCCCCCAGATTGGCTCGGCCATCTCGGCTGTGGGCTTTTTGGTGCTCATGGCCAACGCCACCATGCAGGCACAGGGCATCCTGTCGATGCTGCCCGTCGCGGTGATCTTTGCCGCCGCCATGTCCGGTTGGTGGATCGCCTGGGGTCGCACCGAGACTGCCGCGAGCGCCACGCTCACCTGTGCACTCGCGCTTGGCTGTCTGACCGGCAATACCTTCCTGGCAGCTGGGGTCGCCGCCGGCGTCGCGTCATTTTGGCTCGGCCCGGCAAGCGCCGCCGCGGCAACGGGCATGGGCGCGCTTTTTGCCCGTCTGGCCACGGTCGCGCTTTCAGCCGGAGGCGTGCTGGGGCTCGGTAACGTTGCCGCAGCGCTGGGAGACCCGCTCCTTTGGGCTGCCTTTGTGCTGGTCGCGGCAACTGCCGCAGCGTCATCCGCGCTGCTCAATGCCCATGCCAAGCGTGCCGATCAGGGCTCAAACCTTGCCGCAATCGCCGCCATCGCTGTCACCGGCATCGGCTGCGCAGCGGCGTCCTGTCTTGCACACCATATGGAAATTGCCAGCCTTGCAGCCGCGGTCGTCGCCAAGGCGGCGGTTGCGGGAACCCTATCCTCTATAATCGTTGGGATATGCCTATATTTGCTCGGATACCAAAGAACCTATACGGAGAGTGATCTTTCGTGAACTTCCTGAACATCTTCGAGGACCACGTGGCCGGCATCTTCGGTGCCACCCGTGCCCCGTTCTCCTTTAAGAAGCTTGCCAAGCAGGCCGCTCGCGACATGGAGGATCAGACTCTGGTGATTAACGGCGTCAACACGGCGCCGGCACTCTATACCATCCTTATCGCCGCCGACGACGATCCCATGCTCGCCCCGTTCTACCCCGAGCTTTCGCGCGAGGTCCGCGAGTTTGTGAAGGCGCAGGCCGAAAAGCGCCGCTATGTCTTTGTCGGCGAGCCCCTCGTGCGCTTTATGATCGATCCGCAGCTGCGCGCCGGCAAGTTCTCGGTCTTTGCCGAGAACGTCGATGCCCCCACGCTCGGCCGCCTGTACGAAGAAGAGCGCGCCTATCAAAACGGCCTGGGCCAGAACAACTCCGCGGCAAGCCGTGCCGCCAGCGCCCCGCGCGCCGGCCAGCAGCAGTTTGCTGCCCCGCAGCAGCAGCGCCCCGCCGCCATGCCCCAGCAGCAGCCGACGCCCCGCGCCGCCGCTCCCGACCCGCTTGCCGTGGCAGATCCCTTCGCGCCTAGCGTCCCCGACCCCGCCGCTCCTATCCCGGTGCCGCAGACCGTCTCGCGCGACGCGCTTGCCGGCATGGGCGGAGCCGCCGCGACCGGTGCCGCCGTGGGCCTAGGTGCCGCAGCCGGCATCGCCTCCAACATGGCGAGCACTCGCGCCCCGCAGCGCCCGCTCGCCCAGCTCGTCGACGTCGTGAGCGGCGAGAGCCATAGCATCACCTCCGCACAGGTGACTATCGGTCGCGAGCGCTCGGTTTCCGACATTGCCCTGCGCGACCCCAACGTGTCGCGTCGCCACGCCCAGCTCACCTTTACGGGCTCGGATTGGTCGATCGAGGACCTCAATTCCACCAACGGCACGCTCGTCAACAACCGCCGCATTACGCGCTGCCCGCTGCGCAACGGCGATCTGCTGACGTTTGGCCTGAGCACCTTTGAATTTAGGGGATAGTCGCTTATGAACATCGATATCGTCCTTTTTGCAGGCCGCATCGTCCTGGTCGCCCTGCTCTATATCTTCCTGTTCGCCGTCATGAAGACCGGCGTGGGACTTGTGCGCGGGCAGCGCCGCGACTCGGCTATCTGGACGATTGATGTGGACAAGGGTCCGCGCGGTATCCGCGGCATCCACGTAGACATGCTCGGCCCCGTCATCGTCGGTCGCTCGCCATCTTCGGACATCTGCATCAACGAACCGTTCGTCTCGGCCTCACATGCGCGCTTTTCGCTGCAGGGCCCGGCGCTCATCATCGAGGACCTCAACTCGCTTAACGGCACGCTCGTCAACGGCCGCCAGCTTGTTGAGCCCGCAACGCTGCGCGAGGGCGACGAAGTCCAGATTGGCGACGTGGTCATGAAGGTGAACCGTCGATGATCGACGAGGAGAACAAGTCCGCAACTATGACCGAGGCACCGGCCGCCGCCACAGCTGCGCCGGCCCACGCCGCTCCGGCGGGCTCCGCACCCGTGGAGCCCGAGGACACCGTGTTCTCCCTGCCTCTTTCGCATGTAACGCATGATATTTCGGATCTCGCCGATAACGAGGACGAAGAGGATGCCGTAGCGGCGCCCATCGGCGCACATGCTGCGGAACAGCCCACAGCGCCCGAAGCAACCCCGGCGCCGGCTCACTTTGCAGAGCCCGTCGCCGCGGCAATCAACGAGAGCGCTGCGGTGTTTGCGGCACCCGAGCCCGCCGCGCCGGCGTTTCCCATAGCCCCGGCATCCGAGGTTGCGCCCGCGTCTACGCCGGCGCCCGAGCCTATAGACGTCAGCCCGCAAGATGACGAGTCGACCGCCCGCGTGTCCGAGGAGCCCGACTCCCCGGACACCGGCGATTCCGAATCAAACGCCGAGACCGACACCGTCTCTCCCGGTGACACTGCCGAGATCGACGTTGCCGCCGTTGAGGCCAAGCTCAAAGACCCCGGCTCGACCATGAGCTTTGAGCCCCTGACCGAGGAACGCATCGAGACCGACTCGACCTATGATGCCGGCACCACCACGCAACTCATGTGGGGCGCCCGCTCTGACGTTGGCTGCGTGCGCCCGCACAACGAGGATTCCTACCTGGTGCAGTCGCCGCTCTTTTGCGTATGCGACGGCATGGGTGGTCACGCTGCCGGCGAGGTGGCCTCTTCTATCGCTGTCGAGACCATCGCCAAGACAGCTCCTCAGTCTGCCGACGCCGCACGCCTGGCGGCAGCCGTCGAGGCCGCCAACGCCGCCGTAATCGAGGCTGCCTTGAATGGCCTGGGCAAGCCCGGCATGGGCTGCACAGCCACTTGCGCCTATATCGAAAACGACACGCTCGCCATCGCCCACGTGGGTGACTCTCGCGCCTACCTGCTCCACGAGGGCACGCTCATCCGCGTGACCCGCGACCACTCCTACGTGGAGGAGCTCGTGGACGCCGGCGAGATCACGGCAGACGAGGCTCGCGTCCACCCCAACCGTTCGGTCATCACCCGCGCGCTGGGCTCGGACCCCGCTATGTATGCCGACCACTTCACTCTGCATATCGAGGAAGGCGACCGTCTGATCCTGTGCTCCGACGGCCTTTCGAGCATGATTCCCGATAGCGATATCGAGAACATCGCCACGCAGTCCTCAACCGCGCAAATCTGCGTCGACAACCTAGTGGACGCGGCGCTTGCCGCCGGCGGCCACGACAACGTGACCGTAGTAGTCGTTGACCTGGTTGACGATGGCGTTATGCGCGAGGCGCAGCGCGTGCGTCGCCGCAACATTACTATCGCCGCCATCCTGGCCCTCGTCTTTGTGCTGGCAGCTGGCATCTGGGCCTACACGGGTGTCACCGGCTCGTACTACCTGGGTACCTACCAGGGCAATGTCGCCGTCTGGCGCGGCCTGCCCGGCAAGCCGCTCGGACTCAAACTCCACTGGCTCGAAAGCGAAACCAGCATCAAGCTATCCGACCTGCCCGAAGACACGCAAAACCGCCTCAAGGCGGGTATTCCGCAAACAAGTGTCGACGATGCGCAGGACACGATATCCAAGTACCGCCACCAGATCGACGAGGAGCAGACCCGCCAGGTGATCGACGCGCAAACGATTCGCGACAACACCAATCAGGGATCGACCTCCGAATCAGATTCCGAGAAAACCGCCGAACAGTCCGCCGAGGCCGAAGCCTCCGATAAGAATTAGAAAGGGAGTGCCGCTTATGAGTCGCCGCAACACCGAGCTGCTCTTGCTCATCGCCTCGGCGTTCCCCGTCATCCTGCTGTATGCGATGTACGTCCTCACCGCGGGCGCTGCCATCTCCTTTGAGACGCTCGCCGTACCGATCGGCCTCTTTGCCGCCTTTGCCGCGGCCCACATTGCCGTGCGCATCTTGGCGCCCGGTGCCGACCCCGCCATCCTGCCCATTGTCTTTGTGCTTTCGGGCATCGGCATCACGTTCGTGACGCGTCTCGCCCCCGCTCTCGCCATCTCACAGCTCATCATCCTGTTTGTCTCGGTGGCCCTGATGGTGGGAACGCTCGCACTGGTCAAAAACCTCGACGTGGTCATGCGCTACAAGTACACCTTTGGCATTATCGGCATCATCCTGCTGATGCTGCCCATCTTTATCGGCACCACGATCTCGGGCTCCAAGCTCTGGATTCGCATCGCGGGCTTTACCATCCAGCCCGGCGAGTTCGCCAAGGTCTTTATCGTGCTGTTCCTGGCCGGGTACCTGGCCGAGAACCGCGAACTGCTCTCCATCTCCAACCGCAAGATCCTGGGCTTTAAGATCCCTCGCCTGCGACTGCTGCTGCCGCTGTTTGCCGTGTGGGGTGTGTGCCTGCTCGTCGTCGTCTTCGAACGCGATCTGGGTTCGGCCGTGCTGTTCTACACCATCTTCTTGCTGATGCTCTACGTCGCCACGGGGCGCTTTTCGTACGTCATCATCGGCCTTGCGCTGCTGGCCGTTGGAGCCGTGGGCGCCTACAAGTTCCTGTCTCACGTGCAAGTGCGCTTTCAGGTCTGGGTCGACCCGTTTAAGGATGCCCAGGGCCAGGGCTACCAGATCGTACAGTCACTTTACTCGCTGGCTGACGGCGGCCTGGTTGGCGTCGGCATCGGCAACGGCATGGCAAACAACATCCCTGTCGTCGAGTCCGACTTTATCTTCTCGGCCATCGGCGAGGAAATGGGGCTTTTGGGCGGCGGCGCCGTGCTCATCCTGTTTATGCTTTTTGCCGTGCGCGGCCTCACCACGGCAGCCCGCGCCAAGTCCGACCTTGCCGCCTTTAGCGCGACCGGCCTTACGGCGGCCATCAGCTTCCAGGCATTCTTAATCGTTGGCGGCGTAACCCGCCTGATTCCGCTGACCGGCGTTACCCTGCCCTTTATGAGCCAGGGCGGCTCCTCGCTGCTGGCGAGCTTTATCATCGTCGCGCTGCTGCTGCGCGCCGGCGACGAGGCAACCGGACGCGAAGCCGAGCTCACCGGCACCGGCACCATGGCCGCCATCACCGATGACCAGGTCGCATCCGCCGCTGCCCCGACCGGTACGCGTTTTGCCAACGCACCTTCCTACAGCCACGGCAACCACTCCGCGGGTTCTCGCATGCGTCGTCGCCTGCTCGACACGCCTGAGTCCGGCGTGCTCGGCCGCGTGGCGCTTGCCAACCGTCTGACTCGTGCCGTGCTTGCCTTCACGGCGCTGTTCGCCATCCTTATCGGCAACCTCACCTATGTCCAAGTCATCAAGGCGAAGGACTATCAAGATATGCCGACCAACAACCACACCATCGCCCGCTCCAAGTACATCCAGCGTGGCTCCATCATCACGTCCGACGGCGTGACGCTAGCCGAGTCGCTGCAGCAGGAGGACGGCACCTACGCCCGTTCCTACCCCAACGACAACATGGCCGCGCACGTGGTGGGCTACGTGAGCCAGCAATACGGCACCGCCGGCATCGAGAGCGTCATGAACGATACGCTCACCGGCTCCAAGGATTACTCCAGCTGGAACAACGCCATTGCATCGCTCGCGGGGCAGACCCAGCCGGGCAATACCGCCAAGCTCACCATCGACTCGCGCATCCAGACGGCTGCCGAGCAGGCGCTCAAGGGCTTTAAGGGCGCTGTGGTGGTCATGGATCCGCGCACCGGTGCGGTCCTTGCGTGTGCGAGCTCGCCCACCTACGACAACACCAACATCGATGCCCTGATGCAGTCGGGCGGTGGCGAGGACGGCTCCATGTACGACCGCGCCATGGACGCGCTCTACACCCCGGGCTCGACCTTTAAGGTCGTCACACTCTCCGCGGCGCTCGAAACCGGCACCGCCAGCCTTACCAGTACGTACCAGGCGCCCGGCTCCATGGACATCGGCAACGCGCCGGTCACCAACTCTGCCAACGAGAGCTACGGCACCATCAGCCTGCAGCAGGCCTTCGCCGTGTCGTCTAACGTCGTCTTTGGCCAGGTGGCAAACGAGGTCGGCGCCAACTCGCTGGTACAGTTTGCCAACGCCTTTGGCTATGGGCAAAAGCTGGGTCAGGACCTTACCGCCGCGGCCTCCATCATGGCCGACCCGTCGCTTATGACCGAGTGGGAGACCGCTTGGGCAGGCGCCGGCCAGCCCGTCGGCATGGACCACACGCCTGGCCCGCAGACCACCGTCATGCAGAATTGCGTGATCGCTGCCGCTATCGCCAACAGCGGCGTGGTCATGGACCCGTTCTTTGTGTCACAGATACTCGCCCCGGACGGGACCGTGGTTAAGACCACGCAGTCCCGCTCGCTGGGCCAGGCTGTCAGCTCTGCCACGGCCGATCAGGTCAAGCAGGCCATGCTCGCCGTCGTCCAGTCCGGCACCGGTACCGATGCCCAGATTCCGGGCGTCAAGGTTGCCGGCAAGACCGGTTCGGCCGAGACCGGCGGCACCAACGTCAACTCTATGTTTGTTGGCTTTGCACCTTACGATTCACCCACGGTTGCCATCTCGGTGGCCCTGGAGGATTACGACAAACACGACGTCGAGGCCGCCAAGATCGCCGGTATCGTCCTGACCGCGGCGCTTGCCGCACAGGGAGCGTGATGCCCATGATCGAATCGGACACCCGAGGCGCGCCGCGGCCGAAGAGTTAGCGGCAACGCGCCACACGGCCCCAGCGGCCACATCGTAGGTACTACACACATCGTTGAGCGAATAATTATGTTAGGAGCAGGAATGGAACAGAGGGTCCTCGGGGGAAGATACCTCCTTAAGGATAAGGTGGGAACAGGCGGCATGGCGACCGTCTTCCGTGCACAGGATCAGGTCCTCGACCGCACGGTTGCCGTCAAGATCATGCTGCCGCAGTATGCCGGCGACGCCACCTTCGCCGCCCGCTTTAAGCAGGAGGCCCAGGCAGCCGCCGGCCTGTCCTCCCCCTATATCGTGGGCGTCTACGACTGGGGCAAGGACGGCGACACCTATTACATCGTCATGGAGTACCTGCGCGGTACCGACCTCAAGAGCGGCATCAAGAGCCACGGCGCCCTCGATCCCAAGAAGGTCGCACAGATTGGCTCGCAGATCAGCTCCGCGCTTTCGGTCGCACACAAGCACGAGATCATCCACCGCGACATTAAGCCGCAAAACATCATGGTGCTGCCCGACGGCAACATCAAGGTCATGGATTTTGGCATCGCACGCGCCAAGAACAGTCATCTCACGCAGGATAACAACGTGCTGGGCACCGCCCACTATGTAAGCCCCGAGCAGACCCGCGGCCAGGACCTCGGTCCTACCTCAGATATCTACTCGCTGGGTGTCGTCATGTACGAGTGCGCCACCGGCCGCGTACCCTTTGACGGCGACGACGCCATCTCGGTCGCACTCAAGCAAGTCAACGAGTTGCCAATTCCGCCGAGCCAGATCAACTCCGGTGTCGACGCCGACCTTGAGCGCATCATCCTCAAGTGCATGGAGAAGGACCCGGCAAACCGCTTCCAGACCGCCGACGAGCTGCGTCAGGTGCTCAACAGCTACCTGTCGGGCCGTGCCGTCAACGTCTCGGAGCCCACGCGCATCATCGGTGCCCCCGGTGAGCTGGGCGCCACCAAGACTCGCGAGCTTTCCGACCAGACGCGCGCCATGGTGCGTCCCGTCTCGGGCGTGAGCGGCCAGAATACCGCCCGTAGCTCGGTTTCGGGCTCCACCGGCTCCTACGAGGTCGAAGAGCCCAAATCCAACAAGAACAAGATCATCGCCGCCGTGGTGGCAGCGGTTGCCGTCATCGGCATCGTGGTGGCCTTTGCCACAGGACTCTTTGGCGGCGAGCAGGTCACCGTGCCCGATGTGCTGGGCAAGGACCAGCAGACTGCCGTCGAGCTGATCAAGGAAGCCGGCCTCGAGGTCGGCACCATCGACCAAAGCTACAACGACGATGTCGACGAGGGCAAGGTCGCCGAGCAGACACCCAACGGCAACACCAAGAAGGCCAAGGGCACCAAGGTGAACCTGGTAATCTCCAAGGGCCCCAAGCCCTCCGAGAAGGTTGAGGTTCCCCGGCTTGTCGGCCTGACCAAGGACCAGGCAGAAGCCGCGCTGGCAAGCGTTGGCCTGAAGGGCAACGCCTCCGAGGAGGCCAACGAGGCCGATGAGGGCCAGGTCTTTGAGCAGGGCACCGAAGCCGGTAGGGAAGTCGAGAAAGGCACGACCATCTCGTACAAGGTCTCGGGCGGCCCGGATACCACGTCCGTCCCCGACCTGACCGACATGACCGAGGCCCAGGCGCGCAACGCCCTCGATATGGCAGGCTTTGGCGTCGACGTGAGCTACCAGGAGAACGACTCGGTTACCGAGGGCACCGTGATCAGCTGGAACCCCAGCGGCAAGCAGAAGCCCGGCGCCACGATTACCGTCGTCATTGCCAAGAAGTCCGGCAAGGCCAGTGTTCCGGGCAACCTGTACGGCAAGAGCATCTCCGCCGCCGTCACCGCGCTCAACAACGCCGGTTTCTATAACATTGGCTTCTGCGACCAGAACGGCAATCCCGTGAGCGGTAACGAGGATGCCACCGTTACGGGCGTCTCCCCCACTGGCAAGCAGTCCACCGACAGCACGATTACGCTGACGGTCGCACTTTCTGGCTCGGGTTCGGGCTCTGGCTCGGGCACGGGTGACGATTCCGGTACGACCAACTAGTCGCCACCCCACCGCTCATCACGGCTCTCACCGCAAACATATTCGCTCACAGGCGCCCGCTTGCTCCCCCAGCAAGTGGGCGCTTCGTTTTTGACATGGCATGAACCAGAAGAGCCCGGCACCGTAGCGGTACCGGCTCGATATTCCTCTGGTGCCCCCGGGCGGATTCGAAAACTCCCCCCGCGGGGAAATTGGTGACGCGGGTGTCGGCGGTCCGAATCCTGCCCTTAGACCAGAAGAGCCCGGCACCGTAGCGGTACCGGGCTCGATATTCCTCTGGTGCCCCCGGGCGGATTCGAACCGTCGACACCCGCTTTAGGAGAGCGGTGCTCTATCCCCTGAGCTACGGAGGCATGTTGTACTAGTGTAGCAGATTTACCCTTTTGCCATGTAGCGCATGGCCACTCATCGAGAAGGCTCTATAGCGAATAGTTTCCGAGGGCAATCCTCAATATCGGAAAGAATAACCCGGAATAACGCGAAATAATGGGACAAGCTTTCCCAACTGGCCCTCAAAAGGAAAATGCATCCCGGAATGAGAACGAATTCCGGGATGCATTTTCCGCCATCTATCGCAGACGACTAGTCGCCTTTGTGGAAGAGGTTTTTGATGACGGAGGGGATGCTCTTGGCGCCCTTGGCCGTCACATCGATAAAGTCGGGCGAACGCACGAGCTTATCCTCGTCGACGTACTTGCGAACAGCACGAAGCGTCTCTTTGTCATCGCGCGTCGAAAACGTAAAGTGACCGTTGTCCTTGGTGAAGATGGCAAAACGCGTAATCTTCTTGGTGCCGCGCAAAACCTCGGCGGCAATATAGTCGACCTCGTCCCACGGGATTTGAATATAATCCTCGGGATTGCGCTCGTTATAGTACTCAAACGCCTTATTGCCCACCATCACGTTGCCGTGGCTGGTAAGCCCCATCAGGCAGGTTGCCGGCGTTGCCAGATCGACCGTGCTGTTCTGAGATTGCGCCATGCGCACCTCGCCCTCCAAATAAAACAATCGGACCACATCCAGTGTACCCACCGGGTGCGGTCCGTTTCAATGGCTCAAAAGCCCTTGCCTAGCAATTCTCGGTCTTAAGCCGAAACGTGCTTACATGAAGCCGCAGACGCGACCGATGATGCCGATGGCGAAGAGAGCCAGGATGATGACGATCGGGCTGACCTTCTTCTTGAGGAGCTTGCAGACCAGCAGGGTCAGGCACACGGCGGCAAGGCCGGGGATGAGCTGATCGAGGTTGGCCTGAAGCGTGGTGACCTTCACCTGATCAAGGGCGTTAGCACCGATGGAGTTGTACATCGTCAGTGCTTCCTTGACACCCTCAGAACCGGAGGGCAGGTTAGCCCAGTCGATAAAGGCGCCAGCAGACTGCGTGACCTTGGAGACGACCGGGGTGAAGGAGATGGACACCCAGCGCTCGACCAGGGCGCCGATGATGAACATACCCAGGATGGATGCACCCTCGGTGACCTTGCCCATCAGACCGCCGGAGAGGTCCTTGGCGATGGAGGAGCCGACCTTGTAGCCAAACTCCTGCGTGTACCACAGGAAGGCGTAACGGATGATGTTCCACGCGAAGAAGAACAGCAGCGGACCGGCGATGCTGCCGGACAGGGCCAGGGAAGCGCCCAGAGCGCCCAGAATCGGGCGAAGGGTGAACCAGAAGGCGGGGTCGCCGACGCCGGCGAGCGGGCCCATCATACCGACCTTGACGCCCTGAATGGCGACGTCGTCGATCGGAGCACCGTTGGCGCGCTCCTCCTCGAGAGCGAGGGTGACGCCAATGACGGGGGCGGAAACATAGGGATGGGTGTTATAGAACTCCAGGTGGCGCTTAAGAGCGGCAATCTGGTCATCCTTGTTGGTGTAGAGCTTCTTGATCGCAGGGATCATTGCGAAGCACCAGCCGCCGTTCTGCATACGCTCGTAGTTCCACGAGCCCTGAAGGAACTGATGACGGAAGCAAACCTTCTTGCGGTCAGCCTTGGTGAGCTGAATCTTGTTCTCTGCCATATGTATCACTCCCCTCCTACTCGTAATCGTTCAGAATGTCGCCGAGCGGGTCACCGGAGCCGCCGCCCATGCCGCCACCCTGCTTGGCCAGATCCTTAAGGCCAAGGTAGATGAGGGCAAGGGAGATGCCGATGAGGCCAAGGGCGATCAGCGTGAGCTGAGGGATGGCAGCAAGGACAAAGCCGAGGATGAAGAACGGCCAGGTCTCCTTGGTGGCCATCATGTTGATGACCATGGCGTAACCGACGGAAGCGACCATGCCGCCGCCGACAGCCATGCCGCCGGACAGCCAGTCGGGCATAGCGTTAAGCGCGTTGGTAACAGCCTCGGCCGGGATGATGCACAGAAGTACTGCCGGGATGGCGATACGAAGGCCCTGCATGAGGATAGCAGCGTACTGCCAGCGCTCGATGCCGGAGAAGTCGCCCTTCTCGGCGCAACCGTCCATGGCGTGAGCGATAGCGGTAGCCAGGGTACGGCAGATCATGGTCAGGAACAGACCAGCGACCGACAGCGGGACGGCGACGGCGATGGCGGCGGTAACGGCCTTTGCCGAATCGGTGGCGCCACCGTTGAGGGCGAGCACCATGATGATCGAAGAAGCGACCGAGGCCAGAGCGGCGTCAGGCGCGACAGCGGCGCCAACGTTAGCCCAGCCAAGGGCCATCATCTGGAGCGAACCGCCCAGGAGGATGCCCTCCTGAAGGTGACCGGTTACGAGACCGATAAGCGTGCATGCCACGAGCGGCTGATGGAACTGGAACTCATCCAGAATGCCTTCCATACCGGCAAGCAACGCGACAATCGCAACAAGCAGAATAGTGATTGCAGACATGTATCGGACCCTCCTTTACTATGCTTGAGCGGCCAGTTCGGCCTTAGCTTTCTTCAACATGGCGTCGAGATCCTCGGAGGAATCCGAAGGAACCTTGCGGACCTCGAACTTGACGCCCTTGGCCTTGAGAGCCTCGAGAGTCTTAACGTCGTCATCGCCCATAGCGACGGCGTTGGTGACGACGACCTTGCCCTTGGAGTGAGCCATGGAACCGATGTTGACTTCCTTGATGTCGACGCCGGCCTCGATGGCCTTGAGCAGATCCTGCGGGTTCTCGAAGAGCAGCATGGCCTTGGTGTCACCAAAGCGCGTGTCCTTGACGACCTCGGCCATCTTCTTGATGGGAACGACGTTGGCATGGACTCCCGGAGGGGCAGCCTGCTCGATCATGGTCTTGCGGAGCTCGTCGTGAGCAACGCCGTCGGAAACCACGATGATGCGGTTGGGGTTGATCTGCTTGGTCCACGTGGTGGCCACCTGACCATGCAGCAGACGGGTGTCGATACGGACGTGGGCAATCTTGATGTGCCCGTCGCCGATGACCGTTCCCGGAGGGATGGCGCCTGCAGGAGCAGCGGCGGCCGCAGCCGGCTTCTTCTCCTCGGGCTCCAGAGACTCGGGCTTGACGCGCACGCCAGCCTTAGCCTCAGTCACGAGATGTTTTGCGATCGCATGTGCAGTGTTCTTTGCGTCAAAGCGCTGCGAATATGCCTCGATGAGCATAGGCAGGTTGACACCGGTGACGATAGCCCAGGAATCGTGGCCCTCGATGAGCCCGCTGATCTGGTTGAACGGCGTGCCGCCCCACAGATCAACGAGGAAGAGCACCTGCTCCTGGTCCTCGAAGGAAGCGACTGCTTCCTCGACCTTGGCACGGAAGTCGTCGGGGCCCATGCTCGGCTCGAGCGAGACCACGGCAACAGACGGCTGATCGCCAAAGACCATCGAGCCCGTCTGCTTGATTCCAGCTGCCAAGTCCCCGTGGCTAGCAAGAACAATACTTACCATCACATAACCTCCTTTTTGTCTACGTATTTCCTACACGACATGAAAGGAGTATACCTGTTTGGATTGTGGAATTATAGCTGAATCCGCAAAAGGTTGGATTATTTGTTTAAACGTCTAAGTTTGTTACAAGTTGATTACGTTACTGCTTTTTGACTCATTACACGACAAGGCGTCGCTCATCAAGCCATGCCTTTTACAGATACAAGCAGGCTGTTCATTAATATCGATTTTAGGCAAGCGCGAATGCGCTTGTACTGCCGCCATTTTGTTTAAACAGACATGGCTTGACTTTTTTCGTGACTTATGGTCTACGAAACCACTCAAAATAGTTGCGGTGGAATAGTTCTTGTTTAAGAGCCAGAAGGCTGGATTTAGGAACTATTTCACCGCAACTTATAGGGGATCCTAGACGATGTGGAGGGGGTTGGCGGCGTCGACGGCGTCGGGGGCGTCGGAGAGGCCGTCAGGAGCAGCGTCTGCCGGATCCTTGTCGGGGGTCTCGATCTGCTTGATCATGACCTCTTGGCCCTGCAGCAGGTATGTCTCGCCGCTACCGCAATGGGGGCAGGTCTTGCCATGCTCGACCGTCGCGTAGTCGCGGCCGCATACCTCGCAATGCGTCACGGCCTCGACGGGCTCCACGATAAGCTCCGCGCCCTGCGCGATAGGCTTTTTATCTGCAGCCCAGCGCCAAGCGTCGAGCAGCAAGTCGGGAACGACGCCCGAGACCTCGCCCAGTAGCAACGTCACGCTCGAAACGCGACGCACGCCATGAGCGCGCGCCACATTCTCGACATCGCGAATGATGTGATAGACGATTCCCAATTCATGCAAGGCGAATACCTTTCAACAATGGTTGATGCGATGTCAGCCAAACGTCAGCGAGCGGCGATCCAGGTGCCCCAGGTTGCCCCGAAACAAGGCGTCCGCTGGGCTTTTGCCCGCGGCGCCGAAGTTGAGGGGCAAGATGGGGTGCCTGGGCGCCGCGCAGCGTCGGCAGTGCCGCCGTTCGTTAGAACGGCGGAACCTAATGACCAAATTTAATCTTGATGGCACGCTTTAGAGCATACTTGCCAAGGCTTGGGAGCTTTTGCTCGTATTTGACCATCGTGGAGCACTCGGGGCGGTCGCGATCCAGATGGATGGCGTCGAACGCGCACTTGGTGGTGCACAGGCCGCAGCCGATGCACTTGTTGGGGTCGACGATCGAGGCGCCGCAGCCCAGGCAGCGGGCGGTCTCGGCGCGCACCTGCTCCTCGGTAAAGGTCTCAACATACTCGCTAAACGGCGCGGCCTTCTCGCGCTCGCGGTCCACGTGGGCAACCTCGCGGCTCGCGTTGTCGTAGCTCTCGATCACGACATCGTCGCGGTCGAGCGCGGTGTAGCGGCGCTGGTTGCGACCGATGGTGAGCGTGGATCCCGGCTGCACAAAGCGATGGATGGATACGGCGGCCTCGTGGCCGGCGGCGATGGCATCGATGGCGAAGCTGGGGCCAGTGTAGACGTCGCCGCCCACAAAGATGTCGGGCTCGGCGGTCTGGTAGGTCTGGGGATCGGCAAGAGCACCCTGGCCGCGGCCAAGCTCCACCTTGGAGCCAGCCAGCAGGTCGCCCCACACAATGGACTGGCCAATCGACATGACGACACGGTCGGCATCGACACGGCGCAGATCGTTCTCGTCGTACTCGGGCGCAAACCGGCCCTCGTTGTCAAAGACACGCGTGCAGCGCTTGAAGGTGATACCGCACACACGACCGGCCTCGTCCAGGTGAACCTCCTTGGGACCCCAGCCGCAGCTGATGTGAGCGCCGTCCTCAACGGCCTCGCGACGCTCCTCCTCGCTGGCGGGCATCTGCGCCTCGCTCTCCAGGCAGAACATCTCAACATGCTCGGAGCCCAGACGGCAGGCGTTGCGCGCGACATCGATAGCCACGTTGCCGCCACCCACTACGATGGTGCGGCCGGGCAGCGCGTCGATCTTGCCGCTGTTGACCTCGCGCAAAAAGTCGACGGCCACGGTCACGTCCTCGGCATCCTCGCCCGGAATACCGGCAAGGCGGCCGCCCTGGCAGCCAATAGCCACGTAGAAGGCCTTAAAGCCCTGCTCGCGCAGCTCGTCGAGCGTCACGTCGCGACCGACCTCCACGCCATAGCGGAACTCGGCACCCATCAGACGAATGATCTCGACCTCGGCCTCGATGACGTCCTTCTGCAGCTTAAAGCTGGGAATACCGTAGGTGAGCATGCCGCCCGGGCGCTCGTTCTTCTCGAACACGACAGGCTTGTAGCCCTTCTCGGCCAGATAGAAAGCACAGGACAGACCGGCCGGGCCGGCACCGATAATGGCGATCTTCTGGTCGAAGCCGCCGGCACGCGTCGGGGTCACCACAGGCGGGACATAGCGGGTCGCGGCATCCAAATCGCGCTGGGCGATGAACTTCTTGACCTCGTCGATAGCCACGGCGGCGTCCACACGGCCGCGGGTGCAGGCATCCTCACAGCGGCGGTTGCACACACGGCCGCAGATAGCGGGCAGCGGGTTCTCGCGCTTGATGAGCGCCAGCGCCTCGTCATAGCGACCCTGAGCCGCGAGCTTCAAATAGCCCTGAACGGCGACATGCGCGGGGCAGGCCGTCTTGCAGGGAGCGGTGCCGGACTCATGCGTCTCGATGCGGTTGTCGTTGCGGTAGTTGGGCGACCACTTGGTGTGATCCCATTTGGTGGCGTCGGGCAGCTCCTGGCGCGGATACTCGGGCACCTGTCCGCCGGCCTTTTTGCTGCAGAGCTTCTGGCCGAGCTTGGCGGCGCCGGCCGGGCACACCTCAACGCAGCGACCGCAGGCAACGCACTTGTCCTTCTCGACCTTGGCGACATAGGCCGAGCGCGACAGGTTGGGCGTGTTGAACAGCTGCGAGGTGCGCAGGGCGTAACACACGTTGACGTTGCAGTTGCAGATAGCGAAGATCTTGTTCTCGCCGTCGATATTGGTGATCTGGTGCACAAAGCCGTTGTCCTCGGCCTGGCGCAGGATGTCGTAGACCTCGTCGCGCGTCACGTAATGGCCGCGGTCGGTCTCAACCACATAGTCGGCCATATCGCCCACGGCAATGCACCAGTCGGCCGGGTCGTCGGCGCAGCCCTCACCCATCACGCGACGGCTCGCGCGGCAGCTGCAGGTGCTAGCGGCATATTTGCCATCGTATTTGTCGAGCCAATGCTCGATATGCTCGATCGGCACCGACGTGCTCGCGGCATCGATAGCCTTCTCGACCGGAATGACATGCATGCCGATGCCGGCACCACCGGGCGGCACCATCGGCGTGGCCTTGGACAGCGGTCCCTTGGACGCCTGCTCAAAGAACTTGGCATAGACCGGGTGCTCCTCGAGCTGGCTCACGCGCATGTTGAGGAACTCGGCGGAACCCGGTACCAGCATGGGCAGTACCCACTGCTTGGCGCGCTCGGGGTTTTCCCAGTTGTACTCGAGCAGACCCGTGTAGCTCATGTCATCGAGCATCTTCTCGATCTGGGCCTCGGGCATGCCGGTGAGCTTGACCATCTCGGGCAGCGTGTAGGGACGGCGCATCTTCATCTTGCAGAGCACCTCGGCCTGCTCGTCGGTCGCGGCCTCGGCAAACGACCAGTACTCGTAGCCCAGCAGCTCGTCGCGATGCAGCAGGCGGTTAGTGCAGTGCTCGCACAGCTTGACGATTGCCTCGCGCGGATGCTCCGGCAGCGGCGGCACGAACTCCGAACCGATGTCGGGCTCGGTGTAGCTAATTCCCGGTCCGTTGAGAATCATGGTTGTCCCTTCTCTTGCCGCAGCCCGACGAGGCCGCAGCGCCCCTCTTTTTTTGCAGGTCGAGCATGCCCCATGCCGTTCACCCGCCATTGTTGACATTGTGTCAAAAATAGTATTGACGAACCGTCAACAATATTCAAGACTGTTAGGTGAACGGTCAGGCAAAAGAGGATGAAAGGCGACAAAACATGGGCAACAACACAGCAGATACCTCTGTGGCCGATGCCGTCCCCGCGCCCGACAGCACGGCCAAACGTCTGACGGGCGACGAACGCCGTCGCGAGATCCTCGCCGCCGTGCGCGCCGTGAGTTCCGAGCTGGGTGTGTCGCATCTATCTGTCTCGGCCGTGACCAAACGCGCCGGCTGCACGCGCTCATTGTTCTACCACTACTTTGCCGATATGGACGCCGCCGTCACCGCTGTCATGGACGAGGCAATCGACGGTTTTATCGCCGAGCTCGAGCAGTGGAATGCCAGCCGCATCGTCGGTGATATCGAGGGCGCACTCGACACCGTCGCCCCGCTCTTCAAGCGCCTGGTCGTCAGCGGCCACGAGCTGCCGAGTACGCTCACCTCAAGCAGCGGCGCGCTCTACGGCGGCTTTTTGCACAACGTGGTCCAGCGCGTGGCGCAGTATATCTGCGACACCACCGTGGTGGATTTTGTCGCCCATCATGAGCTACGCATCGACCATGTCTACGAGACGTTCTACACCCTCATCATGGGGTTGTTGATGTATATCCGCACGCACCCCGATGTGCCCGACGAGACGGTCAAGGAAATCATCGCCTCGACACTCCACATCGAGGGCTATACCGCCAAGTATCCGGAGCGCAAGCCCCAGAACTGACGACATTTGGCCAAACTGCCCGCGATCGGAAGAGGGGCCGCGGGCGTGTGAAAGGAGAGCAGCATGCTGTTCGATGTTTGGGGTAGCGATACCCTTATCCACTGGGCCGGCTGGGCCATGGTCTTTATTGGCCTCATCGTGCTCAACGAGGTCGGCCGCCGCACCAAGCTGGGCGCGGCAATCATCTTTGGCGTGGCTCCGCTGGCCATGACCATCTACTGCGTCGCCATCGCCATCGGCGTTTCGCAGGGCGCCGAGTGGGCGCTCACCAACCCCACCCATGTGTACCAGAACAGCTGGTTCCACTACGCCAAGGTATACGCGGCGCTCGCCGGTTGCTGGGGCTTCATTGCCATTAAGTATCAGTGGGGCAAGATCGGCAAGGCGCATTGGTTCCGCGCATGGCCGTTTGTGATCGTCGCCATCAACATCATGATCGCCGTCGTGTCCGACTTCGAGAGCGCCTATCACTTCTTTGTCCTGGGCGAGTCCACCTGGGTCACCTCCGAAGGTGCTACGCAGCTGGCCGGCTGGAACAACGTGTTCAACGGCATCGCCGGTATCATCAACATCTTCTGCATGACCGGTTGGTGGAGCGTCTACGCCTCCGAGGATCAGACCGACATGCTGTGGCCCGATATGACCTGGGTCTACATCATCGCCTACGATATCTGGAACTTCTGCTACACCTACAACTGCCTGCCCACCCACTCCTGGTTCTGCGGCTTTGCGCTGCTGCTGGCGCCCACCGTCGCCGCCTTTATCTGGAACAAGGGCGGCTGGATCCAGAACCGCGCCTTTACGCTGGCTATTTGGTGCATGTTTGCCCAGGTATTCCCCTACTTCCAGGAGGAGTCCATCTTTGTGACCCACTCCACGCTCGACCCCGGCGCCGCTACCGCGGTCTCGATCGCCGCACTGGTCGCCAACATCGCCGCGATCATCTACATCGCCTACCGCGCCAAGAAGCTCGGCCGCAATCCCTACAAGCAGGATGTCTTTGAGGGCACCAACGATTGGGAGAAGGCCACCGCTCGCCGCGCCAAGGTTGATTACGCGCACGCTGAGTAACGCGCCTGGCGCAGACATCGCTTGAGCACGAAGCAGCATAGTCGGCTCCGCGCAACTCAACGCATTGTAGAGCCCCCGGAATGTGATTCGTTCGCTTTCCGGGGGCCTTTTGCCGCCGCGAGGATGCGGCCGAACGATGCGCTCAGGTTAAATCGGATCTTATATTTCGCACGCGCTTTATATGGCTCCATTTTTGGGTACAGTGTTGTCCCGATATTGAGCTTGGGGGATGTATGAATGATGAGACGATGGGCCAAGAGGATGCGGCCCAAGATGCAGAAGCTTGCGCTGAGGCCTTGGAGAGCTTAGACCGGATTTCACTCGATGAGATTGCGTTTGACGATTCGGGCGTTGATGTGCAGGATGAGCCGGAAACCGAGGCGCAATCCGATAATCAGGATGCAGGCGACGTTGAGCCTGCCGAGGATGAGGCAGATCACGAAGGCACCGAAAGCGAGGCCGGCAACCAGCCCGAATCCGACACGGGCGAGGAAACCGTCTTGCTCGACAGCTTGCCGGCCGAGGATTCGCTGACTCGCGAGCTTCCTGGCCTGGGTTCCGCACCAGCCGTGGACGAGACCATCGCCATGGGCGATATACCCCTGCCGTCCGTTCCCTCGGCACGCGAGGCCGAGGTCCGCCATCGCAAGATGTCGCCCAAGCGCCGCAATCTGATGGTCGCCGGTGTCGTGGCCGTCGCGCTCGTCGCCGGCGGTGCAGGCTATGCTGCCTGGAACGGATATCAGCAAGAGCAGGCTGCCGCTGTCGCCGCCAATGCCCACACGATGATGTCGGTGCAGATTGGCATGCATGCCGCGGGCCTCGACTGTTCCACTGGCTCCAAGATTCCCGTACAGGTGAGCGGTCAGGATTCTGACGGCTCCTCCGTGAGCGAAACGCTCTATGTTGACGAGCACGGCCGCGGCATCAAACTGCTGCCCGGCGATTACACGCTCTCCATCGCTGCCTCCCCCATCGCGGCCGACGGCACCATCTATACCGTCCCGACCACCAAGACGCAGGTCACCGTTAAGAGCGATGGACAGGATTTAAGTGCCCAGGCCACCTTTAAGCTCAAGGTGCCTTCGGCCGACACGGTGACTGACGACCAGATCGATGCCGCCGCCAAGTATGCCGAGGAGGGCGGTGCGAGCTCCGCCGCGGCTGCCAAAGTGCTCCAGCAGGCAGCAACCGCGCGGCGCGACGCCGCCGTCAATGCCGTGAGCGCGCAAAAGGCACAGGCGTCCCGTGATGCTGACGCTCGCCACAAGGCAACCGACCTCTACCAGCTCGATATTCCCGTCGAGTGGTACGGCAAGGTCGCAACTTGGCAAAACGGAAACACGCTATGCATCTATCTGGGCGACGACGCCAATACGCCGCTCGTGACGCTCGTCGCGGTGCGCGAGGGCGAGAGCTTTACGCCCGATGAAGGCGATACGGTTTTGGGTGCGGCCAATCTAGGCAACGGTTATACCGTCTACGCCAACGGCCCCGTCTATCCGTACGTGGTGCCCCAGACCATCAACGGGCGGACGCAGAATCCCGTGTCGACCTACCCCATGGATACGGCCATTGAGCTTGTCGAGCTGACGACCGGCAACCGCTATACGTATAGCCAGATCAAGAACGACCTGGTGGGTAAAGACGGCAAGGCCGATGGTGCCACTAAGCTCGAATGCGACTACCTCGCGCAGATCCTGCTGCCGAGTATCAAAGCCCAGGACTAGCCTGGCGCAGCAAGGTGCTCCCCAACCGTGATGAAGGAGCCAGGAGGTCCTGACCCCACAGGCCCATAGATGATTAGGCAAGGAGCCACTTCCATGCGGGCATAACGTGTACCACACCGTGCTCGCATGGAATATCGGTCTGTTCATCCATGGTAACGATTGCCGACTCGCCAAGATCAAACTGGGCCATCGAGGCATCAAGCGCGGCGATTTCGCGCTCGCGCGTTTTCTCACTTGCCATATCCGCACTCACCTGAATCAGGCTATAAGCCCGCATGAGAAGCGCATCCCCAGCCACAAAGTCCACCTCATGGCTTTTGCTCTTCTCTTTGATTAGCAGGCGGCAGACCGAGCCGGTCCTCACCGCGGGAGTCCTTCTTCTTAGCGCATTGAACACTGCGGTCTCGAGCCTCTGGCCCTGGTCCAATGCCGATGCGGGAGAGAATGCTCCAAACATCGCAGGGTCGACAGCGTAGACCTTAGACGCAGACCGCATGTTATTTGCCAGTGAACGCGTGAACTCCGGCACAGAAAATAACAGGTAGGCGTCCTCATAATACTCAAGTAAGTCGCTGAGCGAATTACGACTGACGGGTATCTGTCTGCTCTTGAACTCGTTGTACACTTTGTTCACTGACAGCTCTCGTCCCGAAGATGCCATACACCGCGTCAAGAACAGCGATGCCAGGCGAGGGTTCTTGACGTCGTAACGTTCAACGACGTCCATGGCGACCGTTCGCGAAGCATATTCCTGTAGCAGCTGAATCGCGTCTGCAGGCGTCTGCTCAAGTGTCGCGATGAATCCCCCTCGTTCAAGATACCCGATCAGATGATGTCGAAGCAGCGCTGCATCGCTCGGGGAAAAGGTCGCATCTGACTCGAGAACGCTCCCCGTCTTATATCGAACGTATTCCGAAAAACTCAACGGAAAAAGCTCTCGCACAAGAGAACGACCCCTGAACTCGCTCTTAAGTTCTGAGGACAGCATCTTAGAAGAAGATCCCGTCACATAGACGGTCGCTTTCTCCGTATCGACTACACGCCGCAGAAACGCACCCCATTCGGGAATTTCCTGGATCTCGTCAAAGAAAATGTAAGCGCCCTCGGTTCGAGCAACAGGATACAGCGCATAGAACGTGTCGAGCACGTCCGCCAGCAGCGATGGCTCATACGGGCGCAAGCGCTCATCCTCAAAATTGAAGTAAAGCATCCGGTCAAGCTCGACGCCCCGGCTCTGAAGCCGCCGCATCTCCTGATACAGGCGATACGTCTTTCCACAACGGCGGGCCCCCACAATCACATTTACGATGTTGTCGCGCTTTGGCTCCTGTGGGTTTCCTAGATCAAGGTCTCGCTCAAAGACCTGCGGAACCCCCTGCTGTTCAAAGTCCTTTATTTTCTGGGCGATCAAGTCGTTGAATGCCATGATTCTCCAATCTTGCTCTCTAGCTAATCAAAATTATACTGATTCTTGATTAATTAGAGAGCAAGATTGTGTGTAGCTTGATTAACACTTAAGCAAGTTTTTTCACTGTTATTGCTCCGAAGGATATCGAGTGGCCAAGAGGACACGAGCTCGAATGCGACTCCCCGAGCAGTCAATTTGGGACGGGGCTTTTTTGACTACCCTCCCCCTGTAGAAAAATCCCTAACGCAGTTGCGGTGAAATAGGGACTGTTTTTGCTGGTCAAACTGCAAAAACAGTCCCTATTTCACCGCAACTTAATTGGTGGCCTTTTGGGTGGCACTTAGCGCCACGGATCGGCTTCGAACATCGGCTCGCGCTCGGGGCGTCGGTCGCTGTAGGGGTCGTAACCGTCATCGTCCTCGTTCTCGGCACGGATATAGGGGTCGCGCGGCTTGGGTGCCGGTTTCGGCGCGGGCTTTGGTGCGGCGGACGCTATCTCAGCCGCCGGTGCGTTCGTCTTGTTCTCGTCTTTCATCTGCATAGCTCCTTGCATCGCATCCGCTCAACATCATCGATTGTCGCACGAAAAAGGGCGGCGGACCCGATTGGATCCACCGCCCTTGGCGTTTAGAGACGACTGGCAGATTTTAAGGCATTGCCCAAAATCTACTCGGCGTCGGGAACCTCGTAGGTGGCCGCCGGCGTGTTATCGCACACGACGGTAAAGCCGCCGTCCTTGTCGACATCGACCGTCACCTGATCGCCCTCGCGCACCGTGCCGTCGATGATGGCCGCTGCGATGGCATCGACAACCTCACGCTGCACCAGACGCTTGAGCGGACGGGCACCAAAGACCGGGTCCAAGCCGCCCACGGCGAGCAGCTGCTTGGCCGCCGGGGTGATGGCAAGCGTCATGCGTTCCTTGGCCAGACGCGCGCGGACGTCGGCGAGCTGAATGTCGACGATCTTCTCGATCTGCGCCATGCCAAGCGGATGGAACACCACGATATCATCGATACGGTTGAGGAACTCGGGGCGGAAGGTCTGAGCCATGGCCGCGTCGACCTGATGGCGCATCTCCTCCTCGTCCTTGCCGGAAAGCTCAGCGATAGCCTTGGAGCCCACGTTAGACGTCATGATGATGATCGTGTTCTTGAAGGATACCTGGCGACCCTGACCGTCGGTCAGACGGCCGTCGTCAAGCACCTGCAGCAGCACGTTGAAGACATCCGGGTGAGCCTTCTCCATCTCGTCGAGCAAGATCACGGAATACGGACGACGGCGCACGGCCTCGGTGAGCTGGCCGCCCTCGTCGTATCCCACGTATCCCGGGGGCGCACCGATCAGACGCTGGACGCTGAACTTCTCCATGTACTCGGACATGTCGATACGCACGAGTGCGCGCTCGTCATCGAACAGGCACTCGGCTAGAGCCTTGGCGAGCTCGGTCTTACCCACGCCGGTGGGGCCCAGGAAGAAGAAGCTGCCAATGGGCTTGTCCGGATCGGAGAGGCCCGCACGGCTGCGGCGCACAGCTGCGGCGACGGCGGAGACGGCCTCGTCCTGGCCGATGACGCGCTTATGCAGCTCACCCTCCAAGCCCTTCAACTTGTCGAGCTCGCCCTGCATCATCTTGGACACGGGCACGCCGGTCCAGGCACTCACGACCTCGGCGATCTCATCGGAGGTCACCTGTTCGTTGAGGCCCTCGCCGTCCTGCTGCTTTTGTGCCTCGAGCGCAGCCTCGGAATCCTGAATCTGTTGCTGCAGACCCGGGATCACGGAATAGCGCAGCTCGGACGCACGGCCCAGGTCGCCGTTACGCGTCGCGCGCTCCTCTTCGCTCTTGGCCTCGTCAAGCTGGCTCTTAAGCTCCTGCACGTGGTCAATGGCGTTCTTCTGGTTGAGCCAGCCGGCCTTTTGCACGTTGAGTTTTTCCTGGACCTCGGCAATCTCCTGGCGCAGGGCCTCCAGACGCTCCTTGGAGGCGTCATCGGTCTCTTTCATGAGCGCCTGTTCCTCGATCTGCAGCTGAGTGAGCTGACGCGTGGTGGCGTCGATCTCGACCGGCATGCTGTCGAGTTCCATGCGCAGGCGGCTTGCCGCCTCATCGACCAAATCGATGGCCTTGTCGGGCAGGAAGCGGTCGGCGATGTAGCGATCGGAGAGGTCGGCAGCTGCCACGAGCGCGCTATCGGTGATATGCACACCGTGGAAGATCTCGTATTTCTCCTTGAGGCCACGCAGGATCGAGATGGTGTCCTCGACGGTAGGCTCGCTCACCATCACGGTCTGGAAACGACGCGCGAGCGCCGCATCCTTTTCGATGTACTTGCGGTATTCGTCGAGCGTGGTCGCGCCGATCGCGTGCAAGTCGCCACGGGCAAGCGCCGGCTTGAGAATGTTGCCGGCGTCCATGGAGCCCTCGGTGGCACCCGCGCCCACGATGGTGTGGAGCTCATCGATGAACAGGATGACCTTGCCCTCGGACTTTTGCACTTCCTTGAGCACGGCCTTCAAGCGGTCCTCGAACTCGCCGCGGTATTTGGCGCCGGCGACCAGCGCGCTCATGTCGAGCTCGATAAGGTCGCGGTCGCGCAGGGTGCTCGGCACGTCGCCGGCCACGATACGCTGGGCGATGCCCTCGACGATGGCCGTCTTGCCGACGCCCGGCTCACCGATGAGCACGGGGTTGTTCTTGGTGCGACGGGACAGGACCTGGATGGTGCGGCGAATCTCATCGGTACGGCCGATGACCGGGTCGAGCTTGCCGGCGCGGGCCAGATCGCAGATGTTGCGACCGTACTGCTCCAGTGCCTCAAACTGAGTCTTGTCCTCGGCAGACGTCACGCGGTCATCGCCACGCAGCTCCTCGTAGACTTGCTCGATGCGCTCCTTGGTGACGCCGGCGTCGCGCAGTACGCGGCCCGCCTCGCCCTTGTCCTCGGCAAGCGCCATCAGCAGATGCTCGGTCACCACAAAGCTGTCGCCCATCTTGGTGGCCTTCTTCTCGGCCTTCTCGATGACGCGGACGAGCTCGTTGGACAGGCCCATCTGCTGGCCCTCGCCCGAAACCTTGGGCGCGTGGTCGATGGCATCCTGTGTGGAGCGTGCGAGCTGAGCCGGGTCGGCACCGATGCGCTCGATGATCACGGAGATATTGCGCTCGCCGGCACCGAGCAGGGCAGACAGCAGATGAATCGGCTCCACCGCGCCGGCCTGCGCGTCGGCAGCCGTGCTCATGGCGGTCTGCAGCGCCTCGCGCGACGTCATTGCTAGCTTATCGATTCTCATGGAATCACCTCTCTTGGGGTGGCCGCCCTACGGGGCGGCTTCACGTTGTTCGAGATGTATTGTTGCCAGCTTTGCGCGATCTTATACATAAATCTAAGTCTCTATATATAAGATTTTATGAGTGATTAAGAGATAGGGGACAGGCACGCTCACCCGCTACGGCCTCGTCCCCTCACTATCTCAATCTGTAACATCTATCGACCGTTTCCGGCTCCAGATGTTACAGATCGAGACGAATTATTCAGCGGCGCCCGTTTGTCTCAATCTGTAACATCTAATCGGCAAATTAGGGTCTAACTGTTACAGATCGAGACGAACAGAAAACACCCGGATCAAAAATCTAAATCTGTAACACCAGGCCCACTTTTAGCGGCCAAGATGTTACAGATCGAGACAGACCGAAAACCACCACAAAGAGGACAGGCACCTTTGTGGTGGTCGCGGTCTCTACTCCTTCGCCGAACCCGTACTTCCCGATTCGACGGTCCAGGGCATCTCATCCTCGAACAGCCATGTACGGGCAGACCCACTATCGCGTGCAGTCTGCGGGTCAGGCAAGCAGGTCTGTTTATAGGCATCTTGGATACACTGACCCATAAAATCGTTGAGCTCGGTCTGGTCGCCCTCCATGACATAGGCGACATCGCCGTCCATGATGTAGATGCCCGGACCCTCATTGCCCTCGTAGCCCGGATCGTACGAGACATCACATAACTTTGCGCCGTTTGCAGTGTCCAGCTCGATGGAAGAGTGGCATCCGCCAACCATGTCGTTCGCTTTTGCCCGATAGGACGCATATCCGTACCAACGCTTAAAGGTTTTGCCTTTGAGCAGCTCGGTTGCTTTGCTGATTAGGCTCGCGTCCATGGTGTAGCGCATGGCCCCAAGCTGAATGCGCGGATAATTGCTAATGCCCAGCGCTGCCGGTTTCTCATCAAAATCAACAGTAATGGTCTCGGGTTTTTCGTCGCCGGTCAGAAGTTCGACTGATTGAGTCACAGGCTTAACCACCGGCTCCGTCACCGCAGCAGGCAGAAATGCCATACCGACAACGCCCACACCAACCACGGCGATCGCAAGCGCCAGAGCAATCAATCCAATACGGGCAGAGCGACTCACAGCAAAACACCTCGCAATGCAGATCTGCGTCATTTGCCCTAATGATACCGTCAGCTAACACTATCACCAAAAGAAGCCGCTCGCTCCCCACCACCACAAAGGAGACAGGCACCTTTGTGGTGGGTTTCGACGCTAACGGTCGACCATCTCACGCCATGAGATTAAACTTAATTTGTTATCTGAATTTATCTATTTCTATCTATCCTCAACAGCTTTTTGTTTCGGGGAGATCATATGAAGCCGTCTCATTCCACCGGTCGCAACGTCATCGCCATTCTCGCCGTACCCATCGTGATGCTCTTCCTTATCGTCATCACGCCCTTTTCTCTCGGTATCGCCTCGCCCTTCGATTTGTGCGGGATGGTCGACGCCGGCTCGCGTGCCACCTCGCTCTCCTTTATCTGCCGCGGCGTGTTTTACGAAGATAGAATTCCCACCGGATTTTGGCAGTCAAAGTTGCCACTGCTCGGTCAGATCGACGGATGCTCCCCCCATTTCTGCCTTGAACCTCAGGCGCTAAACTATCTGATCGACGACCAGCCACTCGACTCCATCACCCTCGCCTACGACTACGCACCAAACACCGATGAGCGCCACATGAACCAAGTCCTCGACAAGATGCTTGGACAGTGCGGGCTCACCGAGGAGGACGGTCGAACCATCTATAGCAACCAGAAATTAAAGCGAACAGAACTCCGCCGTGTCGGAAAAATCGAAGGGCGAAGTGGGGCCGCCTACTGGCAGGCCTGGGCAACACGCGACAAGAGCGAATTCGGACACAGCACCTATATGGTCACCGTCTACACCAAAGACGGAATTAAGGACAATGTTGACGATTTCGCGTCGTCCAAACTCGGCATCCCCAAAACAACCAAACCCGCCACCCCAGATGAAATCCTGTAGAGACATTCATTAAAATGCTGCCCAGCGATCACAATAACATCGAGCCCGCCCCCCACCACCACAAAGGGGACAGGCACCTTTGTGGTGATTTTCGACTCCGGCGCTCATCTGTCTCGATCTGTAACATCTAGCGGCCGTTTTTGACCCCAGATGTTACAGATTGAGATGAAATGCTCAGCGGCGCCCGTTTATCTAAATCTGTAACAACTACTCGGCAAATAAGGGTCCACCTGTTACAGATCGAGATAAACAGAAGACACCCGAATCGATAATCTAAATCTGCAACACCAAGCCCACTTTTAACGGCCCAGATGTTACAGATCGAGACAGACTGAAAACCACCGCAAAGGGGCACCTTTGTGGTGGTCGCGTTCTCTACTCTTTTGCCGAGCCCGTGCTTCCCGATTCGGCGGTCCAGGGCATCTCATCCTCGAATAGCCATGTACGAGCAGATCCACCATCGCGTGCAGTCTGCGGGTCGGGCAGGCAGGTCTGGTCGTACGCGTCCATCACGCAACGATCCAAAAAATCGATCACCTGCTGCTGGTCGCCTTCAAGAATGTAGGTCACGCCGCCATCTTGGATATAGACGCCGTCCCCACCTCCGGCTTTTGCGTATTCCGGATTGTAGTTAACGGTGCGCATCAGTTTGCCATCAGATGAATACAACTTCAGCGTTGTATAGTAGCCACCGTTCACAGAACCACGTCGGCGCTCATAGGCATCCCAACCGTCCCAGCGTTTGAACGAACGCCCGTTTAGCAAGTCCAGCGCCTGTCGGGACAACTTCTCGTCCTTGGTATAGCGAGACGAGCCAAGTTCAATCATGGGGTAGTTGCTTATGCTTAGAATGCCCGGCGTTTCCTCGATATCGAGCGTTATCTCATCGGGCTTTGTAACGTCCGAAATCATTTGCCCGGGCATCGATGCAACAAGGGACGCCATCTCAACCGTCTGCTCAACCCCACTCGGCCCATAGAAGATAAGCGAGCCAAATAGGACCACGCCCGCAGCAGCGACGACGCAAGCCACCAACAGCAACAAAACAGAAGTGCAACGCTTCATCTTCAACTCCACAAACGAGAGTGTTTTGAGCTCACTTTAAAGCGCCAACTTCATACTGTCAATTCTAGATAGCATATGAACAAAGGCGCACTCCCCCATAGAGGAGAGTTGCAACCTCGATTTTAGCGCCCTCAAGACCCAACGAGCAGCACTTAACAAGTAGCCCCGGTTATACCTTTCTCTGACGCGACCCTCGCGAAGCGCGTGAGCGGCAGGGAAAGGTATAACCGGGGCGGACAAGTATGTGCGTTACTCGGCAGCGGCCTTGAACTTGTTGTAGTTGATCAGGCAGCCGGCCTTGACGATGGCACGCTCCTCTGCCGTCATATCGGCAATGTAGAGCCCAATCTGCTCGACCGCACCATCGGCACGTACCACGTAGGCGGCAATGTCCTTCAGGTCGCCATCGAGCGCGGCGCGGATACCCGGCACAAAGACGTAGTCGCCCACCTCAAAGCTGGGCTCGGCCTCCATCTGGAAGGGCACCATGCCCCAGTTCATCACGTTGGAGCGATAGCGCTTGGTAGCGTACTCGTGGACGATGTTGGCCAGACCGCCGATCACGCGCTGGCAGCTCGCGGCCTGCTCGCGGGCGGAACCGTCACCGGGCTTCTTGGCATAGAGCATAGAGCCGTACTCGGTCGCCTTGGCATCGGCCGCGACACCCGCGCCGGCCAGCGCCTCAAACACGCCGGCAAGCTCGGCATCGAGCGCGGCCAAGTCGCCCGCGGCCTCGCCGGCCACGCGGCGCTTTTCCACCGCGTCGACCTCCTTGGAACGACCCACGTAGGCCGGGTCACGGCGACTGAGCGTAAACTCGGCCAGACCCAGCGGGTTGGAGCGGAAGGAGCTCGTCTCGCCCGAGGGGATGAGCTCGTCGGTCGTGGTAACCGGGTCCATGATCTTGGAGCACACCTTGAGCAGGATGTCGTCGCCGAGGGGCTCCATCGCGGGCCACGGCTTGATGTTGGGGCCTTCGACCAGCTCGTCGGCAGGCTCCGCCTTGCCAAAGCCCCAGTACACGCGCTTTTTGTACGGCGCGTCGTCAAAGGTGTACTCGCAGGCCTCGTCCCAAGTCTCCTCGGGCAGGTCGGTCGCCGGCGTCAGGACGCCGCCGTTGGCAGCCGTCGCCGCAATGGAGCGAGCGTCCATCAGGGCCACGGCGCTCAGCTGGCCATTACCCGGCTTAGAGCCCTCGCGGTTGGGGAAGTTGCGCGTAGTGTGGCGGATCGAAAGGCCGTTGTTGGCAGGCGTGTCGCCGGCGCCAAAGCACGGACCGCAGAACGCCGTGCGCACGATCGCGCCGGCCTCCATAAGGTCGTAGATATAGCCGCGGCGTGTAAGCTCGAGCGCCACGGGCTGGCTTGTGGGATAGACCGACAGCGAGAACTCGCCGCAGCCGGTGTTGGCGCCCTTAAGCACGCGGGCAGCCTGGACCACGGAGTCGTAGTTGCCGCCCGAGCAGCCGGCGATAACGCCCTGCTGCACGTGCAGCTTGCCGTCGACGATCTTGTCGAGCAGGCTAAAGTGCGTCTTACCCTCGCCGATCTTGGCGGCCTCGAGCTCGACCTCATGCAGGATGTCCTCGAGGTTCTCGTTGAGCTCGTCGATCTCAAAGCCGTTAGAAGGATGGAACGGCAGCGCGATCATGGGCTTGATGCTCGACAGATCGACTTCGACGCAGCCGTCGTAGTAGGCAACATCGGCGGGCTTGAGCTCGCGGTAGTCCTCGCCGCGGCCGTGCATGGTCAAAAACGCGTGCGTGTCCTCGTCGGTGGCCCAGATGCTCGACAGGCAGGTGGTCTCGGTGGTCATGACGTCAACGCCGTTGCGGTAATCGGTCGTCATGCTCGCGATGCCCGGGCCCACAAACTCCATGACCCTGTTCTTAACGTAGCCCTTGGCAAAGACGGCGCGGATGATGGCGAGCGCCACGTCGTGCGGGCCGACGCCGGGGCGCGGGGCGCCCGTGAGGTAGATGGCAACGACACCGGGATAGGCGACGTCGTAGGTGTCGCGCAGCAGCTGTTTGGCCAACTCGCCGCCGCCCTCACCCACGGCCATGGTGCCCAGGGCGCCATAGCGGGTGTGCGAGTCGGAACCCAGAATCATCTTGCCGCAACCGGCGAAGTTCTCACGCATAAAGGAGTGGATGACGGCGATATGCGGCGGGACGAAAATGCCGCCGTACTTCTTGGCAGCCGAGAGGCCAAAGACGTGGTCGTCCTCGTTGATGGTGCCGCCCACGGCGCACAGCGAGTTATGGCAGTTGGTGAGCACGTAGGGCAGCGGGAACTGCTCCATGCCCGAGGCGCGCGCCGTCTGGATGATGCCAACAAAGGTGATGTCGTGGCTCGCCATGGCATCGAAGCGAATCTTGAGCGCCTCGGGGTCGCCGGACGTGTTGTGTGCCTGAAGGATCGAATACGCGATGGTGCCACGCTTGGCATCCTCGGGCGTCTGCGTAATACCGCGCTCGGCAGCCTCGGCCGCAGGCACAACCTCGCTGCCGTTACGCAAGTAGATGCCGCCCTCGTACAGCTTGACCATACTGTCTCCCACTCTGCCCGAAAGGCTCGGGCGCATAGCATACATTCGTTCAATATCGTGCCATAGAACGGTTGCGAGTGGGTTACGAATCTGCACGTTCACTTTATCTCGGTAAAGCAAAGGACGAACCCGGTGCAGGACCGGCAGATTTGGTGCAAGAGTGTCCCTTTCGACTAGTCATTTAAGAACGTCCCCAATGACTACCCTACCGTATCCGGAGAAAGCAACGCCGCAGGTAGAGGACGGACAGCGAGCGGGCCGCATTTGAGACAAGGTGACGTGAAACGAAAGGGCGCTGACCTTCTGGTCGCGCCCTTGAAGTTGAACGTCAGATTGTCCAAATGCGACCCGCGCAGCGTCGAGCCGTTACGCCGTTCGGCAGAACGGCGTAACCTAGAGATCTCCGCCGGCGCCCAGCAGCTTGCGCATGACTTGTTCGGGGTTAACCGAGCCGTCGCGCGGGGCCAGGGCGGTGATCTTCTTCTGCATCTTGTACTCGTGCAGCTCGTCCTCGAGCTGGCGCACGCGAGCACGGAGCTTTTCGTTCTCGCGCTCGCGCTCCTCGGCACGCTCCTTCATATCGAGGATGCGCACCACGCCGGCAAGGTTGATGCCCTCGTCGGTCAGCTGGTTGATGAGCTCCAGGCGCTCGATATCGGCACGCGAATACAGGCGCGTGTTGCCGCCCGAGCGCTGGGGGTTCACCAGGCCCTTGGATTCGTAGACGCGCAGAGTCTGCGGATGCATGCCGGTCAGCTCGGCCGCCACGCTGATCATGTACAGCGGTTTGTTCCTATTGTCCTCGGCCATGCTACCTGACCCCTTTCCGTCTCGTTATCGTCCATCATAAGCCCGCGGGCGCGGGCGTGTGCCGCGACCGCCCTAGTACGTCGCCTTGTAACGGTTGACCTTCTCGCGGTAGTCGCGCGTATCGGCCTCGCGCAGCTTGGTCATCGCGTCGCGCTCGTCATCAGACAGGTTCGTGGGAACCTGCACCTTGATCTCGACGAGCAGCGCACCCGTGCGGCCACGGTGTTTAACGTCGGGCGCGCCCATCTCTTTAAAACGGAACTTCTTGCCCGTCTGGGTACCCGCGGGCACCTTCAAACGGACCGTCGCCCCGCCGGGCGTCGGCACGTCCACCGTGCAGCCGAGCGCCGCCTCATAGACCGAGACCGGCACCTCCATGGTCACGTCGGCACCTTTACGCTTAAACAGCGGGTGCTCCTCCACGTGCGTGGTCACGACCAGGTCGCCGCGCTCGCCGCCGGCAACGCCATACTCGCCGCGACGCTTGTAGCGCAGCTTGCCGCCGTCGACCGCGCCTGCAGGCACCGAGACCGTAATGGTCTGCTGCTCGCCCGTCGAGGGAATGCGATAGGTGACCTTGTGCGTCACGCCGCGAAACGCGTCCTCGGCCGTCACATCAACGGTCAGCGACAGGTCGCCGCCCTTGCGAGCGCGGCTGCGACCCGCGCCGGCACCGGCAGCGCCCGCAGCCCCGGCAAAGCCCGAGCCCCAATCGCTGCCCCAGGCGCCGTTGCCGCTAAAGATGCTGTCGAAGATGTCGCCCCAGCCGCTGGCACCCGCGCCGGCACCGTAGCCTCCGCCATACGCGCCGCCCGCGCCCGGCATGCCGCCAAACATGAGCATCTGGTCGTACTCTTTGCGCTTCTTCTCGTCCGAAAGCGTCTCGTAGGCCTCGCTGATCTCCTTGAACTTGGCCTCGTCGCCGCCGGCATCGGGGTGATATTTTTGCGCGAGCTTGCGAAACGCACTCTTGATCTCTTTGTCGGAGGCGCTCTTGGATACGCCCAGGATGTCATAGAAGGTTTTGCCTGCAGCCATCGTAGCTCCTCTCCTGTTTCATCCGCCGCCCAGCGGGCGGCGGCTCATGCTTTCATATGGCACTAGGCCAGAAAGGGCCCCGGGTGTTGCCCCGGGGCCCTTCTCAATTACTCCTCGGTGCTCTCGGCCGTATCGGCCGTAGCATCCTCGGGCGCCGCTTCGGGCTCCGGTGCGGGGCGCTTCTCGCCACCGTAGGTCACCGTCACCATCGCGGAACGCAGGATGCGATCCGCCATGCGGTAGCCCTTCTGGTACACATCGTTGACGGTCTCGTCGTACTGCGATGCGTCCTCGACGCGACCCACAGCCTGATGCTCGAGCGGATCGAACGCCTCGCCCTTGGGATCGATCGGCTCAACGCCCTCGTGCGCAAACACGTCCAGCAGCTTGGCATGTACCGCGTCAACGCCATCGACGAACTGCTTAAAGTCGTCGGAAAGCTCTTGGCTGCGGGCATGGTCGATCGCGCGCTCGATATCGTCGATCACCGGCAACAGCGCGGTGACAAGCTTCTCGGTCGCGCGCTCGCGCTCGGCGATACGCTCGTTGGCGGTGCGGCGACGGAAGTTCTCCCAGTCGGCCTGCAGACGGGCGGTGCGCTCGGTGGCGTCCTTTGCCTTGTCCTCGGCGGCCTTCTGAGCCTCTGCCGCAGCATCGAGCTCATTGCGCACGTCGGCAAGCTCTTTCTGAGCCTGCTCGAACTTGAGCTTAAAGTCGTTGTCGGCGGCTTCCTCACCGGCGCGGATAGCAGCTTCCACCATCTCGTCCTCGGTCATCGTCGCCTCCTTGTTGGAATCCTCTACCTGGTTCTCGGCAGCCTCGGCGGCCTCGGCCTCGTTGGCCTCGGTATCGTCGACGGCCTCTACGGGAATCTTCACGTCCTTCTCCTCAGAGTCAACGGGGGCGGCGCCAGCGGCAGCCGCCTCCGTGCGAGCTTTACGAGCGGACATGATTACTTGTCCTCGTCGTCCACAACCTCGTAGTCGGCGTCGACGACGTCATCGTCGGCAGGCTGGGCGCCGGCGGCACCGTCGGTCTGCTGCTGAGCGTCGGCGTAGACAACCTGAGCCAGCTCGTAGGCCACAGACTGCAGGGACTCGCCGGCGGCCTTGATGGCCTCGACGTCAGAGCCCTCGAGCGCCTTCTTGGCGTCGGCGATAGCGGCCTCGGCCTTGGACTTCACGTCGGCGGAAACCTTGTCGCCCAGCTCGTTGAGGGTCTGCTCGGTGGAGTAGCACAGGCTGTCGGTCTGGTTGCGGACCTCGACCTCTTCCTTCTGCTTCTTGTCCTCCTCGGCATGAGCCTCGGCGTCCTTGACCATACGATCGACTTCGTCGTCGGACAGAGCGGTGGAGCCGGAAATGGTGATCTGCTGCTCCTTGCCGGTGCCCTTGTCCTTAGCGGAGACCTTGACGATGCCGTTGGCGTCAATGTCGAAGGTGACCTCGATCTGCGGCACGCCGCGGCGGGCAGCCGGGATACCGGTCAGCTGGAACTTACCGAGCGACTTGTTGTCGCGGGCAAGCTCGCGCTCGCCCTGGAGCACGTTGATCTCGACGCTGGTCTGGTTGTCGGCAGCGGTGGAGTAGACCTCGGTCTTGGAGGTCGGGATCGTGGTGTTGCGGTCGATCATCTTGGTCATGATGCCGCCCATGGTCTCGACGCCCAGCGACAGCGGGGTAACGTCGAGCAGCAGGATGCCCTCGACGTCGCCGGTAAGCACGCCGCCCTGGACGGCAGCGCCGTCGGCAACGACCTCGTCGGGGTTCACGGACATGTTGGGCTGCTTACCGGTCATGGTCTTGACGAGCTCCTGGACGGCGGGCATACGGGTGGAGCCGCCGACGAGGATGACCTCGGTCAGATCGGAGAGCTTAAGCTTGGCGTCGCGCAGGGCGTTGGTGACAGGCTGCTTGCAGCGCTCGAGCAGGTCGCGGGTGATCTTCTCGAACTCGGCGCGGGTCAGCGTGTAGTTGAGGTGCAGCGGGCCGGACTGGTTCATGGTAATGAACGGCAGGTTGATGGTGGTCTGCTGGGCGGCGGAGAGCTCCTTCTTGGCGTTCTCGGCGGCCTCCTTCAGACGCTGCAGGGCCATGGGGTCCTGACGCAGGTCGACACCGTTCTCCTGCTGGAACTTATCGGCCATCCAATCGATGACGCGCTGATCCCAGTCGTCGCCGCCCAGGTGGTTGTCGCCCGAGGTGGACAGAACCTCAAACACGCCGTCGGCGAGGTCGAGGATGGAGACGTCGAAGGTGCCGCCGCCCAGGTCGAAGACCAGGATGCGCTGGTCGGTGCCCTGCTTGTCCAGGCCATAGGCAAGAGCAGCAGCGGTCGGCTCGTTGACGATACGCTTGACGTTGAGGCCAGCGATTTTGCCGGCGTCCTTGGTGGCCTGACGCTGGGCGTCGTTGAAGTAGGCCGGGACGGTGATGACGGCGTCGGTGACGGTCTCGCCCAGATACTTCTCGGCGTCGGCCTTCATCTTCGCGAGCGTCATGGCGCTCACCTGCTCGGCGGTGTAATCCTTGCCCTCGATGTCGACGACGGCACGGCCACCCTGGCCCTCCTTGACCTCATACGGCACGGTCTTGATCTCGGAGGTGCACTCGGAGTACTTGCGGCCCATGAAGCGCTTGATGGAGAACACGGTGTTCTTGGGGTTGGTGACAGCCTGGTTCTTAGCGGCCTTACCCACGACGCGGTCGCCGTCGGCACGGAAGCCCACGACGGACGGGGTGGTGCGGTCGCCCTCGGCGTTCACGATAATGGTCGGAGAACCGCCCTCGAGGACGGCCATAGCGGAGTTAGTAGTACCAAGGTCGATACCAAGAATCTTACTCATTAGAAATTCCCTCTCTCTTTTGCGTTCGCGCCGCCTCGACGATCTGTCGCGCGGCGCTTCGGCTTGTCTTTCAGGATGTAGTGTATCCCCTTATGGGCCGGAATATACAAAATCTAAGTCAATTCATATAAGATTTCTTATTGCTGAGAGTTTAGGTTCTTAAATGCGCAGGTAGACGCACTGTTTGAGTTCTCGGCAAATCTATCGAGATCTATGTAGAGATGGCTGAGGTTTGCGTCCGGGGGTGCCTGGGGGCCGTCTTGCGGAAAGCTCATCCCGGTTTGAGCGTGGATTCCGGGTCGCAGTTTCCGTCTGAAGGCTCAACCGGAAACCGTATCCCGTTTTGGGAGCTGATACCGGCTCGCATTTTCCGCTAGCGGGCCTAACCGGAAACTGCAACCCGTTTTTCGACAAAATAATGGGATGCGGTTTCCGCAAGCACGCTCAATCGCCCTATATTTCAAGTCACCTTTAGCTAACATTTACGCAGCTCAACGGCCCCACCTGCGTGTTTTTTAGTAAACCTTGGCATACTCGGCGAACGGTATGAAGATGCCGGTCAGAGGGTATTGCAAACGGTCGCTCCCGTGGTATGTTTTTGCCCGAATCAAACCGGCGCGCATCGCCTGTAGCGTCGGTCAACAGAGAGGAAACTACCATGGCTCATCCCGTAATTGATGCCGACGAGTGCATCGCTTGTGGCGTTTGCGTCGACTCCTGCCCCGCTGGCGTCCTGGAGCTCCAGGACGTCGCTACCGTCGCTGACGAGGACTCCTGCGTCGCCTGTGGCGCTTGCCAGGACGCTTGCCCCGCTGGCGCGATCACCGAGATCGTCGAGGAGTAACAACTCCCCCACTTGCACACTCAAAAGTACACCGTGCACAAAAAGGAGGCTTCCGCATCGCCGCGGAGGCCTCCTTTTGCATATGTGGGCAGCTAATTTGGAGCGGGACCCTTGGCAGTTGCGGTGGAATAGTTCCTGTTTTATGGCTTAGATGCCGATTTTAGGAACTATTTCACCGCAACTTATAGATGCAGCGTCGGCTAGGACAAATCGTCTTCGTAGGGCATCAGGTCTGCTAGGTAGCCCTTCTCCTTGAGCATGGCCTCGATCTCGTCGAGGGTCTGTTCGTCCTCCGCCGCAATGCGATGGAAGTGGTAGCCGCTGGTCACCGTCAGCAGCGGAAAGCTCTTGCCGCTCTCGATATCGCGCAGATAGCGCTCGACATCGCGACGATTGCGGATGTCCAGGTCGGCCGTAATCTTACCGTACACGCGGTGATTGACAATCACGTTGAGCACGGCGCCGCCGGCGTCGACGATACTCGTGAGCTCATCGCCTGCCTGCTCCACGCTGTGGCGAACCTTGACCAAGCGCGTAGGCACGGCGGGGCTGCTGGGGGCCTCCTGCAGCACGTAGCCGCGGTTGGTCGCCACGATATCGTGCCCATCGGCGCGCAGCAGGGCGATGTCCTGCACCACGATCTGGCGGCTCACACCCACCTCGCGGGCAAGCGCGCTGCCCGATACGGGCCCCTTGGCCCCCTCGAGCACGGCCATGATGGCACGGCGACGCTCGCGGGCGTTCATTATTTACCGTCCAGCAGACGCAGGTGCTTAAGCGAGAGGTCGAGGATCGGCGCGGAGTGCGTCAGGGCGCCCGAGCTAATAAAGTCAACGCCCAGGTCGGCAAGCGCGCGGATATTGCTGGCATCCACGTTGCCCGAGCACTCGGTCTTGGCGCGGCCGGCGATAAGTTCAATAGCGGCGGCCATGTCGTCATGGGTCATGTTGTCGAACATGATGATGTCGGCGCCGGCCTCCATGGCCTCGCGCACCATGTCCAGGTTCTCGCACTCGATCTCGACCGTCGTGGTAAACGATGCATGGGCGCGCGCCATCTCAATCGCACGCGTCACGCCACCGGCGGCATCGATGTGGTTGTCCTTGAGCATGACGGCCGTCGACAGGTTGTAGCGGTGGTTGCTGCCGCCGCCAATCTCAACCGCCGCCTTCTCAAACACGCGCATGCCCGGCGTGGTCTTGCGCGTGTCGACGAGCACGGTCTTGGTTCCCTCGAGCGCCGCGGCCATGCTGTGTGTATAGGTAGCGATGCCGCTCATGCGCTGCAGGTAGTTGAGCGCCACGCGCTCGCCCGAAAGCAACACGCGCGCGTCGCCGCGCACCTGGCCCACGTGATCGCCGGCATGCACCTCGTCGCCATCCGAGACATCAAACAGCACCGAGCTCTGCGAATCCAGCAGCTCAAAGGTGCGGGCAAACACATCCAAGCCGGCGATGATGCCGTCGGCCTTGGCGATAAGCTCCACCGTGGCGGGACGCGCCGTGGGGCACACGCTCGCCGTGCTCACGTCCTCAAACGTGATGTCCTCGCGCAGGGCCTGCAGAATCAGATCATCGACGACGAGCTTCATGGTAATGGGATTCATGGTCTACTCCTCCACGGCCTGCGTGCCGGCGGCACGGGCCAAATCATCGATTGCCAGAGGGTCGGCGCCCAGGGCGCGATGACGGCCATCGAGCGCGGGATCGCCCGCCTGCTCCACTGCGAGCGACTCGCCGGTGCGCATGTACCACGCGGCGCGACGACCCCAGACCAGCGCCTCGAGCAGGCTGTTGGAAGCCAGACGATTCTTGCCGTGAACGCCGTTGCAGGCCGTCTCGCCCGCGGCGTAGAGCTCGGGCATTGAGGTGCGGCCGTCCTTGTCGACCCACACGCCGCCCATAAAGTAGTGCTGCGTCGGCGTAACGGGAATGGGCTCGTCCAAGATGTCGCGGCCGTCCTCCAGGCAGCGCGCGCGAATGTTGGCAAAGTGCCCGGTCACCACGTCGCGCTCGACGGGGGCAAAGCTCAGCCACTCGTGCTCGGTGCCGTCCTGCTTCATCTGCTCGCGAATAGCGGCGGCGACCACATCGCGCGGCTGGAGCTCATCGGTAAAGCGCTCGCCGGCGGCGTTAAGCAAAATCGCGCCCTCGCCGCGGCAGCTCTCGCTGATCAGGAAGGTGCGGCCCGGCTGCGGCGAGAACAGCCCCGTGGGGTGAATCTGCACGTAGTCCAGGTGCTCCATCTTAATGCCATGCTCCTGAGCAATGTAGCAGGCATCGCCCGTGAGCTGCGGGTAGTTGGTCGAATGGTCGTATACGCCGCCGATGCCGCCCGTTGCCCACAGCGTGTGGCGGGCATGGATCTTAAACGGCTCGCCGGCATGCGCGCCCTCGGCGGCATTTACCAGCTCGTCGGCGGGACGAACCGAGTTGTTCTCGTCCACGGGAACGGCGACGATACCGGTGCACACCGTGGCGCCGTCACGCTCGCCCGTCAAGATGTCGGTCATGGCCACGTGCTCCAAAATCTGCACGTTGTCCAGCTTGCGAACGGCCTGGAGCAGTTTGGTCGTGATCTCCTTGCCCGTAATGTCGGCATGGAAGGCAATGCGCGGACGGCTGTGCGCGCCCTCGCGGGTAAAGTCGAGGCTGCCGTCGGCCTTGCGCTCAAAATCCACGCCCATCGCTAGCAGGTCGTTGATGACCGAACGGCTCGAGCGGATCATGATGTCGACGCTCTCGCGGCGGTTCTCGTAGTGACCGGCGTGCATGGTGTCCTCAAAGAAGGCATCATAGTCCGAGCCCTCGGGCAGCACGCAGATGCCGCCCTGCGCGAGCATCGAATCGCACTCATCGACCGCGCCCTTGGAGAGCATGATCACGCGCGTGCTCGTCGGCAGATTGAGGGCCGCGTACAGACCCGCCACGCCGCAGCCGGCAATGACGACGTCGCACTCCATATCGGAGTATTGCTTGGTTTCCACAGGAATCCTCTCCCTTGTAATGTGGCATAAGGGACCGTCCCTCATGCAACATTGTTCTAGCGTGCTGCGTACTCGAGCATACGGTCGAGCGTGAGCTTGGCCTGGCCTGCTGCCTCGTCCGAGACGCCGATCTGCACCTCGCCCTCGCCCGTCTCCAGGCAGTGCACGAGCTTTTCGAGCGTGATGAGGTCCATGTTGACGCAGGTGGGCTGCACCGCGGGGAAGTAGAACTTCTTGCCGGTGCCCTGGCAGCGGCGCTCGAGCTCGTAGAGCACGCCGCGGACCGTCACGATAATGAACTCGCTCGCGTCGGACTCCTCGGCATACTTGATGATGCCGGCGGTGGAGCCGATGTAGTCGGCCTCGGCCAGGACGTCGGCCTTGCACTCGGGGTGCGCCAGCACGAGCGCGTCGGGGTGGGCCTCCGTCGCGTCGACGATCTGCTCGACGGTGATGATGTGATGGCGCGGGCAGTAGCCGTTGTTGAGGATGACGTGCTTTTGCGGCACCTGCTCGGCTACGAAGCGTCCCAGGTTTTGGTCGGGAATGAACAGGATATGCTGCTGCGGCAGCTCGGACACGATCTTAACGGCGTTGGAGCTGGTGACGCACACGTCGCTCCAGCTCTTGATCTCGACCGTGGAGTTGACGTAGCACACCACGGCCAGGTCGTCGCCGTACTCGGCGCGCGCCGCGTCGACCGTCTCGCGCTTGACCATGTGCGCCATGGGACAGTCCGCGCCCGGCTCGGGCAGCAGCACGGTCTTAGTGGGATTGAGCAGCTTGGCGCTCTCGCCCATAAACTCCACGCCGCACAACACGATGGTCTGCTGCGGCAGGCTTTTGGCGAGCTTTGCCAGGTAGAAGCTATCGCCGACGTAATCGGCAACGGCTTGAACCTCGGGCGCCACGTAATAGTGCGCCAGGATCACCGCGTCACGTTGGGTTTTTAGTTGATGAATGGCCTCGACGAGCTCTGCGGGCACCAGTGCCGCACGCTCCGTTGCCGTCGTTGCCGATGCCAGGCCGGCCGCGATATCGCGTGCAAGCTCCGACGCATCCATGTTCGCGCTCTGTGCCATCAAGGCCCCTCTCTTTTGGCGAATCTTGGGGCTTTAGTATGACACCTAGGTTTACAGCTGACAAGACAGCTGTAAACCTAGGTGTAAAGTTGAAATAAAGATTCAATCATGCGGCAAGTCCATTTTCGAACTGGCAAGCTGAGGATAGCCGGGCTTTCGATAGCGCAGGAGGCATCTTTCGCCACCGCAACACCGCTTGGCGCGAGCTGCACGCCGTGGGGCGCAAACGGTCCGCACCCCCGCAAGCGGCGCGTGCCCGATGTGGCAAAATCGAACTACTTAAGGGGGCCGAATGCTCAAGATTATTGCCTGCGATGATGATGTCGCTTTTCTAGATAGACTGCACCGGATGATCGACCGTTGGTCGACCGAGACGGGCACGGCGGTCGATGTTGCGCTCGTCACGCGCGGCGAGGACCTGCTGGCCCGCCATGCCGCATCGCGCGCCGACATCATCTTGCTCGATATGATCATGCCGCTCGTCAACGGCATGGACACCGCACGCGAACTGCGCCAGGCCGACACCGCCGTGCGCCTGGTGTTCCTCACCTCGTCGCCCGAGTTCGCGCTGGAATCCTACGAGGTCCGCGCCTTCGACTACCTGCTCAAGCCCGTGACTTACGAACGCCTGGCGCAGTTACTCGACGAGCTTTCGAGCATGCGCCCGGCGGCAACCGACGAGCTCGTGATCAAAACTTCCTTTGGCTACCACGCCCTGCGCCTGTCCGACATCGAATATGCCGAAGCGCGCAACAAGCACGTGGTCTTCCACCTGCGCGACGGACGCGATATCGAGGCACTCGAGTCATTCCGCAGCGTCGAGGACCGTTTGGTGCAAAATGCCACCTTCTTTAAATGCCACCGCAGCTACCAGGTCAACCTGCGCAATATCGATCACTTTGACCGCACGGACATCGTCATGCGCTCGGGCGCGTGCATCCCGCTTTCGCGCAGCTGCAAGCAGGGATTCCAAGACGCCTACTTTGCGGCGCGCTTTGAGGGTGGGAGACACTGATGGTCTCCTCGGTCGAAATGATCCTTTGGGCAATCCACCACGCCACGACGTTGCTCTTTGGCGTCTTTGCCTCGGCGGCGCTGTGCGGTATCGAAATCAATCGACGCCATGCACTCGAGTTGGTGGGGGTCGGAGTCGCAACCGGCGCTGCCTTTTCGATCGCCAATGCCGTCGGCGGCGAGCTTTTCGCCCGCCAGGTATATCCGCTCGTCGTGCATCTGCCGCTCGTCATCTATTTGTGCGCGCGCTACCGCCTGAGCCCGCTGCTTGCCGTGCTCGGCATTACGAGTGCCTATCTGAGCTGCCAGTTCAGCAATTGGATGGGCATCGCCGCATTTGCCGCAACCGATTCTCAGATCGCGTACTATCTGGCGCGCATCGCGACCACACTCGCCGTCTTTGCCGTCCTGTTGCATTGGGCCGGCGACATCGGTCCACGCTTGGCGATTAAAAGCACCACCGAGCTGGGCATCCTTTTAATCCTGCCGCTCGTCTATTACGTCTTTGACTATGCCACCAACGTCTACACCACGCTGTTCCACTCGGGCTCGGTGGTGACGGTTGAGTTTTTGGCATTTGCGCTCTGTGCCTTCTATCTTATGTTTCTTGCCGTTTACCTGCGCGAATACGAAGAAAAGGAAACCGCCGAGCGAGAGCGCTGGATGCTCGAAACCCGCGACAGCGCCGCCATCAAAGAGCTCGAGGCTTGGCGTCAATCTGGGCGCGAGCTGTCGATTCTGCGCCACGACATGCGCCACTTCCTACGCGGCCTGGCCGCTTTAATTGAGGAGGGTCACACCGACGAGGCGCTCGATCGCATCGACGAACTCTGCGAAGCCGGCGACCGCACCGCCGTACGCCGCTTCTGCGCCAACGAGACCGTAAACATCGCGCTTTCGTCATTTAACTCGGATATCAATAGAAACGGCATTACCGCCAACCTGCGCGCCGCCGTACCCGAAACCATCCACGTAGGTGACGCCGACCTGTTTAGCGTGCTCTCAAATGCCTTGGAAAACGCTATCACCGCCGCAAGCGCCGCACCCCAAGGAAAGCGATTCGTCGACTTTGACCTGCGATTAGAGGACGGCCAGCTGCTGCTGTTAGTTTCCAACACGTTTGACCGCGCGCCGCGCATGGTCGACGGCATGCCCGTGACCCGGCATGCGGGCCACGGCTTTGGCACCAGGAGCATCAAACTTGCCGTGGAGCGCATGAACGGCAACTGCCAGTTCCGCATTAACGGCGATCGGTTTGAGCTGCGCGCCGTGATGTAGAGGCTGCCGCCAGCCTCGCTACAGCGGAGCGGCTGCCGGGGTCAGCTGCTTGATGTATGCCCACATGCGCTGCTTGGCGGCTTTGTCAGTGAGCGCCGCCTCAAAACCGTCGAGCGCGAGCACGCGGCGACCCTGCACATGGGCGACCAAGCCGGGCTTGAGCATGGCGGTGTCGAAGTCATCGATCGCCACGAGCATATCGGCGTAGGTCTCGCGCATGGCGTCAGCCGCGTTGTTGTCGAGCAGTAGCACCGCCTCGGGGTCCAAAGCCTCAAGCGCCTCACGGAACAGCTCGCACGGCAGAGTCTCGCCCACCGCGACCGCTCCGTCACCCACGCCGGCGACGCTTGCCAGCACGCAAAAATCCTCGGGCGCGTAGCCGATGGCCCCAAGCGCCTTGCGCAACGCCGCGCCATCCGGGCCGGCGGCAAGCTCGCCACCCGAACGCTCGGCCTCGTCCAAATCGCCTTTGACCAGCACGATCGGCGAGCACGCGTTGCCCGCGATACGCACGCCACGGACCGCAAGCGATGTGAGCTCCTGCTCGGCCGCCTGGGCGATGGCTTCTTTTTTCTGGCTTTGTGACGTGGACATGCGCTCTCCAATCGTTTGCGTGCCCACCATTATATAAAAGAGCTGCCCGCGAGTGGTTGCTTTGCGGGCGGCTGGGTATAAGCACGGTCGTACTGAGTTTTACGCGGCCAAGCCGCGTCGCATTATGGAGGTCACCATGGCTGACATTAATCAGATTACCCCCGAGAACTTCGATTCCATCGTTAACGACAGCCTGCCCGTGCTGGTCGATTTTTGGGCACCGTGGTGCGGGCCCTGTCGATCCCTCTCGCCCATCGTTGACGAGGTTGCCGATGAGCTGGCGGGCAAGCTTGCCGTTGCCAAATGCAACGTCGACGACAACCAGGACCTGGCCATGAAGTATGGCGTCATGAGCATCCCCACGCTGATTGTGTTTAAGAACGGCGAGGAGATTGACCGCTCAGTTGGCGCTCTGCCCAAGGCGAGGCTGCAGGCGCTGCTGGAAAAGCATCTGTAATACGCTTGTTACTTACCCGCCGTCTATGAGCGCTTTTGCACCGCTCGCCGGACTTCTGGATGCACCGAGTGCAACCACGGATAGTATGGTAGTCACAAACAGCCCCCAGTGAACGGGTGCGGGTCGCACAGACTCGTACCCGTTTTCTTATGCGGCTGCGCGCAGAGCGGGCGTAGTAAAATCTGAACCACTGAACTGCCCCATACAAAAGGAGATTTCCCATGCATGATGTTGGAATGAACATGAGCCAGCTTGCCATGAGCGTCAAGCAGGTCGACGACACCATCGAGCTCGCTCACGAATGGAGCCATCAGTTGCTGCATGCGACCGAGAATTTTGACATGGAGCGCATCGGCGCCAAGCTCGAGGCCGCCATGGCCGCGCTGCACGAGGCGCATGACGCGCTCGAGGGCTACGAGGAAGCCATCGAGGCCGACCACAACTCCGTCGGCTCCGTGAAGCTGGTGTAAGGTGGCCGAACACGAGCACTGCTGCGGGTACGAGCACGAGCATCCGCACGGGGCGGACGGTGACGCGGGCTGCCACTGTAGTGGCTCCGGCTCCGAGCTGGTCCGTTTTTCGGTTACCGCACCCGACGACCTGCTGCGCCGTTTTGACGAGCAGATCGCGCGCCGCGGCGACGTGGCCAACCGCTCCGAGGCCGTGCGCGATTTGATTCGCGCCTCGATCGCCAAAGAGCAGATGCGCACGCCCGATGAGCACGTTATCGGGTCGCTCACCATGATTTACGACCATCACACCGGCGACCTGACGCGCCGTCTGGACGAAGTGCAGCACGACTACACCGACGAGATCGTATCGACCATGCACGTGCATCTGGATCACCACAACTGCTTGGAGATTCTGGCGCTCAAGGGTCGCGGCGAGCGCGTCTACGAACTAGCCGACCGCCTGCTGGGCCTGCGCGGCGTTAAGCACGGCGAGCTCACGTGCGCCGCCACCAAGCAGAGCCTGGGGCTGTAGCGGGATTTCCCGCAGCGCACCTGCCAAATAGGGACAGGTTTGTTTTGGCAGGTTTAGAAGTTTTACCTACCAAAATAAACCTGTCCCTATTTGGTCGGTTTTGATGAGGGGTGTCGCATGCGGCATGTGCATATTCATGTGACGGGCATTGTGCAGGGCGTTGGCATGCGACCGTTTGTGTATCGCGAGGCCATGGCGCATGGCATTTGCGGATGGGTGCTCAATGCGGGCGACGGCGTGCATATCGAGGCGCACGCTCCGGCCGATGCGCTCGATGCTTTTGTTGCCGCGCTTTCCGAGCATGCGCCTGCGGCGGCTCGCGTAGAGCATGTCGAGGTTGTGGACTTGGCAGCCAACGGTTGGGATGCCGCCAATGAACAGGGCTTTCGCATCGTAGCATCGCAGGACCAGACCGCGCACACGACGCTCGTCTCGCCCGACATCGCTACCTGTGACGATTGCCTGCGCGAATTGTTCGATCCCGCCGACCGACGCTATCACTACCCCTTTATCAACTGCACTAACTGCGGGCCACGCTTTACCATCATCCGATCGTTGCCTTATGACCGAGCGGCCACGTCGATGGATTGTTTTCCCATGTGTCCCAGGTGTGCCGCGGAGTATGCCGACCCACTCGACCGGCGTTTTCACGCGCAACCCGATGCCTGCTTTGATTGCGGGCCGCATATTACGTGGCGCGAGGCTGTAAACGGCGATGCGTGCGGGAATTCGTCCGCGACACCGGCCGTCGGCACCACACGCGAGGCCAGCGACACTATCATCGAGCGCTGCGTTGAGCTGCTGGCCAGCGGTGGCATCGTCGCCATCAAGGGCCTGGGCGGATTCCACCTGGCCTGCGATGCTGCCAACGAACAAGCGGTGCGCGAGTTGCGCCGTCGCAAACGCCGCAGCAACAAACCACTTGCCGTCATGGTGCGCAGTCTTGCTGATGCCGGGCGCCTGTGCCATATCGACGACGCTGAGCGCGAGCTTCTCGCCGGCAGTATCCGCCCCATTGTGCTGCTGCGCCGACGTGCTGCTTGCGAGAGCGGCGGCTCCCCCGACGCCCTCGCGCTCGCGCCGTCCGTCGCGCGCGACCTTCCTGAGCTCGGCGTCATGCTCCCCTATACGCCGCTTCAACATCTGTTGCTTGCCGCGGCAGAAGCCTGCGGTATGCACGCGCTCGTCATGACCAGCGGAAACCTAAGCGAAGAACCCATCGAGACCGACGACGACCTTGCCTGGGAACACCTCGTTGCCGCCGGCATCGCCGACGCGTTGCTCGGCAACGATCGCGCGATTCTCTCGCGCTACGACGACTCTGTAGTGCGCGTGGTTGACGGCGCCGTTATGCCCGTACGCCGCGCTCGCGGATATGCACCCCAGCCGCTGCCGTTGCCGGCGCTCGACGGCGCTCCGTCCTGCGTGCTCGCCTGCGGGCCACAACAAAAGGCCACGATTTCGCTCACGCGTGAAGGGACGAACGGCGAGGCGACCTGTTTTGTGTCGCAGCATATCGGCGATGTTGAAAACGGCGGGACCTTCGATGCCTGGAACGCCGCGCGCACGCGCTTGGAAGATCTCTTTGACTTGGCGCCCGCCGCCTTGGCCTGCGATGTGCACCCCAGCTATCTATCGGGCCAGTGGGCGCGCGAGCAGGCGCGAAAATGCAATCTGCCGCTCGTCGAGGTGCAGCACCATCATGCGCATATCGCGAGCGTAATGGCCGAGGCCATCGCCGCGGGCCAGCTTACAACCGACGCGCGCGTCCTTGGCATCGCCTTTGACGGCACCGGCGCCGGCACCGATGGGACCATTTGGGGCGGCGAGTTTCTTGTTGCCAGCCTTGGCGGCTTTGAGCGCGCCGCGCATTTGCGCACCTGGGCGCTCCCCGGTGGGGCGGCCTCCGTGCGCGACGCCCGCCGCAACGCCTTTGCCCTGCTCAGTGAGCTCGGCCTGCTCGAGCACCCAGGTGCCGCTCGGCTTTTAGACAGCCTCAACGAGCAAACGCGCAACGTGACAGCCACCATGATCGAGCGCGGCATCAACAGCCCGCGTACCAGCAGCATGGGGCGTCTCTTTGATGCCGCGGCAGCAATTCTGGGCATCTGCGACAAGGCAACCTACGAGGGCGAACCCGCCATCGAGCTTGAGGCCGCCGCCTGGCGCGCGCTCGACAACGAAATCGCCCATTTTCCCGACGACAACGCCGGCTATTTCGCATCTGGCCCATCGTGGCTGGACGGCCCCTATGTTCTGGACCAGAAAGCACTCTTTGAGGCACTTTTGGGAGGAATTGAAGCCGGAGCGCCCGCCTACAGGCTCGCGCTCGACTTCCATATCGCCATCGCGCGCTCTTCGGCACGAATCGCACGCGAAATCTGCGCGCGCGAAGGCATCGATACCGTCGCGCTCTCGGGCGGCGTGTTCATGAACCGACTTTTGCTCCAGCTCCTCACCCGCGAGCTCAAAAGCATGGGTCTCACTGTCTTGATTCCCCAAACCGTGCCCGTTAACGACGGCTGCATCGCCTACGGTCAGGCGGCAGTCGCAAGCGCTCGTCTTGCGCAGATTGCATCGCAGTAGGCTGTTCGGCCAGCCCGCAAGCCGCCGTCTCACAGGTGTAGCGCGTTTGCCCGCAGCGCCCGCGAGCGCTACCATCAACTGATGGATTATTAAGCGCCCATCCAGCGCAAAGCGTATAAAAGGGGAACAATATGTGCCTTGCCGTTCCCGGCAAAGTAGTCAAACGCGACGACGACCTCAAGGCCACCGTCGACATGATGGGCATCGAGCGCCCCGTGTCGCTGCGGCTCGTGCCGACGGCGCAGGTTGGCGACTATATTCTCGTACACGCCGGCTTTGGCATCCAGATTGTCGACGAGCAGGAAGCACAGGAAACGCTCGAGCTTGTTAATGCCATGTCCGAGCTGGTCGAAGAAGACCAGCTGGCCACCAACCCGGCGGAGGCTTACTAGTGGCGCCCGAGCAGCCGGCTCGCTCCGGTATCGATTTCTCGGCATTCCGCGATCCCAAGCTGGCTCGCGAGTTCATCGAGCGCATTCATGAGCTTGTCGGCGACCGCACCATCAACCTTATGGAAGTCTGCGGCACGCATACCGTGAGCATCGGGCGCTATGGCTTTCGCTCCATTATGCCTGCCGGGCTCAAACTGCTGAGCGGTCCGGGTTGCCCCGTCTGCGTTACCGCCAACCGCGACATCGACCACGCAATCGCGCTCGCCAACATAGACGGCGCCATCATCACCACCTTTGGCGACATGATGCGCGTGCCCGGATCATCCACCTCGCTCGCTGCGCAAAAAGCGGCAGGTCATGACATTCGCATCGTCTACTCCCCGCTCGACGCGCTCGACATTGCCGAGCAAAACCCCGATCGCCCGGTCATTTTTATGGGCGTGGGCTTTGAGACTACGACGCCCACCATCGCCGCCGCTATCCTAGAGGCCGAGGCGCGCGAGCTTTTGAACTTCTCGGTCTATTGCGCCCACAAGACCACGCCGCCGGCGTTGCGCGCCATCGCCAACGACCCCGAGACCGCCATCGACGGCTTTATCCTGCCGGGCCACGTCGCCACCATCACGGGCTTGGCCCCCTTTAGCTTTTTGGTCGACGAGTTTAAGACTCCAGGCGTGGTAACGGGATTTGAGCCGGTCGACATCTTGCAGGGTATCTGCATGCTGGTCCAGATGGTTGTTGAGGGTCAGCCCGCGATCGACAACGCCTACCGTCGCGGCGTCAATGCCGACGGCAATCCCGTGGCGCGCCAGCTGGTCGAGCAGGTATTTGAGCCGTGCGATACCACATGGCGCGGATTGGGGCTGATTGCCAACTCGGGCCTTTCCATCCGCCCCGAGTTCTCGCGCTTTGATGCCCACACTCGCTTTGACGTGCCCGTTGAGGCGACAGTCGAGCCGCGCGGGTGCCGCTGCGGCGACGTGCTGCGCGGGGCCATTACGCCGAGCAGCTGCCCGCTCTTTGGCCGCGCCTGCACGCCCGAACACCCCGTCGGCCCGTGCATGGTGAGCTCCGAGGGCAGCTGCGCAGCATATTTCCGATACCGAGGCTAATGGGTTCCGCCGTTCTAACGAACGGCGGACCGGTCGACACTGCACCTCACCCATATAATTCCACCCACGATTGGAGTTTTCGATATGTCCCATAGCGTTACCGATAGCACCGTCCTGCTGGGCCACGGCTCCGGCGGCCAGATGATGAAACGCATCATCGATGAGGTCTTTTTGGATGCCTTTGGGTCGCCCGAGCTGCTCGAAGGCAACGATGCCGGCGTCGCCGCGCTGCCCGCGAGCGGGCGCATCGCCATGTCGACCGACAGCTTTGTAGTCTCGCCGCAGTTCTTCCCCGGTGGCAACATCGGCCGCCTCGCCGTGTGCGGAACCGTCAACGACGTCGCGACCTCGGGCGCCAACGTGCGCTACCTGTCGTGCGGCTTTATCCTCGAAGAGGGCTATCCCATGGATAGGCTCCGCCAGATTGTGCAGACGATGGCCGAGACGGCGCACGAGGCGGGCGTGTCCATAATCACGGGCGACACCAAGGTGGTCGAGCGCGGCGGGGCCGACGGCGTCTATATCAATACCGCCGGCGTGGGCGAGGTGCCTGCGGGCGTGGCGCTCAGCGGCGCAAACTGCCAGCCCGGCGATGTCATCCTGGTCTCGGGTACACTGGGCGACCACGGCATCGCTATCATGAGCCAACGCGAGGGTCTGGCGTTTTCGAGCACCATCGAAAGCGACGCCGCGCCGCTCAACCACCTGATTGCCGATGTGCTTTCCGCAGCACCCGACACACGCTGCTTCCGCGACCCCACGCGCGGTGGCCTGGCCTCGACGCTCAACGAGTTTGCGCAGGCCAGCGGCGTTGCCATGGAGATCGACGAGGATGCCGTGCCCGTGCGTCCCGACGTGCAGGCCGCCTGCGAGATGCTCGGCTACGATGTGCTGCAGGTGGCAAACGAGGGCAAGATGGTTGCCGTCGTGCCGGCCGAGCAAGCCGATGCCGCGCTGAGCGCCATGCGCGCCGCCCGCTACGGCGAGAATGCCGCCATCATCGGCCGCGTGCTGCCACTTGCCGAGGGCGCCCATCCCGCCGTGCGCGTGCGCACCGGCTGGGGCTCGACCCGCATCCTCGACATGCTCGTAGGAGAGCAGCTGCCGAGAATTTGCTAACGACAAAGGCTCAGGGCTATTAAAGATATTCAGATTCCAAACATGCCCGGCACGCATGCCCAGTATCATGGGGTGCGTTTTACAACTCAAGCGGCAGGAGCACCCATGGCAGCAGCTTTTTCCCATGTGATCTTTGACCTGGACGGCACCATTCTCAACACGCTCGAGGACCTGGCGGCCGCCGGCAACCATACCTGCGAGGCGCACGGCTGGCCCACGTTTGCCGTTGACGAGTACCGCTACAAGGTGGGAAACGGCATGCTCAAGCTGGTTGAGCGCTTTATGCCCGCCGAGTACGCAGGCGACGGCCGCATGTTTGAGCAGACGCTTGCCGAGTTTAGGGCTTACTACGGCGAGCACAAGGAAGACCACACCGCTCCCTATGCCGGCACGATCGAGATGCTCGACCGCTTGCGCGCCGCGGGCGTTCAGCTTGCCGTGCTCACTAACAAGGACCACGTCTCGGCGGCTCCGCTTATCGAAAAGTATTTTGGTTCCGAGCGCTTTGCGCTGGTGCAGGGCCGTGTCGATGCGTTTCCGCCCAAGCCCGAAGCACCCGTCACGCTGCATGTGATGGAAGAGCTAGGCGCCGACCCGGCGACCACGCTCTACGTAGGCGATTCCAATGTCGATATCCTGACCGGCCACAACGCCGGCCTTAAGAGTGCGGGCGTCAGCTGGGGTTTCCGCGGCCGCGCAGAGCTGGAGGCCGCCGGCGCCGACTACGTGGTGGACACCCAGGACGAGCTCGCAGCACTGGTGCTGGGCGAGTAACGAGAGACACCGCTTAACGCAGCTGCGACAATTCTTCCACGCGGAAAGCGCATCCCGTTTCGGAGCTCCGGAATGGGATGCGCTTTCCGTTTGAGGCGCGTCAGGGAAACGGCATCCCGTTTCAGAGCAATATTCCGGGTCGCACTTTCCGCAACCCATCCCATCCGGAAACCGCAACCCATTATTCGCCCAAAAACCGGCTCGCATTTTCCCGAGCATTCGATGCAGCGCTGGTGCAAGGAGTGCCCCCAACTGTCGGCAGAAAAGGAACGTCCCCAAGTGCCGCAAGAGTGTCCCTTTTGACTAGTCATTTAAGAACGTCCCCAATGACTACCATGGCAACACCACAGGTAGAGGACGGACAGCTAGCGGGCACCAGGGCGAACAAATTGGCATGAAAAGAGGACGGCATAGACCTTCTGGTCATGCCGCCCTCTTTGAATGACAAGGTGTCGCCCTGGTGCCCGCGCAGCGTCGAGCAGTTGCGGCGTTTGGTAAAACGCCGCAACAAACTAGCTCATCATGGCATTCATCATCTCGTTGGTTGCGGAATCGTCAGCAGACCACTCGCCGTCGTCATTGCAGGAGTACTTGAAGGTGACCTTGGTGTCCTTGGTCTTAGCAGCCTTGGTCACATCGACCATAACCTGACCGGCCATCTTGTACAGCTCGTCATCGGAAGGCATCGAATCGAGCGCGGCGACCTTCTCCTGGTACTGAGTGGCAAAATCCTCAACAATCTGGTTCATGGACTTGCAGGTAATGGTGACCTCGGCAGTTGCGGTACCCTTGTCCTCGTCGACCGTCACGTCGCCGATCTTGTAGTCAAAGCCCTCGAGATAGCTCTTGGCGTACTCCTTGGGATCGATGCCCAGCTGCTCAAACTCGTCGCCCGAGGCCTCTTCCAGGCCGGCGAGGAAGTCGTCGCCACCATTCTTGACCTCGTCAAACTGCGTCGTAAGATCCTCGGTGATAAGCTCCTCAACCGAAGGACCTCCGCAGCCGGAAAGCACAACCACGCACGCGACCAGAACAGCCATCAGGGGCGCAAGCAGCAGCTTCTTCTTCATGACATTCCTCCCAACAAGCGGCACCGCGCTTCCTGACGCGGTGCACGTCGTAACAATAAGGCCATACTAGCCGCTAACGAACACCCCCGGCAAAGCAAAGGCGCAGTCGGCTCGATTTATCGTCCGAACGGTTTACCGGTCCGCCCAACGCGCAATAAAACGTTCCGCCGCATTGTAATCAGAACCACCCTTAAAAAGGGTGGTTTGCTCTTAGGGTATAACCCACGGGCCCCGGGCTCGCGTCTAAAGGCGC
>NZ_JBDMSL010000005.1:81420-104042 GCF_039758965.1 Collinsella aerofaciens | reverse complement strand
CGCGGATGCCCGCCAGCATGAGGGTGGACAGCGGGTAGTAGATCATGGGCTTGTCGTAGACCGGCAGCAGCTGCTTGCTGGTGACGAGCGTGAGCGGGTACAGACGCGTGCCCGAGCCACCCGCGAGGATGATGCCTTTCATAGGTTGGACCTCCAGAGTTGGGTGTACACAGATGATATAAGTATACGCGAGGCCGAACCTAGGTTGCAGAACTGCACAAAAGAAGGACGGAGAGAGCCAAGCATGCAGCCTCTTTGGTTCACGTCCTTACGGACCACAAGACTCCAACCATTGGACCATATTTGGTCCAATGCGCTGTTCAGTTAGCCATTGACACAAACACGCACTACAGGGTCGCGGACGAGCTGGATGAGGCGGTGGGCACATAACGGCGTGCGAGGTGACGGAGCGCCTCTACATCCACTCGTACCAAAACCTAGGAGACGGGGAGGTTGCTGGGGTCATTGAGCGAAGGGACGCCCTCTCGTCTCGAGGGACAGACCCCGAGGAGATATGGGCGAACTCGTTTGCCGCCGCGCTCCTCATGCCGGCACAGGTCGTAGCGAAACTCTGGGCGGGCAATTGTAGCATCGGTGAGATGACGGACATACTCGACGTATCCGTAACCGCCGTGGGCCATAGGGTGGAAAACCTTGGGCTGCGATAGCGCAGACCAGCGCGGAAGCAGGTCACCAAAAGGGACACAAGAGGCAATCGACCTCATGGGTTCGGCACAAAGGAGAGCAAACGTCTTCCCCATCGAAAGCGCCCATTTAGACGAGGTCAGGGTCGAATGCTCGAGCGAGGAGCGGGAACGGCGAGCCAAGGCGGCCCAGGCCGAGAGCGTGGTCAAGAGGATGGAGGCGGAGAACGACCTTCGGTCCGAACTCGGAAAGGCCGCGCTCAAGTGCGTCAAGTGGCAGCTGGTCGCATGCAACACCCTCGTCGTCGCGTACACCGCCCGTCTCATGTGGCTGCAGCGCGAAATCCCTACCGAGGTGATAATTTCCTGGATGGGCGCGACGACCGCCGAGATCATCGGAATACTCTGGGTGATAGCGAGGAGCCTGTTTCCGTTCCAGGACGAACACAGGTCCGCAGACCTGGACAAGAGTGGCGGCGGCCGAATCGGCCACCCCAGGAGATAAGGGTCGCCCCAATGGCGGTTCTTTCTTTACGGAGGGGGCCGGGGGATTCGAACCCCCGGGCCTAGGACACACCTCGCACGTCACGTCAATCCGTTCGTTGGGCGCAGCCCCCGCCTAGGACCCTTGCAACCCCTCCAACAAACAAGACAACTTTCATAATAACCCCCTTGAAGTCAATGGACCCGAAATGAGCAACGACTAGGAAGCAGAGCGCCGCGAGGACAATAACCTGAACCTCAACAGCGACAGAAAGCGTGATGTACGTAGATGTCCTCTTCGATGTTAACACAGCGGAACGGAGCGTCTGACGAACTCATAGCGACACATCTAAGAATGCCAGAAATCACGGAACTCCTCTCTGCATTTATAGCGAGACATGAAGTGAATAAGTACAATGAGCAGTGTCCAACAAACGAAAGGCAAACAATGCGAGTCGAAACAACCGGAGTATGCAGAGGAAACTGGAAAATCTACCAGCAACTTAAAATAGAAGGCATCCATGAAGGCTCCAGCATAAAAGCTCAAGCGGCAACGGATGACGACCGCCGCTTACCTTTGTCTCTTCTAAAATTCAAGGACAATAACGGCGAATCGAACTCATACGTTCTTGTAATCCCCGACCCCGATACCCGAGCCATTAAAATTGAGTTTAACGAAATCGGCAAAGACGGTTGCAACCTGAGCAGCGACTCCCTTTCGCTCAATTGCAAGAACATCAAATGGGAGTCGCGTCTTAACTACAAAATTAAACCTGACATGTGCAGCAAACTCCGAAATTACGATGACGTTTCAGAGTTTGAGATGGCGACGATTGATTTTTGGCAGTGCATCGAAGATTCAAACGAGTATATCCTGAGGTGCACGGTTAGAACACCGTACCGCAATGACTCGCAAATCAAACTTCGCTGCCTCGACCGGTTCCTCAATGAGGTTGGGCTGAGCATAGTCAATTTCGGTTCAAATGTAACGAGCGTTGGATTTACATCCGAGAAAAAGCAACTTGAAACGCAGCTCTCGATCCGCATGCCAAAGGCGTTTGATCGTTACTATTTTATTATTGACGATCAAAATCACCCATCATTCAGTGCATTTGACTGCTTAACGCCTGATAAATTAGGCTTGCTTCTTGAGGAGACCAACCTCCTCTTTACCCATGCGCAGTTTGACCCTGAATACCCCGAATGGTTTACAGAGCATAAGGCAACCATTGGCGCACTGGAGAAGCAGAGAAAAATCGTCTTCAATAGCGCTCCGAAATTCAGCATCATTGTCCCTCTTTACAACACGCCGATTTCGTTTTTTAACGATATGGTCGAATCCGTAAAAAACCAGTCTTATGCAAACTGGGAGCTCCTCCTAGTTAATGCAAGCCCTGACAATCAGGAACTAAAGGCTCGCGTTGAGCAGGAAACAGCCCGCGACAACAGAATTAAGTCAATTAATCTTACCGAAAATAAGGGTATTTCCGAAAACACAAACGCAGGCGTTGCCGTAGCTTCGGGCGATTTCGTTAGCTTCTTTGACCATGACGACATTCTTGAACCGGACTTGTTGTTCTCATATGCCGAGGCAATTGAAAACAATAATGACGTCGATCTTCTTTATTGTGATGAAGATAAACTCATGCCCGATGGAAAGTTAGCGCAGCCGTTCTTTAAGCCGGATTTCAATATCGATCTGCTCAGAAACAATAACTATATCTGCCACATGCTTACCATCCGTAAGTCCCTGCTAGACACTCTAGAGCCGAACACAAAAGAGTTCGATGGAGCACAGGATCATAATCTGACTCTCCGCGCCGTGGAAAAGGCAAGGAAAGTTCATCATGTTGCGAAGGTTCTATACCACTGGCGCCTAAGCGAGACCTCCACCGCAGCAAATGCCGATAGCAAGCCGTATGCCACTATCGCAGGTATCAAAGCGGTCCAGAGTCATTTGGACAGGCTTGGGCTCAATGCGAAGGTCGAACAAGCGCGTCGTCCCTTTACATATAAAGTAACCTACGCTGTGCCAGATTCCCACCCACTCGTGTCAATTATCATCCCGACTAAAGACCACGCCGACATTCTGAACAACTGCATTACATCAATTGTTGAGAAATCAACGTACGACAATTACGAGCTCGTCATAATCGAAAACAACAGCACAGAAAAGGTGACGTTCGATTATTACGATAAGTTGCAAGCAAAATATCCTGACATCGTTCGTCTTGTAACTTGGGAACACGAATTCAATTTCTCCAAGCTCATGAACTTTGGCGTTGCTCACGCCAAGGGCGACTATCTCTTGCTATTGAATAACGATACTGAGGTAATTACGCCCAATTGGATCGAGACCATGCTTGGCATCTGCGCACGTGAGGATGTTGGCGCAGTCGGTGCAAAACTCTACTATCCCGACAACACCATTCAGCACGCGGGCCTATGCGTCACTGGCGGCGTGGCGGGACATCTTTGCCAGAGCATGCCAAGGAATAATTGGGGCTACTTTGCACTCAACGATGCGCAACAAGACTTCAGCGCTATCACTGCAGCTTGCATAATGACCAAGCGTAGCGAATATGAGAAAGTCGGAGGTTTCACCGAAGAGCTTCAAGTTGCATTTAATGATGTTGACTTTTGCTTAAAGCTACGCGAGATTAACGACCTGATCGTATACACGCCCGAAGTCGAGCTCTATCACTACGAGTCGATTTCTAGAGGCGTTGAAAACAATACGGAAAAGCAGATTCGGTTCCACAAAGAAGTCGCATACATGAATTATCGCTGGGCAAAATACTATGTCGAAGGCGATCCGTACATTAACCCAAATTTCAGCGTGGGAGAACCCGGAAATCGCTACTATCATTTATAAAGTGTTAGCTTAATTCTGCGCTTTCTAATTTTAGCCTTATTAAAATGCGACTAATAGATAAGGGAATCGAGGGTCAACCCTCGATTCCCTTACTATGAATAATTGCATTCCATACATGATATACAGTTAAGAAGCGTTTGTGATTCGATACACAAGCAGGCGTTGATTCCGCATGCTGGCCAGAATCCGCATCATTCCAAAGGCGTATTTAAAACCCAGCCCCACTGTGGTATAGCGGTAGTGTGGTAGTAGTTCAGCCACCAAGCAAGTGATGTTGTCCTGATGTAACCGATGTTATCCATAACCATACCGTTTCCGATATAAATAGCAATATGGCCCCAGCGGGCACCAGCACTTGTATGAGTATGCGTAGGGACCGCAACGATCATTCCAACTTTAAGCTGAGATATATCTCGGCTGTAACACCAATTCCAGAACATGTCGCATGCGTCGCCGTTGGGATATGACCCCAGCACGGGGTAAAACACATGGCTAACCCACTCCGAGCACAGTCCCGCCCCAGGAGAAGGAACGCTATGGCAACGATTAACGATCTGGGACTGCAAGGAGGCGCGCGCGGAGTGCTCAGGCTCCACCCAAGCACCTGAGGCATTAAAGAAATACTCGGAGTCTCCAATTCTGTTCCAGCCATTTACCATTTGTCCAGAAGACATAAGGTAGTACCACGTTCCATCATCATCGAGGAACCAGCCAGTATTCATGGCTCCGGATTCGTTGTCGAGGTGATACCACCTACCGTCAATGAATCGCCAACCGCGCTGCAGAACCCCATCTGAGTCTGTGTAAAACCACACCTGTGCAGCTGAGGACCAATACCAGCCAGCGACAGGCTTTCCCTCGGGATCCCTGAGCTTAATTCCACCCGCGCCGTCCTTGACGCCCGAAAGCACAATCGCACCACTGCTGCACGCATAATATACGTTTTCATCTTGTGAGAAGACCCAAGTGTTGCACTTTAATGCACCGCCGCTATCCGGATCCAAATAATAAATGGAGCCATTTACAGTTTGAAATCCTTCCAGCATGGCGCCATTATTATTGGGGTCTAGCAAATACCAGCTAGAACCATTGTAAAACCACCCGGTACGAATCTCTCCCGATGCGTTGGAGCAATACCATGCCCCATCGTTAATAAACCAACCGGAGCTCATAGAACCGGATTCTGAAAAATGATACAAAGAGCCGTTAACAAGCCTAAAGCCCGTAGCCATTAATCCAGAAGGCTCAAGCCAGTACCAAGTATTGCCAAGGAGTAACCACCCGGTCTGCATAGCGCCCGAACTGTCCAAATAGTACCAGCTATCATCAATTAAAACCCAGCCGGTCTTCATTGAACCCGATGTCTCGTCAAGGTAGAACCAGCGCCCACCGGTGGCAGCCCATCCCTTCAAATGTGCACAGGAGTTAGAAAATAAATGCCAGCCATCGTTCAAGTATTTCCAGCCAGTAGCTGCATAACCTTCGGAATCAAAATAATACTCCGCCCCTCTAATGGACAGAAAACAGTTTGACGGCCAACCACCAGCCTCATATCTCCACCACCATTTACCGTTTTGGTAGGCCCAAGAACCAGGAAGAGCGATGTTATTATCAGAGGAACGAACGATCTGGAACGACAGTTGAGAGGTAACGCCGGCGTAATTCCCTAGCCCATTCACTCTTATAGTGGCGCAGCCAGGGGCAACATTATCTGAATACGTGACTTCATAATCGATTCCGCTTGCTAGCACAGAACCGCTGGCAGTCAAAACAGAGACATCAGGAGTAATCACATCGCCAGTATATTCATATATCGACGAATCGATCGATGCTTTGAAATTATCGGAATCCAAAGTCAAACGATCGCTACCTGATGTCCCAAATGCTTCCTGACCCGATTGAACCAAAGAGCCATCAGTGCCTTCAGCCACGCAATCTTCAGTTAATGAAAATGCGATTGCGGGCCATAAAAGAGAGATAAAACAAATAGATGTTAGACAAACCACGCTGATTAAACTCAGATGTCGATTTTTCATCATTTTTCTCTTCTCGCCAAATCAAATTAACCTTTGAATATCCAGATGCAGTCGACCCAGAGATGCAGTTCCCAAATTAATTAATATGCAAGACAACTCGCTTGATACGTTGCACCAGATAAAACGATAAGACACTCAACATAGGGATTGTCTATTTGTTAGACAATCCACAACCAGCAGTCGAGCGCGATCAATGGTGCACAAACTTAGGAGCCCTAATGAGGGATAGCCGAAGGAACTGAATCAAACCATGTATTGAGCTCATTCATGATCAGACCTTTTCTCAAGCTCTTTTTCGAGCAGGGCAATCCTATGAGTAAGGTTTTTGATCGCCAAAACATGACGACTCGCGGCAACGCTAAGAGACAGAGAGATTGCAAGCAACAGCACGATTGCACCCAAAAAAAGGAAATTGGCCGGGTTGACAAACCCAATAGCTGTTGAGCAACTATAAATAATCTGAGGACATAAATCACAGATCAAGGCCGCCATACACATCAAAATCCACAGCAAAGAGTACTTAAGAAGCATCTTTCCGTTGGACACGAGACGTAAAACATAGACGAGGAATCCGCCGAAAAAGAGGGCCGCACCAATCCTCAAAATAAGATTCATTATTTGTCTCCCCTATGAACCCAGCACACAAGGACAATGGCTAACGTAACCTTGACCATATAGTAGACGGAAGAGAAGCCCCCGATAGATGAACGTCCACCTTGGCGCTCATTCATCTTTACAGGCGCTTCCATAACGGGAAGACCAAGCTTCATAGCCAAAGCAATCGACTCTGGCTCCGGGTAGTCATCAGGATAACTCTTGCAGAACAGGTCGATAGCATCTTTATTGCAGGCCCTAAAGCCAGAAGTGGGATCGGTGACCACCTTACCCGTAAGCAACTCGAGCAAAAATGAAAGCCACCTGATTCCAACACGACGCATAAAAGTTGATTGAAAACCATCAGTCTCAACCAGAAATCGAGAGCCTATCGCCAAACTCGCACCGCTCTCAATCAGCTTTACAAGCTCAGGAATATAAGAAGGATCATGTTGGCCATCGCCGTCAACCTGAATGTCGATATCATAGCCAAATCTCTGGGCATATTTATGGCCCGCTTGGACCGCTCCACCGATACCAAGGTTCTGCGGCAAATCCAATATGTTGATACCATGCTCTCGACAAAGCTCAAGCGTTGTATCTTGTGAGCCGTCGTTGATTACGACATAGTCATAACCCGCAGCTTTTATAGCTGCAACGGTATTGAGAATGCACTCCTGTTCGTTATAGGCAGGAATTATTACGAGAACACGCAGATGTCCTTTTGAACATGTCGTTGAAGTAAAAGACAATCGAGATTCATCCATTCCAAAAACAGTTGGCTCTTAGCGACGCCCAAAGAATTTGCGACTCTTACAGTCCAACGCATAGCTTAACTCAGACTTAAGTTTACTGTATCCTGTCTAACCATTAGGAAGTTACATCTCAAGCTTAGATATTTAGCTTGCTCAACTAGGGCACATATGGAGTCCCCATCCATCACCGCAGGAAAAGGACCCCTTGCAGTTCTGCCTCAAATACGGGGCGCATGTCCTGAGCGAACCCTCAACGCCGTCCCATTCGATCCAATCGAATCCAACTAATTGCCCACTCCTACTATAACCATGACCTATATCGCTAATTTAGAAAAAACGGATATACAGAAGCTCGAACATCACAAAATACAGCAGCGCAAATGGAGCCCCGAGCATAAAGGCTGTAACTTTAGCCTTCACCTCCTCATCGCAGTAAATAGGGAACCTGAGCAATAGACAGGCAAAAGGTATTATCAAAGGTATGAGATATCGCGCTTGGACACCCGCAACTGTCTGGCTTCCAACTCCTGTAAAAGCGATGTATAGAGCCAAAGCAACTAGGTGGCAAGTAGCAAGAACCAGGAATAGAGTCCAAACAATTCCGCAACGGCTAAGCTTTATTTTAGTATCTTTTTCATTATCAATAATGCAAATAGCTTCAAACAGCATGATGGGGAGATACGAAAGCCATGGGAACAGATTAGACACGTCCCCAAGATAAGCCATATTCGTTGATATTGAATTGAGAAACGCCGGGGTCAGCATCGATCCAAAAACGAAATTCGAGATTACAGCTATAGTTCCAACTGGATTTGCAAGCACTCCCGTCGTTTGACCAGCCGTAGAGACTTCGGAGCCACCACGTGCATCAGAAATATTATTTACGACAGATGAGAAATATGGCGTCAAGAAAGATAGGATCATAATGGCACAAACGAATAGAGCAGTACCAATCAAGATACGTCTTTGCTTGCTTGAAACATATTTATTTGCAGGAATTAAAAGCGCAAGTCCAAATAAGGGAAAATAAATCGCTTTAGCTGCAAACCCGATTGCAAAAGATAGTAGAAATGCGAAGAACGTTTTAGCAGAAATATCCTCTTCAGAAATAAGCATCTTCAACAAAAGAGCTGTTCCTAGCAAACTGAACGAAATCACACAGGGATCATACGAGTAACTGGCTGCCATTAACACAGCAGACGGGAACAACGCAATACAAGTGAAAAGACATTTTCTGCAAGGGGCTATACGAATTGCGATTCCGCAGATAACTGCATACGCAAACAAATTAAAAATTTTACCCAATGCAAATTTGATAGAGAATGGGAGATGAAGCAAGCGACCCAAACAAAGGCCGATAGATGAAGGAATATAGGCAATTTTAGAAAGAGCCACACTATCAAAACAATTAAAACGTTCGATACCTTCAGCTAAATCATTTTTATCAGCCTCTCTGACCAATTGCTCAACAGAGCCACGGTTAAACTCTCTTGTTTCATCTATTGGGTACTTACCCAAAGCTGCATCCAAACTAAAGCCGTCCCCCATATAAAACTGCTCGACTATCATTCGGTCAGAATTTGTTATTTCAGCATTTGTGAGGTAGGAAAAACTGTTTGCATTTCCATAGTGGACCTCATCATCCCATGTCAAAAAATTTGTAACGGGAAAGCAAATAATTACGGATAGACCAATTGAGACAATGCATGCGAAAGCGAACAGTTCGGGCTTCAGATAAGAAATGCCCCCATTAATAGCAATCAATCCGATCAAAACCGTAATGGGCAAAGCAGACGCGAACAACACCGTCTTTGACTTATCGAGCGGAATGCCAATAAAAGCGATTAAAACAGCAAAGCCAACAAAAACCGCCAAATAAAAGAAACACTTCTTAGCATCAGTTTTCTTAACCGAGGTTACGAAGCTCTTCATCAGGCCATAGCAAAGCTCAATTCCCTGGAACGCTAAAACTAAATGAAAGCATATAACCAGACCTGAGATATTCCATGCACCAAGACCGAAGGGGCCAAACGTCTTCGCGCCAGCCAATATGATGAAAACTAGCAGAAAGCTGCTGAGGATACTGGACGCGACGAGAACGGTTATCTGACGAATAGCATCACCGCTCGACTGTGATTTCGGTTGCAAATATAAGCACGCAACAGCAACGACATCGCAAAAGAGTTCAAGAATGAATAGATTTAAATTCTTATAGTGCAATGATGTCGCGACAGCTAACAAAAGAAGTCCCAGCCCAAAGATGGCAAGCGCGTACTCGCTTTTCTTAATTGCAGGATTATTCAAAACGTGCATCTCCAACTAAAGACAAAATCGAATAGGATAAGTCGACAATAACAAATTCGGGTCTTAGATCCAACTTCACTCAAAAGCTAAGTAAAAGCCAGCCAAGTATCACTTAGCAAATACAAAACGCCTTCTCGACATCTATAGCAGTGGCGTCCCAGCTATATCGATTTTCAACAAGGGCCCTAGAGTTTCGAGACTGTAGAGAAAGCAGCTTTCGATCATCAAAAAGCCTGCATAATGCCGAAACCACCTCATCAGATGACATGGACTGAATTATCGTGCCGTAGCTATCATCTGGAATAAGCTCGTGCGCGCCTCCCACATCTGTTACCACAGCAGGAGTTCCGCAAGCTGAAGCCTCAAGAAGTACCGTCGAAAAGCCTTCGGACCGAGTTGGAAGACAAAGCACATCTGCTTGCTGAAGTAAGGAGGAAATGTCCTCTGCGCTACATCTCCCAAGCCAAAACAAGTTCGACGAACAGGCTTCCTTGACTTCATTGGCCAGCGGACCATCCCCTGCAAGAACAAAACAAATATCACGCTTGGTAATATCCTTTGCGCGAGCTGCCTCAATAATTGAATAAATTCCCTTTTCAGGAATAAACCGCCCAACAAAAGCCACAACTAAAGATGACTGAGGGATACCTAATTCAGATCGGAAATCTCTCCCCGAAGAAATACTCCTATAGAATGAGGCATTGATTGAGTTTGAAATTACGCCTTTTGCAGTGATATTAAAGTGCTGAAGCCATTCAACACTTTTAGAAGAAATCCCATAGAAATCAGGTTCAAACGACTTTACGCGATCAGTAATCCAATCTTCATATCGGCGAACAAAATAATCAAGAAATGGCTGATTGAAAGAGAGATACGCTGAGCCGTGGTCGAGAACAACAGCCTTAGCACTATGATCCGCAGCAAACTTCAGCCCTTCGAGCGAGAGAGGGAAAAGTCTCGTGTTTATCAGAACACCATTCCACTCATAATCATCAAGGGTTTGCAGGAGTCGGTAATAATCACTGGTTTTTTTGGGAAGAGGAAGTCTTCCATCAAGTAACGGAATGCAAGGAAGACGAATTACCTCCAGGCCGTTTTCGACTGAATGACCGACTCCCACGCGCATCGAATCATTAGTAACGATAACCACCCTATCGCCGCGTGCAGTCAAGGCATGAGCGAGACCATCGACAAAATTACCAATTCCACTAAGTTGCGGGTGATAATGGTGAGTGAAAATACAAATAGAGGAGCTCATCACATAACCTCATCTGATATAGATGTCATATCCTTAATTCTGTGCCGTCCAGACTTCCCCATCTCCAAAGTCGAGCAAGAGCGGAAGATGGGTATGTCGATTATCCGGTGACGGTATTTTTTTCCAATCGCCATACATCGTTGTAAGATATTTATCCGTCATACGAGGAACAGGGAATTCACTGCCTTCGAAAACCGCGCTGCTCAGAGGGAAAATCTCTGAAATAGGCACTGGCGCCATATTCGGCCAGCTTAACGTCAGACAGTAATCAGAGACCTCACCCGTATTTGAGTCGGCAATACAGGAATCGAACAAATCCTGGTAAGAGCATGCGCCTCGAGAAACCAGTTGTTCCACCACGTGCATAGCAGAACAACCAATTTGCTCGAGTTGACCAAGGAACCCTTTATGAGGGACAACAATGGAAGAAGAATGATATAAATAGGCTCTTTTCTGTGCAATTGATGCAGTTCGGACTTGCTTTGCACGAAGGCGTTTATCTGTATAGAGCTGGTCATATGGAAAGATGTCGACAAAAATGCCCATCGAACTGGAAGCCTCTCGAGCCTCTTGATTCTCGAAGCGAGTTCCATCGCGATACACCTTAGCAAACATCGCAGCATAGCCAGTAGTATTCCGCGATGTATGGAGCGAATATCCTTCCGGTAACCCACCCTCGGCTAAAGAGCAAAAGCGGTCATAATCTGAACGCATCATTCCGATATCTATATCATCATCCCAAGGGATAAACCCCCTATGACGCATTGCTCCTAAACATGTTCCACCGTCAAGCCACCACCTGATGCCGTGCTTAGAGCAGAATGCGGCGACAACCTGAAGGATATCCAATTCAGTGTTTTGAAGCTTTAATAGCGCGTGAGCTTTAGACATCATCGGCCTATCTCTTTTCCCCGAACCATTGTTGCGTCTGTTTCCCCAAAACAGAAGACTGATAAATAAGGCAAATGGCATTGGATATAAGCGCCGATACAGTAGGGCCATTTAAGCCAAACAGCATTTGCGCAGGAGCCATAACAGCGACAGCACTAATTAAGGACAGCATGCTGCCAACAAATACCCCTCGGTAATTATCAAGAGAAACCAACAAATCGTTGACAAACCAAGCGATGCCAGTCAAAAAGGCACAAGCCAACATAGGCTGAAGGAGATCGGTATGTTTAGCTATTCCAGCGCCATAAAACAGTGACAGCAATAATTTACCGAAAAAGAAAAGGGCAACTGAAGATATGACACCGACAAAAAAGATGCCAGCAAGTATTTTACCTATGAGCGAAAAAAAGGACTTTTCTCTAGAATGGTAACGCTCTACTAGATAACCTAATAAAGGATTATAAATATAGGTCGCACCCATTTGGATAATTGCCACAGGTGCAGCAACTGATGCATAAATACCCAGAGCAGAATCTCCGAATGAATATGATAAATACTGCCTGGGAATATTCGGCGCCGCAGAAGCAGCAATGCCGCCCAGAACGATGGGCAAACAGCTACATAGGAAGGCTCTGACCTTCGCTCGGCTAATTCCAAGCTTGATTGCAGAAATCCGATTTGATCTTGGATAATCGTAAATAACTCCGATGCCTATTGTCACTACCGTCATAAGCAACAGTGCACCTTCGAGGCTATTAAAAAATCCAAAGACAAGAATGAATGAAAGGAGAGAGCCGATGCCCTGCATTATGAGGGATTTCCCAATATAGTCCATCCTATGACCAACCTGATCATTAGCATGCATGACATCAATGACTAAGCCAGCGGTTTTATAGAGAGCATACAGAAGAATAGCGGGCACCGTACCAATACGACACGTTGCAATGGAATAGACGGCTAACATTGCAAACGCTATAAAAGTAGTAAAGAAACGAAAAGTCAGGTATTCACCAGCAGAGTTTTTCCTTTCAACATCTGCAATTTGCACCGTGTACATCCTGTATTGGGCTAATTGAGAAAACATGTTGAAAATAGACATAGCCAGCGAATAAATGCCTGCAGCACTATATCCATCAGACAGCCGAACGACCAAAATGGTGATAAGCCACTGACAGCCTAAATTAGTCAACGAACCGACGGTATTCCAGAACATATTATGTTTAATCGAAAGAGTCTTCTCTGTGGCCTTCACAAATATAAGCGCCCTTCTAAACCTGTCAAAATGAGGATACGGAGCTATCTCGCAGCTTTAAGTTCTTTTAAAATCAAAATAAACAGCCAATTCGGCACAAGACGTATAATGATATCTGCTTTAGCGATAGACGGGCAAGCTCGTCGGTATTTAAGTAAACCAATTATGGAGCGCCGCTCCCTTGCTTCAGCGAACCCCAATATTTCCTTTAGATGCGGTGAATCGGGAAATCTATCGGCAAATCGCCTAGCAGTATCAACCCTGTTTTTAACTCTTGTCGAATACCAATCATCTTTTGAAGAAACACCTGCAAGGAATCCAGTTTCGTTACCACCATGTCGACGATACTTAACCAAAGGAGTCATAGTAAAGCTGCACTTCCCCAGTTCACTGCAACCCAATGTCAACCACAAGTCATGTGCAGTCGATTCCGGAAAGGGAATCATCGACTTCGCCGCACTCGCATCTAACATGAGAGCCATACCAATGCCGTAACATACGCTTGCGGCCTGTACAGTAATATCCTCTCCAGAGCACCAATTTACTTCCGGCGAATTAGGATGAGCTTTCCTATAACTCTTTACCAGAATATTTCCGTTTTCGTCAATTACCGATCTATCACAAACATCTAGAATTGAGCCTTCTTCTAGCATATGGTTGAGCGAAACTTCAACTCTATTAGGCTCCCAAATATCATCCTGATCGCAAAGTACTACGTAATCCCCTTCCGCCAAGGAGAGCAGCGCCTCGAACGATTTGACATAACCGAGATTATTATCACCGTGATAATACCGATAGGCGTTTTTCGTTATATGCGCTTGGATAAACCGCTCTAATGAATCCGATTCAGGGCAGTCATTTCTAACTAGAAGCGTAAGCGGAAACGTTTGTTTATCTATCGAATCAAGTTGTTCCGCGAAAAACTTAAGATCGGGTTTATAAGCTGAGAGAAGTACGCATACGCCAATATCATTTCCCATTTCTATTTCCAAAAATCCTCCCAAATTCATTGTTAAAGATTATCAAAGCACCCTCAGTTAAAAGAAACTCTTTTAAAAATAGAGTATTTATCCCTGTCTCTTAAAACGAGTGCCTAATATCAATAAGTAACAACCTTTGTTCCATAAGGAATGTTATCGTAAATCCATTTTGCATTCTGAATCTCAAGGCGTACGCATCCAGCAGAGGATGGAACGCCCATCGTGGGATCCATCACGCGGTTGCTGTTGACGTAGTAGGGTGAGGAATGGAATAAGTAATCACCATAGAACTGCGTGTAGTAATAGCAAGTATATCCATGCCCAAAGGAATATCCCTTTCCGTAGACTTGATACTCCCCTATCACCGTAGGTGTGCTAGCTTTTCCCGTCGAACATACATATCGACGGTTTAAGGACCAGTTATTCCAAGATCCAGTGTAAATACTCGTAATGCAACGCGACGTATCGACAAGTATCAGCCAATTTGTATTGCTTGAATAACTTTGAGCTTTAGCATCCATATAGTCTGACACCCACGCGCCGTTTGCCATAAAGTAATTCCAGGACCCGTCCACAACGCGCCAGCCAGTAGCCATAGCGCCGCTAGCGTCAAGCCAATACCAGGTGCCGCCCAGATTGAGCCATCCCGTCTGCATGAAACCAGACGAATTCAGGTAATACCAAGATCCGTTAACGGCAACCCAACCGGTTTTCATAGCATAAGTGGACGGATCTAAATAGAACCAGGAGCCATCCTTGTACAGCCAGCCAGATCGTGCATAGCCAGCGGTCTCATCAAAAAAGTACCATTTTCCGTTAACGTTCTTCCATCCAGCGCAGGGGGAGCCATCGGTTGGATCAGCATAGAACTTGCAGCCTCCAAGCATCACAAACCCGTGAGCTTCGACCAATTCGCCATCGCCGTTTGATGTAAACAGTTTTCCATTACGCAATGCTCCACACAATGAGCAATCAGAACCAGCAAAAGCCTTAGATGGCTCATCCTGAACCGAGTCCTGGACATCTACCCATTCACGACAAGCAACAGCGCCTGAAGCTTTTGCATAATAGCTTTTCCCATTTACAGAAAAATGATCAAGAAGCATTTTACCGTCGGCGGCAGGATCGAGATAATAGTATTGACCACCGTCCTTCAGCCATTCAGTCTTTATAATGCCCGACGCTTGAGAAGGCTCAGCGTAATACCAGTCTCCATTGCTCATAAACCAGCCAAGTGACAACGCTCCCGTTGAAGAAAAATGATACCGGTTGGATCCGATGACATAAAAGCCGGTAGCCATTCTATTGTCATTTGCGACATCGAGCCAATACCAAACGCCGTTCACCAAACGCCAGCCCGATGCAAGTGCGCCGGAACCGTCAGCGTAATACCAGTCCGTCCCATCAAACGCCCAACCAACAGCCATTGCGCCGGAATCCGATAAATAGTAAAGAGACGAACCGACAGAAACGATTCCTCTAGACATAACACCATCATTGGCGGGATCAAGCCAATACCAATTATTGCTAGTTTGAAACCAGCCGGTTAAGACTTCACCATTGTTACCCCAATACCATAAACCGTTATCAAGGCACCAACCATTAATCAGTCCATAGGTTCCAAGAAGATAAGGGTGCCCATCAATAACACGTCGACCAGTAGCCATAGAACAGCTGTCAAGGGAGTCAAACCAGTACCATTGACCTCCTATAAACTGCCAACCACTTGCCAAAGCGCCTGATGGACCCGCGTAATACCACTTATTTTCAGTAAAAATCCAGCCGCAGCTCATTGCGCCGTCACGAGCGGGGTCCAAGTAGTACAACGAGTCGTCAATATTCTGCATTCCGGTCAAACGACAGCCGTCAAGATAGTAGTACCAGGACAAACCGTTCCATTGCCATCCAGATAGTTTTTCTGTCGTCGACAGGTCTTGACTTTCGACAACCTGTAGGCTCGAATCTTCCGTTGTTTTGCCGGCACAATCACTGGAGTCTTGAGAGCAACCGCCACCGACAAATGCTCCCGACCCTCCTGTCGAGTCGCGCTCTACGACACCGTTATCCGCCCCCTCTTCCACGGCATAGGCAGTGCAAGAAAATGCGGGGACGGAAACTGAGAGCAAGGCGGAAAATAGCATCAAGCCAATTACTCGCCAACAAATTCGATGTTCAATCCAGACATTCATTCCAGGCCCCCAACCGATATCGACCGGCTTGCAGCAAATCAATTAAATAAACGGACGGGCTGCGCCGATCACATTTCCCCTTGCGCTAATGGAATGAATTCCGACGCCCTGATGAGGCCAGGAGTCAATCATCATACCGCCGCCAAGTGCAATTGCGATATGCCCGCGATAATAAATCACATCGCCACGCTGAATTGAGTTCGCACTCACGGGCATAAAGATATTACTTCGATACCAATTCATGGAATTGTAGGTTTGGCTTGGATCCCAGCGATGGTTATAAGGGTTGTAAACACCCATATCCATGCCAGTAGCATAAAGGCACTGCAAGACAAAACCAGAGCAATCAACAGCTCCACCGGGAGCGGTAGACCAAGGCTCAATATATTGCGTACCAATATACTCATAGGCGCGCTGGATAAAGGCGTTCACGCAATCTTCCCGCGTTGCCTCGACAGAGATGCGAGAAGGGGTCACATAGGTAAAGTATCCGGTGCAATAGCTAGGCAGCTGAACAGTCCAAGAACTGACCTGAGGATACTGGGATGGATTTTGCCAGCCAACTTTGTCGCACTGGCCATCGCTCCAGAAAACTCGACGAACGCCATCGATGGTCCTTGCGCCCGTTGCCATAGCGCCGCTGCCGTCTAACCAATACCACTTACCCGAATCTTTAAGCCAGCCAACATGCATGCTTCCATTGGACTCAAGGTAATACCATGTTCCATTCAGGCATTTCCAACCAGTTGCCATTTTTCCGTCAGCATTTAGGTAATACCATGCACCGCCAGTAAAAACCCATCCGGTCTTCAACACGCCAGAATCGGCATCAAGCCAATACCAATCGCCGTCAATCTGTAGCCATCCAAGATGAATGGCACCCGTTCCGGGCTCAGCGTAAAACCTTAGATTTGCGACATTAACCCAGCCGGACGCAACCTGCCAACCATCAGCTCCAGCGGTTTTTAGGATAGTGCCATTTTCGCGAATCACATCCTTGCAAAGATATCCATTATCATCAGCGTATCTATCAACGCCATCATTAACGGTAACCCAACTTGAAACCACAAGCCTACCGCTCTGGTTTGCAAAACAATCGTTGCCGTCCACCTCAAATAAGCCCGTTTTCATGAGATGGCTAACAGGGTCCAGGTAATACCAGCTTGTGCCTTCTTTATACCAGCCAGAAATAAGTGCACCAGATTGGGAGGCGAAATACCAGCCGTCCTCGACCTGAGCCCAACCAACAGCCATAGCCCCGTTAGGCTTTAAATAATAAGCTGCATTGCCAAGGTCTAAATACCCAACGGACATCTTACCATCGGAAGCTGGGTCGAGATAATACCAAGCGCCGTTAACGAGTTTCCAGTCAGTGGCCGCAATACCGTTAGTGCAGTAATACCAATCTACTCCGTCTTTGTACCATCCATTTGCGAGACCATAGTCACCAAAAATGTAGGTTCTTCCATCAATCTTTTGACGACCCTTAAACATGATGAACGTCTGTGAGTCAAAATAATAGCGAGCCCCACCTATCGTTTGCCATGACGAAGCAAGGGCACCCGATGAATAAGCCCAGTACCAATTCCCGTCAACGAGAATCCAGCCGGTTTTCATAGCACCAGTGGCATCTAAATAGTATTTCCAGCTCCCGAGGTCGACAAAACCAACCTGCATTATATTGGTGGCAGGATCCAGGTAATACCATGTGCCGTCTTGATAAAACCAACCAGCAGCTAAATCGCCTCCAGCATTGGCATAAAACCAATTTCCATCTGAGTTACGTAGCCAGCAGTTCTGATATAGCGCGCCAAAAGGCGTTGCGGCATTGCCGTCATTCGCATAAAACGAAGCAGTCGATCCACCAGCATCGGTCACATTGAAATAACCTGTCTGCATTGCACCATCATTGGCTGGATCAAGCCAATACCAATAGCCCCCGCTTTGCAGCCAGCCAGTTTGGTGTTTACCGTTTTTTCCGTAATACCAAACTCCAGACGACTCGTCTCGTTGCCAGCCATCTTTTATGACGGAAGAATTATCAGGTTGCAAATCATCGGAAACCACAGAAGAAAAATCCGCTTTTGACTCAATACTCTGAGCCTCAACGGAATCCTGTGCAAACGCGACATTCGCGCTCAGGGGCAAGCAGCAAGCAGTGATTAATGACGCGGCAGCACAAACAAGCGTGGCCTTCTTTTCGAATCGATACATAAGCGACCCTCCCAGATATCTCATTTATTTATTTTAATCCACATTCCAGGATTGATTTTCGTTACTGTCTGTTCAGTCTATGTAGACAAATATATTAAATTGAACATATCGTTCAATCATTCTATTCTTTCCCTGAGCAATGAACATCTTAATTGGAGGCCTGCAGTGGAACTGACCAAGCGTAACTTTACTGTTCTGTACGAATACCTAAAGAACCCATATGCTAGCCAGCGAGAAGTTGCCGAGCGCACTGGCCTCTCACTTGGATCGGTAAACGCAGCAAATAAAGAGCTTACGAATGAGGGCCTTCTCGAATCGGACAGCCTAACCGACAGCGGTTACGAAGCACTTCACCCCTATAAGGTTGAAAACGCAGTGATATTGGCTGCGGGGCTTTCGAGCCGCTTTGCTCCCATTTCGTATGAAAAGCCCAAAGGCCTTTTAAAGGTACGTGGTGAGATTCTCATCGAACGTCAGATTAGGCAGCTGCAAGACGCAGGTATCAGCAATATCACCGTCGTTGTCGGCTATAAAAAAGAATATTTCTTCTATCTCGAAAGCAAGTTCGGCGTCTCGATTGTCGTCAACAACGAATATGCATCCAAAAATAACCACGCATCGCTTATGTGCGTAAAAGAGCGGCTTGGCAACACCTATATTTGCTCAAGCGATGATTACCTTCTAAACAATCCGTTTGAAGCATACGTTTGGAAAGCATTTTATTCTGCTCAATATGCTGAAGGCGCCACCAAAGAATGGTGCATTCAAACCGGAGCAATGGACAGAATCACCAATGTTACGATTGGCGGTTCCGATGCTTGGTATATGCTTGGACATGTCTACTTTGATAAAGCCTTCTCGCTTGCATTTAAGCAGATTCTCGAAACGGAATATAACAAGCCCGAAACAACGGACAAGCTTTGGGAAGATCTATATATCGAGCACATCAAGGAGCTCGATATGGTTATCAAGAAGTATCCTGAGGGCGAGATCAACGAATTCGATTCTCTTGATGAACTGCGTGCCTTTGATCCGCATTTTATCGAAAACGTTGACTCCGATATTTTCGATAACATCGAGCAAGTGCTCGGCTGCTCCAAATCAGAGATTCACGACGTTTATCCCCTTAAACAAGGTCTTACGAACCTATCGTGCCACTTTAGAACCAATGATGGAGAGTACGTTTACCGCCATCCGGGAGTCGGAACCGAACTGCTTATTAACAGAAATGGAGAAGTAGCCGCACTTAAAAAGGCCAAGGAACTCGGCCTTGACGATACGTTCATCCATGAGGACCCAAAGCGCGGTTGGAAAATTTCGAAGTTTGTACCCAACGCAAAGCAGCCTAATCCACACGATGCTGCCCAAATGAATCGAATGATGCAGATGTGTCGTTCGCTTCACGAGAGCGGTGCAAACGTCGAAACCGAATTTGACTTCTACCTCGAAGCGAAGCGCTACGAATCACTTCTTCTGGAAAAAGGTCCCATCGACATTCCAGGCTACAGGGAAATGGCCGCCGAAATCGATGAATTGGAGCGCTTTGTTCAGGCCGACAATGCGCCAAAATGCCTTTGTCACAATGACTTCTTCTACCTCAATTTTCTTATCGATGAAAACGACAAGTACTATCTCATTGACTGGGAATATGCTGGCATGAGCGATTACGCGAACGATTTTGGAACTTGCAGTGTCTGCTGTGAGCTTTCCGAAGATGAAGTCGACCGCGCGCTTGATGCATATTTTGGGCGCAGGGCAACAAACAACGAAATTGCGCATAACTATGCGCACATTGCCCTTGCAGGATGGTGCTGGTACCTCTGGTCTCTTCTGAAAGAAGCCGAAGGCGACTTCGTGGGCGAATGGCTCTATATCTACTTCAATTACGGTGCCAAATACCTTAAAAAGGCACTGGAGATCTATCGGAAAGGTGAGTAACGATGCAATTCGGCTTTTTTAGCGGTCTTCTTTGGGGCCTTGATACAGTAATTCTTGGAATCGGCTTGGCGCTTGCGCCCTATATTGGATCGGCGGAAGCGCTTGCATGCGCCTCCATTGCGGGATCCTTTCTCCATGATGCCTTCTGTGCAATCTGGCTCTTTGGCTACATGGGAGTCCGAGGCAGACTGAAAGACACGCTCGCTGCACTTAAAACTCGTTCGGGCAAGGTCGTCATCGCCGGCGCTCTACTCGGTGGACCTATCGGAATGACCGGCTACGTATTGGCAATTAATAACATCGGAGCTGCCTACACGGCAATCATCTCCGCCTTCTATCCCGCAGTCGGAGCATTCCTTTCCTTCGTGCTGCTGAAGGAGAAAATGGGCAAAGGCCAGATTCTTTCCCTTCTCGTTGCTCTTTGCGGCGTAATGACGATGGGCTATCTATCGGCCGGGTCGAGTGAGATTGCAAATGCCCCCCTCGGCTTACTCGGGGCGGTGCTTGCCGTTATTGGATGGGGATCCGAAGCGGTGCTGTGCGCATGGGGAATGAAAGATGATGCCGTTGATGACGAAACGGCTTTGCAAATCCGCGAAACTACAAGTGCACTTGTTTATGGAGTGCTCGTACTCCCCCTCTTCGGAGCATGGCATTTCACGTTGGGCGCTATCCCAAGCATGCCCACATTGATTATTGCACTCGCCGGACTCGCAGGAACTGCATCCTATCTGTTCTATTACAAGGGCATTGCGGCAATCGGAGCAGCGCGTGCGATGGCTCTGAATATCTCCTATTCGGCATGGTCAGTGGTCTTTGGCCTGATCTTGCTTGGAACAATTCCCGACATGGCATCCGTAATCTGCTGCGTTGTAATTGTATGCGGAACAGTTTTGGCAGCCAGTAACTGGGACGAACTATTTGGACGTAAGAAGACGGCGTAGCTAGATTAACAAAGTAGCAAAAGGGGAGAGCTCGTCGAGCTCTCCCCTTTTAGCATCATGGCTATTCAATTACCACGGCCTGGCTATCCATCTGTTGCCACGTGCCGAAGAACACTTGGGCATTTCGCGTAACATTGCCGTTAATCGAATCCGAAAGATAGACAATTCCCTGCTCGTCATCATAGCCTTTAAGGACTACGGCATGATTACCGCCCCACAGACCATAGGAATGCCCGTTATACCAACGCGCAGCATAACGGCCTCCTGGCCAACTTCCCCATTCGGTATTCCACATCTCAACAGGTTGACCACAGGTCAGCCTGTTCTTAATGGAAGAAATTGACGAGAAAGAAACGTCTTTTGCCTGCTTGCCACTTCCAGCAGCACGCAGAAAGTTATTACCAGCAATAGTAATCGCAGGTGCGACGCATCCCATGAGACCCCCGCTGCTACGCCTTGGATTGCCATCAAAAGCGGTAACAAAATTGCCATTGCTTCCCTTGGGCAAATAGTAATCCGCAATAATCGTCTTACCTAAACCGAAACCATAGTAGTTAAGCAAGTTTGTAAGGGCAACCGACTCACAGCCAGTAGGAAGTTCCGGGTACTGCGAATAGCACGGGACATCGACCCAAGCGCCAACCATTGCGCCGGATGAACTGAACTTGTAGTCAGTAGAGCCGATCCAATACCAACCGTTACTCAACATTACTCCCCCACGTGCGACATCAAGGTAATACCATGTGCCCCCAAGGGAAAGCCATCCCGTTTTCATCGCGCCAGAAGCGGAATCCAGCCAGTACCAGTTGCTGCCATCGTTAAGCCAGCCGGTCGCCATTCGACCATCCGGGTTAAAGTAATACCAAGACCCAGCAATTTGCTGCCACCCAGTCAGAATTACTCCACTAGCAGAACAATAATATCGAGCACCCTGACTCTCAATCCAACCAGTTCTGGCATTACCGTCGTCGTCAATCAGCTGGATTCCCGAATCGGTCATGATGCCTTTAAGGTCAATTGCGCCGCTGGATGACGAATGATACATCCAAGACCCATCACCGTTTGACCAGCAATTAGCCATCATCTTGCCGGTACTATTAAATATGTATTCACATGATCCGATAGTTTGAACGCCCGTGGCCATGGCGTGCGTCGAGGGATCGAGCCAGTACCACGCACCGTTTAGGTTGAGCCAGCCGGAGGCGAGGGCGCCGGAGCCAGTCGCGTAGTACCAGGTCCCGCCGTCGAGGACCCATCCGGTCGCC